>UWOR01000002.1 GCA_900604495.1 Desulfovibrio sp. Marseille-P6017 | reverse complement strand
ATATTTGGTGTATGGGAGTATAAGTAAAAAGCTGCGGACAAGGGGTCTTACAGCGGATGTATATAAAAATATGTAATGTTGATAGGAATAATAGGCTTACGTACGTTTGGGTTTTTTTTTTTTTTTCAAGCAGAAGACGGCATACGAGATCCTCTCTGGTCTCGTGGGCTCGGAATGTGTATAAGAGACAGAACTTAAACTTTTTATATTCAATAGCAATGTCTCCCGTTATTTTATAGTCTATCTTAAATATCATATTATTAAATTTTTAATAATATATTCTCTTTTATATCTTTTATACCAATTCTTTCTATAAACATAGTAAACTTTTCGCTATCTAAAGCATTTCTTTTGTATAAATAAAGTAATTTATCAATAATATCTATTACTTCAATTTCATTTAGGTTTTCAGCTAATATATCATATTTTCTTGGGTTTACACCACCCTTTCCACCTACAACTATAAATAATTTTCCCTCAACATTTGATAAAATTCCAATATCCTTTGTATATGCATTTATACATGCGTTTTTACATCCTGCTACTGCAATTTTTACTTTACCTGGTAATTCCATTCCATGAAATTTCTTTGTCACTTTTATACCTAATCCTATTATCGGATACTTTGATCTTCTGCAAAAATTTGCCGAGCACATTTCTACATTTATTACTGAGCATATATTTTTTATGGCAGGTTCCATTTCTAGTTCTTCCCATATTGAATCTATGTCTTCTTCTTTTATATTACCAATTGCTATTTTTTGTGCAGATGTTAATCTTACAAATGCATTATATTTTTTAGCTACTTCACCTATTTTTATAAGTGTTTGAGGTGTTAGGTATCCACCTGGTATCATTGGAGTTATTACATATTTTTCTTTTCCATTTATATTTTTTTGTAATTTTGCATATTTAGGCATATATATCTCCTTATTATAACTTTTATATACTTTATATTATCAAATATTGGTCAATTTGCAACTAATTCAAATTTTAATAAATAAAAAAGAACTGATAAAATAATTTATAACATCATTTTATCAGTTCTTTTTTATTTATTATGCTAATTCTAATGCAACTTCCATCATTTTTGTAAATGCTGTTTGTCTTTCCATTGCAGTAGTAGCAACACCTTCAAATGGTAAATCTGAAATCGTAAGCATACAAAGTGCATTAACCCCAGCTCTAGCTGCATTCATATAAAGAGCTGCAGCTTCCATTTCCACAGCTAATATATTCATCTTACTCCATACTTTTAATGACTCCATACCAGTATCACTGTAAAATACATCACTTGATAAAATATTCCCAACTTTTGCATCTATACCTTTTTCTTTAGCTATATCATAAGCTTTTTTTACAAGATCAAAACTTGCTGATGGAGCATAAGTTCCAGGTAAGTTGTATTGAGCTCCAAAGTTTGAATCTGTACTAGCAGCCATTCCTATAACTAAGTCTTGAATTTTTAAATCCTTACTTAATGCTCCCGCTGAACCTATTCTTATAAGATTCTTAACTCCATAAAAATGTATTAGTTCATATGAGTATATTCCCATTGATGGACCACCCATACCTGTTCCTTGTACAGATATTCTTTTCCCTTTATAGTATCCAGTGTATCCATACATTCCTCTAACAGTGTTGTATTCAACTGCATCTTCTAAAAAATTCTCTGCTATAAATTTAGCTCTTAATGGATCTCCAGGTAATAGTATAGTTTCTGCTATATCTCCTTTATTTGCATTATTATGTGCTGTTAATCCCATAAGTCTTCCTCCTAAAGTTTTAATTTAACTTTTATTATTTTTGATATAAGTTTAACTTCAAAATTTAATATAATAAAAAATTAATAATATTACAAGCTATAAAAAGCTAAAATTTCCATTATAAACTTGAATCTTTTATGTATTATTTAAAATTATTCTTTTTTCATAAACTTTAGAATATCATTGTAAACCTCTTTTGCATCATTATATCCATCTTCATATAGCTGATTTAATTTTTCTCTATTCTTTTCTAGTTGGCTAATTTTTACTGGCTTTTTAGGTCTAATAACAAAAGCATCTCCTGTATCCTCTAATTTTTTTACTAAATCTAAACTTTTATTATAATTAATATGTCTATTTTCCATAGCATCTACTAGCTTTGGATATTCTCTATACCTACTTTTTATTATAGGTATAAACTTTAACTTATCTTTTTTGTATGTTTCATCTCTTGTAAGTATAACTATATTCTTTTTATATCCTTGACTTAATGAATATTCTATAGGTATAGAATCTGCTATTCCTCCATCAACTAATTTATATCCATCAACTTCTACAATATTTGCGAACATAGGTATTGATGATGATGCTTGCATATATAATATTTCTTTATTCATATCTTTTAGTTCAAAATACTCAGCTTTACCACTTTCACAGTTAGTTGTTACCACTATAAATTTAGATTTTGATTTGTTAAATGTTTTATGATCAAATATGTTTAATTCATTTGGTATCTTATTAAATATAAAATCCATGCCGAATATAGATCCCGTTTTTATAAGATTTCTAAAACTTAAATATTCTTTATCTTCTATATAATCTAAGGTAGCATGGTACGATCTCTTGAACTGTCTAGATAAATAAGACGCACCATGACAACTTCCTGCTGAAACACCGATAACTATATCTACCTCTATATCTTTTTCTATAAAAAAATCTAAAACACCGGCAGTATAAATACCTCTCATACCGCCTCCTTCTAATATTAATCCTATCTTCTCCATATCTTACCTCTTTAAATTATTTCACTTATTATTATAGCAAGTTTTACTCTATTTAATTATATATAAAAAGAATCTAATGCATTAGACTAATACATTAGATTCTCTAGACTCTTAATAAAAATATTAACTAAAATCTTTTACATACTCAACTTCTTTTCTAGATTCTTGTTTGCGCTTTTTAGAAAGTTCTGCTACCGCTGTAAAAAGAACATCTGTAGATGAATTAAGTGCAGTTTCGCAAGAATCTTGTATAACTCCAACTATAAACCCAACACCAACTACCTGCATTGCTATATCATTTGATATTCCAAATAAGCTACAAGCAAGAGGAATTAATAATAATGAACCACCTGCAACCCCTGAAGCTCCACAAGCACTTACTGCAGATAATAAACTAAGAACTAAGGCCATTCCCATATCAACTTCTATATTTAAAGTATGTACTGCGGCAAGAGTTAGTATTGATATAGTTATTGCAGCTCCTCCCATATTAATTGTAGCCCCTAAAGGAATGGATACTGAATAGGTATCTTTATCTAATCCTAACTCTTCGCATAATTCCATATTTACAGGTATATTTGCTGCAGAACTACGAGTAAAGAATGCCGTTAATCCACTATCTTTTAAACATTTAAGTACCAATGGATATGGATTCTTACGTATCCCTATAAATACTATTAACGGATTTATTACAAGTGCTATAAATGCCATAGAACCAACTAATAAAATTATTAATTTACCATATCCTAATAATGTCTCTAATCCTTGTGTAGCTATACTATCAAACACTAGTCCCATTATTCCAAATGGTGCAAAGTTTATTATCCATCTCACAATTTGTGATAAAGCATCTGAAACATTACTTATCATTATTTTCGTACTTTGTTCAGCATTTTTAAGAGCAAATCCTAATATTAGTGCCCAAGCTAATATACCTATATAATTTGCATTAAATAAAGCTTTAACTGGATTATCAACCACATTAAGTAATAAGTTCTTTAATACTTCAACAACTCCACTCGGAGGTGTAACGTCTGTTACGCTTGCACCTAAAGTTAATGTTATTGGGAATAAAAAACTAGCTGCAACTGCAACAAGTCCTGCTAAAAATGTCCCTAAAAGATAAAGACATATTATCGACTTCATATTCGTTTTTTTACCACTATCATGCTGAGATATTGCTGTCATTACTAAGAAAAATACCAGTATTGGTGCGACTGATTTTAATGCTCCTACAAATAATGATCCCAATATTACGATTGGACTAGCAGCATTTGGAACTACTAAAGCTAATATAATACCAATAATTAATCCTACTAAAATTCTTTTAACTAAGCTTATTTTGTTCCATTTGTTAATCATTTCTTTCATCGTTTTCCCCCCAATTACTCTTTTGATAAATATATTAATGTCATATTCTATCAAAATTATTTTTAGAATATTTTTAATTTTCCTTACATTATAACAATAATTTTTTAAATTGTATACTTATATTCTTAATTTTTAGAAATTTTTATTAAAAACAAAAATAGCTATTGATTATATTCAATAGCTATTTTTTTATTTTTTAGTACCTAGATACACTCGTACCATCAACTTACTCATTAATGTTTAACAGATGATTCGTCTACAATTGATCTACCTAGTAATATTAAGTTTAATATTTATTAAGCTATGTTTTTAGCTTTAAACTTTTCAGATACCGATTTTGAAAATGCAATTGACAGTATTCCACATATAAACATTAATCCTGGATAGTAAAGATATGGTATTATCTCTACTGGAGATATTCCCGCTACACCTGCAGCTGTTAATAATTGTGCTCCATATGGTATTATCCCTTGCCAACAAGATGAGAATATATCTAATATACTAGCTGATTTTCTTTTATCAATTCCATATTCTTCTGATATATTTTTAGCTAATGGTCCTGCTGCAACTATAGCTATTGTATTATTTGCTGTACATAAATCTATAACACTAACTAAAGCTGCTATACCAAATTCAGCACCTTTTTTACTATTTATTTTACTTGTTATAAAGTAAAGTACATAATCTATTCCACCATTATATTTTATAACTTCAACTACACCACCAATTATTATTGATAGTAAACATAATTCATACATTCCACTTATTCCAGTTGAAGCTGCTTCTATAAGACCATATATATCAAAAGTACTTGTCGCTAATCCTACAACACCTGCAAATAAAACTCCACTACCTAGTAATACAAATACATTTACTCCACATAAAGCACCTATTAATACCAATAAGTAAGGAACAACTTTTATTATTTCATACTCATAGTTTTGACCTAAATTTATATTATATCCTGATGTTACAATCGTTAATAATATTGCTGTTATTATAGCCGCTGGTAAAACTATAAAAAAGTTCACTTTAAACTTATCTTTTAATTCACATCCTTGAGTTCTAACTGCAGCTATAGTTGTGTCTGATATTATAGATAAATTATCACCAAACATAGCTCCACCTACAACTGCTCCTATTACTAATGCTACTGGTATAGATGTTTTTTCCGCTATACCTAAACCAATTGGTGCTAATGCTGCTATTGTACCTACTGATGTTCCCATTGAAACTGATATAAAGCATCCTATTACAAATAGACCTGTAACTATTAAATTTGATGGTAGTATTGATAAACTTAAATTAACTGTTGCATCTACACCTCCAGTTGCTTTAGCAACTCCTGAAAATGCTCCTGCAAGTAAAAATATTATAACCATTGTAATAATATTAGAATCTCCTGCTCCCTTACAAAATACATTTAATTTTTCCTCTAAGGTTGCTTTTCTGTTAAATAATAATGCTACACCTGCTGCTATTATAAATGCTACTAAAGCTGGTAGTTTATAAAAATCCCCACTTATAATTCCACTTCCTAAAAATAGGATCAAAAACACAGCTAATGGTAATAAGGCAAATGGATTACCTTTTTTTATTTCATTTTTCATTTCATATCTCTCCTTTTTTATTTTAATTATAATGTCAGTACTTTAATGTATAACCACTTTTTACTTATAAATACTTAGCCCGCGCGTTAGCTATATAAGCAATAAAAAACTCTCATCCCTAAGACTACGTCTTAGGAACGAGAGTATTATCTTCGTGTTACCATCCTAATTTATTTGTATCTCACGATACAAACCTCATCAAGTACACCAACATTTTGGTTATACTTTATCACTGTAACGGGTGAACCCGTTGTAGCCTAAATCTTTACGATCTCGGTACACCACTCCAAGGCCATTTTCGCTTTAATATCCTTTGCTCCTTCTCACCAACAGGAACTCTCTGTATAAGTATTTTTAAAGTTACTTTCCTTTTCTCTGCGTTTAATTAATTTTATATTTATATAATATATGCATACTATATCTTTGTCAATCATTTTTTAATTTTCTAAATATTTTTTTAATTATATTTTTTAAAAACTACTACTCTTATATTATATGTATACCTATTTGTTATGTTTCTCTGGATGACAATTTTCACCATATACATCTGGACTTTTCTTTAAAGTGGATGTCCATTGATTATTATTTTCATCTTTTTGTTTTATTTCTGCCTTACTTGTTAAAGATGCATTTGCACCTGCCCATTGATTGTTACATTCACACTTATTTTTCTTATCCATAAGGTTCCTCCTTTAAGTAAATATATTTATATTATTTGTAAAAAAGATTGTTATATATATGTAAATACTTGTTAATTCTATATTCAAGTAGAAATAAATTAGTATTATTTTATCTTGCTTTTCGTCTAGTTTATTTTGAGTAGTCAATTTCTTTATGATATAATAAATAATATTAAAATTAAGGATGGTACATATATGACAACAAAAAAGAAAAAAGGATTTATTGCAAGTATTATAGCATCAGTACTTTCTTTAGTTGGTTGTTCATCAAATACTGTAGTTGATGAAGTGAGAACTCCACCTAAAGAATTACCTATAGCAACTATAACATTCAAAGATTTTGGTACTGTTGAAGTTGAATTATATCCACATATAGCTCCAAATACCGTAAATAATTTTATAGAATTATCAAATAATGGATTTTATGATGGGCTTACTTTCCACAGAATTATAAAAGACTTTATGATTCAAGGTGGAGACCCTGAGGGAAGTGGTATGGGTGGACCTGGTTATAAAATAAAAGGTGAATTTACAAGTAATAAATTCACAAATAACTTAAGTCATACTGAGGGTGTAATATCTATGGCAAGAAGTCAAAGCAAAAACAGTGGTGGAAGTCAATTCTTTATAGTAACTAAAGATGCTCCACATTTAGATGGTCAATATGCTTCTTTTGGTAAGGTTATAAATGGTATGGACATTGTTCATGAAATTGAAAATGTTGAAACAGGTGCTAATGATAGACCAGTTAAAGATGTTATTATTGAGTCTATAAAAGTTGATACTAAAGATATTAACTACGATTCACCCATAAAAATATAAATTATAAAAGGATGGTTTAAAAGACCATCCTTTTATAATTTATATACTATTTTACTAAATCAACTTGTAAAGATTCTTTTTTACTTCTAAATGCTAATTTTAATAGTATTGGAGATATAATAGTAGTTATTACAGCTACAATTACTATTGGCCCCAGCATTGTTGATGATATAAGACCTAATGCTGCCCCCTTACTAGCTACTATAAGTGCAACTTCTCCTCTTGATACCATCCCTATACCAATTTGAAATGATTCTTTTTTAGAATATTTACAAAGTTTTGCTCCTAATCCACAACCAATTATTTTACTTAGTATTGCCACTATAGTTAATAATGTTGCAAATATAATCATGTTTATATCCATTTTAGGTAAAACTATCTTTAATCCTATACTTGCAAAAAATACTGGTGATAATAAAGTGTAGGATACTACACCTAGCCTAGCTTCTATATACTCTTTTTTATTTATATTAGATAATGTTAGCCCTGCTATAAATGCACCAGTTATACCAGCTACATTAAATATCTCTTCTGATATATATGCAAATACCAAACAAAATACAAATGCAGCTATTATAAACCTTCTTCTATCTCTATCTTCACGTTCAGACCACCTTTTAAATATATTATAAAAAATTATTCCTACTATGATTGCAAATATAAAAAATCCAACTATTTTTAACAATACACTACTGACATTAACTGATGTGTCTGAAAGACTTGTTACTAATGTCAAACCTACTATTCCAAGTATATCATCTATAATTGCAGCTCCTAATATCGCTGTACCTACAGATGTATTTAATTTTCCCATTTCTTTTAATGTTTCAACTGTTATACTAACTGAAGTTGCAGTTAAAACTATTCCTATAAATATATTTTTTAAAAATGTATTCCCAGTATCACCACTTATATACCCATAAAAATGGCCTACTAAGAATCCTCCAATTAAAGGCACTAAAACTCCTAAAACAGCTATAATAAAAGAAGTTTTACCAGTTTTTTTTAAATCTTCTAAGTCAGATTCTAATCCTGCACAAAACATTAAAACTATAACTCCAAGTTCAGATAGCTGTAATATAAAATCAGTTTCTTTAAGTATATTTAACATAGCAGGCCCTAATACTAGTCCAGCTAATAATGCACCAACAACTTGAGGCATTTTAAATCGTCTAGTCACTAAACCTAATACCTTTGTACTTAATAAAATTAAAGATAGGTCTAGTAAGAAATGATATGATAACATAAGTTATCCCCCCTTTTATTTTACTTTAATTTCCAATAAGTTAATTTACTCCTTTTAATTGACTTTGTCAACAGTTTGTTTGTTAAAAAAAATACACCTTTTTTTAGGTGTATTTTTAACTGAATTTTTTATATTATTATAAAATTTTTTTGTTATATCTGTATTTTATTCAAATGGATAAACTAATCCTATTTTACTTCTAACTATATCCATTAAGCTTGCTAGATCTAAAGTTACTTTGTGAGATGCTATATCGCTTTCAACTTTGTTATTTTTTATACAATCATTCACTTCAATAATTTCATATTTATATCCTGATTTATTATAATTATCCTTAAAATATAATTCTTCATTTTTTGAATATAAATAAGCTTCTTTTGCCATATGGAATTTAGGAATAATTATTTTACCTTTTTCTCCATATATAACGGCTGTATTATCTGTCTCTAAAGCTATGGAACATGTTAAAGATGCTAATGCATCATTTTCATATCTTAAACTGATAACATCACTTTCATCTACATTTGTTCTAGTCATAACTGAAGTGGCATTTATTTCCTTGGGAATATCACTCATCATAAAGTTAGACAATAATATTGTGTAAATACCCACATCTAAAAGAGCTCCTCCAGCAAGATTCGGATTATATAATCGTGAATTAATATCCTCTTTACTTTTAAATCCAAAGTTAGCTGTTATCATTTTTATATTTCCAATCTTATCTTCATCAATCCATCTTTTCGCCTCTTTAATTGCTGGTAAAAATAATGTCCATAGGGCCTCCATTATAAAAACATTATTTTCTTTGGCTAAATCTAAAACTAACTTACTTGTTTTTTTATTATAAGAAAATGGCTTTTCACATAATATATGTTTTTTTGCATTTATACATTTTGTTGCATATTCCATATGATAATTGTGAGGTGTAGCTATGTAAACTGCATCTATATCATTATCATTTAAGAATTCATCAATATTGCTATAAAATTTTTCAATTCCATAGTTATTCGAAAATTCTTTTGCTTTAGTCTCTGTTCTTCCATATACTGCAACTAATTTACCATTTTCTGTTTCATTTATTTCCTTTGCAAAAGCATTAGCTATTGCACCAAGTCCTATTATTCCCCATTTAATCATTTAATGTATTCTCCTTAGGTGTTTTAATTTATATTATTATATAATAAGTATAAAATTTTAAAATATATTCAAATCTTATTACTGTATTTCTTTTATATTATTTATATAATCTATAGGTCTATATATATCTCCATTACTATACATGAAAAAAGGTGACTGTTTTACTCCACCAATTGGATATGCCATATTATTTGATGATTGTATAACTTGTCCTTTACCAATATACATTACTACATGCCCTGGAGTATATATTAAATCTCCAGGTTGAATTTCAAATTTACTTACTTTATAACTTTTTAATATATCCTTTTGTTGAATAGTTGAGTATCCTATATTTATACCAGTTGCCTTTTTATATGTCCAGTATGTAAGTCCAGAACAATCAAATCCTTGCTTTCCAATGTATCTTTCCTTATTTAACGGATAGTAATCTATACCATATTCTGATATAAGCTCATTAAGTCTTTCTTCAGTTATAACTTCACCTTTTCCACCCCATACATACTCTAACTTTATCTTTTCTTTAGCCAATGAAACAACTTCTGTTATTACTTTAAGGTCTTCTTCGCTTATATTCTTATTTTCATCCTTATATTTATTTTCAATATATTTAGTATAAATAAAAAATATTAACATTATAATTATCATTACTAAAAATACTTTTAATAATAATTTTAAAAATCTTTTAATTATAACTCACTCCTTATTATCATTATTAATAACTTCACTTACTATCTTACTTCCATCTATAATTACTGATACGCCATTACCTGGATGAGTTGATGAACCTATAAAATATAATCCTTTTATAGTTTTTGACTTAATATGAGGTCTCATATATCCTATTTGGCTTAATTTATGACTAATACCAAATGCATTTCCATAGTAAGCATTAAATTTATCTTTTAAATCTAATGGTGTTAGGTAGCTTTCATGTACAATATTTTTATCAATATCCTCTAACCCTTTTATATTTTTAACTTCAAGTATTATTTTATCTCTAAATGCGCGTATAAATTTTCTATCCCATTTTATATCTTTAAATTTTAAATTTGGAACCCTTACAATAATATTCATAACGCTACATCCTTTTGGACACATACTTTCATCTATAGAACTTGGTGAATATATATACAATGATGGTTGTTTTGGTATATAACCTTTAAATGCTGCCTCTATACTTTCTCTAAAGTTATCATTTATATATATATTATGTACTTTTAAATTTTCATATTTTTTATTTAATCCCAAATAAATAATAAATACTGAACATGAGTAGTCTTTATTATCTATATTATTTTTATTATATCTAAACTCCTTAAAATTATCTTCAAATAAATCTTTAATTGCATATGGATAATCGGCATTACATATGACTATATCTGATTCATATATTTTATTATCACATTTTACACCTATAACATTATTATTTTTTATTATAACTTTACTAACCTCTTTATTTAACTTAATTTCTCCTTTAAGCTCTTTTATAAGTCTTTCTAAACTACTAATATATTTATACATACCTCCTTTTATATACCAAAGTCCATACATACTAGATATTGAAGGTATTAGTGTGTATAAATTTGAGTTAGTATACGGATTTACTCCAATATACATTGATTTAAATATAAAATACTCTCTTAGTTTTTTATTACTTATTTTAGATGAAATGTATCTACTAGCACTAGAAATTGGATTTATATAAATTAAATTTTGTAATGATTTTAAATTAAGTGTTTCATTTATGTCAATCATAGGTTCATCTAAAAATCCTTTTTTGCTTATTAAATATTTTTTAAATGATGTCATAATAAGATTAAAATACTCTATAGACAGACCTTCTTGGATATCTTCTAAAAAATTAATCATCTTTCTAGTGTCACTATAAATATCTAAGTAAGACTTATCATTATAATTAACTCTATAAATTAAATTTAAATTTATTAATTCAAAATAATCTTTATAATCTTTGCCTACTTCTTCAAATATTTTAGTGTAAATATCTGGAGTCATTAATACAGATGCGGTTAAGTCAAACTTAAATCCATTTTTTTCTTTTAAATTTACCTTTCCTCCTACTCGATTTTCTTTTTCTAGTATAGTAACTTTATACCCCTTATTAAGTAATCTTATGGCAGTACACAATCCACCAATTCCAGCTCCAATAATAATTACTTTTTTCATTTTGCATACACCTTATCTTTGTTATTATGATTTAAATAAATTTTGCCCGAAATTCATTATATTTAATATAGTTGGTTCACTTTTCAAATAATGTAATATTATGTAATAAGATATTTATTTTATTTGGTGGTGAATTATATATGTATGCAGACTTAGTATGTAAAGGTGGTGGAGTTAAGGGCATTGCTCTTGTTGGAGCTATTTCATACTTTGAAGATCAAGGTTACTCCTGGAAAAAACTAGCTGGAACTTCTGCAGGTGCAATTGTAGCATCTTTACTGGCTGTTGGATATACCTCTAGGGAACTTACAGATATTTTATTTGACTTAAAATTAAAAACTTTTATACATGAAAAATCATTAAATTCTATACCTATACTTGGTCCACTATCTAATCTTTTAATAAGAAAAGGCATTTATTCTGGAGACCCTGTAGAAAAATTTTTAAACGAAAAATTTAGAGCTAAAAATAAAACTACTTTTAGAGATGTATATATAGATGGTGAAAGTAAGTTGAAAATTATAGCCGCAGATGTAACAAATAAAAAACTTGTTATACTTCCAGATGATTTAATTAAATACAATATAAATCCTTTAGATTTTGAAATTGCAAAAGCAGTTAGAATGAGCATTAGTATACCATTCTTTTTTAGACCTGTAATAATTAATGATAGTATTCAAAATAATTATATTGTTGATGGTGGACTTTTAAGTAATTTTCCAGTTTGGATATTCGATATTCCAGGAATACCTAGATGGCCTACATTTGGTTTAAATCTATTTGATGATAAAGTAAGTTGTCCTAAAAAAAGAACAAGGTTTACATCTTATGCTTTAGATATAGTTGAAACTTCACTAAATACTAGCGAAGATATTTACTATAAAGAAAGTGATACTATTAGAATAGTTAATATACCTACATTAGGTATAGATTCTGTAAACTTTGATATTTCACAGGATGAAAAATTACGCTTATTTGATTCTGGCTATAACTCAGCTAAATCATTTTTAAACAATTGGTGCTTCGATTCTTATATAAATCGATATAGATTTTAATTTAATAAAACTAAGAGGCTATACTTTCTTTCAAAACTTAAGTTTAGCTTCTTAGTTTATATCATTAAACTCTCTCTATTTTATTTATACCATCTTCTTCTACATAATTAAATTCATTATTAACAGTATTTATAAACGACTTTATCCAAAGGCTTCTTAATTGATAAAATAATTCTACATCATTTTCCCAAACTTTTTTATGTACACATATTCTTCTCTTCCAACTTACAATATCATCACTAGATTCTAATATCTCATTTACTCTATCACATGGCATTCCATCTAGTATGTAATCATCAATCTTTTTAAATATAGATTTAGCATTGGATAAATCTATATTATTTTCTAAACATTCTTTACCTGCTTTAAGACCTTGATCTATATATATCTTTTCTATCTTAGTAATAGATTCACTATCTTTTTTTAAAATTTCTCTTATCCAAAATGCCATTCTTTCTTCTGCACAAGTTATTTTATCTTGCAGCCATCCATGTATATTCTTCATATCTATAAGTTCTTATAATGGCTTATTTGGTAATTTTTCTCCAAAGTTTTTAATTAATATTTCAAATTTTTTATCTACATCTATACCTTCTTCTTTTGCCAAGTTTATAATTTCATCTTCCAACCCTTCAAACCATAGTATTTTGTTATATAGCCAATAATGTATCTTACCTAAATATAAACTCATTATAACCTCCTAATTTATCTTTTCTAATTATTATTTGTATTATTAAATCTGTAAATTCATATTTAAGATAAATTAATTTTTATTAGCTACACCACTTCAGTAATAAAGCTGAGTGTATTATTACTAGTACTGAACCAATATTGTGCACAAGCGCTCCTACTATTTGGTTTAGTACACCTGTCATAGCTAATAATATAGCTACAAAGTTAAGTAACATTGATAATATTAAATTTATATTTATAGTTTTCATTGTTTTCTTAGATAAAGCTAGCAAATGAGGAATGCACTTTATATCATCACTTGCTAAAGCAATATCCGCTGCCTCAATAGCAATATCACTTCCAATTCCACCCATAGCTATACCTACAAATGATTTCTTTAACGCTGGATCATCGTTTATACCATCACCTACCATACAAACTTTATAGTTATCTTTTTGTAAATTATCTATAATAGATAGCTTATCACTTGGCAGACACTCAGAGTAAACAGTCTTGATTCCTGACATAGATGCTATATTATTAGCAGTTTGATTGTTATCACCAGTTATTAATATACATTCTGCCTCTAATCTTTTTATTTTTTCAATCATATTCCTTGCACTATCACGAAGTACATCTTCAAGTACTATAAATCCTTTTATTGCATCTTCATTGGCTATAAATATAATTATGCTTCCTTTTTCTTCAAACTTACTTACTAAACTTTCTTCTTTATTTGATAAATCTAATTTATTATAATTTAACAATTTTTTATTTCCAGCAAATACTTTTTGATTATTTACAGTGGCACAAACACCTTTTCCAATTTCCATTTTAAAGTTAGTAGCTTCATATAATTTAGAATCTGATTTATTCTTAAAACAATCTACTATAGATTTTCCAATTGGATGTTCTGATAACTTTTCTACACTTGCAGCTAACTTTAATAATTCATCATTACTTAAATTTTCCTCAAAAGAATATATATTCGTAATCTTAGGTTTTCCATATGTTAGCGTTCCTGTTTTATCAAATGTAATTTTTTTTATTCTAGATAACCTCTCTAGTGCATCTCCTTCTCTAATCAAAATACCATATTTAGTCGCATTCCCTATACCAGCCATAATAGCTGTTGGCGTTGCTAGTACTAATGAACATGGGCAAAATACAACTAAGATTGTAACAGACCTAATTACTTCCCCTGTTATAATCCAAGTTAATATTGCTGAGATTAATGCAATTACAACTATCCATGTAGCCCATTTGTCTGCTATCCCTACAATTTTAGCTTTTCCTGAATCTGCAGATTGAACTAATTTTATCATTTTTTGAAGTGAACTATCTTCTCCAACCTTTGTAGCTTTCATTGTAAATGCTCCAAATTGATTTACCGTACCACTGAAAACTTCATCCCATATTCCTTTATCTACAGGCATTGACTCCCCTGTCATTATGGATTGATCAATAGATGTTGCACCTTCTATTACTATACCATCTACTGGTATAGTTTCTCCTGGACGTACCTTTATAATATCATTTACTAAAACATCTTTAGCTGATATTATTTCTTCTTTATTATTTCTCATTACCCTTGCTGTTGTTGGAGTTAAATGTACTAGTTTTTCAATACCTGCTTTAGCTTTTGCTACCGTATGTTCTTCTAGTAATGCTCCTAATGTCATTATTAATGCAACTTCACCAGCTACAAAAACTTCACCTATTATTACTGATGCAATTAGTGCAATAGATACAAGTACGTCTGCTTTAATATCAAATTCTTTTATTAATCCTATAATAGCATCCTTTATTATTGGTAAACCACAAAGCATAATTGATATCCACGCAAAGTCAATAGAGCTTTGTACTAAATCAAAAAAGCTAATAAATAGTGATACTGCCGATATTATAAGTACTAATACCTTCCTTTTTTCTTCATCTTCCATAAATAACTTTAATTTAATCATAATCCCATCCCCTTTTATACCCATAGGGGTATATGTATTTATGATTAAATAGTAGTTCTATATATTTATATTTGTCAATAAATTTATCTATTAATAAAAAAGTTATCTAATTATAAACTTTTAATTAAAAGTATTATATTAGATAACTTTTTTAATCTATGACATTCGTGCAAAATGTTCTATTGCTTTAGCAAATTCATCTATTGCCTTATCTGCATCTCCGTGTTCTATTCCATCTTTTACACAGTGACTTAAGTGCCCTTCTAGTACAATTTGCCCCACCTTATGTACTGCACTCTTTACTGCATTTATTTGTATTAGTATGTCCTCACAAGGTACATCTTTATCAATCATTTTATCTATAGCATTTAATTGACCAATAACTTTTTTTATTCTTCTGTGTAAATTATCAGCATCCATGCATTTACGCATAATTCCCACCCCTTTTTATATTAAACTCATTCTTTAGAAAGCATATCATTCATATTTATTATTGTCAATTAATGCAAATTAATTAAAAATTAGTCATAAATAAGTTATATAATTCTCATTTTTTATTATAAAGTACAACCTTTGAGTTTATTTTTTTAATTATATGGAGAAAATAATACAATAATTTATATTTTATGGAGGTTCTATGAGAGTACCAGAGCATATTGGAATAATACCCGATGGAAATAGACGTTGGGCTTTAGAAAATAATTTAAGTAAGGATAAAGGATATGTATATGGAGTTAATCCAGGTCTTGAGGTATTTAAGCTTTGTCAAAAAGAAAATGTAAAAGAAGTAACTTTTTATGGATTTACAGTTGATAATACAAAACGCCCATCAGATCAAAAATTAGCATTTACAAAGGCTTGTATTGATTCTGTCATGCTTTTAACTAAAGAAGACTGTGAAATACTAGTCGTTGGAAATACAGAATCTAGTGCATTTCCAACGGAATTAATTCCTTTTACTACTAGAAGGAAATTTGGTAATGGAGGTATTAAAGTTAATTTCTTGATACATTATGGTTGGGAATGGGACTTAAATTTATTAAAGGGTAACGATACATCTAAGAAACGTATACTTCCATATCTTCATTCAAAAGATATTTCACGTATTGATTTAATTATTAGATGGGGTGGAAGAAGAAGACTTAGTGGTTTTTTACCAGTTCAATCTGTATATTCAGATTTTTATATAATAGATAGTTACTGGCCTGCATTTAAGCCACAAGATTTTTATGATGCGTTAAATTGGTACGATAAACAAGACGTTACTTTAGGTGGATAATATACATATGGTATGTCAATTATACTCATTTTTCTTACTATTTTGAGTATTTTTAGACATACTTTTTTATAATTATTTGTCAAATATATATCTTTTTTTCATAGTATATTATAAATCTTCTTATAAAAAGGAGTTGATATAAGATGAAATTTAAATCAAAAAAGTACTTTATATGGATATTGCTACCTATTTTGATATTTATTTTATTGTTTATAAACTACATATCTCTTTATTCAAATAAAAAATTTAATGACTATGTTGTTTTTTATCCTCAGCATCAAGATGATGAAATTCTTTGGGCTGGTAGTGCTATTTTAAATGCAATAAATGAAAGAGGCAATAATCATGTTTTTATAGTGCTTATTTCAAATGGATCGGGATCTTATATTTTTGATAAGTATGATAAATATAAAGATTTAACTATTGAAGAAAAAAGGGAAATACGTAATAAAGAATTTTTATCATCCGTTGAGGCTTTAGGCATAAAAAAAGAAAATGTCTTAATCTTATCAGATAAAAATCCTTCTAATTCATCGGACTTTAATTTAATGAAAGAAACTGCTTTAAGTTTTGAAAAAAAATATAAAAGTGTAACTCATATTGCTCATACTTATAAATATGATAACCATCCTCAACATTTAAAAAATGGATTGGTTATTAAATCTTTGTATGATAATGGGTATATAAAAGATGCACGATTTTTTATTAAACCTAAATTTGTATACCATGTACCCAAAAATATTCTTGAAATTTACTATATAATTTCAAATAAAGATCTTAATAAAATAAAAAATTCTTGTAATCAGTATAAAATTATAGATGAATCTATAGGTCGAGAAGGAATAGGATACAAATCAGATAATAAATCATTTGATGCACTTTTAAATGATTTTCATGCTAAATCCTATTTACATCATCTAGATATATAGATAATTTAAAAGTATTGACAAAAATATTCTAGTAATTATAATATTTATAAGTCTATAAACTAGAATATTTTTATTTTTATTAATATTTATTAAGAAATTCTTAACTTTTTTGTCATTAGAGTTACAAAATTGTAAATGCATTGAATAAAAAAATAGTTTATAGTATATTAACAGGGGGATACATAAATTCTGATAACAAATCGTATACATTGTTTGTACGATAAATTAAAGGAGATTGAGTATGAAATTAAAAAATAAAATAACTTCCTTATTACTTTGTGGTGCTTTATTTTTAGGAAGCATAAATTTTGCATTTGCTGATGGAACTAGAGTTGTTACTCTAGGTGCAAACTTAAGTACTGAACAAAGAGCTACTATGTTAAAGTATTTTGGTGTTAATGAAAATGAAGTTGTAATAGTAGAAGTAAATAACCAAGAAGAAAGAAAGTATCTTGAAGGTGTTGCTACTGAAGCACAGCTAGGTAAAAAAACTTATTCTTGTGCTTATGTTGAGCCTACTAAGTCTGGTAGTGGTATCAATGTTAAAACTGCAAATATAACTTGGGCTACAAGTTCTATGATAGCAAGTATAATGTCAACAGTTGGTATAGAAGATGCTAACGTAGTTGCTGCGGCTCCATTCCCTGTATCAGGAACAGGAATGATGACAGGTATAATGAAGGCTTTTGAAGATGCAACTGGAGAGCCTTTAGATGAAGATAAAAAGGAAATTGCATCAGAAGAATTAATAATAACTGGTGATTTAGCTGATGAAATAGGTGGAGAATCTGGTCAAGATAAAGCTACAGGAATTATTAATGATATAAAAACAGAAATAATAAAGAACAACACTAGTGATACTGTTCAAATAGCTGAGACTATAAATAATATTACTAATAACTATAATATAACTTTAACAAGTGAACAACAAAAACAAATAGAGGAATTAATGGCTAAAATAGCACAACAAGATTATGATTATAATAGCATAAAAAATGCTTTAAATAGCGTTAAAGATAACGTAAATGATAGTTTAATCGCTGCTGGAGAAATAAAACCAGGATTTTTCGACTCTATAAAAAATTGGTTTAGTGGTATCGGTCAGTGGGTGTCTGGTATATTTGAAGGAAACAAAGATTTAGGTATACTTGAAAATACTAACGATACTCTACTTGGAGATAATGCAGTTATAGATGCTACAGATAAGGATGCTATAAACTTACCTTCAAGTGAACAAGTAGAAGGATTCTTTGCAAAAATTTGGAATTGGTTTACAGGATTGTTTGATAATAATGATTCTAATAATGTGGATAGTAATACTTCTACTACAGAAGAATCTAATGATAGTGATGTTAATTCATTAGAACAAAACTCTACTACCTATGAAAATGTTCAACCAGATTCTTCATCAACTCAAAATGGTACAGTTGAAAATCCATCTGAAGATGTAGATAACTCAAACAATAATGATACAGTAAATCCTTCTGATAGTGAACATGCTACAGAACAATAAAATAACTAAAATAAAAAAAGACAGATTTTATTATCTGTCTTTTTTATATATTTAAGTATTTTTTAAATTGATTATTGTCAATTTTAAACTTTGGAATTCCAACATAATATGGTGCTATATCATAAACTTGGAAATAAATCACAATTCCATCATCTTCAATATAAAAATCTTGATTATCAGATATCCCATTAAACCCTTCTTTTCCTGTAAAGTATAACTCTTTATTTTTATTTATTTCTGAATTTATATAATCATTAATTACTTTTTTATAATCTACATCTTTTTTAAACATATCACTTAATAAAATTTTATCTCCAGTAAGTAAATTGTAATTAAATGATTTTAAATAAGTTATCCCATGAGCTCCTCCTGTGAAATTATATGTAGTTAAAGGTATTGAGATAATATTATTTTTATTATAAGTAACATCGTACTCTGAATACGCTTCATACTGATATTTTACATATTGTTGATTTTTATCTTTTGAAAGATCATTTGTATATTCATTTTCATATTTTTTAGACTGTTTTCTATCTCTTCTTTAAAATTTAATACGTATTTTTCTATATCCTCATTAATTTTATTAATTACTTTGATAGTATTTTTATCATTATAATTTTCTTTAATTTTTAAAAATGGATATTTTATATTTGCTTTAAAGAATTCACTTTCTTCATTTATACTCTTAACTTCTATTGTAAACATATTATTTGCACTTAAATCATTCTTTTCTTGTGCATATGAGTTACTTAAAACTATAAAAAACATAACTAGTATAGTTGATAATATTATTTTTAAATCTTTCATTTTCATTCTCCTATATATTTATTTTCGTAAATATATTTTCTTCTATATTCTATCAACTATACTAATTTTAAATTAATAAATTATCTATTTAAGTAGCTTTTTATTACATTTTTTACTTTTGGAACTAAATATGAAGATGTAGATTTATCCTTCATATCTTCCATTACCATAGCTATTGATAATTTTGAATTATCTAGATCTACTGCTACAAACCAACTATTTTCATTCCCATTATTATCATCTTTACTAGATTTTATTTCTGCAGTTCCAGTCTTCCCTGCTAGATTAACTCCATCTATTTTACATAAATATCCACTTCCATTAGGATCATTTATTACTCCAGAAAAATCTTTTTTTAA
This sequence comes from Desulfovibrio sp. Marseille-P6017, assembly GCA_900604495.1. The sequence continues at coordinate 358,085 of UWOR01000002.1, read as the reverse complement.
TTCTTCTAAAAAATCTTTTGATATAGCTTCACTATATATATTAGGTTCACTATTTTCACTTATAACTAGTCTAGGCGCCATTATTTTTCCACCATTAGCCAATGAACTATATGCCATAGTTACTTCAAGAGGAGTGGTAAGTACTTCTCCTTGACCATAACCCGTATCTGCTAGTAGTATTTCATCTTCTATACTTCCACTATTAGAAATTTGTGATTTAGCCATAGGATATTCAAATTTTATATCTGCTCCTATTCCAAACTTCTTAGCACCTGATATAAATTTTTCGCGTCCTAACTTGATAGCTTTATCAGCAAAGTATATATTATCAGAATATATTGTTGCCTCATATAAACCAACTGAATCTATATCTTTTACTCTACTTACTTTATAATTTCCCCAAGAAGAAGAATTTTGCCAAGTTAATCCTTTTATGCTCATTTTTTCATTTGGATTTATTACATTATTTTCAAGACCAATTGCTGCTGTTATAAGCTTCATTGTAGACCCTGGAGAGTACGCATTATTTGCTCTATTATCAAACTCTGCATTTTTGCTTTCTTCCAACTCTTTAGCTATAGTTTTAGTTTTGTAACTTACCAATGTATTTGAATCATATGAAGGTGAACTTACCATAGCTAATACTTCTCCTGTAGTAGAATTCATTGCAATAGATGCACCTTTTTCATTATCCATTTGATTATATATTTCTTGCTGAAGCTTTGAATCTATGGCCAATTGTATATATTCTCCATCTTTAGAATCTGTTTTGGCTACAGTAATTTTTTCTTCTCCTCTTTCTATATAAATATGTACTCCATCTTTACTTCTTAACTTCTCTTCATATACTTGTTCTAATCCATTTTTACCTATCTGACTACTTGCAGTGTAACCTTTATCTGAATTTTTTTCTAATTCTTCAGCTGTTATATTTCCAATATAACCAAGTAAACTACCAAATGCCTCACCTTGTGCATAGACTCTTGATATTCCTACTTGTACATTAACCCCCTCTATTTCAAGTGCTTTACTTGCCTTTTCTTCATCATACTTTGAAACTTTTACAATAAATATTAGGTGGTCTGGATTTGAATTACTATCTAACTTATTTTGTATATATTCTTCGCTAATATCTAAAATACTAGCTAAATTACTTACATTACTCTTATCAAAAGTTTTTGGATTTATATATATATAATTAACTTCTCCATCGTATGCAAGTATATTTCCATCTCTATCTAATATTCTTCCTCTACTTCCGTTATATATTTGAACTCTTATTTTATCTCCTTGAATCATGTTAGGTAATATAAGACTCTCACTCCAAGATATTTTATATTCATTATCTTCTTTTTCTAATTTTATAATTAAATCATCATATTTTAACTGTCCAGCAGATGTATCCATGCTAATACTTATAGGGACTTGTAAATTTTCCTTACTTTCTTTTAATGCTATTTTAATATTACTTACATTCATAGCAGAATAAATTGATGTATATTTATTTATAAATCCTTCTTTACCCCCATACTCAGTTTCAATATATTCTTTAGATTTTTTTGATAATCCTTCATAAAATTCATCATACTTTTTTTCATTTAGTAATTGTACATAATTGTTTATACTGCTTTGTACTTTATCTTTAGTGCCACATCCTACTAAAAAAATCATCGTAAAACTTATAATGCTTATTAATAAAATAATTCTCTTTAATTTCATTTAGTTCTCCCCCTTATTAATTATTAAAGTAATTATTAATTATATCTTCTATCCTTTCTTCATTTATAGATATAGCTTTACCAACTTGTCCATCTAATATATTCCATACATAGTTATGAACTTCTACAGCATTTCTAAATTCACCCTTTTTCCACTTATTAAGTTCTGCATATAAATAATTCCTTGCCTCATTATTTTTAATATATTCTAATCCACTAATTGCTAGTTCTATACTTTTTGGTGTTATCTCTATATTTCCATACTTTTTATTGTCTATAGGGTTTATTATACTATTTGACATTTTATGTATAAACTGAACTGCTAAATATTCACTTTTAGGGCTTTCTGAGTTATCATTAATACTACTTAATATCTCATCTTCTTGATCTTCACTTATATTATCTACATTATTTACTTTATATTTTATAGGTTTAACAAACTTTATTTTATTATCTTTGTCTAAAGTAGCTTTGGGAACTATATTATCTATTCCTAACCTATATGCTAGTTCATCAATTTTCAAAGTTGAATTTATATTTCTTAACGCCATTTCTAAAATAGGTATTTTATGAGCTAATGCAGGGTTATATACACCTACGCTAAAAATAATAAATATACTCGCCGCACTTGCTACTAATCTTTTTTTATTTTTACTTTTCTTTATATCTAACTCAGCTTTATCTATAGATTCCTTTATCCAAATCTTCATATCATTAGGTGCTTTAATTGAGTTAATTTTTTCTTTATCTATATAAAATTCATTCATTTCTAAATCTAATTCTTCTAAACTTATATTTTCAATTTCATTGCCTGATTTATCATTTATTATCTTATTGTTTTTACTCATTACTATATCCCTCCTTTAATAGATTTTTCATATCAAAAATTGCTTTTCTAAGGTGGGTCTTTATAGTATTAATAGGCCTATTTAATACTTTAGATACTTCTTCAATTTTCATATCATGTATATATCTTAATATTATTGCATCTTTATATTTATCTTCTAATTCATCTATAGCATTATATAAATCTATTTTTGTTTCTATTTTATCATCTACTATTATTTCTTTTATATATGAACTTTCATCGTGTTCTAAATCAATCATCCCAATTTTGCTTATATAGTCATTAGAAGTATTTATAAGAATTCTACTTATCCAAGTTTTAAAATATTTAGGCTCTTTTAGTGAGCTTATATTTCTATAAGCTTTATAAATTGTTTCTTGAATTATTTCCTTTGCATCATCTTCATGCTTACATCGTATATAAGCTTCTCTATATAATCTATCTGAATATATATGTATTAATTCTTCAAATGCCTTTCGGTCCCCCTTTATGGCCCTTTTGACTAAGATTATCTCCTCCATTATATCCCCTCTTCTAATTATTTAATTTTATATTCACCTATTAGACTCTATTTTTCACAAAAAAGTTTTAAAAAAAAGACTATTTCTCACATACTTACATAGTATGATTAAAATAGTCTTTTTTTCAATATGTTTTTATATAAAGTTTTTATTTTACTGTAAATACTTTATTCCAAAGCAATGCGATTAATCCTACTAATAAGAATGAATAGCCATAAATAAAAATACTTTGCTTTGTAATACATATACCAAAATGAATTCCTACTAAAATTAAAGTTATAAACATAGCTTTAAAAACTACAAACATATTTTTAGATGAATTTGCAACATTATATGGCTTAGAAAATGGAAGACTTTTTTCATTTAGTTTAAATGTTGCCATTGATACAAGTATTCCTGATAAAAGAAGTACTATCATATGTTTTATAACTGATATGCCGAATATAAAAGCAAATATTATACTTAGTAATATAAATGATGGTAAAAATAATTTAATTAAACTACTTTTAAACATTCCAGTATATATATTTCTTTTATTTTTGATAGGAAGTATTTCATATATCCATGCTCCTTCATATTCATTTGAATATCCAACCATGGATACTATATTTTGCATTATTACTACTGCAAAGTAACCACTTAAAAATAAATAGCTTCCTTTTATTTCACTTAAATAATTAAATATACCACTATTATCATATGAAGTAAATATCATAATTAAAGGCATAAATGTTCCTAATGCTAAAGATGGATATACCTTTGTTTTAAACGTTCTATCCTTATCTAATACATTATAAACAAAATTAAATATAGCTCTTTCTTCTTTATCTTTGCAAATATATTTGCTAATCTTAAATCTTAAAGGATCTTTTTTTACTTTAATTTTATAATAATTATCATTTAACTTTTGTAAACTTTCTTCAAATACCGGTACTAATCTTTTATATATAAATAAAGATACTATTGGTACTATTATTGATAATATACTTAATATTATAGTCATAGTGTCAATATCATTACCTTGTATAAGTTTAAAGTTAGATGCAAAATACATTGGTACAAAAAATATATTCCACCATGATGAATTATATACAAAGTCTATGTTCATATAATCAAAGCTTCTAATTATAAATTGATATCCAATTGTAAATAGTAATAAGAATCCTATTTGGAATGTATTTAACATATCTTTAAGCTTTTCTCCTTTAAATAGCCTAAGAATTATTAAATATAAAATAGCTGTTATTACTATCATTAATATATCTATAAGAGCAATACTAAATAAAAATAGTAAAAAGTTTTTAATTCCAAATCTTAAAAATACAATCATGCTAAATCCACATAAAGCCAAACTTAAAGTAAATATGTATATAAATATATGTGTGGTTTTCGCTGCATTTAAAGTTTTTGAATCTATTCCTCTTATTCCGATTATATCTTTATCATCAATATCTAGTATAACACTTGAAAAATCTGATATTAATATAGTTAATAATAAAATCATAAAACATGAAAAATACATCGTCATTTTTAGTCTTATATCAATATTCATAAATAACATTGGTATATACATAACACCTAATATAGCATATACAATTAATGAACTATAAAAATAGTTTTTTTCTTTTAAATTTTTACTATTATCTATAGTATTAGGAACCCTTCTACTATCTAATGTAAGCTTTACTTGAAGAATTAATCTCATAGTATTATAATCAACACCAAACTTTGTATAAATACCTTTAAATAAATCTAATATTCTAAGTGTAAAATAATTTTTCATATTCTACACCTCATTTAAAATATCTATAAACTGTGTTGATAGGTTATCATGCTCATCAAATCCAGTTATATTATTAAATATTTCTTCTAAAGATCCATCAAAGCTAGCGCTTTTTATCTCTTCAAAATTACCATCTGCAGCTATATTTCCATCATTTAAAACTATTATTCTATCGCTTATCTTTTCTACAACTTCCATAATGTGAGATGAGTAAAAAATAGTTTTTCCATCTTCTTTTAATTTGCTTATTATTTCTTTAATAAGAAGAACACTATTTGCATCTAAACCACTTAATGGTTCATCTAGAAATAATATATCTGGATTATGCAATAATGAAGATATTATAGCTACCTTTTGTTTCATACCTTTTGAGTAGGATGATATTCTACTTTCATATGCTTCTCCTATTCCTAAAACATTCATAAGCTTTCTAGATTTATCATCACACTTTTTATAATCTAGTCCGTATAGTTGACCTATAAATGTCAAATACTCCCTTGCAGTTAAGCTTTCATATACTTTTACAACTTCTGGAACATAACCTATTTTGTTTTTGTATTCAAATTCTTTTTCTTTGATATTTCTTCCAAATAATTTTATTTCTCCGTCATAACCATCTATAATACCTAAAATTATTTTTATAGTAGTACTTTTTCCCGCACCATTCGGACCAATATATCCTATAATTTGCCCTTTATTTATATCTAAATTAATACCTTTTAATACTTCTTTTTCTCCATAGCTCATTTTTAAATTTTTTATCTCAATTATTTTATCGCTATCAAACATTATGATCCCCTTTTATTATTTACTCATTTTTTTTGATTTTTTTGCAGCCTTACTTACAGCTTTTATAACAGATGCTCTCAGATTTTCTTCTTCTAATACAGCAACAGCATCTATAGTTGTTCCACCTGGAGAACAAACCATATCCTTTAATTCACCTGGATGTTTTCCACTTTCTAAAACCATCTTTGCAGAACCCATAACAGCTTGTGCTGCAAACTTATACGCTTGATTTCTTGGCATACCTTCTTTTACTGCTCCATCAGCTAATGCTTCTATAAACATAAATACATATGCAGGTGATGAACCACTCACTCCTATTACTGAATCGATTAAAGATTCTTTAACTACTTCAGATTTTCCAAATGAATTAAACAATTCTATTACTAAATCTAAATCTTCTTTTGTTATATTTTTATTTGGGCAAATAGCAGACATTCCTTCATTCACTAAAGCTGGTGTATTTGGCATAGTTCTAATTATTTTTTTATCACTTCCTATAACTGCTTCTACTGACTCTATACTTTTTCCTGCAGCTATTGTTACTATTAATTTTTCATCATCTATAAATTCTTTAACTTCTTCTAGTACTATATCATAAATATTGGGTTTAACAGCAACTACAATTATATCTGAATTTTTAACTACTTCCTTTGAATCCTTAGTAGTCTCTATTCCAAAATCTATTTTTATTCTTTCTAATGTAGATTCACTTAAAGCTGAAGCTATTATTTGATCTGTATTTAATAATTTAGAATTAATTATACCTCCAATTATCGCAGATGCCATATTCCCTGCACCTATAAATCCTATCCTTTTCATATTTAACCTCCTTAAAATATTAAATTTCATTTTATTCCAATTTCTTTTTATTATATCATTTATAGATATAAATTTTTAAAATTTTATATATAAAAAAATAGAGTTAACAAGTAATTATATCGTTAACTCTCTATATATTATTTAGTTGATTCAATAAATCTCTTTTTAGCATTTCTAACATGCTTTCTAGCTTCTTCCTCTGCTAAATATTCATTACCTTTGTCAATTGCTTGTACTATTTTTATATGCTCTTCTAAAATATCCGATCTTTTCTCTATTGCATGTAATCCTACTTTTCTTAAGCTTTTTAAGTATTCATATATATTTTCTATTTGTGATAATAATCTTTTATTTTTACTAGCTGACATAATTATATCATTATATTCAGTATGTGCTTTCATATATTCATCATAATTTTCTTCATTCATAGTTTCTTTCATTATATCTATAATTTCTTTTAAACGATTTATTTCTCTTCTAGATATGTTTAAACAAGCTAGCCTTACTGCTAACCCTTCTAAAACTTCCCTTAAATCGTAAATTTCCATAGCATCTTCCTTTGAAATTCCTTTTACTAATGTACCTCTTCTTGGAATATTTACTGCTAATCCTTCTATCTCTAATTGTCTTAAAGCTTCTCTTACAGGCGTTCTACTTATACCCATGCTAGATGCAATTACATTTTCTACTAATCTATCTCCAGGCTTTATTTTATTTTCAAAGATTGCACTTCTTATTTCATCTAAAACTACTTCTCTTATTGGTCTTAAGTCTGTAACGTCTATTTTTTTAAATACAGTTTCCATTTTACACTCCTTAAAAAATTATAATCCATATATATATTACAATATTATTTAGTGTTCTTAAAGTGTTTTATGTAGCAAAATGAATACTTGTATTGTATAATCAAAATTAATGACATAATCTAGGAGGATATATATGGATAAGGCTATTTTAAGCTCGGCTATTGGATTAGACAAAATAATATACACTTTAGCTATTGGCTCTATTGGAGGAGTAATTGGGGTTAAGTTAAAAATTCCTGCAGGAGCTATGATTGGGTCTATGATTTCTGTTGGTATATATAACGTTTTTATCAGTAAAGGTTACGTTCCTTCTAACTTCAAAACTATTGCACAAATAGTTATTGGCTGTATAATTGGACTTAATTTTACTATGGATTCTATTTTAGGTCTAAAAAAACTTATAATCCCATCTATAATCTTAGTTATTGGATTAACTTTTTTAAGTATAATTTTAGGACTTATATTACATAAAACTACAGGACTTGATTTGCCAACTGCGTTATTTAGTTCAGCTCCTGGTGGTTTAACAGATATGGTTATTATGTCTGAATCATTTGGTGCACAAACACATATTGTTGCTTTACTTCATCTTACTAGATTAACAACTGTATTAACAGTTTTACCTATAGTTATAAGATTTATTACAACTAAACTTTTATAATAAAACTGGGAGCTTTACTTGCTCACAGTTTTATTTTTTTCAATTACAGAAACATATTTATTATTTTTTATATAAAATCTCCAAAGATAATCTTTAGCTTCTTGAGCATAATCTATATTTATTCTTTTTCCTATCTCAATTTCAAAGTTATTATCTGCATAAATTTTTTCATTATTTTTATAATAAAAATCACTTATGTATAATTCATCTCCTAATATACTTTTTTCATTTAAGCTTTTATCTATTTTTAGTCCCATACAAAGCTTTCCTGGTCCATTTGTAATATTTTTTCTTTGATATGTATTTAAGTCTTTATATTCTTTTTTATATCTATTTTCTGATATTTCATCTATATTTTCAATAGGTTCCACAGCTCTAATTAAAACACATTCGGGTATATTTTCTTTATTTGCAGATATATTTAGACAATAATACATACCATAAATTAAATAAACATATATGTGACCTCCCTCTAAGTATAAAGGTTTTGTCCTATTTGTTTTTTTATCCTTATATACGTGAGCTGCTTTATCATTTATTCCCATATAACTTTCTGTTTCTACAATTTTACTTACTATTTGTTTTCCATCATACTCTCTTATCAGATACATACCTAAAATACTTTTAGCTAATTCTATTGCATCTTGTTGAAAAAAATGTTTATCCAAAGTAGCATCTCCTTTATAAATGTATTTAAACTTAGTATATCACGACTTTAAATATGTATAATAGTATGAAGAAAACTGGAATAAAATAATATCCCAGTTCAAGAATTAATTACTAAAATGATGGTATTATACTACCTTCATATTTTTCTTCAATAAAGTTCTTTGCTTTATCGCTAGTTAAAGCATCAGATAAAACTTTTATCTTCTCACTTTCCTTATTATCTTCTCTGCATGCTAATACATTTGAATATGGTGAATCTGAAGATTCTATTGCTATAGCATCCTCTGTTGGATTTAAGTTTGCGCTTAATGCATAATTTGTATTTATTACAGCTGCATCTACATCTTGCAATACGCTTGGAAGTTGAGCTGCTTCTACTTCTATAAACTCTATATTTTTATTGTTTTCAGATATATCTTTTACTGTTAATAATTCTTTATTATCAACCTTTATTAATCCATTATCAGCTAATAATTGTATAGCTCTTGATCCATTAGTAGGGTCATTTGGTATTGCTATTTTTGAATTATCTTTTAACTCACCTAATGATTTTAGTTTATTTGAGTACACTCCCATTGGTTCTAGATGTACCTTAACAGAGTAAGTTAAATCATATCCTTTTTGGCTTACTGTTTCTTCTAAATATGGAATATGCTGAAAATAGTTAGCATCTAAAGCCCCTTCAGATAAAGCTGTATTTGGCAATACGTAATCATCAAATATTTTCACATCTAATTTATATCCTTTTTCTTCTACTAGAGGTTTTATTGCATCTAGTATTTCTGCATGAGGAGTTGATGATGCACCTACAACTATTGTTTTATCTTCTGATGCATCTGCTTTTTTGCTACTATTCTCACCTAAGGAGCATCCCACTACTGATGTCATTATCACTAATCCCAAACCTAATCCTAATATTTTTTTAATTTCATAATTTTATCCCCCTATTATATACTATTTTAGTTTTTTATAAGCTAAATTTCCTAAACTTTGTATTATTTGAACAATTATTATAAGAGTTATTACTGTGTAAATCATTACTGCTGTATCAAATCTTTGATGTCCATAAGTAAGCGCTACATTTCCAAGTCCACCAGCCCCAACAGCACCTGCCATTGCAGTATATCCTAGTATTGAAATTACTGATAATGTTATTCCTGACACAATAGAAGGCATTGCTTCTTTTATCATTACTTTAAATACTATTTGAGTTTTAGTAGCTCCAAATGATTTTGCAGCTTCTATTAATCCATAATCAACTTCATTTAATGCACTCTCTATTATTCTAGCTATAAATGGAGCTGCACCAACAGTTATAGGAACTATTGCAGCTTCTTCTCCTATTGATGTGCCAACTATTAGTCTTGTAAATGGAATTAAAGCAACTATAAGTATAATAAATGGGAAACTTCTAAAAATATTAACTATAAATCCTAATACTTTATATATTAAACTACAAGGCTTTAATCCATTTGGCTTTGTTACAACTAATGTTATTGCTAATATAAATCCAATTATTGTTGCAAGTATTGTTGGTACTAATATCATGTATAATGTTTCTAAGAACGCTTCTCCTAAAATTTCTGTTAAAAATGTACTTAAACTAGTTTGATTCATTGTTTATCTCCTCCCATCTTAGCCCTTCACTTTCTAAGTATGCTTTAACTCTATCTCCATATTCTGAAGATACATTTATAATTAATGACCCTAATATTTCATCTCTGAATTTCTCTAACCTTCCAAATACGATTGAGAAATCTATATCTAAATTTCTAGCCATACTTGTTATGACACAACTGTTAGAAACATTTTTAGGGAATAATATTTTTATATTAGTTCCTTTTGGTAAAATTATATTTTCTTCCCCAATTAACTTACTAAGTGCTTTACTATCATTAAAAAAAACTTCTTCTGTTTCATTTATATCTAAAACTTCACCATCTTCCATTATTGCTACTCTTGTGCATATTTGCTTTATAACTTCCATTTGGTGAGTTACCATAATAATTGTTATTCCAAACTTTTTATTTATATCTTGTAATAAACTAAGTATTGATTTTGTAGTATTTGGGTCTAATGCTGAAGTTGCTTCATCACAAAGAAGAACCTTTGGATTTAATGCTAATGCTCTTGCTATTGCTACTCTTTGCTTTTGACCTCCACTTAAGTTTCTTGGTTTAATATTACTTTTATCACTTAAACCTACTAGGTCTAATAATTCCTTTACTCTTTCTTCTTTTTCTTTCTTAGAATATTTAAAACATTCTAATGGTAAGGCTACATTTTCAAATACCGTCTTTCTTTCTAATAGTGAAAAGTGTTGAAATATCATTCCTAAATCTTTTCTAAGTAATCTAAGTCCCTCTCCTTTTAATGATTTGACTTCTTTCTCTCCTACAAGTACGCAACCTTCTTGATAGTCCTCTAAGCCATTTATACATCTAAGCAGCGTTGACTTTCCAGCTCCACTATGGCCAATAATTCCAAAAATTTCCCCATTTTTAATTTCCATATTAACATTATTCAAAACCTTAGTATCACCATAATATTTGTTTACATTTTTAATGCTTATCATATTTACTCCTCCCAAATATAATTCAATTAACGCTTTAAATTTAAAAAGCCTGAGTATAAACTCAGGCTTTTGTAAGCAGTTTATACTCATCTTTCAATTCTTATGAATTGCAGGATTTAGCACCTTGTATATAAAATATACTGGTTGCTGGGTTTCATCGGGCCAGTCCCTCCACCTCTCTTGATAAGGAATTATTTTATTTTGTACTTCTATGATTTATATATTATAGTTTTTTTTTCCATATGTCAATATATTTTCTGAATATTTTTATTTTGCACACTTTTTAGACTATTTGTTTTTTCCATTATTAGATGTAGTATCTATTCCTAACATATTATTCATATCTTTTATCATTTTATCAAACTCAGATCTAACATCATTTTCAACTTTAGTTGTATCATCAACTAATTTAATAAATTCATCTTGGCTCTTATTGTATGCATCTTTAGGAATTGTATCTAATCTACTTATTTTTTCATCTATTTCTTCTATTAAATCTTCACCTTCATCTATAAGCTCTTGATTTGCTTCTTTTAATTTTGCATCATCAGTTTTTGCATCATTTTTTAATCCATTAACAAAAGCTTGTAATTTTTCTTTACTATCTTGATACGCTGCTTTTACTTCTGATAAATATTTTTCATTACCAGGGTATTCTTTAGTTTTATAAGCGTTATTTACTTCATCTACACTACTATACATTGCATAATTATTTAAAGGAGATATATTATTAGTGTAAAGACCAGAGTAAGTATTTGCATACTCTGTATTTAAATACCCATTATCTTGTGTTGTAGTGCTATTTTGTGTTGTATTAGTGTTATTATCTGTTGTAGTTTCACCCTTTTTATTAGTACAACCAACTGATCCTACTGATAAACCTAACGCTAATCCTAGTGCTAATAATTTTTTTAATTCCATTTTACTTCCTCCTTAGTTTTATGTAGTACTCCTTATTATTTTTAATTATTTACTTAAATCTATACCTAATAAATCTTCTATTTTATCTAAAACATCATCAATATTATCATTATTATCTATGTCATCTAATTCTCTATCTAAATAATTTATTAATGAGTTTTTATCACTTTTAATAAATCTTCTTTCTTTAAATTTAAATCATCTTGTTTTTTTATTATTATTTCAATTGCTTTATCTGAGTATGATATTAAATCACTATTTAATTCTTGTAATTTAGAATCAATTATTTTTAATCCTGTTATAGATTTCTTAAATGATTCTATATTATTTTTACTATCTGATAATAAATTTTCATAATTCTTTATTAACTCTTCATTATTTAAGTTACTGTTATTATCTAGTAAATCATCTACACTTTCATCCTTTATATCTATAGGTTCTAAATATTTTTCATAATTCTTAGTTAATAAATCCTTGTACTCATCTTTACTTAATTCATTTGCTTTTTCAGTTTCTGATTGTGTGTTTTGAATACTTTCATTTGTTGTTTTTTCAACTTCTTCACTATTTCTTTTTGCACATCCAGTCATATTGAAGTTTAACATTAAAGTAAATATTATACCTAAAATGCTTAATCTTTTCATTTTTACCTCCTTGTGTATAAATAATTTATTTAAGTTATTATTTGTATATTTTTCTTTTTTAGTCTTATAAAGAGTAATATGTTTAAATAAATTGAAAATATGGGTATAATTCTTCTAGGAGTGTGATTGTTTTGAAAAATATAAATAAAATAAAAATAACTTATAATAACGGATTCACGAGAATAATTGAAAAAGATAGTATTCGAAATTTTTCATCTTTAATTGAATGGATGGATAAATTTAATAAAAACGAAGATGCGGGATTCTTGACACTATCTGGAAGAGATCTCGGTAGTGCAGTTTCTATTAATAAAAATAATGTAAAATATATAGAATCTATATAATAAAAAAGTATCTTAAAATTTTTATTTTAAGATACTTTTTTATTTCATCATATAAATGATTTAAATTCACTTTCTAAAACTTCTAAATCATCATAATCATAATAGAAATGACCTGAGCTTTCTAATTTTATAATACTTTTATTATTTAACTTATTATTGTATTTAAAACTCTTTTTATATATTTTTATACTTTTTAAACTTACAAGTTCATCGTTCATAGAGTGAAATATTAGCATTGGTATATCTATATTATTTAAATTTAATCTAACTTTTATTATTAGCTTAAATAAATCTATGTATCTTGGTGCCCATTTTATATAATTAAATAAATTTGTTTCATTTACACTAATAGCTTCATACGCATATCTTGTTAAAAGATCACCTTTAGGAATTATTCCTAGAGCTATTTTTATACAGCTTCTTATAATATTAAATTTTACTCTTATACATAACGGTGTTGCTATTGCAACAATATATTTTATATTTTGCTTGTACTTTAAATAGAATTCAATAGATAATAATGCCCCCATTGAATGTCCTACTAGTATTATATTTTTATATTTAGTTTTATACTTTTCAATTTCCCTTTCAATTGAAGTTCTCCACATATTTAAATTACTTTTTACAAAATCTTTTCCACTTTTTCCATGACCAGCAAGGAGTACTCCACAAACAGATATATTATTATCCATTGCAATTTGAGCAAGATTTCTAAATTGATATGGACTTTCTACTATACCATGTATAAATATTATCATAGTATCTGAATTCTTTACTTCTTGTACAAATGGCTTATGTCTATCTTTCATTTTCTCTACTCCCTATTACCCTTTTTAAGTATAAAATAACTATCTATTTACAAGTTTTTTTATCACATCAGGATCATCAGATATTAATGAGTCTATTCCCATTTCTATTAATTTTTTATAACTAACTTTCTCTTTACCTAACCAAACATTAACTTCTATACCTTCATTTTGTATTTTATTTACTTTTTCTTTAGTAAGATAATATGCTGATGGATGGTAGCATTCTACATTATAATTTTTAGTATATTTACCTGGCTCCATCATCCAGCAATCAGATAAAAATCCACATTTAATACTATCATCTATATTTTTCATTCTTATAATACTTTCATGATTAAATGATGATATAATAACTTTATCTTTTAAGTTATATTCAATTATTAGTTCATATACTTTCTCTTCTAGTTTTTCATAGTCATATACACTATTTTTTAACTCTATATTGGATATTATGTTAGTATCCTTTACTAGTTCGAAATATTCTCTTAATAGAGGTAATTTTATTTTTCCAAACTGTGCTCTGTACTTCCATGAAAAGTCATATTTTAATAATTCATCATATGTATAATCACATACTCTACCAGTACCATCAGAAGTACGATCTATAGTCTCATCATGTATTATGACAACTTCTCCATCTTTTGTTAGCTGAACATCAAATTCCATTCCATCTACACCAACCTCAATAGCTTTTTCAAAAGCTAAAAGAGTATTTTCTGGGTATTTTCCACTAAATCCACGATGAGCAAAATTTTTTACCATAATTTTAATTCTCCTATTCTTCTTATAAAATAAATCTTATATTACGTAATTTATGTAAATTGATGTTTACCGTAAATATTAATATTATTCAATAGTATTAAAGTAATCAGATAAATTATAAAATGTTATAATTACATCAGTAAACTCATTTTGTTTAGATATTATATTTATATCATGACTTAACTTTGTTAATATATTCTTAGCTATATAAAGTCCTATACCTGTAGATTTAGTCCTTTTTCTTCCATTTACACCTGTAAAACCTTTGTCAAATACTCTATCAATATCTTGTGGTGCTATTCCTATTCCATAGTCCTTTATATGCAGTTCCAATCCTTTTTTATTTTCAATTGTATAAATTTCTATTTTCCCATAACTCTCACTATATTTAATAGCATTATCAATTATTAATTCTATTATATGAGTAATCCATTTTTTATCAGTTAGTATAACTTTATTTAAGTCTAAAACATTTAACTCTATTTTATTATATATAAATTGGTATTTATTTTTCTTAATTACCTCTTTAACTATATTTTCTAAATTAACTTCATTTATAAAAAAATCTGAATTATAATTTCCTGCTCTACTTGAATACATAGCTTGTTCTACTAATTTATCTATTCTAGTAACTTCAGCTTTTATTTGTTTAGATAAATCTTTTCCATATTCTATTTCACTTACTCTCTTTCCAATTATCTCAAGAACTGATATTGGTATTTTCACTTCATGTATCCAATTAGTCATATAATCATTTATTTCTTCTAATTCTTTTTTTAAAGATTTTACTTCATCTTCATTTTTATCTATTATATTCTTAACTCTTTTATATTCATAGCTTTCTTTCAGTTCATAATTTTCTATATTAAAATCACTTACTGCATTAATAAAATTATTAACTCTTTTTTTATAATTTAAATAATCTAAATATAAAAATATAATAGATGTTAATGAAACTAGTAAATTCATATATATTAAGCTATCAGTGCTTTTAGATAAATTAGGATCTAAAATTATAATTAAATTTACTATTATCATTATTAAGATTATTAATATAAAAATTACCTTTGTATTTTTCAAATAATTTATAAATCTCATTTTATAATATATCCATGTCCTTTTTTAGTAAGTATAAATTCTTCTAAGCCTATACTTTCTAATTTTTTTCTAAGTCTATTTATATTAACTGTTAAAGTGTTTTCACTTATAAATTCTTCACTATCCCAAAGATTTTCTATTATTTCTTCCCTACTAACTATTTTTTCCTGATTTTCCATAAGTATCTTCATAATTTTCAACTCATTTTTAGTTAAATCTGTATTTTTATTTTTATAATAAATTTTACCTTCAACAATATTTAATATTACATCCTTAAATTTTATTATTTCATTTTTTATATCACTGTTATAAGAATATGTTCTTCTAAGTATTGCTTGTATTTTTGCAACTAAAATCTGGGGTGAAAATGGCTTTGTTATATAGTCATCTCCTCCCATATTTATTGACATTATAATATCCATATCGTTATCTCTTGATGATATAAATATTATTGGAACTTTTAAAAAGTTTCTTATTTGTAAGCACCAATAAAATCCATCATAACAAGGTAAGTTTATATCCATTAATACAAGCTTTGGATTTTTTTCTAAAACTTCATCAGTTATATTTTCAAAATTTCTAACTTCACATACACTATATCCCCATTTACTTAAGGTTAAACTGATTTCTCTACTTAGAGCATTATCATCTTCTACTATAAAAATATCTGTCATAAATTTACCTCTTTACTTTAATAAATCGAGTATATCCTCATCTGATAAACTCTTTAATACACTTCCATCAGATAAATTTCCATCTATCATATCATCAATTAATTCCTTTTTCTTTTCTTGAAGTTCAACTATTTTTTCTTCTATAGTTCCTTTGGCTATAAGCTTTATAACTTCAACAACGTCTTTTTGACCAAATCTATGAGCTCTATCACTTGCTTGATTTTCAACTGATGGATTCCACCAAGGATCAAAATGAATAACTGTATTTGCAGAAGTTAAATTAAGACCAGTTCCTCCTGCTTTTAGAGAAATTAAAAATACCTTTTTATCATTTCCTTCATTAAATTCATTTACAAGTTTTATTCTATCTATCGCCTTAGTTTGTCCATCTAAATAACTATAGCTTATATTATTTTGAGATAATTTCTTTCCTATATTTTTAAGTACACTTGTAAATTGTGAGAATACTAATATCTTATTATTTTCTTCTGTATATTCTTTTATAATTTCAAAACATGCATCAGTTTTGGCACTTTTACCTTTATAATCTTGTATTATTACACTTGGGTCTAAACAAAGTTGTCTTAATTTTGTTAAATAAGAAAATACGGTTATTTTATCTTTTATATTCTTCTTTTCTTTAAGTTTTTTTTGTATATCTTCTACATATACTCCATATACTTTTCTTTGTTCTTTACCCATTTCAACTAAAAATTGTCTTTCTATTTTATCTGGAAGTTCTTTTATAACTTGTTTTTTAGTTCTTCTTAGTATAAATGGCCTTATCATTCTTTTTAGATTTTCTATATGACCTTCATCTCTTATAAAAACTGCATTAAATTTAGTTAAATTATATAAATATCCAGGCATTATAAAATCAAAGATAGACCATAACTCCATTAAATTATTTTCTATTGGAGTTCCTGTAAGGGCAAATCTATTATTAGCTTTTATAGATTTTACTGCATCCGTACTCATAGCTGTTGGATTTTTTATATTTTGAGCTTCATCTATAATACAATAGTCAAAGTTTATATTTTCATATTTATCTAAATCATTTCTAAGGGAACCATAAGTAGTTAATATTACATCATAATCATTAATACTCTCTACTACTTTTTCTCGTTCTTTTTTTATACCATGAGCTATTCCTACTTTCATACTTGGTGCAAATTTTTCAAATTCACTTTTCCAGTTATGTATAAGTGAAGTAGGAGTTACTACTAAGCTCTTTTTATTTTCTTTAGATAATAAGAATGCTATTGTTTGTATAGTTTTTCCTAATCCCATTTCATCTGCTAAAATACCACCAAAACCACAATAATCTAAAGTTTCAAACCAACTTAAGGCATCAATCTGATAATCTCTAAGGTTTGCATTTAAATTACTTGGAACTTCTACAGATAAATTTTTAAGATTTTTAAACTTATCTACTAATTCTTTAGTTTTTTCTATACCATCTATATGAGGAAGCTTTTTTTCAGTAAGTAAATCATTTATAAATAAAGATTTACTTGTGTGAATTTTCATATTTTTATAGTTATCAGTAAATCCTAAACTTTCCATAAGCTTAAACATTTCTTTAGTTTCGGCTTCTTCTAAGTTTACAAAATTTCCATTTCCTAATTTGTAAAATCTTTTATTAATTTTAAATGCGTCTATTATTTTTTTATATTCGCTTTCATCTACACCTTCAATTTCAAAATTAAATTCTAAATAATGATTTACTTCTTCTCCAAGTCCTACTTTAATATTAGCTGAATTATATATTTTTCTTTCTTTTAGTTTTTCAGAATAGTATACTTCACCTATATTTTTTAATCTATTTATTTCCTTACTTAAAAAGTCATATAATTGTGCATCATTTCCTTTAAATACATATTTATTTTTATAATTTTCAAAGTAATTACTATATAATCTATATATAGCTTCTTGTTCTTTTACAGTATCTCTTATTACAAATTTACCTTCAGATTCGCCTTCATATTCAAACTTAAGGTCACAAGTTATTTTACTATCTTCTAAGTCAAAGTAAAATTTAACTTCTAACTCTCCGGAAGTGTTTTTTTCTATCTTCTCATCGATTTTTACATTACTGCATATTTTTTTAAGTTTTGGAATAACATTACTTAGTACCTCATTAACTTCACTTTTAGTAAATGATATTTCCTTAAACTCATCTAGTACACTATATAATTTATTGTAATATATACCATTTTCAGAATTAAGTAAGTATATATCACCTTTATAAAAAACTACATCTCCTTTTTGAGATATAGGAATTGGAAGTGGCCCTTCATTTTTAAGTAATATATTATCATCATCCATTTCTAAATCTATATTTATAGGTAATTCTCCTCTTATTACTCTTGGAGTATAATACATATTTCTAAATTTAAAATCAAATTCTCTATGTTCTAAAGCTTCTATTAATCTTCTAACTTTTGGTCCTGATAATGTCATATATCTAAGCTCTCTTTGTGGTGCAATATATGAAAGGCCTAAACCATATTCTTCTATCATATCAACTACTTTTTCATCTTCTTCTGAAAAATAATTGTCTATAGGATTATAAGCAAAATCAACTCCATACACTAGACTGTTAGAATTAGCTCTTGCAAAAGCAAACTCTCTTAAGTTTTTAAGTACATACATTTTATCAATACCTATTTTAAAGTCTGCACAAATAGTATTTGGTCCTACCATTTCTAGTTTAATATCTAAATTAACTTCCTCTTTAGAATTGCTTTTAAAGTAATTTAACAATTCTTTATTTATAAAATTTTTATTTCTATGAACCTTGCTTTTATTTTTTACTGTAAAAGTTGTCTGCTTTAAACTGCTTATTACATCTGATTTTAATAAGTTTACTACATACATAGTCATTGCTACTATGTGCTTGCATATAGCTAAATTAGTAGATGTACTTCTACTCATACAATCTTGGCAATTACAACTACCTGATGCGACTCTTTTGTTCTTTAAATCGATTACTATTGAGCTATTATAAACTCTATTTTGAAATTCTGAAGCTACTCTACCTTCAATAGTCAAAACTTTATCTTCATTTGTATATTTTACTTCTTCTACATATCCATCTTTATAGTATTCCGTACCTCTACTTAATCTAGTTTTATCCGTGTTATCAATTAGTATGTCATTTACTATTTTAAAGTCCATAATCTCACCTGTTTTCTTTTATTCTATTTATAACTTTATAAAACAAGTTAGAAGCTGTCTTTTATTTTAAGACAGCTTCTACGTTCATAATTTATATTTATTATATAAGCACCTGTGTTATATAATTTTAACCCGCTCTAATTTTTTTATTATAAGTTAGTTTATAGTTTTATAAATTAACTTATATTTTCTATAAGTAGTCTATTTATATTATATCAAATTTTTATCATCTTTTTTGCTCATTAATTTAAATTCTTTTAATGTACTCATACCCATAGGTAGAGCTATTATAAATGTTAATAAGTCAGCTATTAACTGGCTAATCTGAATACCTGTAACTCCAAATATCCTAGGTAGTATTATTATCATAGGTATAAAGCATAATCCTTGTCTTGCCATAGCTAATATACTTGCCTTTACATACTTTCCTATATTTTGAAGTAACATATTACATAGTATTATCCATCCTAAGAATGGAAATGCAATACAATGCATACGAAGTGCTGTAACACCTATTTCGATTAAACTAGAATCATCTTTAGTAAATAATGATACTATACTTGGTGCAAATATAATACCAAGTACACCTAATATGCTTAAAACTATTGTAGATACTTTTACACAAAACCAAAAAGCATTTTCTACACGTTTATAATTTTTAGCTCCATAGTTAAATCCACAAACAGGCTGAAACCCTTGACCAAATCCAATTAAAGCAGAGCTTGCAAATGTTGTAATACGCATAACTACAGACATTGCAGCTACTGCTCCATCACCATATAATCCTGCTCTAATATTAAGAAATATAGTAGCAAAACTTGTTATTCCTTGTCTACATAATGATGGTACTCCTCCATGTAATATTTCTTTATATTTATTTAAGTTTGGCTCAAAATTTTTAAATCTTATTGGTATAGTTCCTCCATAATCACAAAGCTTAATTAGTAAACTAAAGCTAATAATTTGACTGATTACAGTAGCTAAAGCCGCACCTTTAATTCCCATATTAAGCTTAAATATAAGAATAGGGTCTAATATAACATTCAAAACTGCACCTGTTGCTATACCAATCATAGCATAAGATGCATTTCCTTGTAATCTAAGCTGATTATTTAATACAAATGAAGAAATCATAAATGGAGCACCAATTAAAATTATGCCCATATAATTTTTTGCATAAGGTAATATAGAGTCTGTTGCTCCTAATACTTTAGCAAGAGGGTCTAAAAACATTATGCCTATTATAGTTATTATAACGCCAATAAAAAATGCTGAGAAAAATCCTGTCGATGCCATTTTTATCGCAGCTTCATTTTCCTTAGCACCTAATTTTCTTGAAATATAATTTCCCGAACCATGACCAAAACAAAATCCTATTGCTTGAAACATTGACATTAATGAAAATATAACTCCTACAGCTGCTGTTGCACTACTATTTATAAGGCTTACAAAAAAAGTATCTGCAATATTATAAAATGATGTAATTAACATAGTTATTATCGTAGGAATTGCCATTTTTATAACTAATTTTTCAACGGGTTCTTCTACCATTTTTTTATATTTTATTTTCTGTAATTCCTGTGCATTCAAATATACTCCCCCTTATATTAATAATACTTCTTATATGCTCTACTTTACATTATACCATTATTTTGCTTTAACTTTTATAAAGTACTCATTATAAACTAGATATTTTAAATATATTCTATTAATATATATCTATTTTACTCTTAATAAATATTGCATCTAACACTAAATTAACTTGATATGATTGACTAACTCCAGTTTTACACCAAACTGCAAAATATTCACAATTATTAAATCCTAAATTAAACCTACGCTCTCCAATTCTACTTCTAGCTCTTTTTACTGTTTCATCAGGAGAATAAATTTTATATTTTATCTTATTTTTTAATTTTAATAACATATACATTGCATATGCACTTTCTTTATAACCTCTATTTAAACCATTAGCTCTTATTCTTTTCACTGATTTAGAACTATCTTCTGAAAATTTGTATACATAATATCTATTTGAATTTCCCAAAAATTTATCCATAGAAGTTTCATCTATGTGCATTTTTCTCAAAAAAAAATCTTCATCTTTACCAGCATAATGGATGACATGATTTTCATCTACATATATACCAAAATGATTATAAATACCATGATTTACACATATTACATCTCCATATTCTGGCTTCATCTATATCCCTCCCTGCATTAGTAGTTATATAGATATTTTATGAATTTAAGTCCTATCTTGTTAATTAGTATATAAAATTACTTTTTATTATAAGAAATTTATTTTAGTTAAACAAAATAAATTCCAAGCCATTTTAAGATTATTTTAATCTATATGACTTGGAATTTATTTTATTAACTACACTAGTTTTAAAAACTACCTATTATATAAATTTATAATAAATATACTCCTGCTTCTTTGCACTCTTTAATCATTTTCTCTGGCCAAATTCCAACTTGAACCTCACCTATGTGTGCCTTGTTTAAAAAATACATACATATTCTAGACTGACCAATTCCTCCACCTATAGTATAAGGTAACTCTCCGTTTAATAAGGCTTTATGGAATTCTAATTCTTTTCTATCCTCACATCCAGATACTTCTAATTGTCTTTCTAAGCTTTCTTCATCTACTCTTATCCCCATAGAAGAAAGTTCTATAGCATTATCTAATACTGGGTTATAGAATAATATATCTCCGTTTAATTCCCAGTCATCATAGTCTGGACTTCTTCCATCATGTTTTTGACCGTTACTTAAAACTTTGCCTATTTGCATTAAAAATACTGCTTTCTTTTCTCTAACTATTGCATCTTCTCTTTCTTTAGGTGTTAAATTTGGATACATATCCAATAATTCTTGTGATGTTATAAAAGTTATCTCCTCTGGTAAATCACATCTTACTTCTGGATATATAGCATGTACATGCTCTTCAGTTTCTTTAAATACTTGATATATATCTTTTACAACCTTCTTTAGTGTTTCTATACTTCTATCTTCCTTATTTATTATAAGTTCCCAATCCCATTGATCTACATATAAAGAGTGTAGATTATCTAATTCTTCATCTTTTCTTATAGCATTCATATCAGTATATAGACCTTTTCCTACTGAAAAACCATACTTTTTAAGAGCCATTCTTTTCCACTTAGCTAGTGAATGTACTATTTCCGCATTTTTATTTAAATGAGGCACTGTAAAGCTTACTGGTTTTTCTATTCCGTTTAGGTTATCATTTACTCCTGTTTCTGGTAAAACAAATAACGGTGATGAAACCCTTGTTAATTTTAACATTTCCCCTAATCTGTTTTCAAAAAAGTCCTTTAAATCTTTTATTGCTTGCTGAGTTTCTATTACTCCTAAGCTAGTTTCATATTTTTGGGGTACTATTAAACACATACTACAACACTCCTTTTTGTTATTAATTCTTGATATTAAAAAAGCCCTTCATCCCTATATAAAAGGGACGAAAGGCTGTCTTCCGCGGTACCACCCAATTTAACTTTAATAAAAGTTCAACTCTATTAGCGTACAATTCATACACTACCAATATGATAACGGTTTGGCTCCGACTAAGTCTACTCTCTTAATTAAAGATTTCGGTTAGTAGCTCTGGGATGTTCTTCGTTATAAATCTTGTACTGGACTCTCACCATAACCAGCTCGCTTTGACTTAATTTTATAATTACTCTTCCCTTCAATGCGTTTTTGAATTTTCTGTATTTTCTTATTACTAATAGTAATTCATACTTCACTTTATGTCAATAAATAGTTTTTTTATTTTTTATTATTAAAATTCTATATATTAAAACTTTTTTAACACAGTATAAGATTTACATTCATTTATTTATGTAGTATAACGGTTTCTACTTAATTTTATAAGAAATTACTATATTTTACAAAATAATAAATTTAAACTATAAACTTTTATTTATACTAATATAATTATATAGCAATTTAAGAAATTAAGTACTACAATTTATTTTAAAGAAAACAAATCCTAAGTCTGAAAGGAGTAAAGTAAATTGTACATTATGGCATTAATACATAAATTATGTGAGACTCATAACTTATCAGAAGATGAATTAATTTATTTAATTGATAGTATTAGCTCAGAAGATAAAGAATATTTATTTAAAAAAGCAAGTCAAGTAAGAGATCACTATTATGGAAACAAAATTTTTTTAAGAGGACTTATAGAATTTACTAATTACTGTAAAAATGACTGTTATTACTGCGGTATACGTTGTTCTAATAAGAATATAGATAGATATAGACTTTCTTTAGATGATATACTAGAATGCTGTAAAATTGGATATAAACTTGGATTCAAAACCTTCGTACTTCAAGGTGGAGAAGATCCTTTTTTTACAGATGATAAGTTGATTAATATTATAAAACTGATAAAGGAAAATTATAATGATTGTGCCATAACTTTATCTTTGGGAGAAAGAAGTTATGATTCTTACAAAAAATTATTTGATGCAGGAGCTGATAGATATTTACTTAGACATGAGACAGCCTGTGAAAAACACTATTCTAAATTACATCCAGAAAATTTAAACTTATATGATAGAAAAAAATGCCTTTTAAATTTAAAAGAAATTGGATTTCAAGTTGGGGCAGGATTCATGGTAGAATCTCCATTCCAAACAACTGAAAATTTAGCAAAAGATTTAAGATATCTAAAAGAATTAGATCCTCATATGGTTGGTATAGGTCCATTTATCCCTCATCATGACACTCCATTTAAAAATGAAAAAGCTGGTAGTTTAGATAAGACGCTATTAATGCTCGCAATAACAAGGCTATTATTACCAAAAGTTTTATTACCAGCTACAACAGCACTTGGTACAATAAGCAATATAGGTAGAGAGTTGGGTTTAAAAGCTGGTGCAAACGTTATAATGCCTAATTTGTCTCCCAAAAAACTTCGTAAAAAATACTCTCTTTATAATAATAAGGTTGGTACAGGAGATGAGGCAGCAGAATCTAAAAGACTAATAGAAGAAAAAATCAACAATGCAGGATTTATATTAGATGATAGTAGAGGAGATAATATTTCCCAGGAAAGAAGTGGAACTATTCTGAATACATTATAAAAATATATTTTTTACCATCAATAAAAGATAGTATTTAATAATTAAGATAGTTAGGATATATATAATATATATATATATCCTAACTATCTTTTATTTATACTACTTAATTACACTTACTATACCCACACTGTAAACAAATCGCACATCCTCCTGTAGGAATAACTGTTTTATTTCCACATTCCGGACAAATAAATTCTTCAACACCATCTTCTAATGTAACTATTCCTTCATCATGCTTATCTTCTTTTTTTGCCTTTTTATCAGCCTTATCATTTAATAAAATTCCACTTCTTTTGCAACCATCTCTATAAATAGTAATACCTTTAAGTTTATTTTTCCATGCTAACATATATATATTATACACATCTTCAACAGTAGCTTCATAAGGCAGGTTAATTGTAGATGATATTGATGCATCAATATACTTTTGCCATGCTGCCTGCATCTTTATTCTTTCATCAGGTTTTAATGTCATAGCAGTTTCAAAAATATTAGGTAAATCATTATCGTCTAAAATATCGTTTATATCCATATATTCTTTAACAATAGGTGTATATACCTTATAAAATACATCTTCATCATGTAAGCTTTCAGTTTTTCTTATATATGAAGTATTAAACATCGGCTCTATTCCTCCACTTATTCCTAACATTGTAGATATAGAACCCGTTGGTGGTATTGTCAATATTTGTGAATTTCTTAATCCATATTTTTTTATTAACTCTTTAACATCATCATCTATATTATTAATAAAGAAATCAGATTTAAATATAGCTTCTTTATTATATTTTTCATAGCTTCCTAATTCTTTTGCTAATAATGCAGATTGCTTAATAGCACTATTTAACATTATTTTAGCTAATTCTTCACATAATTTAATAGATTCTTCTGATCCATATCTTATATTTAGTTTTATAAGCATATCAGCTATACCCATAACGCCTAAACCAATTTGTCTATATTCTCTAACACTTTCTTTTTGTTCATCTAATGGATGTAAGTTTAGTCCTTCATCCAATACTTCATTAAGTCCAATTATACAATCAGATACAGTATCTTTAAATTTTTCTTTATCAAAAATTGCATTTTCTGTGAATGGTTCTACTACAAATTCAGATAAATTTATAGAACCTAATAAGCAACTTCCTCCAGGTGGTAGTGGCTCTTCTGCACAAGGATTAACTCCAGCATATTTAAACTTTTCATCTTCACTTAATAAATGATATCTTTCAATGTTGTCCCAAAAAAGTATTCCAGGTTCTGCAAAGTCCCAATTATTAGTTATAAGCTTCATAAATAACTTATAAGCATCCACTTCTTTTTCTATTACTTCTTTAGTTTCTTCTACTACAAACTTACATTTATATTTTTCCTTCTTCTCTACAGCTTCCATAAACTTATCATTTATTCTAACAGATATATTAGCTTTAGTTACTTTTTCTAAATCTGTTTTTACATCTATAAAAGATTCTATATCTGGATGATTTATATCCATAGATATCATTAAAGCTCCTCTTCTTCCTCTTTGACCAATTAATCCAGTTGTCATTGAGTATAAATCCATAAAGCTAACTGCTCCTGTAGTTGTTTTTGCAGAATTGTGAACTAATGCTCCACTTGGTCTTAATTTAGATATATCAAATCCAACTCCACCACCATAACTAAATGTTCTTGCTAGCTTTTTAGCTGTATCAAATATTGATTCTAAGTTATCCTCTGGTGGACTTAAAACATAACAATTTGAGTAAGTTACTTTAATTCCATCCTTAGGTAAACCTCTATTTGCTAGAATTCTTCCTGCAAATAGAAATTTTCTTTCTCTTATTAACTTAGCTATCTTTCTGTTATTTCCTGAAACTCTATCTATCCACTCATCAAAAGATTCATTATTATATTGATATTTGTTAGTCCAAATTGATTTTTGTAATTCATCCATATGCCATTTTGATTTTCTTATATCAGCTCTTTTATCTCTATATAATATATACTTTTTTGCAACATCTTTTCTATTAGATTCCATTAATAAAAGCTCTACATTATCTTGTATATCTTCTACGCTTATTTCTTCTTCCCTTGAATTTACTATTTCTTCTATTTTATCAGCAACCATTTTGGGTAATTCTTTATCTTCTCCTTCTTTGCTATTTATAGTTGACTTATAAATAGCATTCATTACTTTTACTTTATTGAATGGTTCAGTTGTACCATCTCTTTTTATGATTTTCTTCATAACTTTGTAACTCCCATTCTTAATATATTTTAGCTATTTTTATATTAACTTGTATACTTTATCTTGTGTATTAATATATTTTTTAAATAAAAACATACTATATATAGTATGACAATACTATATCTTCTTTATTTATATAAATATATTTTTAATATAACTTATTCACAAAGTTTTATAAAATTGATTGATATATTATTAAAAATATACTAAACTAAATAAGTTGAATATACTAATTAATTTCAATTGATTTTAATATTCATTAATATACTTATGGGAGGACTATACATAAATGTGGTTAATATTCGCATTTGGTTCAGCTTTATTTGCTGGTGTTACTGCTATTCTTGCAAAGATAGGAATAAAGAATACTGATTCAAATTTAGCAACTGCAATTAGAACTATTATTATTTTAATTTTTTCATGGTTAATGGTATTTGTCGTAGGATCTTTTGATACAATACCTAATATTAGCTATAAAACTCTATTATTCTTAATATTCTCTGGTCTTGCAACAGGAGGCTCTTGGTTATGTTATTTTAAAGCCCTTCAACTAGGAAATGTTAATAAGGTTACACCTATTGATAAGTCAAGTACAGTGTTAACTATGATTTTAGCATTTATAATTCTTGGTGAATCTCTTTCTTTTACTAAAATTATTGGTATGATATGTATTGCTATTGGTACTTATATGATGATTACTAAAAAGGAAATAGATATTGATGATAATACTAAAACTAATAATAAATGGATGTTTTATGCTATTCTTTCAGCTGTTTTTGCTAGTTTAACATCAATACTAGGTAAAATAGGTATTATTGGAATTGAGTCTAATCTAGGAACTGCTATTAGAACTATTGTAGTTTTAATAATGGCATGGATTGTTGTGTTTATAACTAAAAAGCAAGGGGAAATAAAAAATATAGATAAAAAAAGTTGGATATTTATTTGCTTATCAGGTATAACAACTGGTATGTCTTGGCTGTGCTACTATAAAGCATTACAAGATGGAGAAGCAAGTATAGTTGTTCCAATAGATAAATTAAGTATTTTAATTACTGTAGCTTTTTCTTATATATTCTTAAAAGAAAAGCTGACAAAAAAATCTTTTATAGGACTGATAATTATAACACTTGGAACACTTACACTTTTAATATAAAAAGCTTAAGGCATGAATACCTTAAGCTTTTTATTTTTAAATTGCTATTTTTATATCTGATATTTTTCTTAATTCTTTTAAAATAATAACTATACTGCTTAATGTTATTTTAGTTCTTAAATCTTTTATTTCTCTTATATTTGCTTTTATTTCTTCTATTGTATTTTCGATTGGTTCATTTTTATACTCAATTAATTGATTTATTTCATCTAAAATATACTTTACATATTTTGGATTAACTTTTTCTCTTATAATCCAAATATATAGCTCATATATATTTGTAACTAAAAATCTTTCTTCTTTTATTAATTTATCATAAGAATTAATACCTAGTATTTGATTATTAACTTTTAACTTTTCTTCTACTAAAGATGTAATTATAAGTAAGTTCTTTATACCATGAGGTTGCTTAATACCTCCTGCAACATTTTTAATTTCTCTAAGCATATCTGATACCGCACCTTTATATATTGCTTGTAACTCATCATTTGAATCCTTTAGTTTATATGGAAATATCACTTTATTAGCTATTATCGCAATTAATGCACCTAATGCAACAAATATTAATCTATTTAGTGTTAATGATCCTATATCTCCTAAAATTGCTGCAGAACCAATTGCAGATACAGTTACACATATTGTACTATGCTTATATTCTTTCAAATATCCACTTATATAGCCAGTTAACATTAATATTAAACTTCTTGATGTAGTATCTTTAAATATATTAAATAATATAAATACAATTATACTTCCTATTATTGTAGATAATATTCTATCTTTTATTTTGCCTTTAGATATCTCATATATTGGATTAATAATAGATAACATTGTAAACATTATCCATCGACCTTCTGATAAATTAAATAAATCTGTTATAAATGCTCCAAATGTAATTGTTATTGCTACACGCATTGCATAACAGAATTTAAGAGATTTATGATTTTTAGACATGTATTTAATTTTTCCGTTATTTTTAATGTCTCCTATTGATTTAACTAAGTTATAGTTTTCCTTTTTTAAATTCTTTAATTCTTGTAATGTATCTTTTAAAAGTATAGTACTATCTAAAAGTTGTAGTGTAAGTAAGTCACTTATATTTCTTTTTTCACATTCACTTAAGAATTCATATATATCTTTTTCTAAATCAGTTTTAATATCTTTGCCTTCTAAAACATCTTTTGTGTCTAAGATTAGTTGTTCTAAGTTATTAATTATATACAATACATCATCTGATTTATCAATTACTTTAAGCATTGTATATATACTTTCTAACGCCACAGATAAATTAAGTTTTATTCTACCTTCTTCTGTTAGATAAAATTCAACTTCTCTTTTATCATAAACCATCTTTCTAAATGCATTTATATTAGACTCTATATCTATATCTGTATTTTCTTTAGATTGGCCTTTCATACTTTCAATCTTTGATGTTATTGCATTACAAACACTTATTAATATTTTATTTCCACTTTTAGACATCTTATTTTTATTAGCTATTATTTGAGCTAACATTATAAATAATGCTCCAAATATAAGAGCTAATAATCTTTTGGGTATTTGATCTATGTTTACTGGAGCTGATAATAAAAATAAATATTGTAGAGTAAATGGAAAATACATTGGTGTTTCTAGATTATAGCAAAGTGTATAACTCACTGTAAATAAAGCTATAAAATTAATCACAATACCTAACCATATATTTGATAATGCAATCATTGCACATATACCTATAAATAAATTAAGTAAAATTAATCTAATAGAATTCCTTATAGGTGATATGGTTAAATCTTTACTTAAAAACATTAGTGTAGCAGTTATTGTAGTTATTCCTATTAGTGTATTTTCATCTCCAAATATACTTTTAAATCCAACTACAAAGGCTACTACAAATATAAATACTAAACTTTTTGATATAATTAGTTTTTTATTCATACTCAGTCCCCTTTATCTTTTTATTTTGTCAATTTTAATTTTATAATTAGTTTTTTACTTTTTAATAGATATTTTTATTTTTAGATATATTATTAGTTAAAAATGTTATTATTATTGATTAAAATTTAATATTAAATAGCATATTTTAAATTCCTCTATTTGTCAATAACGGTATTTTTAAATATTTTAGTTACAAATTTGTAACCAAAAATCCTCTATATAAATTATCAATATTATATTGATAATCATATAGAGGATTTTTATTTATACACAGTTACTATATCTTTACCTTTATTTATTTTGCCAATAAACACTTACTTAATTCATAAATTTATAAATTTTAATATATACTATCATTATAACTTAATGCTTTACTTTGGCTATTGCACATTTTTATTTTATTTACAACTACATCATACATTGCTTTTTTAGCTGGTACTAGATATTGTCTTGGATCTGTTGCATCTGGATGCTCTTTAAAATACTCTTTTATAGCATTAGAAAAAGGAATTTTAAGCTCTGTAGCTATATTAACTTTACATATTCCAAGACTAGTAGCCATTTTTACGGCTTGAGTTGGAACGCCTGATGCTCCATGAAGTACTAGAGGAATATGAACTAAATTTCTTATTTTATCCAACCTTTCAAAATCTAGTTTAGGCTCTCTCTTATATAGGCCATGGGCTGTTCCTATAGCAACTGCTAATGAATCTACGTTAGTTAATTTTACAAATTCTACTGCTTCATTAGGGTCTGTAAAAAAGGAATCTCTCTCATCAACAACTAAATCATCTTCTTTCCCTCCTAATTTACCAAGTTCAGCTTCAACAGTTGCACCATATTCATGTGCAAAATCAACAACATCTTTTACTATAGATACATTTTCTTCAAATGGATACTTCGATGCATCTATCATAACTGATTTACACCCAAGTGAAATTATTCTTTTTATATCTTCTACATTTTCATGGTGATCTAAATGAAATGTAAGTGGTATGTCATTTATTTCTTTTGCTTTTTCTATGATAGCTAATAGGTACTCTTCTCCAGCATATTTTACTGTTGAAGGTGTAGCAGCTAATATAACTGGCGATTTTAAATCTCTCGCTGCATCTAATACAGTTTCAATAGTTTCCAGGTTATGTATATTAAATGCTGGTACCGCATATCCTTCTTTTTGAGCATTTAATAGCATTGACTTGCTTGATTGTAATTTATTTTTTAATTTACACATATACTCGCCCCCTACTTTTATTTAGATTATCTTTACACTTATATCTATATTCATTATTTCTAAATAAAAATCCTAAAAATTGTAATAAGGTTAAGAAAATATAATCTTAACCTTGTTTATCTTCAGAGCTATTAAGTTGTAAATATTCCTTTATCCCCTCAACTATTGCATTAGCTATTTTATCTTGATACTTATCATTAGATAAGTTAATTGATTCTAAGTAGTTAGTTAAAAATCCTGTTTCTATAAGTATAGATGGACAGCTAGCATCTCTTATGACTTGGTAATTACCAGGCTTTATGCTTCTATCATTTGCATTAGTATATTGAATCAATTTATCATGTACTACTTTTGCTAAATTATATGAGTCTTCATTTTCCTTATCCCAATAAAAAGTCTCTATACCATCTACATTTGATGACTTTGGAGCTGCATTTGCATGTATTGATATGAATAACTGTGCGTTATTATCTACTTCAAATTTATTTCTATCTTTTAAAGATATAAATTCATCAGTTGTTCTTGTAGCTAAAATCTTTATATCTTTATCTTTTTCTAATTTCTTAAGTACTTTATTTCCAATACTTAGAACTATATCTTTTTCTAATATTTTTCCATTTGAACTTTGAGTTCCTTGGTCTTTACCACCATGACCAATATCTATTACAACAACCGTTCTATCATCATTAAATAAACTAATTCCACTTTTTATAAGATAGTCTATTTTATTAAACAAAATAATAATTAATACTATTCCAATAACCCCTAAAGTTAATTTAACCCATCCTTTTAGCTTTCTTTGTGAATCCCTATTTTGTGTTTTATTACTCATTATATATTTAACTCCTTTTTATAGCTACTATAATCTATGCGAATTAATTATAGCCTAAGTTTACTATATAAATCAACTTAACATTTATATTGATATATATAAAAATATCCTATAAGGACTTTACCTTATAGGATATTTTCATATATTAAGCAGCTTCTTTAGCTTGCTCTGATCTTACTTTTTTAACTTTTAGCATAAACCATACTGCTAATAATATGGCACCTATTATACCTACTACATCTGATATTGTTCCATTTAATCTGAAACCTTCTTTAGCTTGTAGTATATAAGATATTACAACATAACTCATGAATATTGCTGGTAATGCTGCTATCCAAGGATTCTTCTTATTTATAAGTAAGAATACTGCACCTGTCCATAGGAATATTGTTGCTAGAGTTTGGTTAGACCAAGCAAAATATCTCCATATTATGTTGAAATCTATTTGAGTTAATGCTATACATACTACAAATAGTGGTATAGCTAATATAAATCTATTTTTTATACCTTCTTGCTTTATTTTAAAAGCATCTGCTATTGTAAGTCTAGCACTTCTAAATGCTGTATCTCCACTTGTTATTGGACAAGCAACAACACCAAGTACTGCAAGTATTGCACCAACTGGTCCTAATAATTCTTTTGAAACTACATTAACAACACCTGATTGTCCACCAAACTCAGTTAAAGCAGCTTGTATGCTTAAAGAATCTCCAAAGAATGCTATTGTTACAGCACACCATATTAATGCAACTATACCTTCTACAACCATTGCTCCATAGAATATTCTCTTATTTTCACTTTCTCTATTTACACATCTAGCCATCATAGGTGATTGAGTAGCATGGAATCCTGATAATGCACCACATGCTATAGTAGTAAATAAGAATGGGAATACACTATCTCCATTTGGATGTAAGTTTTGTAATGTCATTTCAGCCATTTCCATACTTCCATTGAAATGTCCTATAAACATTGCACCACATAATCCAACTGCCATTAATAATAATGCTGCTCCAAATATTGGATATATCTTACCTATTACTTTATCAACGGGTAAAACTGTCGCCACTATGTAGTATACTATTATAAGTGCAACCCATATAGTATTGTTCATTCCTGTTATATTAGATAATAATCCAGCTGGAGATGTAACAAATACTGTACCAACTAATATAAGAAGTACAACTGAGAATACTCTCATTATATTCTTCATTGTATCCCCTAAGTATATACCAACAACTTCTGAAACAGAAGTTCCATCATGTTTCATTGATATAACACCAGATAAGAAGTCATGAACTCCTCCTGCAAATAAAGTCCCAAATGTTATCCATAAGAATGCAACTGGACCAAATAAAGCCCCCATTATTGCCCCAAATATTGGACCTGTACCTGCTATATTTAAAAATTGTATTAAAAAAACTTTGTACCAAGGCATTGGCATATAGTCAACACCATCTTGTAGTCTTAATGCTGGAGTTTCTTTTGTATCATCGAATCCAACAGTTTTTGCTACAAATGTACCGTAAGTAAAGTATCCAACTATTAATATAGCTAGACAAGATAAAAATGTAATCATAATAATTCCTCCCATTTTGTAATAAAATCAAATAATTCATAAGTGCGTTTGTTAAAAAACTAACCTCTATGCTTATTATAACTACAAAAGAAAACATTTGCAATCATTTTTTATTATTTTTATCACTTTTTGTATTTTAAAGTAATTTATTGTAAAAAGTTATACATTTCATAAAGCAATCTTTTTCCCGCCTTATTTTTCGTATAATTTTATATTTATTCATTGGTATTATTGTATTTTTTCAAAACAATTTAATAATATCTAATATACTTTATAGTTAGTTGCCATTATCAACTTTGTTAAATTTAAGTCATTGAATACAGTAAAAAAACAGTATTAAATTAATTTATATATCCTAAACCAATTTAATACTGTTTAAAATTTAATACTTTTCAATTTCCTCTAATAATTCTTCTACTAATCTATCACCTTTTATCTTTCTAACTATTTCACCTTTTTTAAATAAAAGACCCTCACCTTTTCCACCAGCAATACCTATATCAGCTTCTCTAGCTTCTCCTGGACCATTAACTGCACATCCCATTATAGCAACAGTTATGTTTTTATCCATATTATTTATTTTTTCTTCAACTTCATTAACCGTACTTATTAAATCAATATTACATCTTCCACAAGTAGGGCAAGATACTACTTTTATTTTATCATTTAATAAATCTAAACTTCTTAGTATCTCTTTAGCAACTATAACTTCTTCTGTAGGATCACCTGTAAGAGATATTCTCATAGTATCTCCTATTCCTTTTAAAAGAAGAGCTCCTACACCTATAGAAGACTTTATAGTTCCTTTTTTAATACTACCAGATTCAGTTATACCTATATGTAGTGGATAATCTACTTTCTCAGATATAAGTTCATATGCATCTAATGTTTTATATATATCTGATGATTTAAGAGATATAACTATATTATGGAAATCTAAATCTTCTAGTATCTTTACATGGCCTAATGCACTCTCTACAAGTGCCTCAGCAGTTGCCGAACCATATTTTTCTAAAAGTTCTTTTTCTAAAGATCCGCCATTGACACCAATTCTTATTTTTAAGTTTCTTTCTTTACATTTTTCAACTACAGCTTTAACCTTGTCTATACTTCCAATATTCCCTGGATTTATTCTAACTCCATCAACACCTTGTTCTATAGCTTCTAGGGCAAGTCTATGATCAAAATGTATATCTGCAATTACAGGAATATTCACTCCTGATTTTATTTTTCCAATGTTCTTAGCCGCTTCCATATCTGGAACTGCAACTCTAACTATATCACAACCTACAGATTCTAATCTTTTTATTTGTTCTATAGTTGCATTAGCATCTCTTGTATCAGTAGTAGTCATAGATTGAACACTTATAGGATTGTTACCACCTATTTTTACATTACCTACGCTAACTTCTCTACTTAACCTTCTTTTGTACATGTTTTCACCTTCTACCTATATGATGACTAAAATAGCCTTAGTATATCCTTATAAGTTATAAATACCATAAATAACATTAAAGCACTTAAGCCTACTATGTTTATCATAGCTTCCTTATTAGGATCTATTTTTCTTCCACCTCTTATAGCTTCTATAAGTAACATTAATAATCTACCACCATCTAATGCAGGAAGTGGTACTAGGTTAATTATACCTAAGTTTAAGCTTATTACTGCACCTATATACATTACATTTATAATACCCACTTTAGCAGCTTCTGAAACTATATTAATAACTCCTAAAGGTCCTGTAACTGAATTACTAACACCTCCAGGAACAGTTCCTGTAACTAATTGACCTAAGAATATAACCATTTGCTTTGTCATATCCCAAGTTGTAACAAATGCATTTTTTATAGATGAAAAAATACTTCTCTCTACTTTTGTTTCTATTCCAATTACATATCTACCCTCATCATTTTTTTCTGGAGTTACAGTTATTTCTTTATCTTCTCCATTCCTATCTATAGATAGCTTAACTTCACTACCATCAGAATTATTTAAGCTTAATATTATATCTTGCCATGTATCTACCTTTTTACCATCTATAGCTTCTATAAAATCTCCACTTTTTACTCCTGCATCATATGCAGGCCCATTTTCAATAACATTTCCTAATGTTGTTGTTTGAGCTCCTATAAACATAAATATAGGTATAAATAATATTATAGTAAACACTATATTAAAAAATGGTCCAGCAAATATTATACTAGCCCTTTGAAGTATGCTTTTTTCTCCAAATGATCTTGGACTTTTTGATTCTTCATCTTCACCTTCCATACTTACAAATCCACCTAATGGAAGAAGTCTAATTGAATACTCTGTATCTTTTTTAATACTAAATAATTTAGGTCCCATACCTATTGCAAATTCATGTACTTTTACTCCATTGATTTTAGCAAAAAGAAAATGACCTAATTCATGTATAAATACAATTAAACCAAATAATAATATGGCAACTATTATTGTCATAAATTCACCATCCTACTTTATACAATTTTTTACGAATTCTCTAGCCCATTTATCTATCTCTAAGATTTCATCTAATGTAGGGTCTTCGATCGACTTATGTGCCTTTAGAGTTTCCTCTATGTAATATGGTATGTCATAAAACCCAATTTTATCCTCTAAGAATTCATTTACTAAAACTTCATTTGCAGCATTAAGTACTGCACAATATGTACCTCCCATTTTCAAGCAATCATATGCTAGCTTTAGACATGGGAAAGTTTCTAAATCTGGCTTTTCAAAAGTAAATGTTGAGAACTTTGTAAAATCTAGTCTTTCAAAATCATTTAACATTCTATCTGGATATGTAAGGGCATATTGAATTGGAAGCCTCATATCTGGACAACCCATTTGAGCTATAATTGAGCTATCATTGAATTGTACCATTGAGTGAATTATACTTTGAGGATGTACAACAACATCTATATCCTTATAATCTACATCAAATAGCCATTTAGCTTCTATCACTTCTAATCCTTTATTCATTAAAGTAGAAGAATCTATACTTATCTTTCTACCCATGCTCCAGTTTGGATGCTTTAATGCTTCATTTTTAGTTACATTTAAAAGTTCATCCTTAATTTTTCCTCTAAATGGTCCACCTGAAGCAGTTAAAATAATCTTATCTATATTTTTATATTTTTCTCCATTTAAACTTTGGAAAATAGCACTGTGTTCACTATCTACAGGTAATATTTTTACATTATGCTTTTTAGCTTCACTCATAACTAATTTTCCTGCTGTAACTAATGTCTCCTTATTTGCAAGGGCTATATCTTTACCATTTCTTATTGCGCATAAAGTTGGAACAAGTCCTATCATACCAACAATAGCCGTCAATAATACATCTATTTCATCTAATGATGAAATTCTTTCTAAACCTTCCATACCACTTAAAACTTCTATATCAATTTCTTTAGGTATCATTGTCTTTAATTTATTTGCACTATCCTCATTATAAACAGCTACAAATTTAGGCTTAAATTCTATTATTTGTTCTAATAATAAATCTACACTACTGTTTGCTGATATTGCAATTACTTGAAATTTATCTGGATTTTTTCTAACTACATCTAAAGTCTGTGTTCCTATAGAACCCGTCGACCCTAATATCGATATTTTCTTCATCTTAAATTATTCCTTTCTAACAAGATTTTAATACTATGTTATATTTATGTCCTCTTTGTATTATATCATTGTTAAATATATTATTTACATTATTCACTAAA
Source organism: Desulfovibrio sp. Marseille-P6017 (assembly GCA_900604495.1). The sequence goes on along the minus strand of UWOR01000002.1, from coordinate 320,642 downwards.
ATTTCATATTAAAGTTAAAAATAATTAAAGCTTCAGTTTACACTGAAGCTACTTAACAAAAAGATTTATCGCATTATATACAAATGGTGCAACCAATATAACACTATCAAATCTATCTAATATACCACCATGACCTGGTATTAATTTTCCATAATCTTTTATTCCTACATATCTTTTTATAGCAGATGCAAATAAATCTCCTAATTGTGCAACTATACTTCCTATACTTCCTATTATGGCCATATGAATTAAATCTAATTTGAATATATATCCAAATACTACGCAGCAAACTATACTTCCTACGATTCCACCAATTGAACCTTCAATAGTCTTTTTAGGACTTATTTTAGGTATTAATTTGTGTTTTCCAAATAAATAACCACTGAAGTATGCAAATGTATCAGTTGCAAAAGATATTATAAATATAAGCCATACATAAATTTTCCCTAATTCAAAATTATTATTAGTTAAAACTATAAAATCCATAAATATGCCTACATACATTATTCCTAAAGTTGTAATTGCTATATCTATTATGTCATGTCTCAAGCTTAACATGTAAATAATTCCAATTAAAAATAGTATAAAACCTAAAGTAAGGGTATATGATACTGGTAGCTTAAGGTAATTCTTTATACCTATATATACAGCAAAAACATATCCTAACCAGTATATTGGCTTTATATTTTTTTGATTAAAGGCCTTATAAAACTCATGTAATGCAATAGAAATTAATACTATCTCAGTAATATATAAAGGAATCCCTCCATATATTAATATTCCAAGTAGTGGGACTAAAGCTAATGCAGCAATGATTCTTGTAAGCATGTTAATTAATCTCCTTACTTAAGTCCTCCAAACCTTCTATCCCTACTTTGATAAACATATATTGCCTTTTGTAATTCGTGCCTATTAAAGTCAGGCCAGTGTATGTCAGTGAAGTAAAATTCAGAATAAGCTAATTCCCATAATAAGAAATTACTTAATCTTTGCTCTCCACTAGTTCTGATAAGTAAATCTGGGTCCGGAGTAGACTTTGTACTTAAATAGTTTTTTATAGTATCTTCATTTATACTATCTATATTTATTTTATCAGATTTACAATCTTTTACTATATCTAAAACTGCATTTGTTATATCATTTCTACTTCCATAGTTTAATGCTAAATTTAAAGTTACTCCAGTATTATCTTTTGTTAACTCTTTAGCATTATCTAGTTCTCTAATACATACTTCAGGTAATTTACTTATATCACCTACAGTTGCAATTTTAACATTATTTTTATGTAGTTCTTTTATTTCACTTTTTAGGTAAAAAACTAACAAGTTCATAAGAGTGTCTACTTCTAATTTAGGTCTTTTCCAGTTTTCTGTTGAGAAGGCATATAGTGTTAAATACTTTATTCCAAGTTTTGAACATTCTTTTACAACTTCTCTTATAGTCTCTACTCCTGCTTTATGTCCAGCTGTCCTTGGAAGAAATCTTTTTTTAGCCCATCGTCCATTACCATCCATAATTATAGCTATATGAGTAGGTACATTTTCTAAGTCGATATCATAAATTAATTCACTATTCATATATAACTCCAATATTATTCTGACTCCTTATTTTAAGGAGTCAGAAAAGTATGTGACTATTAATTCTACACCATCTTCTAATTCAGTTATTTTTATAACCTTAGGAATAATAAGTTTATCCTTATCTTTATTTCCTTGAATACTTTTTATAGTATAATTAATATTTTCTCTTTCAAAAAACTTTTTTACATCATCTAAATGAAGGCCTAAAAGTTCGTAATATTTATTCACTTTATTAAACAGCCATTATATCTGCTTCTTTAGCAGCTAATAATGTATCTATATCTTTAACATATTTATCAGTAGTTTTTTGAACGTCTTCTTGAGCTTTCTTTAATTCGTCAGCTGTTATTTCGCCTTCTTTTTCCATTTTCTTGAATTTATCGTTAGCATCTCTTCTTTCGTTTCTAAGTCTAACTTTGAATTCTTCAGCTACTTTATGAGCTTTCTTAGCTAATTCTCTTCTTCTTTCTTCTGTTAATGCTGGTACATTTATTCTTATAACTTCACCATCACTAGTTGGGTTAAGTCCTAAGTCAGAGTTTCTTATAGCTTTTTCTATTTCACTCATAGCAGACTTATCCCAAGGGCTTATCATTAAAGTTCTTGGTTCTGGAACAGATATAGCTCCTATTTGATTTATTGGTGTTGGAGTTCCATAGTAGTCAACTCTTATTTTATCTAACATTTGAGGGTTTGCTTTTCCAGCTCTTATAGTTGTAAATTCAAACTTAAGTGCTTCTATTGTTTTGTCCATTTTTGTTTTTAACTCAGCGTGTACTGCTTTCATATTAATTGCCTCCTTAAAGTATTATCTATTATTTTACTATTGTACCTATTTTCTCGCCCATTACTGCCTTTAATATATTCTCTGTTGAAAGCTCAAATACCTTTATAGGTATTTCATTGTCCATACATAAAGATGTTGCTGTTGAATCCATTACTTTTAATCCTTTTTGAAGAACATCTATATAGCTTAATTCATCAAATTTCTTAGCATCTGAATGTACTTTTGGATCTTTGTCATATACAGCATCTACATTTTTAGCTAATAATATAACTTCAGCTTCCATTTCTGCTGCACGAAGTGCTGCTGTTGTATCAGTTGAGAAATATGGATTTCCTGTTCCTGCACCAAATATAACAACTCTATCTTTTTCTAAGTGTCTCACGGCTCTTCTTCTTATATAAGGTTCTGCTATTTGTCTCATTTCTATAGCAGTTTGCACTCTTGTTTCAACACCTATGTTTTCAAGAGCATCTTGAAGCGCCATAGAGTTCATTACAGTTGCAAGCATACCTATATAGTCTGCAGTAGTTCTGTCCATTCCTTCAGAAGTTCTTCCTCTCCAGAAGTTACCACCACCTACAACTACAGCTACTTCTACATCTATTTCTCTTAACTTTTTGATTCCAGTAGCTATATCATTTACAACTTCGTTGTTAATACCAAAGCCTTTTGCCCCTGATAAAGCTTCTCCACTAAGCTTTAACAATACTCTTTTGTACATTGGTTTGTTCATCAGAAATCCTCCTCTAAATTGTTCCTATTTTATTATATGTATTTTACAAATTTTCTTACATTTCTAAAAAAGAGAACACGTAAGTGCTCTCTTTTGGTTAATTACTTAAGTTGCTTAGCAACTTCTTCTGCAAAGTTTTCTTCTTTCTTTTCTATACCTTCACCAACTTCGAATCTTACAACTCTTCCTACTTCTATTTCAGTTCCAAGTTTTTTAGCAGTTTCAGCAACTAATTGCTTAACTGTTAAGTCTCCGTTTTTAACGAAAGGTTGTTCTAAAAGACAAACTTCTTTTAATTGCTTTTCAAGTCTACCTTTTATCATTTTTTCAACTATGTTAGCTGGCTTTCCTTCGTTTAAAGCTTGTTGAGTTAATATTTCTGTTTCGTGAGCTATGTACTCAGGATCAACATCGTTTCTAGAAACATATTTTGGATTCATTGCAGCAACTTGCATAGCTATATCTCTTCCCATAGCTATTAATTCATCGTTCTTAGCAGAAGTTAAAAGTTCAACAAGAACTCCTATCTTTCCTCCACCATGTATGTAACCTGCTATTTGTCCTTCAGTAGTTACTTTTTCAAATCTTCTTAAGTCTAATTTTTCACCTATTTTAGCAACTCTATCATTTAAAACATCTTGTAATGCTTTACCTTCTTTGTGAGTTTCTGCTAATAAAGCAGCAACATCTTTAGCTTCTGAAGCTAAAGCCATTTCAGCAGCATCCTTAACGAATACTTTGAAATCTTCGTTTTTAGCAACGAAGTCTGTTTCTGAGTTTACTTCTACTACTACAGCAGCAGTATTGTCAGCGTTCATTTCTATTGCAACTAAACCTTCAGCAGCAACTCTATCTGCTTTCTTAGCAGCTTTAGATAAACCTTTTTCTCTTAATATATCAACAGCTCTTTCCATGTTTCCTTCAGCTTCTTGTAAAGCTTTTTTACAGTCCATCATTCCAGCGCCAGTGTTTTCTCTTAACTCTTTAACCATTTGTGCAGTTATAGCCATTTTAAATTCCTCCTATATATTATTAATGGTAAGGGAATGACCCTTACCATTTAGTTTTTAATTATTCTTGATCTTCAGATACTTCTTCAGCTTCGTCAGCTATTGCTTGTCTACCTTCTATTATAGCAGTAGCCATAGCTCCAGTTATTAACTTAACAGCTCTTATAGCATCGTCATTTCCTGGTATTGCGTAATCTAATTCATCTGGATCACAGTTAGTATCTACTATACCTATTACTGGGATTCCTAATCTATGAGCTTCTTGTATAGCTATATTTTCTTTTCTTGGGTCTACTACGAATATAGCTCCTGGTAATTCAGGCATATCTTTTATACCATTTAAATATTTTTCTAATTTTTCTTTTTCAGCTCTTAATTTTATAACTTCTTTCTTAGGAAGAACGTTGAATACACCTTCGTTTTCCATTCTTTCTAATTCTCTTAATTTGTTTATTCTAGTTTGTATAGTTTTGTGGTTTGTTAACATTCCACCTAACCATCTTTCGTTAACGTAGAACATTCCACATCTTTCAGCTTCTTCTTTTATAGCTTCTTGAGCTTGCTTCTTAGTTCCTACGAATAAGATTGGCTTTCCAGTTTCAGCTATTTCTTTAGTGAATCTGTAAGCTTCTTCTACTTTCTTAACTGTTTTTTGTAAATCTATTATATAGATTCCGTTTCTTTCTGTGAAGATGAATTTAGCCATTTTAGGGTTCCATCTTCTAGTTTGATGTCCGAAGTGAACACCAGCTTCTAATAATTGTTTCATTGATATTACTGACATTGCTTTACCTCCTTGGTTTTATACCTCCGGTGTGATCAACTCCCTAAAAAACCTCATTGGGCACCTTTTAAGGATCCCATCACCGTGTGTGATTAATTATATTTTATTTTTTCACCTCTAGTAGTATAACATAGGGTTTTATAAAATACAACATTTTATTATCATATATTTTTGTATTTATCCTTTGAATTATATCCAAATTTGTATTTATTTACTCAAAGAATAATATTTTAATTTTATTGATGAAAGATACATTATCTACATCATTTGCACTAACTATATTTACACTACCTAATATGTCTCCATTATTTGTGTAGTATTTTATTACACCTAGCACATCACCTTTTTTAATAGGATAAGTTATTTCTTTAAATGTAACTTGAGATTTTAAATTTTCTTCTTTGTTTATTACTGCATATACTTCATCTTCTGCTACTAAAGTTACTTCAAGGTCATTTATTTTCTTTATATATCTTTTCCCAATTAAAGTTCCTTTTTGTAGTAAAGTTTCACTTTTAAAATCATTCTTAGCATAATCTAACATTGATATTGCAGCTGAAATTCTTTTGTCTTTATGATTAGCACCAAGAACTACACCTATAACTCTTCTGTCTCTTTCATTATCTTCATTTTTATTTATTTTCATTGAAAATGCTAAACAATATCCAGCATTTCCTGTATACCCAGTTTTTATTCCATCTACTTCAGGTATTATTCTAAGTAATGCATTTGTGTTATTTTTTACAAATCCTCTTTTAGGATTTGAGTAAGTTGACATATCAGTAATTGATGTTACTTGTTTTTCATAATGATCAAACATATATTTTGCTAAAATTGATATATCTCTTGCTGTTGATATATTTTGCATTGGTTGAGCTTTTGGATCACTCAAACTATATATAGGTAGTCCATTAGGATTTACAAAGTAAGTATTTACCATGCCAAGTTCTTTTGCTCTTTTGTTCATTCTTTGAACGAATGCTTTTTCATCTTTACAAATGTGTCTTGCTATACCAATAGATGCATCATTACCAGATACTATCATAAGACCTTTCATAAGCTCAATTAAAGGAACTTCTTCTCCTTCTTTTAAGTGATAGCTTGAGCCTCTTACTTTAGCTATATTTTTATCAATTTTGACTATATCATTTGCATTTACTTCTTTATTTTCTATAGCCTCTATTGCAATTAAAAAAGTCATCATTTTACTTAAACTAGCTAAAGGTCTTTTTGCATCAGGTTCTTTTTCATATAAAACTCTGCCTGTATCTTGGTCTATTAAGATTGATGATTTTGAATACTTATCTATCTTATCTAAAGCATAAACGTTTGTAGGAGTTACAAATGTCAAGATGATTATAAGTATTAGTAATTTTTGTGCTCCCTTTTTCAAAGATCTCACCTTCTCAGATTTAATAAGTCTATCTTATTTTTTGCCTTATAAGTAAAATTTATATCAGTAATTATTTACTAACTTACCTTATCATCCTTTTTATTACCAATGATGCCCATGTAGAACCTATTGTTACACCTGCAAAAGCTTCTATACAGACTAGTATTTTTCCAAAGAATGTACTAACTGTTAAATCTCCATAACCTAATGTGGTAAATGTTACCGTGCTAAAATACCATAAATCTAAATATATATCCAACACGTCTTTTATTGAATAGTTTTTTATATTATTTAAGTCTATACCTATAAATATCCCCTTAGAGTTTTTAACCCCACAAAACATATATAAAAAAGTAAACATGCTAATTACAATTACAGTGGTTACTAATAGCCTCCGTGGTTTTTCTCCATATCCTATTGTATATTTAGATAAATTATCAAAAAATTTTTCATTTAAATATTCACTATACTTAGGATAGTCACTGCTTTTCATTATTTTACTGGCATAATTTCTTTCATTATAATAATAGTATCCTATTCTTTCATTATCACCAATTATATTAGCTTGCGTTCTAGCTATTCTATAATTTATTTTTCCATATAAAGCATGTGCTTTTGAATATTTAACATACCTTAATACTAATTTTGTACATGGACTAAAAATTATACCTTCTAATCGAGGTAAGTTTTTTACACTTGTTATTACAAATGCTTGTCCGTTAAAATGTACCTTTTCAAAGGCTTTATTGGCTATGTATTTTTTATTAAACTTAGTTTTATTAAGTTCTAAATTTTCTTGGAAAATTGAACTTTCAAAAGTTGTATACCCTCTAAAATCAGTATAATTTAAAGTAAGGTTTTTTTTAAAATTATACTTATTTAAAAATACCTTTTTCTTAAATATTGCTTCGTCAAAGTTTAGTTTTAAATAATCATATTTAATTACGTCTCTTATAATAAAATCATCTTCAAATACAAATCCTCTAAAGTCACTTATCTTTTCTTTCATTATCAAATATATAAATAATGAATTTTCCTCTCTATTTTTATTTTCTTTATGAAATATACAATATCCAGATGCATCTGCTTTTCTACAACATTTTAATCCTTGATTATGAACAGATGTCCACTTACATTCATTCACACAAAAAACCTCCAGACAACTTACTATATCAGTAATTAGTTTGGAGGTTATTAAAATATTTATTCATTGTTGTATATCCTTATATATTAGAATAGTAAATCTCTTTTTACACATAATACTGATATAGCCTATTAAAGCTCTTTAATACTTAGCATGTATTCTCAACAGCTGATCCCAGTTCATTAAAGACCTCCTTTATAAAATAGCAACTAAATGTTGCTATTTTATTTTTTACATATATAGCTATATAGCTTCATAGTAATTAAACCTAATATAAATAATACACTTAAAAACCATATAATAAAGCTTATATACGGTATTAGTAATAAAACTTTAATTATTAATATACCTAATAAAACTTGAAGTATTGGATTTTGTTTTGATAAAATTAATTGGCCTAAAATTATACCTAAAATAACTGGGCATAAGTATATTATTATTCCATATAAAATTAAGATTATTATACCAACGGGTACACATATAACGCTAATAATAAGAAGTAATGATAGTATTGGCATTATAATAAGTACAGCTAATCCTATTAATAAATATTTATAAGATTTACTTAATTTTCTATCAAATCCAAACAATGACTTATTAAGTAATACATATAAAATTAATCCAGTTATTATAGCTGCAACTAAGCTTATCAAAAAATCTACTATATTTGATTTAGTAAATATACCTTCTTCTTCATTATTAGTTGTAATTTTTTCATAGTCTATATCTGACATAGACATTTTTGAATTTAAATTTGGTTCATTAGATGATTTAACCTTAATATTACCTTTAACCACTGCATTTTCTGTAAAAGTTATATTTTCACAATCCACATTTAAATTTCCATTCACAGTACCATCTATTACTATAGTTTGTGCACTTGCATAAAAGTCATTAGTTTCACCTTTAAAACTTATATCACTTGCTGCTAAATATATTGCATTGGCATTAGTCTTATCCCCTATATTAATACTTTCACCTGCTACAGTTATATTTTTAGTTCTACCTACATCTATATTTACTGTCTGACTTGCAGTTCTTATATTTCCTTTTACTTCACTTGATTGTATATTAATGTCTCTACCTGCACTTATAATATCTCCGCCTATAATATTGCCTATACTTATACTATTTCCAAATGTATAAACATCACCATCTACATCTTTATTTACAGCTATGTTACTATCACATGAAAATAAATTTGATGATGTAGTTGTATCTTCTGCAAAAGCAACAATACTAAACATAAGAATTACAATAGTAGTAAAAATATAAATAATCCTTTTTTTCATAATAGCCCTCCATATAAATATTTGCTTTCTATAGAGATTCTATTATTATAACTTCTAAGTTATGCTATAGTTCTATTTCAAATACTTCATTTTCTTTATTTATTTTAACAACTCTATCTTTATATGAACTTGCCATATCCATTTCTTTTAACTTATCTATAATGCTATATGTTCTCCAAAAATGCATTGGAAAAGCATATTTAGTATCCGTCATATTCATAAATTCATTAAATCCTAAATAGAATTGCTCTCCTTGTCTAGAATCAAGAGGTAAAAATGCAACATCTACTTTTTTATCCTTTAATTTTTTCATTTCATGTTTGAACCTATCTCCTGCATCCTTATTTTGAGCATCAGTATTTTCCCCTTCCCAGTGCCACCAATTTAAGTCACCCGCATGATATAGAGTTTTTCCATCTAACGTAATAATAAATGCAACTCCTAAATCTGTAGACTCTAATGTTCTTATTCTTAATCTATCTACTTCTATATCTTCATTTGGACCTACAAAAACTGTGTTTTCTGATTTTCTACAGTTTATATCATTAGAAAGAATATATTTAATATTTTTATACTCTTTTTCTAAATCGAATATAATTGAATTAAAGTGATCATGATGCTGATGACTTGAAAATACGTATAATTTTTTATCTTTATCAAATTTAGGTAAATCCCCTTTAAAATAATCAAATAGTAATGTAACTTTATCTAATTCTACACTAAAGCAACTATGATGAATGTATGTTATCTTCACTTTTATTCCTCCTCTTAATTAAAAATAGATTGCCTCAATTTTTAACATTTTAATAGTTACTTTGAGACAATCTTTTCTGTTTACATATATTCTTCTGTATCCTCTGGTAATCCTTTACGTCTTAATTTGCCTTCTATAACTTCTTTTATTATAGAATAAATTATAGCAAATAAAGGTACTCCTATTACCATACCTACAATTCCAAAGAACTTACCTGCTACTAATAATGCAAATAATATCCAGAATGCAGATATTCCAATTGAATCTCCTAATATTTTAGGACCTATTATATTCCCATCTATTTGCTGTATTACTAATATTATTAATAAAAACCATACAGCCTTTATAGGTGAAACAAATAGTATTATTATAGCTGATGGTATTGCACCAAAGAATGGTCCAAAAAATGGTATTATATTAGTTATACCTATTATAACTGATATTAATGTTGAATAAGGCATTTTAAAGATATTTAACACAATAAATGTTAAAACTCCTATTATAGCTGAATCTATTATTTTTCCACTTAAAAACCTACCAAAGGTATAATTACTTCTACTTACCAATTCAAAAACTCTATTAGCTACCCTTTCTGAAGATATAGCATATACTATTTTCTTTCCTACTCCATAGAATCTTTCTTTATCTATTAATAAGTAAGATGATACTATTAATCCTAGTATTATATTCCAAATACTTGATGCTATATTAACAACCCAATTTCCTAATATAGGTAATAAATCTGTTGCAAATTGTATTATATAGTTAACAATTTCAGTTAATTTTTCATTTGCAATATCAAAGTACTTAGGCTCTAAGTTTAAATTTTTCATTATATCTTCAAGTAATACTGTAAGATTATTTAAATATGATGGTATATTATTAACTAATCCAACTATACTTTCTATTACCTGAGGTACAACGAAGTTCATAAATAAGTATATAATTAAAAAAGCAGTTATATAAGTTAAAAGTAAACAAGTACTTCTTCTAACTTTCTTACTCATACTTTTAAATCCATCAATGTTTTCTATCTTTTCTTCATAAAATTTTAATATAAAATTTAATAAGTAGGCAATTACAAATCCTATAATAAATGGTTGTAAAATACCTATAACTTCACCTATTTTACCTGTAAATACTTTAAGTTGAGAACTTATAAGATAAAATACTATACTACAGCAAACAACTATAAATGCATATACAGAAATTGTTGTGTACTTTTCATTCCAGTTAACCTTCATTTATCTTCTCCTTACTTAAATTAGACTTATATAAATCCTATAACTAACATAATCACTAATAATATTGTAGCTACACTCATAAGTAGCTTTTTATTTATGTGATTACTTGTATAAATCTCTATTTCCTCTTCCTCTTCAAACTCCTCATTAACATCTTCCAATTGGGTACTTTTATATACTATATCACTTAATTCAACTAATACTTCTTGAGCTGAATTATATTTTTCATCTCTACTTAATAATTTCTTAGTTATCCTTATAATTTCCTCTAAGTCTTCATCGTAATATAAAAGACTCCATTTCACACCTTTATCAACACTCTTTAGCATTTCTTTATCATTATAATCATTTCCAAAAGGAAGTTCTCTAAACATCATTTCAAATAAGATTATACCTAATGAAAAGAAATCACTCTCTTTATCTGTGTAATCTATGTTTAGCTGATGAGGACATAAATAACTTAATTCTTTATCTAATCGTAAGTGTACTCCTTTATTTGCCTTAGTCATACCAAAATCAAATATTTTTATATTTTGATCTTCATCAATTAATATATTATTTGGGTTAAGACTTCCATGATATAAATTATTTCTATTTGCTATTTCTAAAGATTTTATTAGCTTCATAGCTATATTAGCTATAGTAATTTTATCTAATATATTATTGTAAATAAAACTTTTTAGTGTTTGTCCCCTGAAGTGTTCACTAACTATATAATAATATACATCATATTCAGAACAATGTATATCTATATGTAATAAATTACTAATATGATCGGAGTCTATTTGATTTAAAACTGTCGCCTCATCTATCAAATCAGGAATGAATCCCTTACTTAATGTCTCTACATTATTTATAAGCTTTAAATAAACTAAATTATTATAATAGGTATCTCTAGCCTCATATAGTTTCCCCACTTCTATTTCTCCATTATAATTTAAAATATCATACCTATTTCCTACAAATTGCATTATCTTTTCCTCCAAATAAATCTTAAAACTCCATATAAATCTATTATAGCAATTTTGTTACATGTTTTACCATTTAATTTACAAAGTTTTTATTTATTTGTAAAAATAAAAAGGTTGATGACTCATTATTAATTTTATCATCAACCTTTTATATTTTTATTTTTTATATACGCTTGTTGCTATGTATTCTGTTTTTAATTGTTTACCATTAGAATCTTTAAATACTCTATATGTTTTAGCACCCATATTAAAGTTTTCTAACTTTATTTCTATATTTTTCTTATCTTGTGAATTTCCATAAATTTGACAAGTAACAGTTCCACCACTTACATAACTTTTTACATATATAGGATGGTCATATGGATTAGAGAACTTTAAATCACTTCCACTATCATTCACCATTGCATCCTTACCTCTTGGAGCATAGTTTGAAGTTATTGAGTGATTCTTAACTTGCTCTATAGTTAGTCCAGAATATAAAACTGCATTGTACAAAGTAGTAGATGTCTGACATACTCCACCACCTGGTGCATCTTTAAGATCCCCACCTATTATTACTGGAGCATTATAAAAACCATTAGCTAATGTTCTTATACCAGTTTGTTCATTATAAGAATATGTTTCACCAGGCATAAGAAGTACATCACTTATTCTTTGAGCAGAAACTCTAATGTTACCGGCTCTACCTGAGTGACTAGAACTAAATGTTGTACTATGCTCTGCTAATAATGTATCTACACTTTGAGCCATTGCTGTAGTTATATTTGGCTGTACATCGTTTACCTTTAAGCTAACTTGTCCATATTTTCTACTATTAATAGCTTCATATATAGCTTCTTTATTTGCAGCTACATCAAACTCCTTACCTATTAATGATGGAGTAACATTAAAACTACCACCTGATATGTATAACTTAGCATTTTTTACAGGTACATTAACCTTACTAGCTATACTATCTATAACTTCACTTAACTTAGCTTCATCAAAAGAACTTGTTAATGTGTATTCTTGCTTTGATTTATCTAGTTGAAATAATCTTTTTACATTTTCAAAATATGAGTCCGTTTTAGTATAGTTATATGCATTATTTACAACTTCTTCAATATTATACTTAAGGTTTATATCCTCAGGTACTACATCAAAACTTTCATTATTATAAGTTAAAGATAAACTCTCTGGCTTATATTTTTCATTAACTAAAGCTATTGCTTCTTCTTTTGTCATTAATGAGATATTTACACCCTCTACAAAAATGTTATTAGCTATTTTTCCATTATACATGTAATTATTGTTAAATGAATATATCATATAGCCTCCAATTATAGCTACTAATATACCTATTGTAATGTATATTTTCAATTTAGCATTATTATGTCTGGCTATACTTTCTTCAACAATAACTTCACTATTCATCACTCCACCCCCACTTACTACAAAATATAGTATATAACTAAGTACATTTTAATATAATTTAAATAACTTTAACAATATTTAGGTGGAATATGTAACTTTATTGTTACCCTTTTCTAAATTGTACAAATTATTGGATAATGATCTGATAAATTTATTTTATCTACAATATAACTTTTTGGAGTGTATCTTTTATCTACAAATATATAGTCTATTCTAACATTATATTTAGGAAGAGTTTCTTCACCATGTTTTTTTAAATAAACAGCACTATCATAATATGAATTTAAATATATATTTTTTTCATTAAAATCACCACATATTATGCTCGAACCTATAAATCTATTTTTTAAACTAAGTATCTCTAATATCTGTATATTTCTTTCCTCTTTATCTAACCCTAAATGTGTATTAATTATATTAATATTTTCTTCATCACTAATATCTATAGTTATAGCTAGTGCTCCTCTTTGTTCCTTTTTACTAGTTAATAAAAAATTATTGCTACCTTTAATTTTATACTTAGAAAAAGTACATACACCATACTTCATAGTTTTATTGTTTACATTAGCTGCAAACACTCCATCAATTTCTAAATCTGATTTTATCTTTACAAATTGATGATATAAAACTTCCTGTAAGCATATAATGTCACACTCTAGATTTTTTAAATATTTGATAATCTCTTTTAAAGTAGGTATTTTTTTTATATCGCTACCTTTGTGTATATTGTAAGACACTATTTTCATAACTTATCACTCCTAAAAAAACCTAGCTTATCTACATTATGTATAAAGCTAGGTTTATATATCTATATATAAATTATTATTAATGGCGTATCTCTCTTTTTATCTTAATAAATCTTCCTTCACTTGCTTCAAATATAAATCCAAATTTATTATATATCTCTTCTAATTGAATTAAAGTAACTTCTCCATTTTTTAAGTTAGCAACTGTTATATCTTGAATATTTTTAACTGTTCTCATTTGTATATCCCACTCCTTAAATTTAATTCTTTATAGTCTATATATATTTATGTATCAATTACTTTATTACAAAATTTATAAATATTTTTTTATTTTATTTTGTCGAACATTCGTTCTGTTTTTATTATATACGAACAGCTGTTCGTTTTCAATACGTAAAATTAATTTTTTTAATTTTATTTTTTATTTATTGTAGATTTTAAGTATATTAAATACTACCATTTAAGATATTATCAAAATTTACCAGGATTAATATCTTAATATATAAAGTCAAAATTAAATTTTTATATAAAAGGGGGTAATAAATATGAGTTTAAATTCAACACCTCAATCCGTTAGAGTACATATTGGATTATTTGGAAAAAGAAATGCAGGTAAGTCAAGTGTAATTAATGCAATAACAAATCAAAACGCTGCAATAGTATCAAATGTTGCAGGAACTACTACTGATCCAGTCTTTAGACCTATGGAAATTCTACCTATCGGACCTTGTGTTCTTATTGATACTGCTGGACTTGATGATATAGGAGAATTAGGTGAACTTAGAGTAAATAAATCCTTAGATGTTTTGGATAAAACTGATGTTGCCTTATTAGTAGTAGACTCTACTATAGGCATAGGAGAAGAAGATTTATCTTTAATTGAAAAATTTAAAGATAAAAAAATACCACATATCTTAGTTTTAAATAAGATAGATATGCTAAACAATGAAAATAATGTCTTAGAAGAAAGTAAAAAACTAGCCAAATGTCCTATAGTGTGCGTATCTACTATTAACAATGTTGGTATAGATAAGTTAAAAGAATGTATAATATCTAATACCAAAGAAGAAAGTACTGAGTTTAGATTAGTTGGTGATTTAATAAATGAAAATGACTTCATAGTCTTAGTTATACCTATAGATAAAGCTGCTCCAAAAGGAAGGCTTATACTTCC
The DNA here is from genome assembly GCA_900604495.1 of Desulfovibrio sp. Marseille-P6017. The sequence continues at coordinate 305,617 of UWOR01000002.1, read as the reverse complement.
TCAACAACAAGTCATAAGAGACATACTAGATAGTGGTGCTATGCCTATTATAACTAAGGAAACTACTTTAAAAGAAACCTTAGCTAATCTAAATCAAAAACCAACCTTAGTTATAACAGATTCTCAAGCTTTTGAAAGAGTTTCAAAAGATACTCCAAAAGATATTCCATTAACTTCATTTTCCATACTGTTCGCAAGACAAAAAGGAGATCTTTATGAGTTAGTTAAAGGTGCTCATGCTATAGATAATTTAAAAGATGGAGATAAAATACTTATTGCAGAAGGATGTACTCATCATAGACAAAGCGATGATATTGGAACTTATAAGATCCCTAAATGGTTAAAAGAAAAAACAAAAAAAGATCTTAATTTTGAATTTACTTCTGGAGTAACATTTACAGATGATGTAAATAAGTATTCTCTTATAATACATTGTGGTGGCTGCATGATGAATAGAACTGCTATGATGAGTAGAATAGAAAAAGCAAAAGAGCTAAATGTTCCAATAGTAAATTATGGTGTATTAATAGCTTATTTGCAAGGCATTTTAGATAGATCTTTATATCCTCTTAAAGAAAAAGAGTTATCACTTGATTAAATATTATTTTATTTTTTCTTAAATTTACATTTTTATACTTTTATCCTGTTTGTAATTGTATTTTTTTAAACTTTCATAAATTTTCTTGTATTATATTGCATAATTATGATTATTATATAATATTGGTATTTCAAATACTTTATAGTATGATTATTTATATAGAAATTAATAAAAACTTAAGGGGAGTTTAAAAGGGGGTAACAGTTTGAAATCTTCTAACATCAATAAAAATACAATTCATTTTAAAAGTAAAAAAGAAGAACTAAAAAATCTAAATAAAATCCATAACAGTAAAAAAGATTATTTACGATTTTATAAAGAACACGATAACTCACATAAAGTTCTTCAGTATCCTAGCAGAAGAAAAAAAGGAGTAAAGAAATTCAATAAAGTAAAAGAGTATTTCAATAAAAACAAGTATACTAAAGTTATTCTTTGCGTAATACTTTTTATAGGTTTATTATTTATCGCAGATAAAATTCTGCTTAATAACAATGATTCATCTAAATCTCAGAATACTTTTACTTCAGAAAATATTAATGTTGCTAAATCTAAGGCATCCACTTACTCCTCAATAATAGAACAAACAGTAAAAAAGTATGCAGGAATAAACTATAAAGTTACAACAGAAGATATGCATAAAAACGGAAATACTGTTTATGCAACTGGATATTTTCAGCATCCTTCTGAGGGAGAAATTTATTTTGATATAATATTAGAAAATAATAATCCTTCTTCTCTTGTTATTAACGGAGAAGAATATATAGATTAAAATAAAACGGTTAAAATAATTAGAATATTCTAATTATTTTAACCGTTTTATTAATTTACGCTTGGACTGTTAAGACTTCTAAGGATTTACTTTTCTTTTTAATAAACTTTAAAGAAAACGTTATCTGGCAAGCTTCTTCTGTACCTTCTTGAAGTACTAGTGCAACTCTTTGTAATAGTTTAATAGCTTCATCATAGCCCATATAATCTTCATTTGCCGTTGCATTTATCATTATTTTTTCTGGATGTTCATAACTTCCTTTACATATTCTATGTTTTACTAGTTTTATTTTCATATCATCTTCCGAGCTTTTTTCATTTATTTTGATTATACTCATTTCAACATCTTGTTCTCCAGAAAAAATCCACTTCATATCTTCATAGTCAACATTTAAACTACATGTAGACATTAAATTATCTATAAATAAATCTATTATAGAATGAATTATATAATAATCATCAATTTTATCATTTAGATATTTTATATTTCCAAAAACTTTATTATTTGAAATGTTTATAGTTGGACCTATCATATTGTTAACTTTCTTCATAAAAAACTTATAATTAATATTTTGATTATCTTGAGTATTTATAATTATTGGAATTACAAGTATATTGCTTTTCTTGGCCATTTTACCTAACTCTATAAGTATATGAACAGAGGTTAAGTCACATATATCACATGTAATAAAAACTATTTTTTCTTTTTCTATTATTTTATATATAATTTCTTTATTTCTATTTATAATGTCTGTTATTTGAAAAAAATCTACCTTATACAAGTCCTTATCTTTATTATATAGATTTTTTATTATCAACCTTTCACTTACTTTTTCATCTATATTAGTATCTTTTATGTCTATTGCACAGAGCTTTATATATTTTTTATTATCATGAGATAACTTATTTACTATGTCTATTCCTTTTACACCCACTCCTATAAACTTAATATCATTTAAACTGTTAATTCCCATAATTAACGACACCTCTATATTATTTTTCATCACCTAACATTTCAATTAATTCATTGTAAATACCTTCTGCACTTCCTTGCATTGTAAAACCGGTAAAAGTTATATTATCAGTACTTTCTACTATAATTCTAATTAATTTACCTCGCTTTATATCATCTAATGTTTTAGCTTCCAATCTTCCTTCATCTGTAGAGTAGTCTATTATTATCTCATTCATTTTTAAATAATAAATAGTATCTAAAACCTCTCTTCTTTCATAATCACTTAGATTTTCATCTATAATTTTTTCATCATCTATTATATAAAGTCTAACTGAGTTTTCAGGGTGATTTGAGATCTCTTTAATAAGGTCCTTAAATTCTTCTACTGAGAAAGACTTGGCATTATACTTTTCCTTTAATGTTTTGTCTAGTTCATCTAGAGTATATGCTTTTTTCTTAAACATAGTTTACCCTCCTTATATTAGAAGTATATTATTTTGTCTTATCTTTTAGCATTTGTTTTAAGTATTTAAGCCCTTCATTTCTATTCTTGTGATTCATATTTGGGAATGCCTTTAAAATCCTTCTTTGAACTTTTGATTTTTTCTTTATATTGACTAGTTTAGAGTAAATATCATTAATTTTAAACTTTAATTTATCATCTTTTTGTCTAAAATTATAAATAGATTTGAGTATATTTTCTTCGGTAAATTTTTCTGATTTTACATGTATGTTTATTTTTTTTAGATCTTCTAAAGCTTCTTCTAATCTTTCTAACTTATAACGCAACTTATTTAAAGAATTTAAAGTTATTGAAATGTCTATAATTATATATAATATTAATAAAAATACTAATATATATAAATAATTTATATTTATGTCGTCTACAAATCCCACTACCATAGGATGAATAATTTCCATTAATACTACACTCATCATTCCAAATAATATAGAATTTTTTAAACATACCCTTCCATTAATATTAAACATTCTATTTGAGTAATCCCACCAAGTACTATGAAATAAAAATTCTAATATAACACTTGTTACATATTCTAAAATTGACGTCATTATAAGTCCCATTGTAAAAACTATGGCCCAGTCTCCTATATAATCATTTAATAAAAAAATTATAAATAATGCTCCAAATCCATATATTGGACATATAGGACCATTAAGAAATCCTCTATTAACCACTTTCTTATCTCCAAATGAGCAATAAATACACTCACAACACCATCCAAAGAAAGCATATAAAAAAAAATACAGTATGTATTTACATAAATATATCATCAAATATCTCTCCTATATCTGTATACTTTTATTATACAACATTATTTATCATTACGCTTTACTAAAATCATTTTCCTATATTAATTGAGGTTTATAAAAATTAAATGCGACTCTATATTGTCGCATCTAAATTTATAGTTATTTATTTTTTACTAACATTATCTTTAACTGCTTTGCCTACATTTTTACCAGTTTTATAAGTTTCTTTAACTACTCCACCTACACCTTTAATAGCATCTTTACCTACATTTCCTACAGTATCAATTACTTCTTTACCTACATTTCCTACACCATTTACTAATTCTTTACCTACATCAGTAACAGGTTTAGTAACTTTTTTAACACTTTTTTTTGCTTTATCTTTCATATTATAGAGCATCTCCTTTATATAATATTTAGATGTATAGGTATTTATACTACCTATAATATAATATGTCATAAATTGTAATTAGTTACTAATTTCTAAGTTAACGTATATATCTATGGCTTAATATAAAATGCACATATAAAAAGATATGCTCAAAATAAATTTAAATAACCATTTATTTGAGCATATCCTCTTATCATTCTTTTTATTTACTTAAACAAGCTATACCTAAAACATCAGGACCAGAGTGACAAGCAACACATGACCCTATTTGAATTGAATAAACATTTCTAGGATTTAACTTTTCCTTAACTCTTTCAATAAATTGATCTCTAAGGTCTAAGTCATCATTATATGCAACATAAACATCTATATCAGAAAAATCTCCTGAAACTTCTTCACTTAATTTTTCCATAAGACCTGACATAATCTTTTTACTTCCTCTTACTTGAGACTTTTGCTTAACTAAACCATCTTCTATTTTTAAAATTGGCTTTATATTAAGTAAAGTTCCTACAGCAGCCTTTGCACCAGATATTCTTCCACCTTTATGTAAATGATCTAATGCATCAACTGAGAAGTAAACTTGAACCTTCTCTTTTAATTCTTCTAATTTTTCAATTATTTCTTCTACAGACTTTCCTTCATTAGCCATTATAGCAGCTTCCTTAGCAAGCATACCTCCACCTATACATAAACTATAAGTATCAAATATATAAAGAGGTCCTTCTATATCACTTTTAGCAAGCATTGCAGATTGATATGTTCCAGAACTTACTGATGATCCTGCTAAATATAGTACAGTTTTTCCTTCATTTATATATTTATTAAATACTTCACTAAATGTAGCGTATGTTATTTGTGAAGTCTTAGGTATTTCTTTAGATTCTCTTAACATCTTATAGAATTCATCACCATTTAAATCTACACCTGCTTTATATTCTTTTTCATTAAATATTATAGTTGCAGGCAGTACATCTATGTCATACTTATCAACTATATCTTGTGGCACATCATTCATAGTATCACATATTATTTTTATATTATTCATATCCTAAACTCCCTCTACGAATTAATTTATATTTTATTTAAAGCATGTAAGTCCTATAAAACCAGGCCCTGAGTGTGAACACATTGGAGGATTTATAGTTATCTCAATTAATTCTTTTGGGTTTAATTCTCTTAAAACCGCTTCTTTTAATTGTTCTCTTTCTTCTAAATTGTCTCCACAACCTATAGCTACAACTTTATCGCTAAAGTCCTCACCACATACTTCTTTAGTTCTCTTTATTATCGTAGGTATTATTTTCTTATTACCTCTAACTTGACCTTCTTGGAATATTAATCCATCCTTTACAGTAAGCATTGGTCTTAGACTTAACATATTACCTACTAAGGCCTTACCATTAGATATTCTTCCACCTTTTCTAAGATACTCTAATGAGTTCATAGACATAGATACGAAAACTCTATCCCTTAACTTTTCTAATTCATTTAAAACTTCGTCTAAACTAGAACCATCTTCTATCATTCTAGCTGCACTCAAAACTAACATTCCACATCCAAAACTAATACTCATACTATCAAATATATGAATCTCACCATATACATCTTTACTAGCAAGAACTGCAGATTGATACGTACCTGATGATTTAGAAGAACCTGCTATATATAAAACAGTACTTCCATCAGATACAAGTCTATCAAATATTTCTTTAAAGTCAATATAAGTAGCCTGAGAAGTCTTCGGCATATCCTTAGCTTCTCTCATCATAACATAGAATTCTTCATCTGTTATATCAACATCTTTGTACTCTTTTCCATCAATATTAATAGTTAAAGGAACTATTTCTATATTATATTGCCTGGCTAACTCTCTTGGCATATTTGCAATGCCATCACAAACAACCTTAATCTTGTTATTTATCATTTTTTATCAACCTCTATAATTATCTAAATTTATTTTATAAACACATTTTAATTATAACATAAATAAATTTAGATAAATATATAAAATAATGTAAATCAAACTCCGAAATTGTCGAATTTTTTAACTATATCTTACAAGTTTCTACTACACTTTTAACTAGGCTATAAGTTAAATCTGCAATTTCTTCTGATGATTCTATACAACCACCTTTCATCCAGTTCTTTAGAATACCTATATATCCACTTTTAAAGAAAGAATATACGTATGCTAGATTATTTATTCTACCTTCACATCTTTCCCTAAGTTGATCTTTTATATTATTTTCAACTAGTTCTTCTAACTTAAATAAAAAATTGATATCTCCATTTTTACTAAAAATGCACTTACAAAACTCATAATTATTTTTTATTACATTACACATATCTTCAATAAATCCATGAACATTATATGAAATATCAGCTATTCTTGGCTCTTTAGTAAGATGTATTTGTATTGTATATAGAAATTCTTTATAAAGTTCATCTTCTAGCTTAGATAACATATCCGGTATATCAGAGTAATAATTATAGAATGTTGATCTGTTTAAATCAGCAGTAGAAACTAGTTCTTTTACTGTAATATTATTTACTGACTTTTTACTCATCAGTTCTATTAAGCTATTTTTTAATGATTCCTTTGATTTTCTAATTCTACGATCTTTTTTTGTATCCATGATTTCATCCATTAATATTGTTCCTTTCGTGTACATATCCAACATTCATCAATAAAAATGTCGGTTATCATACATTTTTGTTTTTTTTAATGATTGAATAGTACTTCGTATAAAATTATAATTCATATTATAACGAAAAACAACACCATGTTGTTTATAATTTAAAATTAAAAACTAAATATTGAGAAAGGTGTGTAAGTATGCTAAAAAAAGAATGGAAAAATCTAATTAACAACAAATTCCTAATTGTAGCACTTATAGCTATAGTAACAATACCTACAATATATTCAACTTTATTTTTAAGTTCTATGTGGGATCCATATGGTAAGGTTAGTAATCTTCCTGTTGCTATAGTAAATAATGATAAACCTACTAATTACGAAGATAAGAAAATAAATGTAGGAGAAAAATTAGTTGATAGTTTAAAGGATAATGACTCATTAGCATTTAATTTTGTTGATGAAGATACAGCTATGAAAGGATTAGAGAATGGTACTTACTATATGGTAATTACAATACCTAAAAACTTTTCAGAAAATGCTATTACTTTACTAGATAAAAATCCTGAGAAAATGGTATTAGAATATGCTACAAACCCAGGTAAAAATTATATTGCTAGTAAAATGAGCCAAAGTGCATTATCTAAGATTCAAAAAACTATATCTGAGACTGTAACTGAGTCTTATGCAAATGTAGTTTTCGATCAATTTGAAACTTTAGGTGATGGATTACAAGAAGCAGCTGATGGTTCTTTAGAGCTTAAAGATGGATTAGTTAAATTAGAAGATGGTGGTACTAAGATAAGTAATGGATTAGGTACATTATCTGATAGTATGTTAACTTTCACTGATGGTACAACAACATTATCACAAGGGCTTAATACATACTTAAGCGGAGTTGAGTCTATAAACGATGCATCTAAAAAATTAGCTAGTGGAGCATCTCAATTAGCAGAAGGTGCTAATAAATTAAACTCGGCAGTTGCTAATATATCTATTCCTAATATTTCTTTAAGTGAGGAACAACAAAACACATTAATGAGTACTGCAGCTTCTAGTACTTCTGGTTATGCTAGCAAATTATCTTCAGGTATAGGTAGTGCTGTTAGTAATAATGTAAGCTCTACTTTAACATCTAAAGATACTATATCTGCAGTTTCTGCTAAAGTACTTAGCGATGGTAATATAATTCAAATGATTAATGCTCTTCAATCAGTAGGATATACTAAAGAGCAAGCACAAACTTTAGTTGTTGGAATTATATCTAATACTTTAAACGGTGTATCATCTAATATTACTGCTGATTCTATTACTAATGCAATTTCACCAACAGTTTCAAGTACTATAAGTCAAATTGCAGGAGGAGCAGCACAAAAGGGAGCATTAGCAGTTGTTGATCAAGTAAATTCAAATCTTTCTTCATATGAAGAAATGTTTGCTACATTAAAAACATCTACTAAGACTCTTTCAGATGGATTAAACACTTTAAGTTCTGGTGCTAATGAATTGAATGCAGGAGCTGGCAAACTTGTTGCTAATAACTCTGCTTTAAAACAAGGTGTAGCATCACTTTCAGATGGTTCTAATAAAATATCATCTGGTGTTAAAGAATTATATGCAGGTTCATTAACTTTAAAAGATGGGTTAAAAACTGCATCTGAAGGAACTGATACTTTACAATCAAGTTTAGCTGACGGAGCAGATACTTTAAATGATAAACTTTCTAATGTAAGTGATAATACATCAGAAATGTTCTCAGCACCTGTAAGCAGCAACGAAACTCAAATAACTAAAGTAGCAGATAATGGGCATGCAATGGCAGCATATATGATGGTTGTTGGACTTTGGGTTGGATGTATGGCATTCTGTACGATGTATCCATTAACTCAAGGAATTTCAAAAACAAAATCAGGATTTAGATTATGGTTAGGCAAAGCAAGTATAATGTATCCAGTTGCTATAATAGCTTCAATGGTAATGTTAACAGCACTACACTACTTCGATGGATTTAGTCCTGTTGACTTAAATAAAACTATATTAGTAGCAGCTATAACTTCAATTACATTTATGAGTATAATATACTTAATTAGTATAGTATTTGGAAAAGTTGGTCAATTTATAACACTAGTATTAATGGTTATACAATTATCAGGTTCTACTGGTACTTACCCTGTAGAATTATCTGGAGATTTCGTAGCTAAGATAACAAGCTATCTTCCATTTACTCATGCAGTATCAGCATTCAGAAGTACAATCTCTGGAGGAACTAGTATAAACACTAACTTAAGATTCTTAGGTACTCTAAGTATAGTTTTAATAATATTAACAATAATATTCCTAGAATTCAAAGCAAGATCAAGCAAAGAAAACTCTTCTTTAGACAACTTATCTGACGAATTCGCAGTATAAAAAAAAGAACCGCAAAGCGGTTCTTTTTTATTAAATTCAGTTATTATATATCTCTTCTATTCTCTATATCTTTCCAGTCAACTTTGTAAGCAGTAGGAGATGTAGTATATAAATTACAATACATTAGCAGCATCTTTTAGCTGCATGAATTGTAATTTATATACACATCTCCCTGCAACAAAACTTTACTCTTCTTCGTCTTCCATATAATCTTCTACTTCAAATCCACATTCAGGACATTTGTATGTATCAAGAACGTAGTGATAATCTTCTCTTATTTCATTTTCACTACCTTCATTTATTATTTCAAAATCATTTCCTTCTTCATGATCTATTAAGTCCATAACTTCTATTATACATTTAGGACAATACATTGTTGCCATAGTTTTACCTCCACTAAATAGTTTATTTAAATAAAAATATATTTTTAATATATTTTTATATTATTTTCTTCTCCATATTTTAATATACTGTTGTACTCTTTTTTTATGCTGTCAATTGCATTTTCAAATCCACTTATTAAATTATTTAAATATGAATTTAAATTATCATAATCATTCATAACATGATTACAAATATTTTTATCTATAAGGCCGTTATCAGCCATTTGGGAAATTATATTGTATATTTTTTCTTTTGAGAATGCATCCTTATAATGTCTTTTTTCAGTAAGAGCACAAAATATATCACATACTGAGATAATTCTATCTCCTATAGATAGTTCACTTGAATCTATTCCTATTGGATATCCACTACCATCTAACTTTTCATGATGATTGCATGCCATAGATATTATATCTTTATCTATATTAGCTTCTTCTAAAAGCTGTCTTGTAAATAACACATGCCTTTTCATCAATTCAAATTCTTCAAAGGTTAGGGGACCTTCTTTTTCTAATATATACTTTGGTATACCAACCTTACCTAAATCATGAAGATATGAAGATATTTCTATTTTCATAATATCCTCATCTTTAAGTCCCAAGCTCTTACTTACCTTTTTTGCTAAGAAAGCTACACTTATAGTATGTAGTGCTGTTTCATAACTATATAAATCTACACCAAGTGGTATTAAGGTTAGATATTCAGTTGCTTGTTCTACTTTTATATATGAGTTATTAACTACTTGATTTATTTCTTTTTTATATTCCCCACTTATTATATTATCAATAAGATTTTCATTTGATATTAAATCCATTAATATTTCAAAATGAACTGGATTAAAATCTTCTTTATTAATACTTTTTATTTTATTTATTATTTCTTCCTTATTATAATCCTCATTATTGCAGATTAGAGATATTTTATCTCCTAAAGATATTAAAAAAGCATCATCTGGAACTGGTATATCTTTAATAATTTTATCATTAAAATTTTTATAAGAACAATGATGATATAAAATAGTACTAGCACAATTACTAAGCCCCTTACTATGTTTAAGAAGCACATAACCATAATATGAATGTCTGTTACTATCTTTATATCTAAACCTGTCAATACAATCAATATTTTCTGTTTTATATGCCCCTAAATCATGTATTTCTCCTGTTATTATTAAATAGTAAAGTTGCTTTTTACTATACCCTAGTTTTTCACCTATTTTATAAGATATATATGCAACTTCTTTTCCATGTTCAACTATCTCTGGTTTTATTAATTTCATAATACCTTGAACTATACTAAGTAAGTCTAATACGCTAATAAGCTCCATTATTAAACTCTCCCTTTGATTATCATTCTAATTTATATTATAGTATAAATTTCGATCAGTTTCTATTTTTTTATTTTTAAAATATTATTTTATAATCTTTTTTATAATAAGTTCATATATTTTTATTTTATATTTCTATGTAATAACATAAAAAATAAGAGGTATGCTCTATAGCATACCTCTTATTTTTTTCTATTATTATATTGTTGATATTTCTAAATAAGATTTTAAATTTTTATTAAATACATCTAGTATATAACATGCTGAAGCTGCACCTGGGTCCATATGTCCTATAGCTCTTTCTCCTAGCCTCATTGCTCTTCCTTTTGTTGCAACTATATCAATAGTAGACTTTGCTCCTTCATTTGCAGATTTCACAAAATTTTCAAAGCACTCTTCTACTTCCAATCCTTCTTCTATTGATTTTGTAAATTCATCTAAAGCTGGTCTTAGCGCATCAACCATTGTTTTTTCCCCAACAACAGCCTTACCCCTTGATTCTATCGCCTCTATACCCATTTTAAACATTTGATAAAATTCATTAAAATCAACTTCATTTTTATTAGCTGCTGGTACGCCAAATTTCATAAAGAAACTTCCATACAAAGGTCCAGAAGAACCTCCTACTTTTGAAAGTAAACTCATTCCAACTTTTTTAAATAAAGAAGTTATATCTAAGTCTTCCCATGTTGAAAGCTGTTTAGAAACTTCTCTAAATCCTATATTTAAGTTTATGCCATGATCTCCATCTCCTATTTCAGAGTCTAACTTTGTAAAATATTCATTTTTTTCTTCAGCCATTTGAACTAAATCTTTTATTACTTTTATAAAATAGTTTTTATCTAAACTAATATTAGTCATAATACCTAACTCCCCTTATTTACATTTTACAAAAACATTTTCCCTTATAATATTATTTTATTGTAAAATACGGAGTATCACATAGATAATCCATAGCTTCTTTTAATTCATCATCTAACTTTAATAAAGTTACAGACATTCCACACATATCCATAGATGATGCGTATGTTCCTACTAAAGATTTATATACTTTTATACCTTTTTCTTCTAATATATCATGTACTTTTCTATAGCATACATGTAAATCCATAAGTGGTGTTCCACCTAAACCATTAACTAAAACATAGACTTCATCTCCATTTTCATATGGTAAGTCTGGTAATATATTATCCATAATTTCAGTCATTACTTCATCAGCTGGGCGTAATTTTTCTCTTTTTATTCCCGGTTCACCATGTATACCCATTCCTATTTCCATATCTCCTTCTTCCATTTCAAAGATAGTGTTTCCAGTAACAGGTAATGTAGATGAAGACATTGCAACACCCATTGATCTGCAATTAGCATTTGTTTTTTGAGCTATATATTTAACTTCATCTAAATCTTTTCCCATAGCAGCTGCTGCGGATGCTGTTTTAAATACAAATAAATCTCCTGCAACACCACGTCTATTTTCTATATCTTTAGAAGATACACAATCATCAGTTACAAGAACTGTTTCAACTCTTATACCATCATCTTGTGCCATTTCTGCACCCATATCAAAGTTCATTACATCCCCTGCATAGTTACCATACATATATAAGCAACCTTTTCCACTATCAACAGCTTTAACTGCATTGTAACAAGGCTCTGGTGATGGAGATGTATTTATATTTCCTATTACTGCTGCATCAGCAAAATTTTCCCCAACATATCCTAAAAATAAAGGTTCGTGACCACTTCCTCCACCTATTACTATTCCGACTTTATCTTTTTTAGGTGCTTCATTATAAACTACTACTCTTTTATCATTTTCTAAAAGATGAACTGTATCTTTATGCGCTTTTTCATATCCTTCTAACATTTCTTCAACTATATCATATGGATCATTAAATAATCTTCTCATTTTTCCCCCTAAATTTATTAATTATATTTAATCTTTAATTTATAAGATAATTGATAAAGCTGTTCCTGCTATTATGCCACCTATTATAGTTCCAAATATTGTTGGAACACATTTTTTTAAACTACCACCATTCATTGTTGAGAATGTAAGGCCTCCAAAACATGCAGCAATTGCCATATCCATCCATATTCCTCCACCTTGATGCACTAAATTTATTCCATGATTTAAGGCCCAAGTAGTTCCAACAAGTGTACCTGCTGCAACCCATCCTCCTATTGGTCCAAAATTATCAACTAATTTACCCCAAACAAAGTTACATAAAAAAGCAAATACAATTCCTCCTAATATTGTAGTAAACATAAATTGTATAGTCATTATAATACCCCCACTATATTTTTATAATATATTTTATTATTTAAGCATTTAGAGATTCTTCACTATCTTTTTCCATACTTTTTTGAACAACATAAGCTAATGCTCCACCTATTATTCCTCCTATTGCTAAACATATAAATGTTGGTATTGAAGATGGTAATTCAACTACTCCATTCATAATTAAATCCCTTACTATACAAGTAGTTCCTATTGCTGTTGCCATATCAACAAAAGATCCTTCTGCTGAATTATGTATAAGTCCAACATAATGATTCATAAACCACATTAAGCCAATTATAACTAATGCTGCAAACCAACCTCCTATTATCCCATATGGTTGTGCTGAAAATGCTCCCCATACTCCTCCTGCAAACAAGCCTGCTATAGTACCACCTATAGCTGTTCTTAAGATAGCCATTATTTTAGTCCCCCTTTAATTTAAATATATTTATAATTACTGACCGTAGTAAGCGTTTTCTCCGTGTTTACGAAGATAGTGCTTATCTAGAACGTAATCATTTATATTACTAATACTTGGATTTAAACTCTTTGATATAAAATTCATTTTAGAAACCTCTTCTAATACTACTGCATTATGAACTGCATTTTTAGAGTCTTTCCCCCACGCAAATGGACCATGGCTAGCAACTAATATACCTGGTATGCTAAGGGGTTCTATATTTCTTTTCTTAAGTTCTTCAAGTATAACTAATCCAGTATTTTTTTCATAATTATATTCTACTTCATTTTTACTTAACTCTCTAGTACAAGGTATCTCTCCATAAAAATAATCGCTATGAGTAGTTCCTAATGGTAGGATACCAAGTTTAGCTTGAGCCCATCCAGTTGCAAAAGTTGAATGAGTGTGAACTACTCCACCTATTTCCTCATACTTTTTATAAAGCTCAATATGTGTATCTGTATCTGATGATGGTTTTAAATTTCCTTCAACTACATGGCCGTCAAAATCTACAACAACCATATCATCTACTGTCATCCTATCATAACTAACTCCACTTGGTTTTATAACTATTAAATTTTTTTCTCTATCAATTCCACTTACATTACCCCAGGTAAATATGACTAAATTATGTTTTACTAATTCTAAATTAGCTTCAAAAACTTCTTTTTTTAAGTTCTCAAGCATTATTAATCCCCCTAAAAATTTAAGCAAGTACACTTACAGTATTTTCTTTAACTTCTTTTTTAATATTTTTTAATCTTATCATAGCATCATTTATCCCAGTTCCAAAATAATCATGTAAGATTTTATATTCTTTATATAATCTTTCATAAATCTCTACATTTTCTTCAATTGGAACATATACTTCATCTTTTAATCTTGCCATATTATTTGCTGCTTGAACTATATTATCATATCCGCCTGCATCTTTACCTGCTGCTACTGCTGCAAACATAGAAGATCCTAATGATGTAGTTTGTAATTCTGCAGATACTTTTATTGGTATATTAGTTATATCAGCATATATTTGCATTAACATATTATTCTTTTGTGATAATCCACCACAAGCATATAATTCATTTATTGGCACTCCATGTTCTATAAATGATTCTATTATAACTCTTTGACCATATGCAGTTGCTTCTATTAATGCTCTGTATATTTCCTCTGGCTTAGTATGAAGAGTCATTCCTAATATCATTCCTGTTAAATCTGCATTTACAAGTATAGATCTATTTCCATTAAACCAATCTAGTGCTACAAGACCACTTTCACCTGGCTTTAATTTAGATGCTTTTTCTTCTAATAATTGATGTATTCCTATATTTCTTTCTTTAGCTTCTTTATAATAATTTTCTGGTACACAGTTATTTACAAACCATTCAAATATATCTCCAACTGCAGTTTGACCTGCTTCATATCCATATAATCCTGGAACAACCCCATCTTCAACTAATCCAAATATTCCTGGAACTGGTTTTTCTTCTTCTGATATTACAATATCACATGTTGAAGTTCCCATTATCATTAACATTTTTCCACTATCTACAACTCCACATCCTGGAGCTGAAACATGTGCATCTATGTTACCACAAGATATTGCTATCCCTGGATTAAGTCCCATCTTTTTAGCCATTTCTGGTAGTAATTCTCCTGCTTTTTCTCCTAAAGTCCTTACTTCACCAAATAATTTTTCTTCATAGAAGTTTTCTAACTTTGGATTTAACTTAGCCATAAATTCTTTAGTTGGATATCCTTCTTTTTTATTCCATAATGCCTTATATCCTAAAGTTCCATTACTTCTTACTAATCTTCCTGTCATTTGCATCGTTACCCAATCAGTTCCTTCTATAAATGCATAAACTTCATCATAAAGATCTGGATCATCGTTAACTAATTCAAATATTTTAGGTAATAATAATTCTGAAGATATTTTACCTATTCTCTTATAAAATCCTTCTCCCATTTCTTTTGCTAGATCATTTATTATATTAGCTTCTGGTTGACCACCATGATGCTTCCATAATTTAGTCCAAGCATGAGGATTATTTTTATATTTATCAAGATTACAAAGTGCTTCACCTTTTTCATTTATAGGTAATACTGTACAAGCTGTAAAGTCTATACCTATACCAATTATATCATCTTTGTGTACATTTGAATCTTTTACAGCTTCTGGAACTGCCTTAAATAAAACTTCTAAATAGTCATTTGGATTTTGTAATGCCCAGTCAACTGGTAATTCTTCTTTAGTTGTTGGAAGAACCTTATCTATAACCCCATCTGAATAGTTATACACTGATTCTCCTACTACAGTTCCATTTTCGCAATTAACAACTACAGCTCTCCCTGATTGCGTTCCATAGTCTATTCCTATAACATACTTCATTAAAAAACTTCCCCCTTGAATATATTTTTATATTAATATTTATAAGATAACGTCTTCTAAATATCTATTATTAAAGGGCTTATATTTATCTTGCTAGCCCCTTAATATTTTTATTTAGATAATGCTTTTTCTTTGTAATATTCATTTGGTATAACTTTACTATACTCATCTAATAATCTTAAGTCCCATAATAAGTGACTTATAGTATATCTATCTCTTATTTCTTTGGCATATAAAACTGCATCTTGTAACATTTCATGACTTATAAATGAATAATCATAATCTAATCCTATAGAATCATATATATCAATTATTTCTTTAGATGATGGACCGCTAGAAAGTAGTTCTACTATTTTTTGTTTATTTTTATGTATTGAATTTACCCTTTCTAATCTCTTAGATTCTGATAATGTATCATTTTTTTCACATAAGCTAAATATTTCATTTGATGCTTCTTTATATTTACTTAATATATCTTTTTTCCATTCATCTAAACTAAATTTATATTCTTTACTTTCTTCTAATTCTTTATTTGTATTTACTAATCTTTCTCTTAATCTTTGAGTAAGAACTGTACCACATGCTACTTTTTCTCCATGTGATGGTATATCAAAGTTTCCTAATAATGATTGAATTTCTATATAATGTGATAAGTGATGTTCTGAACCTGAAGCTGGTCTTGAATTTCCTACGAATGCCATTCCAATTCCTGTAAGAACTAAGCTATCCATTAAGCTTTTTATTCCTGAAGTGTTTCTATTTTTTATATTTTCCGCCTCTTTTAATACATTATTTATTGAGTAATTAACTAAGTCATATACTTCCTCACATACATACTCATTATTTACTATTTGACCTAATCTCCAATCTTTTAAAGCAGAGAATTTACCCATTATATCTCCAAATCCAGCAAGTATCATTCTGTATGGAGCATTTTTTAATATTTCTATATCTGCCACTATAGCCTTCGGAAGGTTAGCTGGATATGTTACTTTTAAATTGTTTAAAGTAAGTGCAGATACATTTGATGCATACCCATCCATTGAAGGAGCCGTTGCAATAACCATATATGGCTTATTTAATTTATAACTTGCATATTTACATATATCATTTATTACTCCAGATCCAACTGCTATTATAAACTCATTACCTGGATTAAAATTCACCATAAGTTCTGCTAAAGATCTTTCATCTGGAGTTAATTCATGGTCTCTAACATAAACCATTGAATTTATATTAAATCCTTTATTTTCTAAAGCCTTATTTATTTTCTCATTACATACTTTATAAGTGTTATTATCATATACTAAAAATAAATTTTTATATCCGTACTTATTTAATAAACTTTCTAGCTTATCAATTGCATTATCTTCTATTATTACATCTTCTATAGAAACATTATGATCTCTTTTACAGCTACAATTTTGTATTCCTTTTAGTAAATTTTCTATGGAAATATTATTATTCATTTATTTTCCCCCACTTTTTTATTATTCTATGCTAATACATCAACTTCTTTTATATTACGATAAATATCTTTTACTGAATTAAATACATAAGTTGGATTTATATCCGACATTTCTAAGTCTCCCATAGTAGCTTCCCCTGACAATACTAATACAGATGTTATATCTGAATTTATTCCTAACATTACATCTGTATATAATCTATCTCCTACCATAGCCATTGTAGACTTTTCTATATTAAATTTTTTACTTATAGCTTCTACTATACCTTTGTTTGGTTTTCCTATTATATAAGGTAACTTTCCTGTTGAAGCTTCTATTAGCTTTATCATTGAGCCAGTATCTGGCATATATTTTCCACCTTCAAGGGGACAGTTTAAATCTGGGTGAGTTGCTATATATGTAACCCCTTCTCTTAAATAATCGCATGCTTTCCATATTTTTTCATATGTAAGAGTTGTGTCAAATCCCAATACTACATAATCAGGCTTTTCATAACTATCATTAACTAAGGTTATTCCATGTTTTATAAACTCTTCTTCTAAATCTTTTGTTCCTAATAAAAATACTTTTGGATTTTTACTTTCTTCCTTTAAGTATATTGCTGTAGCTTCCCCTGATGTAAATATGTTTTCTACTTGGCAATTTATTCCTAATCTTCTTAACTTTTCTACATAAGTTATTTTTGATTTTGAGGAGTTATTTGTCATAAATATATATCTTTTATTTTGTTTTTCTAATTCTTCTAAGAATTCCTTTGCTCCATCAATCAAATCATTTCCCAAGTATATCGTTCCATCCATATCTAATAAAAAACATTCCACATCTTTAATGTTTGTATTCATAATAATCTCTCCCTGAACCAAATTTATTTTTTCAGTTTCCCTTTTATTTGTTTTTGTTTTTTATTTTTTATAATTAATTTCGTTTACGTTTATAATTATATGGTAGTACCCTAATTATTATTTCGCAACCATTTTTTAATATTTATTATCTTTTCTTTTCTTTTTTTGTTATTTATCTTTCTTTTCATTTTATTTTTATTTTTAAATTGTTTTTTTATTTTTTATATGATATATTTTTAGTAAATTATAATAGTGAAAAATGATAATTTATATAAAATATGGAGGTGATACCTTATGCTAACTCTAGAACGACATAATCAAATAATGGAATTACTATATAAGAATACTAGAATGACTACTAATGAGCTTTGTGAACAATTAAATGTTTCTGCAGCTACTATTAGAAATGACCTTAACTTTTTAGAAAAAGAACAGCTAATAAAGAAATTTCATGGTGGTGCTACTTTACCAGATCAATCAAATAATCTTGAATTTCATAAAAGAGATAAAATAAACAATATAGAAAAAGAGAATATAGCTAATGAAGCTCTAAATTTAATAAAAAACGATCAATGCATTTTATTAGATGCAAGTTCTACATCATTAGCACTTGCTAAAAAATTACATATATTTGACAGACTAACTGTAGTTACAAACGGAATTTACGCTATGTTAGCTTTAAAGGATGTACCTAATATTACAGTTATATTTATAGGTGGTATAGTTACTAAAAACTCTGGATGTACTGAAGGTCTACTAGGAGTTGATTTATTAAGTAAGATAAATGCTGATATATCTTTTGTATCTGCTCATGGATTTACCTTAAATGAAGGATTAACTGACTTTAATATTTATGAAGTTGAGTTAAAAAAACAAATGTTAAAAAGATCTAAAAAATCAATTGCTTTATTAGATTTTTCTAAGTTTGAAAATGTTTCAACAGCATCTTTTTGTAAATCTAATGAATTAGACTTAATAATAACTGATAATAAAGCTGATAATAAAGCTTTAGAAAAATACCGTAATTCTGGTATAAATATTACAGTTTGTGAATAATAAAAAGGGCTACCTAATTTTTAAGGTAACCCTTTTTTATATTTTATTTAAAAAACTAATTCTTTATTATTTTCTACTACTTTAATTGCTTTTTCTACTACATTATCTACAGTGAATCCAAATTTTTCAAATAAATCATTTGCATTTCCTGATTCTCCAAAATGATCTAGTGATAATATATCTCCATCAAGTCCTATATATTTATGCCATCCAAATGAAGATAACGCTTCTACTCCTAATCTTGATCTTACTTTATTTGGAAGTACACTTTCTTTATATTCTTTACTTTGAGCATCAAATAACTCAAATGATGGCATACTTACAACTCTTGAATCTATACCTTGTTCTTTAAGTTTATCATATGCTCTATATATAAGTTCTACTTCAGAACCAGAAGCTATAAGTATTATATCTGGGTTGTCTTTTTTAGAATCCCTTAGTATATATCCACCTTTTAATGCTCTTTTTCCATCACCTTCGTATAAAGGTAATTTTTGTCTAGTTAATACTAGTGAAGTTGGTGTAGTTTTATTAGAAATAGAATAATACCATCCTGCTGCAGTTTCTTTTGAATCTGCCGGTCTAAATACAGTCATATTAGGCATACTTCTAAGAGCTGCTAATTGTTCTATTGGTTGGTGAGTTGGTCCATCTTCTCCAACACCTATACTATCATGAGTTAATACATATGATATAGGTAAATTCATTAGTGAAGAAAGTCTCATTGAAGCTTTCATATAATCACTAAATACAAAGAATGTAGCACAAAATACTCTTAATCCGCCATGAGCATACATTCCATTACAAATAGCTGCCATTGCATGTTCTCTAACTCCAAAATGAAGGTTTGATCCACTTTTATATTCTTTTGAAAAATCACCTTTATCCTTCATATAAGTTTTATTAGATGGAGCTAAATCAGCTGAACCACCTATAAGATTTGGTACTAAATCTTTTAATCTATTTATTAATATTCCCGAAGATTCTCTAGTTGCCATTTCTTTATCAAAACTCCAGAATTCTTCATTTTCTAATAAAGCTTTTTCATTTATATCTTTATTAAACCATAAATCATATTCTTTAGCTAATTCTGGATATTCATTTTTATAAGATTGTAATAATGAATTCCAATTAGCTTCTTTTTCTTCTCCAGATTTTATGTATTTATCCATATTTTCATATACTTCGCTTGGAACTTCAAAAGGAACTTCACTTGGCCAATTAAGATTTTCTCTAAAAGCTTTTATATTATCTATTCCTAGTGGCTCTCCATGAGCAGATGCTTTTCCTTCTTTTGCAGGACAACCATATCCTATCTTAGTACTTACTATTATCATAGAAGGTTTTGAAGTTTCTGCTTTAGCTTCATCTATAGCATTGTTTATAGCTTCTATATCATTACCATCAGAAACTTTAATAACTTGCCAGTTATAACTTTCGTATCTCTTAGCAACATCTTCTGTAAATGCTATATCAGTACTTCCTTCTATAGAGATTTTATTAGAATCATATAAAACTATAAGTTTTCAAAGCCCTAATGTTCCTGCTAATGAACTTGCCTCTCCTGATATACCTTCCATTAAACAACCATCACCTACTATTGAGTAAGTATAATGATCAACTATATTATACTTTTCTTTATTAAATTTATTAGCTAAATATTCTTCTGCAATAGCCATACCTACAGCATTACATATACCTTGTCCTAAAGGTCCTGTAGTTATCTCAACACCTGGAGTATGATTATATTCAGGATGACCTGCTGTTATACTTCCTGTTTGTCTAAAGTTTTTTATATCATCTATACTTACTTTATATCCGAATAAATGTAATAATGAGTATTCTAACATAGAACCATGCCCTGCTGATAAAATAAATCTATCTCTATTTTGCCATTTTGGATTTTTTCCATTATGATTCATTTTTGACCATAATGTAAATGCCATTGCAGCTGAACCTAAAGGTAATCCTGGATGACCTGAGTTTGCTTTTTGTATAGCATCTGCAGAGAGTATTCTTATTGCATTTATACACTTTTCATTTAAATTAGAATTCATCTTTATTCCCCCTAATAGTTAATACTTTATTTATTAAAAGCATCTTCCCAATCTTTTTTAAACTTTTCTAAACCTTGATCTGTTAAAGGATGTTTTAACATTTGATACATTAATTTAGCTGGAACTGTTGCTATGTCAGCTCCTGCTTGTGCTGCTTCTATAACGTGTATAGGAGTTCTTACACTTGCTGCTATAATTTCTGTTTGTATATCATGCACTTTAAATATTTTAGATATACTTTTTATTAAATCCATACCATTCATTGATATATCATCGATTCTTCCTAAGAAAGGACTTACATACGTTGCACCAGCTCTTGCAGCAAGCAAGGCTTGTGGTGCTGAGAATATTAATGTTACATTTGTTTTTATACCTTCTTTAGAAAGAATATTAGTTGCTTTAAGACCTTCTTCTGTCATAGGTATTTTTACAACCATATTAGGATGTATTTTAGCTATTTCTCGTCCTTCTTTTATCATATTTTCAACATCTTCACTTATAACTTCTCCACTTATAGCTCCATCAACTATTTCAGTTATTTCTTTTATAACTTCATTAAAATCTCTTCCTTCTTTAGCCACAAGAGATGGATTTGTAGTAACTCCACAAATTACTCCCATATCATTTACCTTTTTTATATCATCAACATTAGCTGTATCTAAGAAAAACTTCATATTAATCTCCTCCTTTTACACCTTAGTATAAGTTCATATATTCAGGTATACCATTTTTATAATTTATACTTACTTCACCTTGTATTAAAGGTTTTAAATAATCTATCATTTCTTTTTTAACATCATTTCCATTTGAATTTATCCAGCTTAAGGGAACTTTCTTTTCTAGATTTGCAACATTCTTAATATCAGTAGTAACAAATTCGATTTTATATGGATTAGAACTTATCCTTTTAATGCCTACCATTACTCCTGAATTTCCTTCATTAGCACATTGAAATTCCTTCATGCCTAGAGCTTTAGACTCATCTAAATCAGTTTTACTTCCTATATGTCCTGCACATCTTTGCATTAAATTTAATTCTATAGACCTTACTTTGCAGCCTATTTCATTTCTTACTATTTCCTCAAGAACTCTTCCTGCACCAGCTATATAATTATGACCAAATACATCTTTAACACCAGATTGTACTTCATCAGATATATATTGACCATTTGAATTTTTTATACCTTCACTTATTGCTACTATAACTGAGTTATTATCTTTTAACTTTTCCTTTACATCATTAGTAAACTTATTTATATCAAAATCATTTTCACATAAATATATAAGATTTGGTCCAATTCCGCCATTTAATCTTGATAATGCAGATGAAGCAGTTAGCCATCCTGCATTTCTTCCCATTACCTCTACTATAGTAACTGATTGTGTATTATAAACAGAACAATCTCTTTCTAATTCAGAAAAAGTTGTTGCTATATACTTAGCTGCTGATCCAAATCCTGGACAATGATCAGTTTCAACTAGGTCATTATCTATCGTTTTTGGTGCCCCAATTATATTTATATCATCTATATTTTTTACTCTACAGTATCTACTTAATTTTTCTACTGTATCCATTGAGTCATTCCCACCTATGTATATAAAGTAGGCTATAGAGTATTTTCTTAACACTTTTATTATTTGTTCGTATTGATTTTCACATTTATCTATATCATTAAGTTTTAATCTACAAGATCCAAGAGCTGCTGCTGGAGTTTTATAAAGTAAATCCACATCACTAGTATCTTTTAATATTTCATTTAGTTCTATAAAACTTTCTTCTATAACTCCTTGAATACCATTCTTGGCTCCATATATTTTATTTATATTTCCAGAAATCTTAGCCATCTCAACTATTCCAGCTACTGTAGCATTTATTGCAGATGTAGGGCCTCCTGATTGAGCAACTAAAATATTTTTCATATCTTATACTCCTTCCAACTCAGTGTCTGATATTATGCCTTCTTTAGCCATTTTCTTCTTTAATCTTTTATCTAAAAACGCAACTATGAATGGGCATAAGAATAATGTAACTATTGATGCAGTTGCACATTGAGCAGTTGCCATTTCTGTATATGGTGCCATTGATGGATCTGCCTCTGCTACTGCTGCTGGCGTCATTGATGAATTTAGAGCAGTTGTACCAATTACTGCACCCATTGCACTTCTTTCTTCTTTTTTAAGACATAAGTTATATAAGAAATAAAATAAAAATCCTGTTACAGTTGATATTAATCCAAGTAGTATTCCAGATGCTCCTGCTGTTGCTATTGTTGCAAGATTGGTATTAGAACCTATTGCTATAGTCATAAAAAAAGTAACTATAGGTTGAGCTTTTTTACACATATCTTTAAAATCACTATCTAAATTTCCCCATATAAAACCTATTAATATAGGTATTATTGTTGCTATTAATGAATTTATTGGAATAGTTGCAAGACCTGTTGCTCCTAATGCAACTAATGTAAAGAATGGACCATCATTTAATGAAAGTACTGATACTGCTCCTGTATCTGTGGCATTTCCAAACTGAGATGATAAAGAAATATATAAAGAACTATTTGAATTAGTTATTGCAGCTATCATAACCATAGGAGTAATTCCTAGTATTCCATTGTCACCGCATATTTTAGCTACTGTTAATCCCATTAAAACACCTACTATAAACTTCATTCCTGTTAATACTGTCCCTTTATAAAGAGGTAATCCAACTTGCTTTATGTTTATAGCAGAACCACATATAATTAAGAATAATCCCATCATTGCTGGTTGGCCATTTTTAAATAAACCAGTTGTAAATCCACCTATTTCAAAAAACTGAGGAAATACAGTATTTATAAAAACTGCGATTAATAAAGGAATAATTACAAGCCCACCAGGAATCTTTTGCATCTTCGATATAATTTTCATGTATAATCAATCTCCTTATTTTTATTTATTATATAACTATTATTTCATATACATTTTTTAAGTTAACTTATTATATAGGTCAATGTTTTACATTGACCTATATATGACTTTATTTATATATTCATTGCAGTTTTTGTATTCTTTTCATATTCACAAATTCTATCTACTTTATCTTGAGAACCTCCACCTGCAAATTCACAAGTTAACCATATTTCAACTAGGTATTTTGCAAGCTCTGGAGCTACAACTCTAGCTCCCATACACATTATTTGTGCATTATTACTTTTTCTAGCACGTTCTGTTGAATATGGATCGTGACATACTGCAGCTCTTATCCCTTGTACTTTATTTGCAGTTATTGCCATACCTATTCCCGTTCCACAAACAAGTATACCTCTTTCGTTATTTCCTTTTTGTATAGATTCTGCAACCTTTATAGCTACATCTGGATATAATACTTTTTCATCAGATGTATATGTTCCAAAATCTTCAACTTCAATCCCTTTTCCTATTAATAATTCTTTTACACTTTCTTTTAAATCAAATGCTGCTTCATCGCATCCTATAGCTAATTTCATCTTTATTTCCCCCTTTTAATTTAAACTTTATAAAGCTTTTTTAACTACATTTAAAGCACTATCTACCATAGCTTTAAAGTTCTCTCCCTTTAACCCAAATCTACCTATAAATAATCCATCAATATCTTCATATTTTACTAAATCTGGTGCAGTTTCTGGACTTACAGAACCTCCATATATAACTCTTATTGAATTTGCTACTTCTTTTCCATACTCTTGTTCAATAATTTTACGAATATATTTGTGAGTTTCATTTACATATTCAGGACGTGCAGCCTTAGGCTGACCTATAGCCCAAACTGGCTCATAAGCTAGGATTACCTTTTTTCTAAAATCATCACTTAAACCTTCTAAAGCCCATTCAACTTGTGTTTTTAAAGTTTGTTTTCCAATATTGTTATCTAAATCTTCTTTAGTTTCTCCTATACAAACTACAGGTATTAAATCATACTTTTCACAAATCTTAACTTTTCTATTTACTAAGATATCGCTTTCAGAAAACATAGCTTTACGTTCTGCATGACCTAATTCAACATAAGTACAGCCAATTTCTTTTAATACATTCGCTGGGACTTCTCCTGTATATGCACCTTTTTCTGCAAAACAAACATTTTGAGCTCCATATTTTATATTACTTCCTTTAAATTCTTCGCTTACTGTATGTATCATAGGAAATGTCGGTAATATAAATATATCTACATCTTCAACTTTTCCTACTTTATCACATATATCTTTAGCTAAGTTTTTTCCATCAACTATAGAATTAATGTGCATTTTCCAACTTGAAGCAACTATCTTCCTTCTCATCTTTATACACCTTACTTTCTTTTTTAGATTCTTTGAATAATCGATTGACTATATCAACCGCAGTATTTTCACTTCCTGTTAATCCACCTTTACCTATAACAGGCATTTTATTATATTTTGACCCTACTAACTTTCCAACATCAGCTTGTGGTATTACATAGTCTATAAGCTCTATACATTCAACACCTAATTGACGACATACACTTACCATTGTATCCCCGCCAGTCATATATAATCCTGCAAACTTATCTCTTCCTAATTTATCTAAAGATGACCATATTATATATCCTAATGAAGAGTTTATTCTTTCTGCACAAGAACCATACTCATATCCATGTTTCTCATCTTCTTTATCCAGATTTAGTAATTTTCCACTAAGAGCTGTCTCTAATAATATTGACCTTGGTTGATTTTTTTTACTTACAAGTTCTACAACTTTATCAATAGCCTTTTTAACTTCTAACTCAGCTTCTACTCCTCCATTTATTAAGGCTCTTGGATTAACATGTATTCTTACATTCCTTTCATCACTACATAAAACTTCCATTTGTTTTTTAGTTACTGGAGTAGCACTACCAGCTGCTATTAATACAGTTTTTTCTTCTGTGTAATCCTCTTTTATATTAACGTTTTCCCAAACTTTATTTGACATATATCCATTATGATAAGCTAATCTTTCTGTAAATGGTCCAGGGTCAACTGCAAGTACATTCCACCCCAATTCAACTACTGCACTTGCTATTGTATCTACATCTTCATCATCTATAGCATCTACAACTATTATTCTATTGCCCTCATCCTTTGAGTATATAAGTGATAATTTTACACTTTCTTTTCCACCTAAAACATAATCTAATCCAACAAATCCAACTTTTCTCTTACTTTGATCTTGTAAAAGTCTTGGTATATAATTTTCCTTTACAGGAGTTCTAACATCATTTGCTGCTGGAGTCTTTGTTAAAGCAACTCCATTTATAACAGAAAATCCACCTACTAATACCCTATTAGATTTTGGCATAGAAGGTACTACTATTGCTACATAGTCATCTCCTATTTCATCTAACATTGCATCTATTTCTACACCTATTCCTCCACGAAGAGTTGTATCTATTCTTTTTGAAAATTGCTTTATTCCCATTTTCTTTAAAGCTTTTGTTGCCTTAGTAACTTTTTCATAAGCTTCATCTGATGGTAATGGTCTACTGTTACTACTTACAATTATCCCTGTGTATTCATTCACATTCTCACATTCCTGTGCAGCAACTTCATTAAAAAATGCTGCTGTTTTTGCTCCTGACTTGGAAAGTAATACACCTACTGTAGTAGCTCCAGTTAAATCGTCTGCTACAGCCCCTATAATTGGCAAGTTACTTCCTCTCCCTTCTTTTCACTATTTCCATACATCATCTTTGCATATTGAGAAACCACTTTAGTTGATTCAATCATACTAACAGCACCAGCAATACCTTTTCCTGCTATATCAAATGCAGTTCCATGGTCTACTGAACTTCTTATAAATGGTAATCCAAATGTTAATGTTATAGATTTTTCAAAATCTAAAATTTTACAAGCAATATGTCCTTGGTCGTGATATAAAGAAAGGATTGCATCATATCTTCCTTGTTTACCTAAGTTGAATACCGAGTCTGCTGGAACTGGCCCTGTAACATTTATACCTAATTCCTTAGCAGCTTCACAAGCTGGTATTAACTGTTCTATTTCTTCTCTACCAAATAGTCCATTGTCTCCACCATGTGGATTTAATGCTGCAACTGCTATTAACGGATTTTTCATATTTAATTTTTTTAATTCTTTATATATATTTTTGATATTATTTAGAACTTCTTCTTTTGAAGCAAAATCACATGCATCTTTTAATGACATATGACGGCTAACAAAGAATACTCTTAATTTATGAACTGAAAACATTGTAAGAGCGTATGGAGAATTTGTTTCATCTTGATATATCTCTGTATGACCTGCTTGCTTTACTCCTACTAATTTTATTGCTGATTTGTGTATTGGAGCAGTTGATACTGCATGAACTTCTCCTTTTTTTCCTAATTCTATAGACTTCATTATGTAATCAATACTCATTTGACCTGCTAGTTTTTGTATTTTCCCATATTCAATTGAGTCACAATCATAATCTCCTGTTTCTAATACATCCATTGTTCCGTATTCATATTTTGCTTCTGATGGAGACGTTATTTTATTAATATTTAAAGTAACACCTAATACTTTCATTGCTCTTTCTAAAATTTTAATACTCCCTATAATAAAAGGTTTACATTCATTATATAAATCCTTGTCTAGCATAGTTTTAACAACTATCTCTGGTCCAATACCTGCTGGATCTCCCATTGTTATAGCTGTTATTGGTCTAAATTGATTATTTAATTCCATTATTCTATACTCCCCCTGCAATGTTATTTTCATTTACTTGTTTTTATATTTATATACTAATATCTTTATTATAAATTAGCAAGTGTTTTCTTGCGTTTTTTATTTTTTATTTTCGTTTTATTTTTATTTCATTGTTATTTATTTTTTATTTTTTGTTATTTGATTGTTTTTCAACCTTTTATGTGATACATTTTAATTAATAATTGATATAAAAATAACCATATTTATCATATATAAATAACTATAAGGAGTGAAATTATGCTAATGCTACAACGTCATATTCAAATAATTAACTTATTGAATAAAAATATTAGAATGACTACTAATGACTTTTGTAAAGAATTAAATGTATCTGCAGGTACTATAAGAAATGATTTGAATTTTTTAGAAAAAGAAAAATTATTAAAAAAATTCCATGGTGGAGCTGCAATATTAGAAAAACACTATACAATAGATATTGATAAAAGAAATAAACAAAATAATTTCGAAAAAGAAATTATTGCTAATGAAGCTTTAAAATTAATACAAGATGACCAATGTATTATTCTTGATGCAAGCTCAACTGCATTAGCTTTAGCTAAAAAGTTAGTAAAATTTAAAAGATTAACGGTAATTACAAATGGAATTTATACAATGATGGCTTTAAAAGATTTACCCAATATTACAGTTATTTTTATAGGTGGAATTGTTACAAAAAATTCAGCTTGTACTGAAGGTTTACTTGGATGTGATTTATTAGATAAAATAAATGCTGATATATCTTTTGTATCATCTCATGGTTTTACTTTAGATGAGGGGTTAACTGATTTTAATCTTTATGAAGTTGAATTAAAAAAACAAATGTTAAAACGTTCTAAAAAGTGTATTGCTCTATTAGACTATACTAAATTTGAAAATATATCTACTGCATCTTTTGGCAATTCTTGTGATATAGACCTAATAATTACTGATAGCAATACTGATATTTCTATAATTGAAAAATATCGTAACTCTGAAGTTAAGGTTATAATAGCTAAATGAAGGACTACCTTAAATAAGATAGCCCTTCATTATTAATCCATATTTTTAAATCCAGCTGGATTTACATGCACCATACAATGTTTTACTAGAGGAAATTCTCCTTCAATCTTATCATGAACAGCTTGTGCTATTTTATGAGCCTCTTCTAAGGATATACTTCCATTAACAGAAATCTCTACATCTAAATAAATCTTAGAACCAAACATTCTAGTTTTCATATCATCTATATCACAAACCCCATCTTGACTTTTAACTACATCTTTCATTTTATTTATAATATCAGTATCACATGATTTATCTATCATCTTATCCATACTATCTTTAAAAATATCATAAGATGCTTTTATTATAAATAAACATATAACTAAACTTGCAATAGGATCAAGCATAGGAAATCCAATTCTCGCTCCAAATATACCAATAAAGCTACCTACGGAAGACATTGCATCTGACCTATGATGCCATGCATCTGCCATAAGAGCACTAGAATTTATCTTCTTTGCATAAAAGCGTGTATACCAATACATTCCTTCCTTTACAATAATTGATATTATAGCTGCTAGTAATGCCAAAAATCCTGGTATTTGTAAATTTTCACTGGTAGGTCCAAATATTTTTTTTATACCAACTATACCTATACCTATCCCTGTAGCAAAAAGTATGCAAGCAAGTATCATACCTGCTACACATTCAAACCTATCATGACCATATTGATGTTCTTCATCAGCTTCCTTACTAGAAATATTAACTCCAATCATAACAATAATTGTGCTAAAAACATCTGAAGCAGAATGTACTGCATCTGATACCATAGCACTAGAATTTGATATAATACCTGCAAATAATTTAAATCCTGATAAGATGGCATTGAATATAATACTGTTAGTCGAGACTCTCATTGCTATATCTTTGTCGCTTTTTATATTAGAATTTCTCATAAATAGTCCCCCTAATTTTACTTTATATTAAAAAGCATCCATGAGAATAAGGTCTCATAGATGCCTACACTTCATTAATTATATTTTAAGAGTGTATATAAAATTTTTTACTTTATTTTAATAAATTATATTCTCATTTAATTAATTTTGTGAATAAAAATTCTATATTTCAAATATTTAATAAAATAAAAGGATAGATTATTTAAAAATCTATCCTTTTATTTATAAATATATATCTGAAAACTCTACGCTCATCTTAGTTATATTTTTAAAATT
The DNA here is from genome assembly GCA_900604495.1 of Desulfovibrio sp. Marseille-P6017. The sequence continues at coordinate 275,380 of UWOR01000002.1, read as the reverse complement.
ATTATTAAACTCTGATACATCAGATTCTTCACCCTCAATTAAAACATCTGGCAATGTAATTATAAACTCAGAACCCTCTCCTAATTTACTTTTTACACATATATCTCCATCGTGCATATTAACTAAGGATTTAACTAAAGAAAGACCTATTCCACTTCCTTCTCTATTATTATTCATCTTACTTCTTACTTGTTCAAATCTTCCAAAAACTGCCTCCAATTTATCACAAGGTATTCCTATTCCATTGTCTTTAACCATTATTTTGATATTATCTTCACAACTTATTTCAACAGATATAATCCCATTATCTTTATTAAATTTAATTACATTTGAAAGCAAGTTTAACATTATTCTTTCTATGTTATCTTGGTCAAAAGATATTATTTTTTCTTCAACATTTGTATCAAAAACTAAATTTAAGTTATTACTTTCAATAAATTCAGAAACAGACATTCATATATCCTCTACACATCTTACAATATCTCTATTTTTAGGATTGTGTGTAAAGCTACCTGAATCTAGTTTAGTTGAATCTATTAAGTTGTTTATTAATTTTAATAACCTATAGCTATTTTGCTTAATAATATTTAAATATCTATCAAAATATTCAAACTCTTCAGAGTTTAACTTATTCATTCTTAATTTAAGAACTTGATATGAACTAAGTATTAAATTTAAAGGAGTTCTAAGTTCATGAGATAAGTTTGCAAAAAAGTCCATTCTTAACTTTTCCATTTGTAATTCAAGTTTTTTAGCATTAGTTATATCAGATACTATGCATACTTTTCTTAAAACCTTTTCATCTTCATCTAAAATTGGGCAATACCTACCATAAAACCATCTATCTTCTTTATCTTTAGTTACTTTTAAAAACATTGTGTCCGTTTTATTATATTCATATGGTTTAAACTCTTTTTCAATTTCAACTTCATCCCAATGATTAACCCATCCATTTATATCTTCATATAAATTTAATTCTTCTGCTTTTATACCATGTATTTTTTCAAATGCTTTATTTATATAAATGATCTTATCTTCTTCCCTTATAAATATAATATCCTCTACATTATTAACTATTTGTAAGAATATTTCTTGATTCTCTTTAGCTTCTTTTATAAGTTCTACTTCATTAGTTGTTTCTATTGAACCCCCCATAGTTCCAATAACTATATTCGTTTCATCATCTATATGAGGCCATTTAGCTATCTCAAAGTACTTGGTTTCAGATTTTTTTTGAACTATATTATTAAATACATGTATTTCATTTTCCTTAATTACGTGTTGATCTTCTTCTATATACTTATTAGCTTTTTCTTTTTCTACTAAATCATAATCAGTTTTACCTATAATATCACTATATTTAAGATTTTCTACTTCTAAATATTTCTCACTTACATCTAAGTATTTACCATTTCTATCTTTTATCCAAGCTGGGAAAGGTGCTTTTTTAATTGACATAGGCAATTTAAATGCACTTTCGCTTATTTTATATACCCTAAAATGTATATATTTTCCATCTTCATTGTAACATTCCATCTTACAAATCCTATTTATAACGTTTACATACTTTTCAAATTCATATTTTTCATTTTTTATAGTTTCTAAAATAGCATTGTACCATATACTAATTTGATCTTTATCAATAAGGTCATTAGACCTTTTTCCAATAAGATCTTCTCTGTCCATATTAGAAAGCTCTTCAAATGCCTTATTGACGCGTACTACTTCTACTTCTGTAATTTCATTTTTATCATTTCTAATAAATTCTACACATATATATGCAATGGGACTTTCTTGTATCATTTTTTGGTATATATAATTCCCCATATTCTCCCCTCAAATCCGAATTTTCTATTTTTTCATATACCTAGTAATTATAACATATTTTTACATTTTATTTTAAGATATATTTTAACATTTTATTGTATACTTGATTTAACAGAAAAGATGATAGTTTATAAACTATCATCCTTTTAAACTACTTAATATATAATCTATTTTGTAAAACTTTTATTATAGTTATTTCTGCTTTTTGCCTACATCTTCCACAAGCTTTTCCAGCGTGAGTCTCATTCATTATTTCTTTTACACTTTTACATCCTTTTTCCTTTGCATCTATTAAATCTTGAACTGTTACATTAAAGCAGCCACATACTTTTTGACTATTACTCATAAGTTACCTCTCCTTATAATTTTACTTATACTTTCTATTTTTACTTCTAATACAGTGAAAGTCCATATTTGTACTTTCTTTGTATGATTTCTCTATCATACTTAAATTATCTTTATTTTTATCATCTATTTTTGATTTTCTAATTTGTTTATTATATTTAATTTGCTCTTTTACCAAATTCATATCATCTTCATTTATACTATAAAACCTTGCTATATTCACATCAGAAAGATTTAATTTAATTAATTCTTCTATTTGATTAAAACTTATAACATTGTTATTGTATTTATGAAAGTATTTATTATAAATAGTAAAAACTTTGTATTCATCTATTTTTAAAGATTTCGATATAAAATCAAATCCTATATTATTTTCTAATAAATCATTTATTTTTATTGCAGTTTCTATTTCTATAGCCTTATTTTTTGAAATATTGTTATTTATATCATTTAAAGCATATATAATATTTACTTTTTTACACTTATATAATTCAGATATTTCACTTATTGTTATTCCTTTAGATATAAGGTGTTCTATCATTCCCTTAGTTAAATTTGTCCCAAATATTATTTCTTCTTGCAAAATATTAAGTACATCTATTGTATGTATTTCTAACTCTATTGCTATATCTATATAACTTTTCCCTTCATTTATCTTGGCTTTAATTTCCCTTAAAAGTCTTGCCTTTTCTATTTTTTTATACTTTACAGTTTTTATATTTTTTGGAACTTTAAGTAATATATCTATACAAGCTCTTTCAACGCTTCCTTTCATAAATTTATTCCTTCCCTTTTATGCTTTATATAAATACTAAATTATTATTTATATACCCACATTACAATAAAATTATTGATTTGTAATAAAAAAACTACTTTAAAATGAATAAAATCATCAAAATAGTTTTTATTTATGTATTAATCTTTAATTACTATATTTTTTAATTTACCTATACCTTCAATTTCTACAGTTACAACATCATCTATGTTCATTTCACCTACACCTGATGGAGTTCCTGTAAGTATTACATCTCCAGGATAAAGTGTCATTCCTTGAGTTATAAATTCTATTATTTCAGGAATTTTAAATATAAATTCCTTAGTATTTGATGATTGACGTATTTCATCATTTAAGTATAGTTTTATATCTAAGTTATGCGGATCTATATTTGTTGCTATTACCGGTCCTATTGGCATAAATGTATCAAATGATTTTCCTCTAGTCCATTGTACATCTTGTTTTTGTATATCTCTTGCTGTTACATCATTTGCACAAGTATATCCTAAGATATAGTCATTAGCTTTATCTTTTGATACCTTATAAGCTTTTTTCTTTATTACTATTCCTAATTCTGCTTCGTAGTGTAAATTTTTTGATATTGATGGATATTTTATACCACTATTTGGATTGTTTAGTGACGATGATGGCTTCATGAATATTAATGGTTCTTTTGGTAATTCTTCATTCATTTCTTTTGCATGATTTCTATAATTTAGCCCTACACATATTCCTTTTGTAGGGCTACATGGTGCTAATAGCTTTACATCATCAAGACTTACTTTTTCTTCTGTTATTTCATATTCTTCAAATATATTTCCTTTTATTATATTTATTTTGTCCTCATTTAAAGCTCCCCATTTCTCCTTACTATCGTGTATAAATCTTGTTATTTTCATATTCCCTACCCCTTTTATTCTTTTATTTAAATATAACCTATTTAATATAATAAAGGCTATAATTTTTCTAGTCTATTTAGTAGTAACCTTTAGAAAATTAATTTTATTTGAATAAATTCCAATACCTATAAAAGTAACTAACTCTGTTATAGGAACAACAAGCCATAAACTACTTCCACCAAATAAGATAGGCATTACAAAAATAAGAATTACATTTAATAAAAATCCTCTTACTATAGATATCTTAACAGATAACTTTTCTCTACCAACAGATTGTAAATAATTGCATACTAAAATATTAATATTCATAATACAAAATGCACTTAAATACATTCTAATTGCAGGTATACCAATATTTATAACATCACTATTAGCATTTACAAAAACTAATATTACTTCTTTTGTAAATACAAAAACTATAAAAAATAAAATACTTCCTATAGCTATAGTTGTGTACATTGCATATTTTAAAACATTATCTACTCTTTTCTTTTCATTAGCACCATAATTAGTTGATATAACTGGTTGACTTGCTTGTGCCACACCATTAAATAAAGCTATTCCAACTAATACACAATTTGAAATTATTCCATAAACAACAATTCCATTATCTCCAATATACTTTAATATTTGTATATTAAAAATAAAAATCACAAACCCACTAGCTACTTCCATTAAAAAATTAGAACCACCACATAATACTATTTTCTTAATCATAGAAAGTGATAATACTTTGATAGATATTTTAACTCTATTTTTCTTTTTTATAAAATGAGTTAACAGTACTAAAGATGTTGTTAAACTTCCAATAACAGTTGCTATAGCAGCACCTTTCATTCCCATTTGCATTGGAAAAACAAATAAATAATCAAGAACTATATTAAGACCAGCTCCAATTAGTACACCTATCATACATAAATTAGGCTCTTTCCTATTTCTAATTATAGGTCCTAAGAAATTAGTACAAATAAATATTGGTGTAGCATAGACTATATATTTTCCATATTCCATAACTAAATCAATACTACTTTCATTTGCACCTAAGAAATATGAAATTTCTCTTAAATTTAAAATTGATAATATTGTAAGTATAATTGCAACTAGCCCTACAGATAAAACACTATTTATAAAATACTCATTTGATTTTTCAGTATTTCCTATACCATCTTCCACAGACATTAATATACCAGAGCCTATTCCAAATAATAGTCCAATGCCCATATATATAGAATAAAATGGTAAAAATATATTAAGAGCTAGTATACCATCTGCACCAACACCTTGTCCTATAATTAATGTATCAACTAATATATAAATTGATGTTACTAAAGTTGAACAAATTGATGGTATTAAATAATGATAGAAAACTCTTTTTTCATTTCCTTTTAATAAATCTAATGATTCCATTATATATCTCCTCCTTTTTAAATTTTTGCATAATAAAAAAATCCAAATGCGTACTGACAGTGCACGCACTTGGATTGTTATTGTTTTATTTAATTTTTTAGAACCTTGCTACTTATTAAGTAGATTTTTACATACACTGACATTATAAAAATTATAATACGCCATATATTATAGCTCTTTTACAGAGAATAATTCTATAATATTATATTTAGAAAGTCAATAAGTAAATATTTATTTTATTTTAACTAATTCAAAATCATCCATAGTTCCCCATGCATAAGCTTGAGCTTTTATTTTAACACCTATAGTAATTTCTCCATCATTTACAGTTATATTTTCTATAATAGGAGTCTTCCAATTTCTCCATCCATCAACCTCAAAACCTTCTTCCTGTATCCCTGAAGATGTCTTTGAGAATAGCTTCATTTCTGAATTAGTTGCATCTCCACCTTGTATATTTCCTTTTAACTCATAAATTCCATTTTCTAATCCTGAAATAGTTTGATAAACTACAAACTCCATATCAGAATTTGACCAAAAGTGCATAGCTCTATCTCCACTCTTAGGATCTTCCCATTTTATATTTGCACATCCATTATTATCATTTAAATGCTCTACTTTCCAAACACTATCATCTTCTTCAAAAGAATGATTTACAACATGATTTGTAAGTAATAATGTCACATTAGCTTTAGCAGATAGTTTCTTAAGTTCTTTGTCTTTAGTTTTAAACTTTCCACTTACCTCAAAAGTACCACGAACGTGCTTTTGAAGTTTCTTTATATCACTATTACTCCAAGTAACATCAACCTCAGTCGTACTCTTATCATTATATTTTACTGTTAAAGTATCTGGTAAGTTTATATCATTCTTATCATATGTCTCTACACTTACACTTTCAACTCTTTCAACTCTCTTTGTAGTTGTAGAACCTGTCATTATGTACTTAAATATATTTATAGACTCTAATGGCTTACCGTTAAAATCAAATAAACCTTGATTATCTACTGCACTACCACCATACCATTTACCTGCATCATCAGGATCATATTCTGAAGCGTAACTTGATGCCCATCCAGAACCATACTTCTCCCATAGTAACTTGTTACTTTCTAAATTACTGCTACTTCCAACTGGTAACCATGCTGGTTCCCAGTAAAATACACCAAGACCAGATTCACCTACATCAGCTACTGCTTGAAATACATTTCTCACTGAATCAGCTTGTCCTTGTACAGATATTGTATAATCTAAAGTTTGATCACTCTTTGGAGAAGTATTATAATGACCATCCCCATCTTCCTCTGTATATACATAAGAAGTTTCAGCTACCATAACTTTTTTATTATACTTGCTTGCTATATTACTTAATTGATTAGTTAAATTATCTAAAGTACCATGCCAAAATGGATAATAAGAACTTGCAAATACATCATAATCTACATTATTATCATATAACTTCTTAGATATATTTTCATAGTTACCACTTTTTTCTGGATTAGTAAAATGAAGAGCCACTAAAATATTACTATCAAAATCACGAGCAGCTCTACTTCCTGCATTAAATAACTTAGACATATTAGTCCAGCTAGTTTCCCCTACAAATCCGTTATTTGTTTCATTACCTATTTGAACCATTCCTACATCTACACCTTCACTTTTAAGTTTTTGAAGGCTTTCTTTTGTATAATTATATACAGCTTCTTCTTTTTCTTCTAATGTAAAGCTTTCCCAAGCTTTTGGTGCTTTTTGCTTAGCTGGGTCTGCCCAGAAATCTGAGTAATGAAAATCTATTAACACTTTCATATTATTCTCTGTTGCTCTTTTTCCTATTTTAATGGCTTTTTCAAGGTCATTATTTCCTCCACCATATCCATTACCATTTGAGTCATACGGATTATTCCAAACTCTAATTCTTACATAGTTAGCTCCTGCATCAGCAAAAGTTTTTATAGCATCTTGTTCTTTATTTTCAAAATCGTAAAACTTAACTCCACTTTCTTCTAATGAAATTATACTAGACACGTCTACACCCTTTATCGTATCTTCTGTAACTCCCTCAACCTTATCTATAAAAATTCCTGTTTCTGTTTCATTACTTGTTTTTGCACTGGCTATAATAAAGTTAGACTGTAATGTTGTTAATGAAATTGCTAAACTACACAAAACTATCATTCCTTTTTTAATTTCATAAAATTCCCCCTAGTAAATAATTTTATTTTAATAAATATTACTCAGAAAACGTTTGTCTTAAATTTATTATACATTATTTTTTCTATTTTGTATAATATTAATTAGTAACTTATCAAGATTTATTTAGTAAATATATTTACTATAGATTTTTTCTTATATATCCTACTCAAATAATTTCTTTGCTAATGAATGGTACTAAAAGATTTGGTAAGTTTTCATGGTTGAAAAATTTAGAAATAGATAAGAATTTGAAATTTCCTTACAGTGAATAAAAAGAAGCTTTAAGAGCAAGTATTATAAGATTCTCTTACTAAAGCTTCCTTTGTTTTTATAAAATTTTAGATAAATATTTCAGGTTTTCTTACTATATGTGCAAAATTACTTACAAGCATATTTTGCATATTTTTATACCCTTCATGAATCATTTGTTTGGCATTGAATGGACATCTCTTTATGCAGCTACAACATTTTATACATTTATTTATATCTATTAATTTACAATCATCAAAATCTATAGCTGATGTAGGACAATGTTTAGCACATATTTTACAATTTATACATGCATCTTTAGTTTCAGGAGCTATTGGTAAGATAGGTGAATTTTTTATTACATAAGGGAAATTCCCAGGAACATTTAAATTTTCTATTTTATCAAAGCTCTTTATATTTTCAATCTTTGTACTGATTTTCAGTCCAAAGTCATAAGCTATACTTAAATCTTCTTCATTAGGTCTTTTCGTTGCCAACTTATCTGTAGAAGAATGTTCTGTGATAAATGTGGCAGCTGCTATAGTTTTACAAGACTTATTTTCAAACAAATCTTTTAATTCTAACAGTGAATCTTCATAATCTCTATTTCCATATGTTGCAATAAATACAGCTAAAGAATTATTACATTTTATTTTCTCCATATATGTATGTAATAATTTAGGGAATCTACCAGCGTATGTTGGCATACCAACTATAATTATATCATTTTCATTAAAATATAATTCCTCCACTCTATTTTGAGGTAATGTAATATTAAACTCTTTATATTCTAAATTCATTCCTCTTGCTACTTTTCTTACAATTTTCTTAGTTCCATCAGTAGGACTAAAGTAAAGTAAGTTTAAATTTTTCTTCATTATATACTTCTCCTTTGTCTTTTATCTATAAAAGGATTATATATAAATGCTTTAGATCCCACAATAATGCACTTTCTGGTTAGTTACTTACCATCTAGTAAGTAGTACTATTCATATTCTTTAAGATTTCTACAATATTGTTTTTAGTATTCATCTTATATTTTACAAACTTCTTTAATATACTTTACTTCTCATTATATAACAATTGCGATCTTTATTATATTATAAGCTATACTCACTTCCCATAAATCCTATAATTAAGCCTATACTCCCTGTATAAAACCCCACCCCCCTATCCATAAGATTACTCTGTATTCTATAAAGCATTTGTTAAAGAGTATAAAATATCACCAAAAGAATTTAAAAATTACGCTATGTTTAAAGATAATGTTGAAAAATCTTTTTTAGAGTGATAACAAGGAGAAGTTGATAAAGAACCAAATACGAATTTTTCTTCTAAAAAATTAAATACCTGTTGTTGTTCATACTCAGTTAAATTTTCTAAAGATTTAATTATATAATTTATTTTTGTTTGATTTACAAATTTTAGTCTATAATCAAAATATAGATAATATTTTATATATATTTTACTCCTTACTACTATAAAAGGCAGGCATTGAGGACTGCCGTTTTAAGTGGAGCTATTTTCATAAAGTTTCTATATTGACAGTTTTGCAATAAAGTTATAATATCAATAGGATTATGGTTTTTTATATTTGGATAATCGTAAAATTAAAATAAAGGATGATAAAAAATGACAGAACAAAATTTAAACTTGATTGATGAGGTTAAAAGAAGAAGAACCTTTGCAATCATTTCCCATCCCGATGCAGGAAAAACTACATTAACTGAAAAGTTTCTATTATATGGTGGTGCCATTCGTGAAGCAGGTTCAGTTAAATCAAGAAGATCTCAAAAACATGCAGTATCTGACTGGATGGAAATTGAAAAACAAAGAGGTATATCTGTTGCATCAAGTGTTCTTCAATTTGAATATGATAACTTTTGCATAAATATTCTTGATACTCCAGGGCATCAAGATTTCAGTGAAGATACTTATAGAACTCTTATGGCAGCAGACAGTGCAGTAATGGTTATTGACTCTGCTAAAGGTGTCGAAGATCAAACAAAGAAATTATTCCAAGTTTGTAAGATGAGAGGAATACCAATTTTTACTTTTATAAATAAAATGGACCGTCAAGGAAAAGATCCATTTGAGCTACTTGAAGATATTGAAAATGTTCTAGGAATTCGCTCTTGTCCAGTAAACTGGCCAATTGGTTCTGGTAAAGAATTTAAAGGTGTGTTTAACCGTCATAAAAATCAAATTGAATTATTTGATGATGGTAATCATGGACAATCTATTGCTAATTCTATAACTGGAGAGGTATCTGATGAAAAATTTAATGCTTTATTAGGTGATGCTCTTCATGGAAAGCTACTAGAAGATATTGAACTTTTAGATATTGCTGGAGATAATTTTGATTTAGATGAAATATTAAAGGGTGAATTGACGCCTGTATTCTTCGGAAGTGCTCTTACTAACTTTGGTGTAGAACCATTTTTAGAATCATTCCTAGAAATAACATCACCGCCAAGTCCTCGTAGTAGTAATTTAGGTGATATTGATCCTAATTCTAATAACTTCTCAGGATTTATATTTAAAATTCAAGCTAATATGGATAAAAATCATAGAGATAGAATTGCATTCCTTAGAATTTGCTCTGGTAAATTTGAAAAAGGTATGACAGTAACTCATGTACAAAGAAACAAAAAGGTTAAACTATCTCAACCTCAACAGTTTGTAGCACAAGACCGTGTTATTATAGACTCAGCTTATCCAGGGGACATTATAGGTATACATGATCCAGGTATATTTAATATTGGTGATACATTAAGTGAAAAACAATCAAATTTACAATACACTGGTATACCACAATTTGCTCCTGAGCATTTTGCAAGAGTTTCTACAAAAAATGCTCTTAAGAGAAAGCAGTTCGTGAAGGGTATTACACAGTTATCAGAAGAAGGTGCTATACAGGTATTCAGACAACCTAATTCTGGTATGGAAGAACTTATTATAGGTGTAGTTGGAATTCTTCAATTTGAAGTTTTAGAATATCGCCTAAAACAAGAATATGGTGTTGAGATTCTAATGAATTCACTACCTTATCGCTATGTACGTTGGATTGAAAATGATCTTTCCAAATATGGTAGGCTTTCAATGCCAATGGAGACATTATTAGTCGAAGATAAAAATAACAATTCAGTATTGTTATTACAAAACGAATGGTCTATTAGACATTTTATTGAGAGAAATGAAGATTTAGTTTTAAGAGAAACTTCTTTATAAAAAATTCTCTTAGATTGCCACTGTGTGGTCGAATAACTTCATATAGCCAACGACTTCGTCAGTTGCTAAAAATAAATGTTAATCCCTCTATATCTATTTTTAAACGTAGGGGGATTAATTGTTTATTATCTTATATAATATTTTATGGCTATGTTAGATAACTTCATGATAAACAATATAAATTAGTTCACAATTGTTATATATTGTGAACAATTTATATATAATTAGGCTATGCTAGCCCTCTTCGTGATAAATATGGCATAAAAACAACCACACCTTAGACTTTTTAATACATTAATCTCTAAGATGTGGTTACTTCTATAACTTACTATAGATTATTCATAATATTTTAAAATTGTACCTGAAAATATAAGCATAATATCTCTTCCAAAATTAACTATACCATGTAGTAATATACTTGGCACTATAGAACCATTATATATTTTTTCATCAATATATCCTAGCATCCATCCTCCCATAGTTGGAATTATAAAATAACTAACAAGTAGAATTCTGGATTTAAAATTAGTAATTATGAAAAATTCGGTAATAAGGTTTTTGTATTTATAAAAGGAATTGCTTATAAAAATCCACTTTGTTAATAATTAATTTCTATATTAAGTTTAGAGAATTATTTAACTACATACCATATAAAAAGTCAAAATAAATTTTATTTTGTTTTTCCCATGTTGCTTCATTATGTTTTCCATTTTTAGCTATATAAACATAGCTACTTGCATTGTAATGAGTAAAATAATCATCAAAATAACCTATATAATCTAAAATTAAATCCATATTTCTTACTTCCCTTGTTCCAAAGCTAAAATAAATTCTAGTATTCGAGTCAATTATAGACGACTCTAATTCCTCATTCAATTCATCCATACATAAAAATATAGATGGTGATAAACATGCAGCCTTAGAAAAATACTTATTATATTTTATAATAGTATACAATGCCATTAGCCCACCCATAGAGCTTCCTCCAATTCCAGTGTACTCTCTAGACGGATAGGTTCTATATATATTATCAATTAATGGCTTTAACTCACTAACTACCCAATCCATTAATTGTTGTCCTCTTCCATTAATTTTTCCTATAGACTCATCTTCTATATTATAAGGACAGTATTCATTTAATCTTTCATTTCCAGTATGATTACATTCCATTCCAACAATAATAAACTTCTTATCATAGTTATCTAAAAAATCCGATAGCCCCCACGACTTTCCATATGTTGCATCATTATCATTAAATAAATTATGACCATCATACATATACATAACAGGATATCTTTCTTCACTATCGTAATAATCATCTGGTAAATAAATATGCATTGTTCTTTCTAGCTGAAAAGGCGTTATATTGATATCAAATTTTTCTATCATGGTGCTCCTCCTTATTCCTATCCAACTTTTTCATTAATAAAGCTTTCACATACTAGTATATGCATAAACATACCTCAATTAGTCTTTTTACATAAATTTAAATTTAAAGGCTATCATAATTTATATATAAAAAAGTTTAACTCCATTTGAAAGGATACTAAATTTATGATTATTGCCATTTTATCTATATTAGTTCATATTTTAAATATAATAACAATCATATATATGATTTTTAAAGAAAAACGTTCAGCTAACAGTATAATATCCTGGGCATTAATTTTAACTCTATTACCTTATATAGGCTTTATACTTTTCTTACTAATTGGTAGAAAGATTAAAAAATCTGATATATTCATAATGAAAAAATCTAAAATGGAATTTTTTAAAACATATACAGATCAATTAGATCAGATGAGAATTTCTAATGATAGTATTAAAAATTCTAGTAATTATGAAATAATTAGAGCCATAGAATCTATGGAATATTCACCTTATAGAAACAATAACGAAGTAGAATTATTTTTTGATGGTAAAGAATTATTTAATGAAATTTTAGATAGTCTAAGAAAAGCTGAAAAAAGTATAAATATACAATTTTATATCTTTAAAGATGATGAAATCGGTTCTCAAATATTAAAAATATTAAAAGAAAAAGCAAAGTCAGGTGTTGAAGTTAGATTATTATATGATTCAGTAGGTAGTAGATCTCTTACAAAGAAAAAATTAAAATCTGTAATAGATGCTGGCGTAAAAACTGGTGAGTTCTTCCCTGCTATACTAAAACTAGTAAACCTAAATATGAATTTTAGAAATCACAGAAAAATCATTGTTATAGACAATAAAATTGGTTTTGTTGGAGGATTCAACGTTGGTGATGAATACTTAGGTAAAGACCCTAAATTTGGTTATTGGAGAGATACTCATATAAAATTTGATGGAAGTGCTGTTAAAGATTTAAACTTAAGATTCTTATCTGATTGGAACTATGCAACTAAAGAAAATATAGACTTAACTTCTGTATTAAAAGATTTTAAATCTAATACTATATATGATTTTAATTACTCAGAACCTGGAATACAAATAATATCAAGTGGTCCAAATCCATACAATAGATATGAAATTAAATGGTCATATTTAGAAATGATTCAAAAAGCTAAGGATTATATTTATATACAATCACCATATTTGATTTTAGATCAAAGCATAGCTGATAGCTTAAAACTTGCATCTATTTCTGGTGTTGATATAAAAATAATGATTCCTGGCAAAGGTGATCATCCATTCGTTTATTGGGCTAATTTAGTTTATGCAGGAGAATTATTAAACTTCGGCATTGAAATCTATCACTATGATAAAAATGCATTTCTTCATTCTAAAACTGTAGTCATAGATGATAGGGTGTGCTCAATAGGTACTGCAAACATGGATACACGAAGTTGTGAATTAAACTTTGAAGTAAATGCTTTAATTTATTGTAAAGACATTGCTAAAAAACAACGTGAACAGTTTGAAAAAGATATGTTACTGTCTAATAGATTAACTTTAAAAGAATATAATAATAGAAGTAATTATGTAAAAATTAAAGAAGGTTTCTCAAAATTATTCTCTTCTTTACTTTAATCTAAATAAAATATGCTATAAAAAAGCTATAAAACATTTCTTTCATCATTTTATTGCTAAATAATTATAGCTGTGCTACTATTTTATTAATGAAATATTTGTAATAAGGCCATGAAGGTTTTTAATCTTTATGGCCTTTTTTTGTGCAAAAAAGGGGGATTATATGTCACAGGTAGATTTTTTTGATTCAATCGCTGAAAATTGGGATAATATGATTGAAGTTAATGAAAGTAAAATCAATTATATTCTAAGTAAGTTAAAACTAAAAGAAGACGACACTATACTCGATGTAGGTACTGGTACAGGAGTGTTAATACCATTTTTAATTAAACTATCACCTAATGGTTTAATTAGAGGAGTTGACATTTCTAAGGGTATGCTAGATATTGCATGTGAAAAATTTAAGAAAATACCTAATGTTCACTTTGATTTAGTAGATGTAGAAAATGAAAATATAGAATCTAAGTACGATAAAATAATTCTTTATTCTATGTATCCTCATTTAGAAGATAAAACAAACACTATATCAAAACTTGTAAAAAATAACTTACATAATAATGGTCTCTTGATGATTGCTCATTCTAATAGTAGAAATTTTTTAAACAATCTACATAAAAATGCTGATGAGCGTGTTAATGAATCACTTTTAATGGAAGTTAATGAACAAAAAGAAGTATTTATAAATGCTTCTTTGAATGTAATTGAAGCATTTGAAGACGATGAAATGTATTATATTGTAATACAAAATAGCTAGAATTTACATTTAGTATAAAATTATTTTAATTAATCAGGGGGATTATTATGAAAGCAAAAAAATTAGTATTATCAGGATTGTTTGTAGCATTTGGAGTTATTTTACCTATGATATTCCATATATTCAATATGGGAGGATCTGTATTTTTACCAATGCATATTCCAGTTTTAATGGCAGGATATTTTCTAGGACCTGCACTTGGTGCTGCTGTTGGTATAATAACACCTATACTTAGTGGTTTATTAACTAGTATGCCTCCATTAGTTCCTGTAATGCCTATTATGGCATTTGAACTTTGTGGTTATGGATTAGTGACTGGATTAGTTTTTTCTAAAACTAATAAGGTATATATTTCTCTTATTTGTGCAATGGTTGTAGGTAGACTATTTGCTATAGCTGGTGCATTTGTAGTTTCTTTAACTTTAGCTCCCCAGGTAAGTCCAATAACTTACGTTGCTTCAGGGCTTTTTCCTGCTATACCAGGTATGATAATTCAATTAATATTTATACCAATTTTAATTAATTTTCTATTAAATAATAAAGAAATTGCTAAAGCTATATCATAAATTTTTATATAAATTATATGCTATATTAGATAGTATTTATCATATTCCTTCATTGTTTCTAAATCAATATACTTATTTTACAAACTCTGCAACATATATAAATAAGAAATTATTAGATAAGTGGATTAATATACTAAATGTATGGTTATGGAGTTATCAATATTTAAGTCTAATAGAGATTCTATTAAAAATAAGAATTATATTGTACAAAGTAATGTTATAATAAAAATAAGTAAATTTAACGTCATAGGGGGATAAATATGAAAAAAATACTATGGAGCTTAGTTATAACGGTAATAATATTCTTTTTTAATATATGGCTTATTGTTCCTATAATTTCAAATATAGGTTATAGTTCTGTAGAATCTTCATATCATCTAGTAACTCATTCACTATTACTTTCATTAATATTTCTAGTTATATTCTGTGCGTCATTAATCTTGGAAAGATTTAATGAAAATAATAAAAAGTATGATGAAAATTAATAGGTTATATAGATAAAACAAAATAAACAAATTTAATATAATACTAACAAAAAAGTAGGAGTTATATGATTTGGTATACCCCTACTTTTTTATTATTAAAATTGTTCCTAATATCAACACCATATTAAACATATCCTATTTATAAATAAACAATAGAAAAGTTAAGTGTATTATAGACATAAAAAAAGACACACAATGTGTCTTTTCCACGAACATATATATTATAATATAGTTACGTTTTCAGCTTGAGGACCTCTAGCACCTTTAACTATATTAAAGTTTACTTTTTGACCTTCTTCTAAAGATTTAAATCCGTCAGTTTGTATAGCTGAAAAATGTACGAATACATCATCTCCACCTTCTACTGATATAAATCCAAATCCTTTTTCATTGTTAAACCATTTCACTGTTCCATTATTCATAAAAAATACTCCTAAAATCTATTTCTAGACACCTTTTAATTTATTTGTATGTTACTACATATATTATTATATGCACTTATTAGTTATTTGATACTAATTTTATATTATTTTTTTATATACTAATAAAATGTTTATCATTTTATATAATATTTGCTTTATAACATTATTATTAATATGATCTAAAAATTTATTAAAATCTTCTCCTGATATATTAAATGTTTCTGTATTTATAGATGGATGAAAATTAAGATTTTCACCATTTAGCAAATCACTATCTATTAATAACTCTACTTTACTATCTATATCGTTTATAATACTAAATGGATTTACACTTCCTGGAGTTACCTTTAATAGTTCGTATAAATTTTCTGGTGAATCAAATGAAAGCCTAGTACTTCCTATTTGCTCTTTTATATCTTTTAAGTTTACATTTTTATCATGTTTTGCTACTAATAAATAATTTTTACTTTTATTTGAGTTCTTTAAAAATAAGTTTTTACAGTGATATCCTGGCATATCTTTAGTTGCTTCGTAAAATTCATCAGCGGTGAATACTTCTTTATGTTTTAGTATTTTGTATTTTATCTTTAATTCATCTAACTTTTTGTATATGTCTTTTTTCATTTATCTCCATCCTTTTTTAGTACTTCATTCTTTCTGGTATTACTCCTCTTACTCCACCTTGTGGTGAGTTTGTGTCTCCTTTGTATCTTGGTATTAGATGTACATGGACATGCATTACTGTTTGTCCTGAGTATTCTCCACAGTTTACTCCTATGTTGTATGCATCTGGAGAGTATTTCTCATCTAATAGTTTTTTACCTTCATCTATTAAATTAAATATTGCTTCTCTTTCTTCTTTTGTTATATGGAAAAAGTCTTTTACGTGTCTTTTCGGTATAAATAGCATATGACCTTTCCCTACTGGGTATTTATCATAAATTGCGTAAGCTAGTTCATTTTCAAGTATGTAATTATCTTTCATATTACAGAATATACAGTTCATAGTTTACTCCTTTAATGCGGTTAGTATTTTTTAATTTTACTTTATTATTATAACCCACACAAACTTATTATTCATTTCTAAATTAATAGATTTAGATTCTATAAAAATAATAAAATATCTTATAGATGTACGTCTGAAGATAAAAAATTCTAATTGGATATAATGTCCAATTAGAATTTTTTATTAGTCTTCAAATATAGTATTTTCAGTTTTCCATTGTAATAATTTTATATATAACCAAAATCCATATATACCCAAAGTTATTATAGTAAGTATCCACCATTTTATATAATGTAAAAATAGACTAGATCCTTTACCTATAAATCTTAATCGTCTTCCTTCTATAACTGTATTTTTAGCTTCCCAGTTATACTTTATACACATAGCCCATGGTGTAGCTAATCCAAATGTTATAAGAGTTATAAAATATGCTAGTATATTAACACCTATAAGTCCAAGTAATCCACCTTCAAACCTTGATTTCATTTATTAAGCCCTCCCTATATATGACAATACACAACATTATACTAAAACTAAATATATTTTGTATATATGTATTTTATTAAAACTCATTTGTTAATATATTTATATTTTTCTATTTTTTAACAAATAACTATGCATTTTTCTGCATAAAAATGTAGAGGTACATTAATTATGTACCCCTTCATTTTTATCTTTATGATATATTTAAACTTTTAAATTTTATTTATAATTCTAATTTCCATAATCCATGAAGATTACAATATGCATATACTTCTAACAGCTTATCATTTTCAGTTAATACAAATTCCACAATTGGATCACTATCTACTTCTAAAGATTTACGCTGACCACCTTGTGTTGTTAAAAGATATATCCAGCTTATATGGTGCTCTTGTGTCATTGGATGTAATGTACTTCCAACTTGTACATTTACTTTATTGTTATCTATATTTACTACTGGTGTATGCTTTTCTACTGAAGCTTCTGTTGTATTTTCTACTAGCTCATTCATCTTTTTTCCACAACATACTAGTTTAGGACCTTTATCTTCTATCATTCCGACCATATTTCCACAGACACTACATATAAGAAACTTTTTTGAATTATTCATTTTGTAAACCTCCATAATATAAAAAATCTTACCTATAATATATATGTTGTGAAAACTTAAACTATGTTTACTTTTTATATGTAAAGCTCCGAATTTTTTAACAAGTTCCCACGAACTTCCTTTATACCATACTAAAATAATAAATTATTAAATATTTATATTTTATTATTTTAACTGAATAAAAATAATAATTTTACATAATTCTTCCAAGACCATAACTTGATTTTTATAATTTAAAGTAATCATGCAAAAGATAATATATGATAATTTATTTCAAATCCATACTATTTATAAGGCTATAATTATAATAAAGTATATTTAGCTTTATACTAATTTATGTTTGAATAGAAGTTAATATAAATTCTTTAATCTTAAAATCTGTGATATAATAATATAATGGTATATTTCTGTAAATATCATATTTAAATTTTTACTTAAATATATTTTTATAACTTATTATAAAATAGAAAGGATTGAATAGTAATGGCTAGCTACTTTGACAATTATACATTAGATGACCTATTAGATGAAATGGAAGCTGTATACCTTAATGATAAAAGACCTTGGATCCTCGGCTATAGTGGCGGCAAGGATAGTAGTTGTACCTTACAGGTGACTTTTTCTATGTTGAAAAGATTACCTAAAGAAAAAAGACACAAGCCAGTTTATGTAGTGTCATCAGATACACTTATAGAAAATCCTATAATACTTGAATATCTGAAAGATAATATAAATAAAATAAACGAAAGTGCTAAAGAATTAGATTTGCCTATAATAGCACAAATTGTGTATCCTGAACTTCATGATAGCTTCTGGGCTAATATAATTGGGAAAGGGTACCCTACTCCAAAGTCTATACAATATCGTTGGTGTACTGAAAGACTAAAGATAAGACCATCTAATAAGTTTATAAAAGAAAAATTAGAGTACGAAGATGTTGTAGTTCTACTTGGAGTTCGTAAAGATGAAAGTTCTGCAAGAAAGGCTAGAATAGAAAAAAGAGAAATAGAAGGATATCTTCTTACTCCACATGAAACTTTAAGAGGTAAAAATAAATTAGCTTATGTCTACACTCCTATAGTTGATTTCTCAACTGCTGACGTTTGGGATGTACTATACCATAACAATGACAACTTAATTACTTTTAATGCTGGTGACTTCCCTTCTCCTGCTACTGCATGGGGAACTAGTGCAATGGAATTATTTGAAATGTATATGAAAGGTTCTGGTGATTCTGGAGAATGTCCTTTTATAGCTGATGAATCAAGTGCTAAAAGCAGCTGTGGTAATAGTAGATTTGGGTGTTGGATTTGTACTGTTGTAAAAGAGGATAAATCTTTAAATGGATTTATAGAATCTGGCCATAATGAATTGAAGCCTTTAGTTGAGTTTAGAAGTTGGCTATTAAGTGAAAGAGATAAGCCTAAGAATCGTAAAAAGCACAAAAGAAATGGTGCCGTTGTTAAAAGAGATGGAAAAATAATGTTTGGTCCATTTACATTTGAAGCTAGACAAATGATTCTAAAAAAGCTTTTAGAAACTCAAATAGAAATGCAAAAGTTCTATCCTGACTTAGAACTTATTAATTTAGGTGAACTTAAAGCAATTGATGAGATATGGGATAATGAAGAAGATTTAACTTCTACTACATTATTAAATATATATAAAGAAGTGACTGGTAAAGATTTACCATGGGCTGAATATAAAAATCCTCTATTTGATTCTTCTACATTAAACGTTATAGCTGAAAAATGTAAAGAATATGATATAAACAATGATCTATTTAATAAATTAGTTATTGATACTAATAAGTATAAACACTTTAGTAATAATACTAAATTAAAAAACGCGGTAAGTAAAATATTAAATCAACAATGGCTTCATCAAGATATTATTGAAAAGATCGAAGAAGAAAGTGGCAAGGAGTTAGAACATGAAAATAAATAAACTTGTACTAAAAAACTTTAGATCTTATGAGGAAGAAACTATCTTTGATTTTACTACTACAAATGATAAAAACATAATATTAGTAGGTGGTAAAAATGGAGCTGGTAAATCAACAATATTTGAAGCTATTAAACTTTGTATTTATGGACCTATGGCTTACAAGTATCAAGGATTTAATTCTTCATATATATCTAGAGTAAAATCTAATATAAATAATAATTCTCTAAAAAATGATACTGTTGATGCATATATATCAATAGATATTGAGATTAGCGAAAATACAGAAAAAAACACTTATACATTAGTTAGACAGTGGACTTTTAAAGATAAAAAATTAGATGAGACATTTTTAGTTTATAAAAATTTCTCAAATATTCCTTTAGATGATGAAGAACTTAATTATTTTGAAAATTATATTACATCTATAATTTCACCTAAAATATTTGAATTCTTTTTCTTTGATGGTGAACATTTATCAGAATTCTTTATAGGAAAGAATTCCAATACACATTTAAAACAATCTCTTTTATCACTTTGTAACTTTGATACTTTTGATGTATTAAAAAATACAATAGTATCAAGTACTAAGTCAAATAAAAATAGTAATAATGAAATAGAAATTGCAAGAGATGAATATATGAAATTGGATGAAGAAGTTAATAATCTTACCTCTGAAGAATATATCATCAAATGTGAAATTTCTGATTTAATAAATAATATAGACAATTTAAAAGCTTTAAAGATAAAATCTGAAAAAGAATTTAGAAAAAAAGGTGGCGTTTTAGCAGAAGAGAGACAAGCTTTTAATACTAGAACTGTTGAATTAGAAGCTAGAAGAAGTATTATAAATCAAAGCATTAAAGACTTTTGTAATGAAATGCTTCCTTTCTTAATGTTAAAAGATAAAATAGTCGATTTAAAGAAACAAGTAAAATCAGAAGAGAACTATTTAATATATAATCAACTTAAAGGTAAGCTAAGTGCAGATTATATAAAAGGCTTGCTTTTAGATAAAATAAGTAGTATATCAATAGATGAAGTTGCTATGACTGTTTCAGAAGCTTTAATAGATGATATTGCTCCTAAAGATATTACTGATAACTTTAAACCTATTCATATGCTATCATCTGATGAAAGTAATTCATTAATATCACTTATGGATTCAGTAATTGATTTTGATAATGCTTCTATACTTAACTTATTTGATGAATATAGATCCATTGCTTTAGAGTTAGCAGATATTAGATCTAAACTTAATTCCAGTTTAGAAGATGAATCATTAAATAAATATATAGAAGAAATATCTAATTTATCTAGTGAAATTGGTAAATTATCAGAAAGTGAAAGTAACTTATCTTCTAATTTAGAAGAATTAAAAAATAAGTTAAATATGTTAACTTTAAATAGAGATAAATCTAAAGCTAAATATATAGAATTACTTCAAGCAAATAAGGTAGTTGATATGTCTGCTGACCTTATACTTATGTTAGAAGATATAATAAATACTTTAACAGATAATAAAACTAAAGAAATACAAGAAAATTTCATGTATATATTTAGAAGAATAATTCAAAAAGATAACTTTATAGATTTTATAGATATAGATAAAGACTTTAATGCTTCATTATATATAAATAAAATGTATAACTCTCTAGAACTTGAAAACCTAATTGAAAATATAGGTTATGATGAAATGGAGAAAAAATTTGGTAAGCTATTCTTTGAAGATTTATTTAAAGAGTATCATGTTGAAAACAAAAATGAACTTCTTAATTCTATTAAAAATAATTCTACAGGAATGTTTATTGAGTTAAGAACTAAAGTTGATATAAATGGATTCTCTAGTGGAGAAAAACAAATTTATATACTTTGTCTATACTGGGCTTTACTTAAGGCTTCTGATATAGAAATACCTTTTATAATAGATACTCCATATGCTAGAATAGATGAAACTCATAGAAATAATATTACTAGTGAATATTTATCAACTATAAGTGATCAAGTTATAATATTATCTACTAATACTGAAATAGATGAAAAGGCATATAAAGAAATAAAACCAAAGTTAAATGGCGAGTACTTAATACAATATGATGATAAAAATAGAAAGACTATCCAAAGTAAAGGATACTTTTTTGAGGTGTAATTATGGGATTTAGACTTAAAACATCACAACAAACAAAAGAAATATTTGAAGATTTAGGTTCTAGAATGAATTTAAAGCCATTTGCACTTTGTAAGCTTGCAATTTCAATGTCTTTAACTAATGATGAACCAATTGAAAATTATAAAGAAACTGATAATAACGGACTTGAACTTAATAGACAGACTATAACTGCACAATATGATGTGTTATTTAAAAGTTTACTTGAACAACATGCTGGTAAGCATTTAAGTGATGATGAGTACTTCCCTACTCATGCTAAGCTTCATATTGATCGTGGTGCTGCTATGTTGAAGAATAGATATAATTACTCTAGCAATTTGGAACATTTCATTACTCAAGTTGTTAAAGGAGATATTAGTATATAATAAAAACCCATCTTCTTATAAAGTTTTATATGGAGATGGGTTTCATTTATAATTTCTTTTGCATTTTTTATATTTTTATGAGAAACTATATCTAATTTTTCATATTCGAAGTCTAATAATTCATTTACTTTATGTATATCTTCATCAGTTATATACTTTTTTTCTAGATAGTAATTTATACATTTCCCAGTTTTACTCAACATATCCCTAATATATTTTATTAATAAATACTTTTCAAATATTTTATAATTATAATTAGACTTTAAATCTAGTTTAGACTTATATTGCTCATAACATATATCCTTTAAATCATTAAACCTAATTCTATTATTAATTACTGGTATATTTAGTATATCTTTATATGTTATTTTTTTCTTTTTATGTATTTTTTTAATGTATGCATTTTTATATTCTATACCTGTTTCTATACATTCAACTAATTCTAACTTATCTACTACCTCATAACAAATATCTATTAATTCCTTTTCCGTAGATATATCTAGCACTTTCTCAAAGTATTCATTGTCAACTTTAGATAATATAACTTTATATCTATTTTCATTTTTAATACATTGACCTAAATCACCTTGCTTATTTCTTAATTCTTTTATATTTTGCTTATATTTTAGTTTATCTGATTTCTCCATTTGGTCAATTAGCACTTCACATAAATTATATAATTGTGAAATTAGTATAGAAAAAGTAGTTATTCTTTGTTGACCATCTATAACTTGCTGATTGTTTTGATTATATTTATCTTCCATTGTTATAAGTGCACCAAAAAAATAATCTTTTCCATTGCCTGTATATAAATCATTTAAGTCTTCACAAAAATCACTTATTTCATCCTCTCCCCAACTATATGACCTTTGATACATCGGAATATTATAAGAAATCCCTTCTGGCTCTCTAAATAATCCCATAATACTTTTGGGTTTAGCCTCAAATGACATAGAATCCCCCCATTATTTCACTTATTATACTAATAAGTATATGTACAATATATATTTATTAACACAGAAAAATAGAGACCTAAAACATCATAAGATCTCTATTCTTCAATATATACTGATTTTTATGATATAATAAACTTTATCATATCTACTGTATTAACTCCCAAAATGCCTTATCTCTCATAAATATAGCCCTATCACTATCCCCCATCTTAACTAAGCTATAATGCTTACTTAAAGTCTTAATCCTATTACATAAATTTTCTTGCTCACTCTTATCATGTGCATTAAATATATACCTAGCATCTTTTAGATTAATCTCAGCTACATTATGAACTATCCAAGTTAAAATATAATCTGAATACTTATTCTCTCCAGTAGAGAAATGGCTTAATAACTGAGTCGAAAGAATAGTACCTACTCCAAACTCTCTACCCTCTTTAAGTATCTTCTTTAATGTTTCAAAATCCTTACTTAAGAAATTGTCAGCTTCATCAACTAATATAATCTTATTAAGCTGTCTTAAACTTCCTTCTATTTTACTATGTCCGTATGCCTGCATTTGAGAATAGAATAAATCTAAAGTTATTGCAACTACTAAGTTTTGAATATCTGGATCATATCCTGATAAATCTATTACAGTAACTCCATCTATTAACTCAAATAAACTCTTAGTATTTGCTGAATCTGGCTCAAATATCTCAAAATCTATTAAGTTACTAAATGCTGCATATAAGCTATCTTCTTTTAAATCATCTCTATTTACATATATATCGTATACATCTTTTAATGTAGGTGCTGGTTTGTTCCAAGTATCTGATTGATTTTTTATTATACCTTTCTTTTCATATGCTTCCATTATTAAATCTCTTAATAATGTTTCTTGCTTAATTCCAAGTCCAAATGCTTTTGCTAGTGTTACTTTTAAACTATTTGCTGTATGAAGAGGTAGCATTGGTTTAGAATTAGCAGCCTTTATTACTGAAAGCGGATTAAATGGTAATTGGTATAGTTCATATACATTTGCATTTGTAGCTTCTATAAAATCAGTTTTAGATTTATTGTAATCTCCTTTGTAGTCAAATATTAATATTCCTACATCTTTTCTATCTACATTGTACTTAGATTCTCTATGTATTTGAGTAATCATAGATTTTGTAAATTGAGTTTTACCAGTACCCATAGTACCAATTATTCCTGTATTAGTATGAAGTAACTTATCCGTATCATTTGGATACCAAATCACTTCTTTATTATTCTTTTGGTTTACTCCAAATAGTATTTCCATCTTTCTATCTTCATCAGAATTTATTAGTTCATTATCGTTTTGGGGTTGTATAATTGAACATGTATTCACTTTTTGATGCGTGATCTCTAAATCCACTGATGTATCAGCTACAATAGTTGCTGCTTCAGTATCACCACTATTTTCTTCATAACTTACAGGCTTATTTACATTATTAAAATTATTACTATTATTATAATTCTCTATATTCATTCCTGAAATATTAATTCTTTCTACATGTTCTCCTATTTCTTCAATACTCTTAGTTATAAAATTAATCCCATCTTCTTCAGACATCTCTATAACCATAACATCATCTTCTATACCGATATGAGTATATGCCATACCTTTTTTAAATGATATAACTGAAGCTTTACCTAGTGAAGTTTCAATTGAGTTATTTATTTCATATTCTTCATTAAGTAATTTTCTTCTTAAATCAGAATTAATTACTTTATTCCAGTCTCCACCTTTACAAACATTATATAAACTTAACTTTTCAGCACTAGTTATTACAAGCTGCATTAAGAAGTTTCTATATACTTTTTGTGTGCTACTTAAATCTTCATTTTCATCAGGTAATAATATATTATTGAATATTGATTTAGTAGATTTAGCTTGTTTTATTCCCTTATGAACATATGATGGATCATTTATTCCTATCTTAACTTCAACTGGATAATAATGTACAAATACTTTATCGCTTACTTCTTCTATACCAACAAATAATATATCATCACTTGTTACTCCCCCTTCAAACCCTAAGTTCTTAGCTGATAAAAATCCTTCACTTTGTTTTAAACCTGCACCACCTGATACTCTTAATATTTCTTCAAGTGATATAGGAACCCATATTATATTATCATTTTTAAATTGAGCAAGACCTAACTTTATTGCAGATAATATACTTATTTTCTCTTTAGGGAAATGTGATTTACTAGATAATAATCTTAAAAGCCAATCTCCATTTATAGCATTAAACATATTTATAACTGATGGTGAATAATCACTTGCATTTTCTATTCCATTTTTTTCTAAAAACTCTTCTATAACTCTTTGATATGGTCCAGACTTTCTAGTAACCGTTATTGCATCATATCCTCCGGCAGTTGTATATTGATCACTATAATGTATTATTAATAGATCTTTTGCATCAGGGTCATTTTTAAAGAAATTCAAATCAACCTTAGGATCTATGAATGTTACCCAATGACTAGCATCATATATACTATCTAATGTTGCTTTGTTTTTGTTAGGTATAGATATAGCTTTGCATTGATTGCTGTTAAATGGTTCTCCAGATGATGCTGCATTTAAAGCATTTAATTTTATAGCTACATTCATAAGTCTACTTTCTGTATTAGTATATTTAGTACCAAATCCAGTTCTATATGAGTCTCCTAAAAATACTGATGGAACTCCTGATATAGTACCATTTAATATAACTCCTGATGGTATATCATCCATATTAGAAGTTATTTTCTTAACGTCACTACTCATTTCTAAAAATGTAATATGTGCATACTCAACACCATTACTTATATTCTTAGAATAAAAATGTACTTTTTCTCTATATAAATTTAATACATCTTCTTCAGACATATCATCCACTGATAAATCCAAATTATATATCTCTTTTAATGATTCTATATCCTCATTAAATGCTACTTCTTCAAAAGCATTTGTTATATTCTTATCTGAGTATATAAATAAATCTATTGGTAATAGTTCACTTACCTTTTTATTCTTAAGCTGTTTTATATAGTATTTAAATATCCCTTGTAGTATCTCTTTGCTATCACCTGTATTAATTAAGTTAATTCTTATTGGTGCATTATTTCCCATTTCAAACATATATTTAAAATGGCTTACAAACTCTTCTATCTTTTCATTAACTAATTTTGAAACAAAGTCTCTTGAACTTTTATATCTAGGAAGATTCTCGTCTACGTAATACTTCCATTCAGGAGAATGTTGTTGTTCCATAGGTATATAAAGTTTATCGTCTTCATCTATTATATATGGTAAAAGATAAGTGGATGTAAATTTCTTTAAAACATCTTCATCTATAACTTCATTATCTATTCCATAATTTAAATGAAGTTGATATATAATATTTAATGGATGCAATGAAGTAAAAATTAACTCTTTATCTTCTATACTTCTTCTTATTGCACCTATTCTAAATAAGTTTTTTTGCTTTTTAGTAAGATAACTACCTTCTTTTATATTATTTAATGCTATTGTATATGATTTAATAAATTCGTCATATAACTTCTTTATATCATCATTTATATATGATAAACTTGGAAGTTTTTTAGATAATCTATAATAATCTATTATATTTCTGTATGTTCTTTCTACATCAATATCTAAGTCTATATCTAAAACTTCTATTCCTTCACTATTTTCAATAAAACTTAATCCTTCTAAATCTATAAGTTGCTTTTCTAAATTTAGATTTTTTCTAAATTCATCTCTAGTGAAATATTCTTTAGTTCCATGTTGTAATTTATTATCACCTATTAACTTAAAGTCACTTTTCTTTTCTCTTTTTAATTTCCAAACTTTAAAACCTTCTATAGGTGCAATTTTCTCACTTGTTCCTACTATACCAATAGGAATTATATCATTTTCTAATTTTAAGTTAAATCTTGCTAAATCACTATCATTTTCATATTCAAAGTTTTCACTTAGTTTAACAGTTAACTTTTCATTTTTTGGTAATTCTATTACATCATTATTTGAATCAATTTCATAAGTAGTATTCTTATCTTCAAATTCATTAAAAACGATTGTTGATTCATTAGTATTTACTGATATATAACTATCTTTTTTCTTGATTACTAGTGAGTATTTTGATTTAATTGATTCAAGGTATCTAGGGCTGCATTTAAGCATTACTATCTTAAATTCAAACTTAATATTATCTACTTTATATATAACTTTATAGAAGTTTGACTTTCCTTCTATATCTTTAATAGTAACTTTTAATTTCTTACCTGAAGTTTTTGCTTCAGCTTCCCCTTCAACCTTTTGTATAAATTCATTTTTTAAATTATCATAGAATGAAAATTCTAACTCTACTTCTTCTTTTTTCTCTTCATTAAAAACGATAATATTTCTAACTCTTAATTTTGCTTTTGATGTTCCTTCTTCTTTGTCCCACTCTTCAGAGCTTGATTTGTATTCTAGTTTTGTAGTTTTCTTACCCTCATCAATAAATTTATCTACCAATTTATAATCTACTTGCATCCAATCTTTTTCTTTAAGCCTTGATGATCCTTTTTCACCAAAGAACTTTTCTAACTGTGTCTCTGGATTTCCATAGTTATGAATTTCATCTACTTTAGTAAAGTAAGATGCATTCTCTTTTATTCTATTGCTTAGTTGCTTACCTTCAAAATCTGTAAGCTTTTCATCATAAAAAAGCCCAAAATCTTTATATTGATCTTTTGATATATATCCTTTTTTTAAAATATCAAGTATATCTTCATATTCAAATATAGAGTGGTTATCTGCAAATAAAACTTTCTTCTTTTTATCTAAATCCATCTCAACTATAGCTTTATCAACTTCTGTAAAAGACTCTGTAGCTAGTATCTTTTTTATATCTTTTTGAATAGAGTCAATGTGAAATGGCATTCCTTCCTTGCTAAAAGATTCTGTTCCTCCCATAATACTATCTAGTGTAGTGTTATGAATGAATAATATAGCTTTTTTCTCGTATCCCTCTTCCATGCCAACCATATTTCTAAGTCTAGTTAAAAAATCAGGTTGAACATTATCCATAGTCGAAGATACTATTAACGATACTCCATTAAACTCTAACTCATATGATTTATACTTTACTTCTCCACTTAAATCTTTGTATTCATATTCTCTATATAAATTATTATCTTTTAATTTTTCATATAAATCCCTTACTTGTTCTTCTGTTTCAAACTGAATATTATATTTTGAACCAGGTATTAATGGATTTAATCTGAAAAAATCAATTATCTTACTCGATAAATAACTATAAAACTGATTTGACATACTGCGCATCCCCACTATCCGATTTCTTTTCTAATAAATTTAATTTTTCATATAACTGTATTATCTTTAATTTTGAATCTCTATCAAAGAATAATCCTCTTAATTCAAATTCTTCAAATAAATCATTTAATTTAAGTTTTTCATTATTATTGATACAAATTTTTGTCATTAGTATTATATCATCTTCGGTTATATTTAAGTTATATCCTAATTGACCTCTTCTCTTTGCAAAGTTCTTTTGAACAAATCTTACAAACCAGTTCCTGTATGCTTCATTTGCTCTACTTCTACTACTAGAGTTTTCAAACTGATATCTAACAACATTAAATAATTTATGAACAGAACTAAAACCTTTTATCTCTGTTTCTTTATCAACATACCTAAAGTTTTCCCACTTAATATCTTGTAATTGTCTTTTGTATGCTTCTATTAATTCTTCTATTTGATCAGTAAAAGTATCCTCAGAAATAATTTTAAATAATTCAGCTAAATCCTTATATCCTAATTGTTCTTCTATCTCATTATGATTTAACATTTCTAATACTACTGCATGAGAAAATAATGAAGCTGTACTATTCTTTATTTTTTCCCATCCAAATTGATAAGCTGTTCTAGTCTTTGATGTACGCTCCCAATCTAATGTATAGTAAAGCTTATTAGGCTTAGTTAAATCTACATTTTCAAATTCATCAAGCTTCATTACAAGCTGAGATACATAAAACATATAATAGTATTCTAAAAATCTCTTTAATGAATCTTTATATAAATCTTCTTTTGATATAATAAACTTAAAATCTTTTACAAATTGCTCCTTAACAAAAGGTAAATAGCATTTATATTCACCTATTTTATTCTTTTCATCTTTTAATTCTGGTAATGCTTTTATCACTAGCTTATATAAAATATTTTCAACTTCCCTATCATAATACTTACTAACATCTTCTTTTATAGATTCATCAAATAATATTGAGTATAAGAAGGTTGATATTTTATCATCTGACGTTGTTGATGATATATAGTTTATAGTTCTTATATCAAAATCAACTAATCCATTATTGTCTATGAACATACTTCTAATAATATCTTTAAAAGTTTCTCTTGAGTTATCTCCTTCATATTCTCCAATTTGATCCGATACTTCTTCTAAAAAGCTTTCTACCTCAAAATCTCCATTAAGTTTCTTATCACTTATAATCCTTGAAAATGAACCTATAACCCCTGAGAAATCTGATACTAAAGTTTTTTCATTAGCCACATATGGTAACAGTTTATATTTTCCACCTTGCTTATGTGTTAAACCTTTGTCTGTAAACTTAAAGGTTTCTTTTATACCTTCTAAATCTATACTATAATTAATTGCTTTGCACATAACTAAATCTCCATAAACTTATAAATTTCAAATTCATCGTCATATTCTAATCTGAATTTTTTATTTTCTTCTCTATTTTTTTCTGTGAATATTAATTGAGTTTTTTGCGAACCTGCCATCTCAATTTTATTCATGAATTCTATAAACTTTATAAAATGATTTTTATCTTTTTTATTTGGTCTATATCCATTTCCTACTCTTATCAAAAGCTCATATAATGGGAAGTCTATATCTATACCACAAGACTCATCTAATCTATCTCCCTTATATTTGATTTCAATTGTAGTTAAGAACTTTTCCAATCTACTTTCTTTGCTAGATGGTAGGTTAGTCGTATCTGCTTTTAATTCTAATTCTTCACTTACTTTATACTTAACTTGATTTTTTCCAATAAATATATTTATTTGGTTCTTATCAGCCTCACCATTCCACCTTATAATTCCATTTTTAACTTCAGTATATAATCCTTTTAGTTTTGCCTTATCACCTTTATTCCAATAATACACATACCTTATAAAATCTTCATATACAGTATCTCTAAGATTAAATATATTTCCTTTACCACATAAGTAATAGCTTCTAATAAATAATTTCAGTAATTCTTTCTTAGTCTTCTTATCTAGTTTTTCTTCATCATTTATATTATGTAATTTACTTATATAACCTTTAGGATAATCTATATATTCATCAAAGAAGTCCATTACCTTAACCGAGTTATTAAATTTAATAATAAAATCATCAACTTCTCTATTTCTTACATTAAGTGGATCTAAAGTATTTAGAGCTTTAAATATGAAAGATAATTCTTCATGATCAAATATTATATTTGGTGTTAATGAGTTTATATACTCTTCATTTTTAAGCTTACTTATATCATCCTTAAACATTGGTGAGTGTATATCTATATAAGTTCTAGCTATTAATAAATCATACATAAAGTTAAGTAATGCCCTTGTCGATATTATTATTTTATTTTTTATAATACATTGAACAAGTAAATCTACTATAGCATCTTGTGTTTTATCTTCACTCAATAATTCATAATTTGACTTAATTGGACATTTATCTTTATTCTTACATTTCATACAATTAGTTTTATAAGAATTATAGAAGATATTTATTTCTGATTTATCTGTAATTTTTTTGATTAATGACTTAATATATTCTGACTCAACTTTTTCATCTTTTAAGGTATATAAGCTATAATCACTAAAATTAACAAATTGTATGTTACTATCTTTATCAAAGCTATTATCTGCTATGCTTCTTTCTAGTATCTTCTTCTCATTAACAAATGTTTTTAGCTTAGTAAATCGTTCTCCATACTCTGAATCTATGAAATTATTTAATGTTCCTAAGTTTATTGCTAATATAAGTTTTTGGCTACTTGATGCTATTTTCTCATCAGTAAAGTTTTCTAGTAAATCATCTAGTGTATCCATAGATGTTTTATTAGGTTCTAAACTTTCTGTAGCATCATTATGCAAAGTAAAATTCTTTATTATATCTGGGTATTTATTTTTAAAATATGATATAATGTGTGACTTACCATCTCCTACACTACCACATACTAATATTAATTGAGATTTAGTCTGTTTATTTGATTCTACTATTATTTCTTCTAACTCCATTTGTGCATTTCTATCAACATGCATATATTTCTTAAAATCAGTAAATACATTAACGCCTTCTACCGCTTCTCTTGATGATTCTTTAAGTCTGGACAAATCTTCAATCAAACATTCGCTCTTTCTTATCTCTTCAACTTCTTTTGTAACTGATATTTCTTCTTTATATTCTTTAATATCTACTGTTTCTTCAACCTTTTTAGCAGATACTTGTGCTATCTTTTCTTCATTACTTTTATTAAGCTTTAACAAATCTTCCATTTTGCCCATTATTTTCATAAACATATTTGAACTTTCACTTTGACTATTATTCATAGGCTTAGGACTTTTGTATATTGGAGTTTTAAAATTATAATCTATATAAACTTCAATAAACCAACTTGTAACTTTATATATGTTTTTATGTGCTTTTAATGCTAATACTAATTCTTCTTCAATATTTTCATGTGCTGCTTGATTCCCTAACATTCTTATTTCATGCAGATAATCACTTATTTCATTATCTATAATACCTTTATACTTTAGGGTATTTATTCTTTGTGATAAATTCAGTTCGTTTAAACCTTGTAATCTTTCTAGACTTGATATATTGTCAATTAATTGTTCAACAAATACTCTAGATTTTACTATTACACTATGAGGTGATGTAAATACTGAATTATCTATATCTGTCCCAATACTATATAGTTCTATATAGTCTTTTTCTAAAAATTTATAAATATTTATATTCACTTTATTTCTTCCTTCCAATTAATATCTCTATCTTAATTTATAATAAAATTCTATTTGTTATTTTATCTTAATAAAAACTATATTTATATTTATTCATAGCTTAAATAATATAATAATATTATTATAAAATGTATTTATATCTTTGGAATCCCTTTATTCCGTAATTTTTAAGAATTTTTTATAATAATCTTATAAATTGTAATTTTTATAGTTTTTAGGCAATATAAAAAAGTTGTTATCACTATAACATACTCTATATACTTAACTATCATTTATATTTTATGGTAAAATATACAATCAACATAATTTCCCTCATATATTCTAATCTTTAATTTAATATATAAAATTTATATAATATAAATCATAAAAAATAATCCCTAAATACAAATAAATTTAAGGATTATTTTTTTATACAAAATTTAAATTCATTTTTAATTTTAAAAGTTTCTAACTATTTTAAGTAAATTAGTTCCATATTTTTCACATTTTACCGCCACAAAACCTCTTATCAATTTCAACTCTTCTATATTTGGTGTCCTATTCAAAATAAATTCTTCCATAGTACTATTATTAAACACTATAAATGCTTTAATTCCTTCTCTATTACTAGCAGAAAGTCTATATAACTTAAGTTCTTTCCTTAAATCATCTTCACATTTTATATTTGCTTTATGCTCCTGTGTTACTCATATAGAATACTTTTTATCATATGTATTTCCATTTTGCATCTTCTCAGATTCTAGCTTATATTTTATATGAAAAGTTTTGTTTTTGTATTTATGACTATCTTTTAATGTATTTTATCTTCATATACTACTGTAGACTATCATAGCAAATGTCGGCTTTCCAATTGCCCTATCAATGTACTTATTGGTTAGGATAGAAAGAAAGCTTTTGGTGCTCTCTGATAGTATAAATGATTTATCCAAGACACTTTCAAAGCTTAGAATAGAATAATTTAAAAGTAAAAAATCGTGATTTTGTTAAAAAGTTTGTAAATATAAAATTTAACAGCTTTCTATGATAATAGTAAATTATTATAGAAAGCTGTTTTTAGTGTTACTTATGTCAATTTATTTACTACGTAAATAGGAATTTGACTTGAGGTATTGATTTATCTTCTGTTTATTTATAATATATCCATTAATCTAAACTGGCTTTATAGCCTCACTATTTATTTTAGATTTATCTTCTTTTATTTTAGATAATGTCTTTTTATAAAACACTGCAAAACATATTAATGTAGTTAAAGCTGCTATTATATCAGCAACTGGTTCTGCTAGCAATACACCAAATAATCCATCACTTGTAAAGTTTGGTAATATAAATATTAGTGGAATTAATAATATTATCTTTCTAAGTAAAGCTAAGAATAGAGAAATCTTTGCCTGACCTAATGCTAAAAATGTCTGTTGGCAAGCTATTTGAGCTCCAAGTATAAATATTGCTGCGAAATAAACTTTAATACTGTCAGATGTTATCTTTAATAATGATGGATCACTGTTAAATATTTTAACTACA
This sequence comes from Desulfovibrio sp. Marseille-P6017, assembly GCA_900604495.1. The sequence continues at coordinate 241,114 of UWOR01000002.1, read as the reverse complement.
AACTCTGATGAAGTCATAAGTAATATATATGCACCTGATGTAAATACTAAAGATGATATTAAACATACTTTAAACGCCTTCTTTACTCTATCTATATTGTTCGCACCAAAATTGTAACTTATTATTGGCTGAGCTCCCTGTGTAAGTCCCGTAAGAGGTAATATAGTCATCTGCATTATACTACTCATAATTGTCATAGCTCCAACAGCTAAGTCTCCACCATACTTAGATAATTGAGTATTTAGTGAAATTAGTACAAGACTTTCTGTTGATTGCATTATAAAAGGCGCCATTCCTAATCCTACTATTGACCCTACTATTTTTTTATCTAATTTTAAATTTTCTTTTCTTATTTTAAGTATACTATTTTTTCCAAATAAGAATTTAAGTACCCATATTGCAGAAACTGCTTGAGATATTAATGTTGCAAGTGCTGCACCTTTAACGCCTAAATTTAAACCAAATATAAATATTGGATCTAATACTATATTTATAATAGCACCTATTGTTACTGTCATCATTCCTATTTTAGCAAAACCTTGAGTATTTATATAAGCATTCATTCCAAGTGCAATTTGAACAAATACTGTTCCTATTAAATAAATACCTATATAATCCATACCATATACTAAAGTTTTATCACTTGCACCAAATGCCATTAATATAGGCTCTTTAAATAAAGTAAATACTATTGTTAGTATGATTGCAATTATAATTAATAAACTAAAACTATTTGCCATTATCTTTTCTGCACCGTCATTATCTTTTTGCCCCATTCTTATAGCGGCAAGTGGTGCTCCACCCATACCTACTAATGAACTGAATGCAGATATTAATAAAATTATAGGAAACGCAACTCCTACACCTGCCATAGCTAAATCGCCACTCGGCATTCTACCTATAAATATTCTGTCAACTATGTTGTATAATACATTGACTATTTGAGCGATTATAGCTGGGGCTGATAATTTTAACATTAGTTTACCTATGGAGTCTTTCCCCAAATCAGCATTTTTTTTACTCATTTTATTCCTCCTCCAATTATTAAATTTTATACATTATAAATAATATTTCATATTTACTATAAAAGATTTTTTTTCATTTGATCTAATACTTTATTGAAAATAGCTAACTCATCTTTGTCTATACCTTTTAATATAACTTCTGTTGTTTTATTTCTATTTTCCTTCAATAATTTCACTATAGGCTTTGCATCTTCTTTTAGTATTAAACGAGTTATTCTTTTATCTTTTTCATCTTTTTTTGTATCTATATATCCCTTTTTTATAAGGGAATCTACGGATCTACAAACAAGAGATTTAGATATTTCAAAACTCTCTGCAATTTCTGCGGCTTTATCATATATCTCCATATCTAATGCTACAAGTATATCTATCTCGTTAGGAGATAATTTATACGAAGATATTACACTTCTATTTTTTCTTTTTAGTTCTTTTATTATGGTTGCAAACTTTATTATATATTCTTCCATAGCAGCTTCTCCTCAAAATAGTTTACTTGTTAACCATTGTATGCTTAATTAGTTAACTTGTCAACTAATTAAATACCTTATTATTATAAACTAATAAAAATTTATCATATCTACCAAATATACCTATATAAAAATAGCTACTTTATAAGCTGCAAAACCTATAACTGTAGTAAGTCCACTAGATAATATAAAGCTTGTAGATTTTGCTAATGCCTTAATCATTGCTTCTTTTGGTTCATATCCTTCTTATCTCATTTCAGAAAATCTGTGTAAAAGGAATATGGAATAGTCCATAGACACTGCTAATTACAGTACATTTCCTGCTGCATTTGTTACAAAGGATATTGTTCCAAATATTAAATTTGTACCTTGATTTAATTTAATTGCTATACCTATACTCCCAAGAAGTAGTATTGGTTCAAACCATGATGTTAATGTCAACATCAGTATTGCTAAACATAGTTGAATAATAAATAATATTATTTTACTTACTTCTTTAGTTGTAGCTTGTGTTGCTATTGCTGTATTTACTGCAGAACCTGCCATGGAGTTTTCATCTCCAATTAAATTTCTAATCTCATTTACTGTTTTAATTCTTTTATTTTCATCTATTGTAACTGTATATAAAGCCTTATTATCTTTATAATAATTTTCAACTACCTCTTTAGACAATGTTTCTAATGGTGTATCTAAGTCAATTACATCATCTAACCAGGTTACTGACTGAACCCCCTCTATTTTCAGTAATTTCTCCTTCATGCTTTTGCTTATGATAAGCTTAAATCTGATACCATTACTCTAGCATTTGGTATGGACGTACCATATTCCTTATCCATAACATCTAATGCTATTGATGAAGTTGCTTCATCTGGTAAGTAGTTATTCATATCGTAGTCAATCTTTACTTGTTTACTACAAAACATGTAAACTATTACAGATATAGTAAATCGGACTATAATCAATAATAATACTTATGTTCATATATGAACACCAAAATAACAAACCGTATTTTAATAAACATTTTTTTGAAATCTGTTTATTTTTGAAAGGAGATTTATGGAAAAGAAAATAGATCGTAGAATAAAAAAACAAGAAAACAACTTTAGGATGGCTTTACAGCTTTATTACTAGAAAAAAGTATTAAAGATATAACTGTAAAAAAATTATGTGATAAAGTTGACTTGAATAGAGGAACTTTTTATCTTCACTATAAGGATATTTATGATATGGCTGAACAGTTGGAAAATGAATTGTTAAGTCAATTAGAGAATATTTTAATCATTGGATGGTTTTATTTAATACAAATAAAATTGATAAATTTGAATATTTTTATAATTTTGTAGTTTCAGGTTCTATTGGCATTATTGACGCTTGGCTTAAAAATAGCTTAAAAGAAAGTCCTGTGGAAATTTCTGTTATTGTGGGAAAAATTATTCTTAATGGGTTTGATATAATAAAATAATAAAATAAAATAATATAATAAAAATAACCATATTTTAGTAGTTTCAATATTTTACATTCTAAAATGTAGTTATTTAATTTGTTATATTATTCGTAATTGTTAAATATTGTATAATAGTATAATATAATATTAATTAAAATTTTATAAATAAGGGGTATTTTATGAGTCTTATAGAAGAAACAACAAATATGGGATTTGATTTTAATTTAATTTTAATTAGTATTATGCAATTATTAAATATGGCTATTAATCTTACAATCAAGATATTAGTTATATACATTATGTACTTATTAATATGTGCTTTAAAAAAATACTTAAATAATAAATAAGTTTATTATTCCTATAAGCAAGTTTGTAATATTAATATATTATGTATTAAAGTATTATTAAAGAGGGCTATTGTTAGCCCTCTTTAATAATTTCATATTCTTTATCACTTTCTATAGGTATTTTCTCAATAACTTCAAAATCATCTATTGAATTATTAAGCTTAATATATGGTATAAGTGATTTCTCCTACTTATCATATAATAATATTGAAAAATCATCAGAACTTTTTATACTTATCGGTAACTTTTTTCCTTTTTTATTAAACTTACGATTACTATTATTTGCATTATGTATTTATATACCAATTATTTAAAATAATCATTAATTTACTTGCAATACTTCATATATTTGTTATATTATATATATAACAAATATATTATTTAATATAGAGGTGATAAAATGATATTAAACTTAGATTTTAACAGTGATATTCCTATATACACACAAATTAAGGAACAAATTATAAAATCTATTGCAACAGGTGATTTAAAAATAAATGAATCATTACCATCAGTTAGGAATATGGCCGAAGAAGTAGGAGTTAATCTCCACACTGTAAATAAGTCATATAACTTGCTTAAAGATGAAGGCTATATAAATATCGATAGAAGAAAAGGTGCTATAGTAAATAATCTTCCTTTAGAGAAAAAAGATGAGAATGTTGAAAAAATCAAATCTACATTAGAGCTTTTAACTGCACAGAGTTATCTTTTAGGTATGTCTAGGGATGAATTTATAGACTATAGTAATAAATTATTTGATAAATATGGGGTGAAAGATTATGAATAGTACTTTAGCTGTTTTAATAAATGTTCCAATGTTGTTATTTGTTTATGTGATGATGTATTTTACTCAAGCATTAAGTGGTAAAAGACAATTTTATGGAGTTAGCTTAAATAGTGATTACTTTACAAAAAAAGAATTTAGAGATTTAGATAAAAAATTTAAGTTACTTCTTACTATAGGTTTTATTGCTTTTGAAGTAATTACATTAGTGAGCATTTATGTATTTAAAGCTTATATATCATCTTCTATTGTTCCAATATTAGGATTTTGTATATATCAATTTATTGTATTTATATATATCCATAATAAAGTAAAAGCTTTAAAACAAGATTTATCTTTAGAAATAAGTGATTTAGAATTAGAAAAAACTAAAGTTATATTAGACACTGATTTCATTAATGAGAAAAATAGAATTATAAAAAAATACTCTATTTTATTTTTAGCTCCATTTATAATTACTATATTAGTTGCCATATATGTAGCTACTCAATATAATTCAATGCCTGATGTTATACCTACTCACTGGGGATTTAGTGGTGATCCAGATGCTTTTTCACAAAAATCATTTTTTAGTGTTTTTGGTATTATATTTATGAGTATTGGAATCGGAATAATAATATATATTAGTTCTGTAAATTCTTTAAAAACTAGAGCCAAACTAAGCTCTGATAATATTGATGAAAGTAAAAAAGCTCATTTAAATTATTTAAATAAAATTGCAGTTACTTTCTTTATACTAAATATTTCAATGCAAGTTTTATTTATCAATATATTAATTGCTACAGTTAATGCTAGTAGTCTAAATACTTATATAGTGTTGGCTAGTACTTTATTATTAGTTGTATCTTCTATTTATCAAACATACTTATATTATAAGTCTCCAAGTAAGTATAAGACTGCTGTTTATTCTGTAGATGATAATGATGATAATTGGATATTTGGAAGTATATATAATAATCCTAATGATCCATCGTTATTTGTTCAAAAAAGATTTGGTGTAGGTTGGACTGTTAATATAGGAAGTGTTAAAGGAAAAGTGGTATTCTTCTCTCCTTTTATACTAATAATAGTTGTACTATTTATAACATTTAATATGTAATGGGTTGAAAAAAACACATCTATTTAAACAGATGTGTTTTTTGCAATATTAATATTTTCTGGGCAATATATATAATCAAAGTCATTTTCACAGTTGAATACAACCTTTATAATCATTTTTCCTCCTGATTTCAACTATATATGTATGTTCCTTTTAAATTATAAGTTTTTCTTTGACTAAGTCTATATAGTTGTTAATATCAAAATCATCTATATTAATAGTAATAATCACATTATCATAAACTATTACCTTTTCGTTTGTATCAATGACAGTATAAACTGACTTTGCTCCCCAGTCCTTTGTATCATTTTTATCATATTTATAACTAAATCCATATCTATCATATTCTGATAAAATAGACTGTAAAGCCATTTCTAATACTTTATCATACTTACTTTCAATTACTGAATAAGCAACATAGCCCTTAGATTTTTCAATATACTCCTCATAATATCCCTTACTTGTATTATCATAATGTATTTTTTTACTTTCTACAAAGGCATAATCAGAATATGTATAATATTTTCCAAAAGGTGATGAAGACTTCGATTTATAAACTTGTCTGTTTCCTGAAATATCCTCATTAAAATCTTCTAAAGATAATGGTATATCTTTATTTGAAACAAGCTTTTCGCTACCATTAATACCAACTATAAAAATATAGTCATAATAATTGCTAAAGTACCTGTATTACTTAATAATTTTGTATAAAAACTTTTCTTCTTAAAGTTATCCCAAATATCAAAATTTAAATCCTTATTTTTAACTATAGCATTATATTTTTTTAATTTTAAAATAAATATGCTTATATTAATAAATATAGCTAGTATAAATAAAAATAATAATATCAGCATACGATTGTCTGTTATTATTATAAGCCCATTTTGCTTTGTGCTAATTAAATAAATATTTAGTATAATAATAAAAAATGTAAATATCATATAAAAGTATTCTTTAAATACGTTTATAAAATTTAGTTTTTGTCTATCTAAGTTTTTATTATCTGAGTTATTTATAAATATTTGAAACTTTTCATTTCCACAGATAAGTTCTAAATTTTTTTCTTGGCATGATTTTGTATATTCTAAGGCTTGTACACTATTGTTTCCTACTAAATTCTTTTTTGTAATATCTACAAAGAAATTTACTACTTTCGGATCAATTCTTTCAAAAGTTAAATTTCTTATACTTATATCACTTATCATCCAACCTTTAAGTGCCATTTCACTTAAATAGTTTTCTAAAAGATCTGCATCTAGAACATCAAATGAATTGTGCTTTTTTAGTTTGTTTTTGCCTATTAACATTTTGTCTCCCCCTGAAATTATATATCCATTTTAAAATCATAAATATTATCTTATGTTAATGTAAAACTTATATCCACTAATAAATACATTTATAATATATAGGCTAAGAACTAAAACCATTACAAAAACCATCAATAAGCCTAATGTGTTATAAAATAAAGTTCCAATTATACCAGTAATCAGTAGTTGTTTTCCATATTTTAAATTGATTTTTGCTAATCCTTCAGATTCCATATAATTCACAATATTATCTAATATTTTAAAATTACTAAGTTCTTGTGTATATGTATTTCCCTTAATTGTTACTTTACCTAACATTATTAATGATATACCTAAAATTCCTAGGTTTATAAAAAAATCCATTCAAATGCCTCCTAATTATGTTCAGTTAAATAATACCATATATTGGTATATAGTGTATAAATATATGCTATAATATATTACGAATTAAAGTCCGACAAATAATTTGTTGGACTTTTTTTATTTATCTAATAAAGTTTTATTTTATACTACATTAAATATAATCCAAAGTAATTAAATAAATATCCAGTTATCATTATACCAACAGTAACAATAATAACAAAAATAGTAAGCAACTTTGGTTTAACAACTTTAGCTAACATTATAATTGATGGAAGAGATAAAGCTGTAACACTCATCATAAATGCAAGTACAGTACCTATTGGAACTCCTGCCATAAACAGAGCCTCAGCCATTGGAATAGTTCCAAATATATCTGCATACATTGGTATACCTATTACAGATGCTATAACTACAGAGAATGGATTATTAGAGCCAAGTATAGCTAAAATAACATCTTGTGGTATCCAGTTATGAATTAATGCACCTATACCAACACCTATTATTACATATTTATAGACGTTTTTTACTATTATCTTTGTATCATTTAAAGCATAATCAAGTCTTTGCTTTTGATTAAAGTTTTCAGACTCATCATATAACTCACGAGTTTCTTCAGTGTAAACTTTTATCTCATTTTCCATATTAATTTTAGAGATTATAGTACCTCCAACTATGGCAATTATAAGTCCTAATACAACATATAAAATAGAAATTTTCATACCAAAAAATGAAGAAAGCAGTAAAAGTGATGCTAAATCAACCATTGGTGAGGATATTAAAAATGAAAATGTTATACCAAGAGGAAGCCCAGCTTTAGTAAATCCTATAAATATTGGAATAGAAGAGCAGGAACAAAATGGAGTTACAGTTCCAAGTAATGCTGAAATTGTAGCACCAGTTACTCCTTTGAATTTAGTTAATATTTTCTTTGTTTTCTCTGGTGGGAAGTAACTTTGTATATATGATATAAAGAATATTAATACTGCTAAAAGGATAAATATTTTTATAGTATCATATATAAAAAATTGAACACTACCACCAATTCTACTAGAAACATTTAAATTAAGAACATTCTCAACAAATAAATTAATTAAATCAGATAACCACTTCATGCCTAGTATTTGTTCTGTAAAAAAATTAAAAATACTCATAATAACCTCCCATTATACATCAAAAAAAATCGATGTAATACTATATAGTTATTATATCAATTTTTTTTGATTTGGCAACTGATTATAAAAATAAATTTTTAATTAATTCATAAGTTAATATTTGTGACAAGATATCTTTATTTACAGAATAATAATTCCATTTCCCTCTAGATGTTTTATTTATAATGTTAGCTGAAAGCAGCATTTTCAAGTGATAAGATAATTTTGATTGAGATATATTAAACTTATCAACTAGCTCGCAAACACATACACTATCAGCAGAATAAAGTATTTTTAAAATATCCAATCTAATAGGGTCGGATAATGCTTTAAAAACTAAATCTATGTTGTTCATGTAAATACCTCCAATATATTTATTATAACAAATATTTTACAATTGATAATAGAATCTACTTAATTTAAACATTGTATAACATATAAATATAACTATAAACAAAAGTGAAAAACATTAAAATATATCAAAAAAAGTTGATGCAAATATTTACAAAAATAAAATTAAATATTATTATATGAATTAAGACAATTTGATGAAGGAGTTATAAATATGAAAATAGCAGTAATATCAGATATACATAGCAACGTATATGCACTTAATGAAGTTTTAGTAGATATTAAAAATAGAAATGTGGATATGATTGTATGCACAGGTGATTTAGTAGGATATGGTACTAGACCCAATGAAGTTATAGAAGTTCTGAGAAAAGAAAAAATCCTTACTATAATGGGAAACTATGATGATGCCATAGGAAACTTCAAAATAGTATGTGGATGTGATTACAAAGACCCAAAAGATGCAGAAAAAGCAGCTCTTTCTATGCACTTTACTAGTGAAAAAACAACTGATGAAAATAAAGAATATCTAAGAAATTTACCTAAAGAAATTACTTTTACTTTCAACAATAAAACTATAAGATTTGTTCATGGAAGTACAAGATTAATCAATGAATACTTAAAAGAAAACTCTAAAGAATCTGAAGAAGTTATGAGAGAACTTAAAGAAGATATATTAGTTTGTGGTCATACTCATATACCATATTCTAAATATTATGGTGATAAATTATTAGTTAATGCAGGTAGTGTTGGAAAACCAAAAACTAATAGTCCAAATGCTAACTATGTAACTATAGATATAAACTCTTCTGCTAAAGTTGAAATAATAGAAGTACCTTATGATTTTGAAAAAATTGCTAAAGAAATTGAAGAAAATGAAATACTTCCAAATGATTTTGCAGGATTAATAAGACAAGGTAGTGCTAAGTAGCATTAATATGAGTTATTAGTAGCTCATGCATATACTAGATTTATGGCAGACTTATTTGGTGGAAGAACATTCGTACCTCTATTAGGACAAAAATACGGTATTACTGAAGAAGGATTAAACTACTATAACTGTGAAGGTGTAGGAGAGATAATGCCTTATGTTATGGGATATGCTATGAAGATAAACAACATGAATTTATCTGAAGAACTTGAAGAAAAATTAATTGTTGAAGTAAGTAACTCTTACATTTACAACATGGCTATTTCTCAAGAATTAGAATCAAAATTATATAAATAAAAATAATATAAAAAGGCTATGAAATAGACTTAATTCTTTTTCATAACCTTTATTTATATTCTAATTATACAATATAATATGAATTACATACTTTCATAAATTCTTTGAAAATTATCAGATATATTCTTAAATTCGTCCACTATATTATTTAAAGAATTAATTATATCTTCATTTGAAGTCATCTTTTGTAGGGAAAGTACTACTCTTTCAGAACTTGTTATACCTCGTTCCATATTTTTTAGGGCATGATTTACAATATCTTTATCCTCATGCATAAACATATCTTTCATTTTTTGAAAAATCTCACTAACTTTAGCATCTATTCCCATAGATTCTTTTGCATCATGGTCTAAATCAGTTATATATGAATTAATTGATTTTTTCTGCGAAGCAAATGTATTTAGAACCTTTGTAAACTCATTTTTTAAATTTTTATCATTTACTTTCTCTTCATAAGTTTTAAAAGTATCATAGGCCATATTTATACCTGTCAGAAATTTATTTAATTCTTTTATAATTTTATCTTTTTCTTTCAAGTTAATCACCTCTTATAGTAATTTTTCCTTGATTAAGTTACATTATTCATTTTATGAACTACCTTCCCTTATAAGCCTTGTAAAATCATTCGGAAGAATTTCATTTTCTTCTATTTCTTTTTCTTCTTTAGAGTTTTCTTTTAAATATTCATTTATAACTATAATACTTCTATGTACAAATCTTATTGTTTTATTATTAAAAGTGAATATAGCTTCTTTTGACAGTTTTCTTAAATTTTTTTATTTAAAGCTTAGAACAGAGTAATTTAAAAGGTAGTGCTTCTTATTATTTTTATAAGTCATATAAGCATCACCTTTTTTTAATCTATTTTAATTTAACTTTTCCAATGGTTTCTCTCTCTAAATTCCATCCAATTACAATATCTACTATTCTCTCAATAATCTTATCCTTATTGTAACTCTTAGGAATTTTTACCTCTAAAAACTCACTCAACTGAAGTAACTTCACCTTAGTAAGTTTAGATTTAACTAGTATATCTTTAGCTTCTTCCCTACTATTACTTTTCTTTATTTTTTTATAAATGGCTTCAATTTCTCCATTGTCTTTTAAAATTTCTTTTTTCTTAACCTCAACATTAGTAAATGCAAGTTTATACTCACCACTAATTAATTTATTTAAATCATCATTTTTTGCTTTAGAAATAAATTTATAAATAATCTCTATTAATTTCTTACTATCTTCCATTACATACCTATCCTTTCTAAAAATTCATTAACTAAATTATCTAACTCCTTATTTATGTCATTATATTGGCTATTTAATTTTCTCATGGTTACTGGGATACCTTCTTTAGGAGCATCTCCGTATACTGACTTATTTTCTCTTAGCATACTATTAAATACCGGTATATCTCCTTGTTTTAATTGAGATAAGTAATATTCCTCAGTTGAAATTAAACCTTCTTTTCTTCTAGTTACCATATTACAAACTACCCCTAAAAATTTTGGAGATATTTCTTTATTAGTATTTTTCAAATTATCATTATAATCTTTTTCTAACTCTTTTATGTGTTTATTAAGTTCTTCAAGTCCTAATGTAGATAAGCGGTCTAGCTTAATAGGTACTAGATAGTAATCACTAGCTACAATTCCATTTCTTGTTATCATATTAAAACTTGGTGGGCAATCTATAAGAACAATATCATATCCCCTTAACTCTTTAATTCCATCCTTTAAAATATCATGTAATTTTATGTAGTTTTCTTTTTGATTTTTATTACTTATACTAGATATTTTGCAAGCCATGTCTATGTCAGAATATATAAGTCCTATATGAGAACTTATTATGTTTAGATTCTTATCTTTTACATTATTAGGATTTAAGATTAGATTTTCAAATCTCAAATCCCCCTTACTTTCAAACCAATTTTTTATAGTTTTATTTTGAGCATATTTATCTTTCCACTCATCTAAATTAAAAAACGAAAAAGTTAAATTTGATTGAGGATCTAGGTCTATTGCTAATACTTTATATTTTCTCTTTGCAAGTCCTGCTGCTAAATTTGATGTTACTGTTGTTTTTCCTACTCCTCCTTTGTAATTTACTACTGAAATTACTTTCATATATTCACTCCTTAAATGTATTTTATACATTTTATGAATATAATTATTAATATTTCCTTATTTCTAATAGAAAGCTTGTCCTTTTAGAAAATACTCAAATAAAAAAAAGTGACTAAATAATAATCTATTTAATCACTCTTTTTCATCAATAATTATTTACTTATATTTTTAAAAGCCTCAGCTTGATTCTTAATTCCAGACTCAGTAGCAAGTCTCTCTATACTAGATGCACCAAAGAAACCATCAACACCAGTATTTCTCTTAATTACATACTCTGCATCACATGGCTCAGCTATAGGACCACCATGACAAATTGCAATTATATCTGGATTTACAGATTTACCAGCATCAGCTATTGCTTGAACTCTTTTTACACTTTCATCTAATGTAAGTGCAGTTTTTGCACCTATAGTACCTTTAGTAGTAAGACCCATATGAGCAACTAATATGGATCTGTTCCACAAACTCCAGCTAATACTGGCGTATATTTAACAACAGGTAATACTTCATCTCCCATTTCTACAACTATTTGATTAGCATCTCCATATGGTAAAAGTCCTGCTAAAGATCATGTTCCTGCACCTGCCCCTAATATTATATTCCCTTTTTTTATTTCATCTCTTAAATTATCATTATATATTTATCATCTTAATATATTTTATCAAACGTAAATTTCTTTAGATAGTGATTATAATTAAGTGATATCACCCTTTTTTTAATTAAAGTATAAAAAAAGGATGAACTCATATGAATTCATCCTTTCTCTTTTCATAGTTTTAGTTTAAAACTTGTTTATTTTGAGTACTTTATCTAAACTTAAAACTCATATCAGTTGATAATAATCCTAATATTGTATATAAAAAAATTTAAACTACTTACTAGTAAGCCTATATATAATTAATATAATCTAAAACATCATCACTTGAAGATGAATTTTCTAATAAATTTATAAATTCTTCTTTATCAATAAGCTTCATAATCTGTGTAATAAAGTCAATATGACTATCATTATTAGGACTTGATATAGTTATAAATATTTTTATATTATTATAAGTCCCAATTTTAATAGGATTTTTAAAAGTAGTTATGGATACTCCAAAATCATTTACATAATTTCCTGGCTTTGCATGAGGCATAGCTATCATATCATCTACAACAATATAAGACCCTAGCTTATGTATATTATCAATTATTGCATCAACATAGCCTTCTTCAATTATATTATCATCAATTAATGGTTTGGCACTTTTTATTACACCATCTTCCCAATCTTTTGCATCTATATTTAATTGTATATTAGACCTATTTATACAATGCTTTATACTCTTAAAATTCCTACTACCTGTTTTCAAATATTTCTCTATATCTTGCACCAATTTATCCTTATCTTTTATTACACAACTATCTTCTATTATCTTTATTAAATCAGTGATAGTATAGTTTTTCTCTTTATTAATCTTATAACTAAAATATTGTTTTAAATTATTAACATCACTATCATTAAATATGGCAGGAATAGTTATAACTGGAGCAAAATAGCAATCACTTATCTCTGTTGTTGATATTATATAATCTATATTTTCATTTTCTTTATATGTATTTATATCATGTATTGATGTTATTGCTACTATATTTACATCAAATATATTACTTATTCTAGATTCTAATAATCTAGCTGTCGCAAATCCTGAATTACAAGCTATTATTATATTCTTTTTACCATCTTTAGTTTTATCTTTCATATTTTCTTTAGCTGTATATATATACATAGTTATATAACTTATCTCATCATCATTAACTTCACAATTAAATTTCTCTTCTATAATCTTAGCAATATTTTCGAAATTAAAAACTTTCTTTATAGTTTTTCATTATAGAGTCACATATAGGATTATAAGTAAATGTATTAAACTTTATTCTAAATATTAAATTGTTTATATGATTTATGAATGATTTATATAACTTGGAATCCATACTAAAGTCTTTTATATATTGCTTTCTTATTTGAAGTATTATTAAATTTGCTAAACTACTTGCTTCTAGATAGTCTTTAGATTCAAATATATTTTTATTATTTTTACTTGATGATAATATAATTGATGATAAGTAGCTTATTTCTTGTTTATCTATGTTTAATGAGAATTTACTATTAAGCTTTTCAATAAGTTTGCATACTTCAATATGCTCTTTTGCATATTCACTTTCTATTGATTTATATGTATTATCATCAATAAACCTTTTATCTATATTTCTATTAACTATTATATAAATATAAATTACTATATTCATAAAATCATTATCTGAAAATGTTCCAAAACTAACCTCTAATTCTCTAACTAAGCCCTTTATATATTCTATATTAGTAGATGATAGTTTTATTTTTCTAAAATTTTTTATTGTATCAGAATTTTCCTTTGTATACAATTTTTCTAAGGTTATCATTACATTATATTCATTATTTGCTATTAATAAGTCCGCTATAGCTCTTCTTATATTAACTTCTAAACCTTCAACTAAAATCCCCTTATTACTTGATTTAACTATATTTAAATTATATTGTTTTAACCATTCTTTCGCTTTTTTCAAATCAGATACTACTGTACTTTTACTTACACCTAGCTTATCTTGAAGATAAGAATATGTACACTCATTATTCAAACTTAGAAGTTCATATAATAAAAGTCCACATCTTTCACTATTAGATAGTATATATGTTTGTATATTGATGTTTTTTATTAATTCTTCAATTTCTTCTTTTTCTTTTTTACTTATATTTAGCTTTATTGGAGAATTAGGCTTTTTTTCTATCTCATTAATTTTATGCTTTCTTAAATAATCATTTATAGAATCTATGTCATATCTAATCATTCTGTTAGAAACATTAAATTTATTGGCTATATGATCTACACTATATGTTTTATCTTCTTTAGATAATAACTCTAAAATTTTTATACATCTTGAATTTAACATTATGCTATTCTCTCCCCAAAGCACTTAATGCAAGGCTATAAAGCCTTGCTATTAAGTATTATATATTTAACTATATGTTTTCACTTTCTTCATCTTCATAGTAATTATTTATTACATTAGTTTTAGTTTTCATAAAGTTAGGAACTATAACACATGCAACTAATACTACTAATAATCCAAGTACTCCTATAGACCCTAGATATTCATATAATTTTCCTATTAATATACCTATTACACCAAAGTCAAAGTCTCCAAATGTTGTATTTTGGAATCCTAAGTTTCCTAGCACTGGAAGTAATAATGCTGGTATAAATGTTATTAATAATCCATTTATAAATGATCCTACTATTGCACCCTTTTTACCACCAGTTGAGTTACCATATATACCTGCTGTTGCACCACAGAAGAAGTGTGGTACTAGTCCTGGTATTATTAAAACTCCACCTACAGCACCTAATATTAACATTCCTATTATACCGCCTATAAAACTTGAAACAAATCCTATAACAACTGCTGTTTGTGCATAAGTAAAGAATACTGCACAGTCTACTGCTGGTATTGCATTTGGTATTACCTTCATTGCGATTCCTTGGAATGCTGGAAGTAAATCTCCTAATATCATTCTAACACCAGAATATACTATTGTAACTCCAACTGCAAACTTCATTGCACTCATTAATGCAAATAACACTAAGTTTGTTCCATCGGATATTTCTGCTACAAATTCTGGACCAGCTGCAATAGCTGCTATTAAGTAAAATACCATCATTGTAAGTGCTGTTGATATAGTTGTATCTCTTAAGAAACTCCATTTTTCTGGTATTTCTATATGCTCAGTACTATCTTCTGGTTTACCTACTTTAGAACCTATCCATGCAGATATATAGTAAGCTAAACTACCAAAGTGACCCATTGCTATATCATCACCATCAGTAACTTTAAGAGTATATTTTTGACCTATAGCTGGAAGTATAGCACTTATTACTCCTAAGAATATACCTCCTACAGCTATTAATACAGCTCCATTAAATCCTGCTGTTTGTAAAACTGCTGATAATAAACATGCCATAAATAAACTATGATGACCTGTTAAGAATATATACTTAAACTTTGTAAATCTTGCTACTATTAAGTTTACTAAAAGTCCTACTATTAATATGGACATTGTTTCTACACCTAATATAGTTTGTGCCAAAGAAGTTATAGCTTCATTATTTGGTATAATTCCGTTTATATGAAATCCTGCTTGTATCATTTCACCTAGTGGATTTAAGTTTGCTGTGATAAAATCAGCCCCTGCACCCAGCATTAAATATCCTAGTATAGGCTTTAATGTTCCTGACATAATCTTATGACCTGGTCTTTTTAATGCTACTAATCCTACAAATGACATTAGACCCATAAGTAAAGCTGGTTGACTTAAAAAGTCATTGAAAAATCCTAATATGCTACTCATTTAATCACCCCTTATTATTTTTATTTTAATGCTGATGATCTATTTTTTAACTCTTCTAATATGTCCTCTTTTATCTTTTTCTTATTTGTATAGCTTCTTACAATTAAAGTTTTACTTTGATCTAAGTTTGGAGCTAATTCTTTTACTGTTACAAATAAATCACAAGTTTTTCCTGGTGCAGAGTTTGCATCACAAGATTCTACATCTGCTGATATTCCTTCTGCATCACATAATTCTTGTATCTTCATTGCTAACATTAAACTACTTCCTATTCCATTTCCACATACTGTTATTATCTTCATTATAATTCCTCCCAAATTTATATACTTTCTGCGTATACTTTTTTTATTAATGAAATTAATTCACTTTTCTCTTTACAATCTTTAGCTTTTTCTATTAAATCTTCATCGTCCATAATATTACTTAGATCTGATAGTAGCTCTAGATGAGATTTACTATCTACTGATGATAAACCTATAACCATTCTTACTGGATCAAAATCTTCATTCCCAAATTCAACTGGCTCTTTTAATGTTATTATTGATAATGAAGTTTCTTTAGCTCCATGCTCTGGTCTAGCATGAGGCATTGCAATCCCTTTAGCCATTACTATGTATGGCCCCATATTTGTTACTGTATCTATCATTGAATCAATATATCTTTTCTCTATCTTATCGTTAAGTAATAATAATTTTCCAACTTCTTTAATGGCATCTTGCCATGAGCTTACATCTACATTTACATCTACATTTTCTTCATTTAATAAATTATCAATCATTTTACTACCCCTATTTTAAAGTATTGAAAATCCTAAGCTGTTAGCATCTTTGAAGAAGTCTTGAACTGTTTCTACAGAATATTTAGTTAAATCTTTTCCTACATTATCTAGTTTATCTAATATACTATTTTGAACAGTAATTATATGGCACCCTGAGTTTTCTGCTTGGAATATATTGTATAACTCCCTACAACTAGCCCATAATATCTCAACATTTTTGTATTCCTTTGCTAACTCAACTGATTCTTTTACTAAGTCCATTGGATCAACACCAGTATCAGCTACTCTTCCAGCAAATATTGAAATTATTGCATGACTATCTTTTTCTAAATTTTCTAATATATCTTTAACTTGATTAATTGTAAATACTGCTGTTATATTTAATTTTACATTTTCTTTTGCTAATACATTTATTGCATTTTTATTAAATTCACCTTTTGTATTTACTACTGGAACTTTTACATATATATTATCAGCCCAAGTAGCTATTTCTCTAGCTTCCTTTATCATTAATTCTTCATCATCTGCAAATACTTCAAATGATATTGGCATATCTGTTATTTTAGATACAACCTCTTTTCCAAAACTTTTATAGTCTTTTACTCCTGCTTTTTTCATTAAAGAAGGGTTTGTTGTAAATCCTTTCACTAAACCTTTATCATATTCTTTTAACATTGAATTTACATCTGCTCCATCTGCATATATTTTTACTTTTAAGTTTTTCATCTTTTTCTCCCCCTTATAGTTTTTATATTATTATAATAACTTAAGTTAACGTTTTCCAAAAGTTCAACTTATTTCCCTTTTAATCGGAAGATATTACTTTATATTTTTATAATTAAAAACATACATATAAATTAAATAAAAAAGAGAAGTATAAAGTAACAAAATATCACTCCATACTTCTCTATTTTATAAAGTCACTTAATAAATTCCTCATCATTTTCCTCTAATTTACTCATCGATTTGTTTACCATACATATTAATCTTTATTTTTAATCTTAGCAATGGAGAATCCAGTAAATCCAAATATTATAGCAAAAACAAAACTAGAATAACAAAGAACTGCAAATGGAAGATATTCAAGAGTTGGAACACCAAGAGTTGTGGACATGTAAATACCTGCAATTGACCAAGGAACAAGTGGAACTACACAAGTACCAGAGTCCTCCAATGTTCTAGATAAATTCTTAGCATGGAGTCCCCACTTTTTATATAAATCCTTAAACATTTCTCCTGGAATTAATATAGCTAAATAAGAACTACCTGTAAATATAGACATAAGTATTGTTGCTATTACTGTAGATAAAATAAGTTTACCAACAGATTTAACCTTAGAAACTATCATAGATAAAATAACTTCCATACATCCAACCTTACTAACAATACCTGCAAATGAAAAAGCACACAATATAAGTAATACAGTTGACATCATACCCACCATTCCACCACGATTTAAAAGTGTTGCAATTTCAGGTACAATAGAAGATGTATCAACTCCTCTAGTTTGAAGCATATCTACACTAAATCCTTTTACTAATGCATCTAACGCTGTATTTATACTAAATCCTTGAACAAATATAGCAAGAAGTACTGCTACTACTGAAGATAGTAATAACATAGGTATTATAGGCTTTTTAGTATATGCACCAACAAATACTATTATTGGTGGTATTATTAATAACCAACTAAATTTAAATATAGAACTAAGCCCTGTAAGCATAAGTGTTACTTTTTCATTATCTGATAATAGACTATGAGGTGTGTTAAATCCTATTATTGTAAAAACGATTAAGCTTAGTATTGTTGCTGCTCCTGTAGTATACATCATATGTTTTATATGATCATATAAATTACATCCTACTGCAATTGGTGCTAGTATTGTTGTATCTGAAAATGGAGATAGCTTATCACCAAATACAGCGCCTGATATAACAGCTCCTGCTGCATAAGGTAATGGAACACCTTGAGCATATGCAATACCCATTATTGCTACACCAGCTGTACCTGCTGAACCAAATGAAGTGCCTGTAAATACTGATATTATTGCAGTTACTATAAATGCAGTTACTAACAAAAATCTTGGATTAATTAACTTAATTCCATAATATATCATCATTGGTATTACACCAGATACTATCCAAGTACCTATAAGTGCACCTACACATATCATTACAAATATTGATATCATAGAACTAGATACTTTTTCTGTTATTCCACTCATCATAGTATCCCAATCAAGTCCAACTCTTTTTCCTACTAAAAATGCTATAAATGCTGCTAATAATAATAAAACTTGTATCGGTAATTTATAGTATCCATATCCTACACCTAATAATACAAACATTGCTACTATGGGTATAATAGCTTCAGTTTTTGTAGGTTTTCTCATACTTACACCACCTTATTTTTTTACTCTAGTAATTGTCATAGCACATCCATTTCCTTCTCCATCTGCTACTGTTGTTGGAAACTCTATCTCTACATTAGAGAAAGGATGGCAAATTGCATAGTCACATTGACCTAACATATCTCTACAAAACATTTTTATTTCTTCTTTACTTAGTCCAAGTTCTGTTAAAGCTTTTACATGAGGACATTGGTTAAACATTTTTACAGCTTTTTCATCTGTAAATTCTAGTATTTCTTGGTCAAATACCATTACTCCACCTTTTGATGTTTGACCCATTATAGCTTCTTTTGGACCTATGTTTTCATAACCGTATTTTTCTAATATTTTTTGTCCTTGATATAAACCAAAGTCCCATGATCCTTCTCTTATAATTTTATTTGCATCTATGTCTGGGTATAATTCTTTGATTTTTTTCCATATAAAGTATACTTGTCTTGTTCTGTCCATATATGCTGATAGTATTGCTTGATAAAATTCTTCATTTGTTGGAGATTCGTTTAATTTTAGTGAATCTAAGAATTCATTGGCTTCTTTTTTACTCATGTGTAACCTCCTTATTATTTTTTCTGTTATAATTATACTTTTTGTAATACTTTTTTATGATTTGTATGGTAGTACATCTTTTTTATTTTGGCTATGTTACACCTCTTAGTGATAAATGTGGCATAAAAACAACCACACCTTAGACTTTTCAATACATTGAATTATAAGATATGGTTACATATATAACTTACTATAAATTGTTCGTAATATATTAATATTGTTTATTAAATATCTTCTACAAATTATTAATCTTTATTTATCATATTCTCTATCTAAATAAAATCATTAGATTAACATTAATAACAAACTTTACAAGCTACATAACCTTTCTTTTTAGCAGCAGTTTCAGTCATTTTTATGGCACATTTCATACCATGATCAGTAGCAGTTTTATGGTATTTGTTAGAAGAAGAAGTTCCTCCATTTGCATATTTTGTTTTGTTACAGGATATTAATTTGTACAAACTCCTAAATATATCATTACAGTAATACATAAAAAAATCAGGCTCTATCACTAATTAACTATAATCCAATAATCTTTAAAATTTATTTTATTGCAAATAAAATAATAATATGATATTATCATATCACTTAAGTTGTAATATCAATCATTACAAGTTAGTTAATTTTTATTATAACAGGAGGATAAGTTTTGAAAATCAATACAAAATGTTCTTTAGCGATACACATTCTAATATCAATAGCAATGTTCTCAGATAAAGTTAAGGTAACAAGCGAAATAATTGCAAATAGTACAGGAACTAATCCTGTTATTATTCGTAACATATTTGGATCACTAAAAAAAGCAGGAATTATTAAGGTTCGCCGAGGTTCTGCAGGTGCAGAATTGGCGATGAGTCCATCAGAAATTACGATTTTTGATGTATATAATGCAGTTGATCCAACTTCACTAGAAAATTTAATTGGAATACACAAAAATCCATCTCCTGAATGTCCAGTTGGTTGTAAGATACATGATGTTTTAGAAGAGCCTTATAATGCTGTACGCGAAGGAATAAAAGATATTATGTCAAAATATACTTTAGCAGATTTAGTGCTTAAGTATGATTATCAAGGAAATTAATTAAAATACTAATTGTGTGGAGGTAAAAAATGAAAATAAATATTCCAGTACAAGAAACTATAAAAAAACGTAATAGTGTAAGATCATATGAAGAAAGAAAGCTTTCTACACAAGATAAAGAAAAACTTATGGCATATGCTGATAGTTTAACAAATCCATTTGGAGTGAAAGTAAATTTTCATATTATAGATAAAGATTTAGATGCTAAAGGCAAAAAATTAGGAACTTATGGAGTTATTAAAGGAGCTACTACTTTCCTAGGAGTATCAGTAGAAAATACTGAACTAGGTCTTGAAGCAGCAGGATATGAGTTTGAAAACCTAATTTTATATGCAACTAATATGGGACTTGGAACAGTATGGTTAGCAGCAACTTTTAGTCGTGATAACTTTATGTCTGCTATGGATATTAAAGAAAGTGATTTATTCCCAGCTATTTCCCCTGTAGGATATCCAGCTTCAAAAAGAAGCTTAAGAGAATCAGTTATGCGTAAGACTATGAAGTCAGATCAGAGAAAACCATGGAAAGATATTTTCTTTAAGGATAACTTTTTAACTCCTTTAACTGAGCAAGATGCTAATGAATATGCTGCTTCTTTGGAAATGCTTCGTTTAGCTCCTTCAGCTACTAATGCACAACCATGGAGAGTTCTAAAAAAAGGAGAAGTTTATCATTTTTATGAAACTCATAAAGCTAATGCAAAACCAGAAGAAAAACTTATAAAGAAAGTTGATGTTGGTATAGGTTTAAGTCATTTCCATCAAACAACATTAGAAAATGGTTTGTCTGGAAAGTTTGAAAAATTATCACAAGATAATATTGAGGTTCCTGAAAATACAAATTATATAATATCTTGGATTCCGAAGAAAACTAATAAAAAAATAGTATCACAAGAAATCTGAAAAGGTATGTTAGCTAAACTCTAAAAATTATACATACAATGAAGAATAGAGAACAAGTAATTACAGGAAGAATAAATCTAATATATTGATTTAATATAGAAAGAGGAAATATATGAAAGCTGTACAAATTAATAAATATTCAAAAGATATAAATGTAACGATTAATGATATCCCTATTCCTAAAATTAGTGATAATGAAGTTTTAGTAAGAGTTAAAGCAGCTGCTGTTAATCCATTAGAAATTTTAATTCTTACGGGAAGTGTAAAATTAATTCAAGACTATAATATGCCACTAACATTAGGAAATGAATTATCTGGAATAATAGAGGAAGTCGGCAAAAATGTTACTAAATTCAAAAAAGGAGATAAAATATACTCTCGCCTTCCGATAGATAAAATAGGAGCATTTGCTGAATATGTAGCAGTTAATACTGATGCCATTAGTCATATGCCCAAAAATCTTGATTTTAAAGAGGCAGTTGCTGTCCCATTAACAGGTTTAACTGCCTATCAAGGATTACATGAAGAGTTAGAAGCAAAAGCAGGACAAACTGTATTTATTCCAGGTGGATCTGGAAGCTTTGGACAAATGGCTATTCCCATAGCTAAATCAATGGGACTTAGTGTTATTGTTTCTGGTAATGCAAGAGCTCGTGAACAAATGATGAAGTTGGGGGTTGATAGTTATTTAGATTATACTAAGGAGAATTATTGGGAAGTTATCCATGAAGTTGATTTTGTAATAGATACTCTTGGTCCTAAGGAGTTTAAAAGGGAACTGTCTATTCTAAAAAAAGGTGGTCGATTATTAAGTTTGCGTACAGGTCCAAACAAAAATTTTGCTGAAAAAAATGGATTTCCATTTTTGAAGAGAAAATTATTCTCACTTGCGGGTGCAAAATATGATAAATTAGCTAGAGAAGAAGAAAAGGAATATCGTTTTATTTTTGTACGTGCTGACGGAGAACAATTAAAAGAAATTACGCGAATTGTTGAAGAGAATAACATTGTACCTTCAATAGATTCACGTATATTTACTATTGAAGAAGCGGGCGAAGCATTAAAATTAGTTGCTAATGGACATACTAATGGTAAAGTAATTATTAAATTGTAGGCTATGTTTTAATATAGTGCTTATATTATAAATAATTTTAATATAATACGAAGTTAGTTATATTTGTTGGACTTTAATTTGTAATATATAACAATTGCGTATTTATTTTTTATTATATAATTGTTAACATTGATTTAAATCAGATCATTATTTTTTTATAACTAAATTAAACTTAATTAGTTTAAAATTTTGCATTGTTGACCATATTTATTAGTAAAGGTTATATTGTTATAATCCTTCTTAATATTATAATCACTAGGCAGTCAGCCTAAGTGTAATAGGTATAATTTTAACTAGCGTAGGTTTCTTTAAATAGTGCTTGGCATTAAGTGTTAAGCACTATTTTTATGAGTGTTTTATAAATTAACAATATGTTATAATTAGTGTATGATTTTACATAGGTATGAATAAAAATGTATTCATTTGAACAATAGAAAAAGCTTAATAAAATAATTTTATTAAGCTTCTTTAACTATAAAATTCTAATTAACTCTTTTGTATTTCTGCCATCTGTTAGGTAGCAAATCAAACAATGGAAAAGTTATAGTTATTATTAATACTTGCACAATAGTTTGTTCTAAGAAATCATTTAAAATAATAACATAATTAAATATAAATATATTCAACATAAGTATAGTAAAATGTATATTCCCTATATATATTTGCTTCAGATCTATAATCTGCATTACAATGTGTACACTTTAAATGTCCATTGAAAAGAAACTTTAATCTATCTATAAATGTAAACTTATTGTTACATTGAGTACAAGTTTTCATAATATTATCCCCTTTTTATTAATAATTTCTATTTTATTATACCATAACTTTAAAATTATTAAATATACACTAAAAAAGATGTAGTAAACAAAATTTTACTACACCTTTTCTTAGTTTATTAAATACCCATCATCCTTCCTATAGTTAATATTAAATTCTCAATTTCCATTAATATTACTGGTGAATACTCAATGACCCATACAGGTATCTTATATATCATTGATATACCAACTATTATTGAAAGTAAAATGTTCTTAAGACCTTTATTACCTTCTATCACGTCTATTATTTCTTCTACTTTATCTTCTTCTGTATTTTTCTTAATACCTATTACCGGTGTGATATGATATATAAAATGTTCATTTGGCATCCTATACTCACTAATATTACTTTTATCAAAACTCACTGTTTTTCTAAGTATTTTTACCACACCCTTTCTTTATATGTTACATCTATATTCTATTTCTAATTGTTAAATTACTCCTTCTTTTTTATACTACAAACTATATATATCTGAGAACTCTATGTGACATTTTTCTATCTGAAAATCTTTACTATCATAATTATATTCATATTCTTTTTTATTATCTAATAACTTAATAGGTATATTAAAAACAAATTCAGTTCCATTTCCAATAGAACTATATGCTTGTATTTTTCCACCATGCATCTCAACTATTGCCTTTACTAAAGATAAACCTATACCACTACCTTCACATCTTCGTGTTAAAAGATTGTTTGCCTGTCTAAATCTATCAAATATAATATCTAGCTTATCTGATGGAATACCTCCACCACTATCTTTTACTGATACAATTATGTTATCATCATCAGTAGTTATATTAACTTCTATACTTCCATCTTCAGGTGTATGCTTAATAGCATTAGATAAAAGATTTAACATTACTCTCTCTATCTTATCAGGATCACAGGAGGTTATTACTTCTTCAGTATCTGTATCAAATATCAGATTTATATCTTTATGTTCTATATAGTCAGCTACTGATAGGGTTATATCTTCTATTATATTTATTATATTATGATTTGAAGGCTTTAAATTATAATATCCAATATCTACTTTACTTATATCTATAAGGTTGTTTACTAATCGTAAAAGCCTATATGAGTTTTGCTTTATTGTATCTGAATGCCTATTTAAGTTTTCTATTCCTATGTTATTATTTTCTATATTTTTTTTAATCAATTGTATTGTTCCTAAAATTATATTTATAGGTGTTCTAAATTCATGTGATATATTAGCAAAGAATTCATTTTTAATTCTTTCTAAATGAATTTTCTCTTCTAACTTTCTCTTTTGAATTTCCATATCCTTTTGTTCTGTAATATCTTTTGCAGTTCCTATAATTATACTTTTTTTCTCATCATATCTGAAGTTCCAATCTAGCCATATGTATCTACCATCTTTATGTATATATCTATTAGTTAAAGTAGCTGTTGTATCTTTCATATTCTTAAATGATCTATAGTTATTTACATCATCTGGATGTACAAAATTTACATATGATTTATTAATTAAGTCTTCTTTATCCCATCCTAGTAGCTTAGTCCAATTTTCATTTACTTTTAGAAATTTTCCATTCTTATCAAAGGTAGAAACCAAATCTGCTGCTATATCTAGATAATTTTCTAATTCTAGTTCTACTAATTTTCTTTTTTCATTTTCATTTTTGATTTCTTCTGAAAGTCTACAATTTTTAATGACCATAGCTATTCCATTACACATAGATCTCATGATATCATCTCTATTGTATGTTGGTATATAATCATATTTATAAGATATATTTAATATTCCTATAAATTCATCATATAGCTGAATTTTATATGAGCCTATATATTTAACAGATTTAAAATAATCTTCATTTAAATCATATTTAATTGAATATTCATCTACTAACTTTAATCCATCATATTCACCATATATCATATTTTTATATTCTTCATCATTTCTTATAGGTATTTTATCAATACCCTTAAGTCCCTCTAGTGCACCTGCAAGCTTAATGTATGGTATAAGCGATTTTTCATCCTTATCATATAATAGTATGGAAAGTCCATCTGCGTTAGTTGCACTTACTATTTTTTCTCCTATATGTTTTAATAAATTATACATATCTATATTATTAAGATTATTTATATCTAAATTATTTATTTGAGTATAACTCTTGTAAACTTCATCCTCTAATATTTTTTCTATTGTTATATCTCTAATTGTAGATGTCATATATTTAAAATCTCCATTTTCATCATATATAGGAGACTTATATACATAATACCAAACTTCTTCACCATCAATTGTTATTTTTTGATTATAGTGCCTATCCTGTTTTAGTCTAAGTACTTCTTTGTCACTCTCTTGATGAATTTTATATAAATCTTTTGGAAGATAATCTTGCATTGATAATCCAAGCATATCTTCTTGATTTACTAGTGAGATTTTTGAAAGTGATTTATTTACATATAAATACCTTGAATCTTTATCCTTTATATAGATCATCATTCCTGAATTATCAAGTAAATTTTCTAAATCTTCAATTGTATAATATTTATGTCTTATATCTTTAGAAATAATAAAAATTTCCTTATTCTTTTTAAAATAATCAACACTTATATCACTATAAACTTTTATTATTTCTTTAGACTTTGAATAAAGGCTTAAATCAATAGTTGTATCCTTTGAGTATTCTAATATATTTATTATTTCATTATATTTTGTTACTAAAATATCTTGTATATTAAAATTGTATAATTCTTCTTCCTCATATTTTAATTTTTTTAATAATTTATCATTTGCAAAAATTATACTTCCATCATATTTGATTACTAGTACATAGCTATCAAATTTATTAAATATCGATTTCATCTATAATTAATATCCCCCTTACAAATCCAAAACTATTAATTCTCTATAGTTTCATATTTTATATATTTTATCATTTTCACTACAATTTTACAATTTTTGCTATTTATTTTGATATTCTATGTCATACTTTATATTATCTATTTTATTATGATAATTATCAATTTACTTGCAATCCCTCATTATATTGTTATATTGTATATATAACAAATATATTATGTAATATAAGAGGTGATAAAATGATACTAAACTTAGATTTTAACAGTGATATTCCTATATATACACAAATTAAAGAACAAATTATAAAATCTATTGCAACTGGTGATTTAAAACTGAACGAATCATTACCGTCTGTTAGAAATATGGCCGAAGAAATAGGAGTTAATCTTCATACTGTAAATAAATCCTATAACTTGCTTAAAGATGAGGGATATATAAATATCGATAGAAGAAAAGGCGCTATAGTAAATACTCTTCCTTTAGAAAAAAAGATGACAATGTTGAAAAAATCAAATCTACATTAGAACTATTAACTGCCGAGAGTTATCTTTTAGGTAGGTCTAAGGAAGAATTTATAGACTATTGTAATAAATTATTTGATAGTTATGGGGTGAAAGATTATAAATAGTACTTTAGCAGTTTTGATAAATATTCCAATGTTATTGTTGTGTATGTAATGATGTACTTTACTCAAGCGTTAAGTGGAAAAAGACAGTTTTATAGTGTTAGTTTAAATAGTGATTATTTTACAAAAGAAGAATTTAAAAGTTTAGATAAAAAATTTAAATTACTTCTTACTATAGGATTTATTGCATTTATAATAATTACATTAATTAGTATTTATATATTTAAAGCTTATTTAGCTTCTTCTATTATTCCAATATTAGGATTTTGTATATATCAATTTATTATATTTGTATATATCCATAATAAAGTAAAAACTAAAAAAAAAGATTTATCGTTAGAAATAAACGATTTAGAGCTACAAAGAACTAAAATTATACTAGATACAGATTTTATTAATGAAAAAAATAGAATTATAAAAAAATACTCAATTCTATTTTTAGCTCCACTTATAGTTAATATACTAGTATCAATATATTTATCTACTCAATATAATTCACTACCTGACATTATACCTACTCACTGGGGATTTAGTGGTCAGCCAGATGCATTTTCACAAAAATCATTTTTCAGTGTATTTGGAATTGTGCTTATGAGTATAGGAATTGGAATAATAATATATACTAGTTCTGTAAACTCTTTAAAAAGTAGAGCTAAGTTAAGTTATGTTAATATTAATGAAAGTAAAAAAGCTCATTTAAATTATTTAAGTAAAATTGCCTTTACTTTCTTTATATTAAACTGATCATGTCAGATTTTATTTATTAATATATTAATTGCTACAGCTAATGCTAGTGGTGTGAATACTTATATAATGTGGACTACTACAATATTATTAGTTGTATCTTCTATTTACCAAACATACTTGTATTATAAATCACCAAGTAAGTATAAAACTGCGGTTTATTCTGTAGATGATGATGATAATTGGATATTTGGAAGTATATATAATAACCCTAATGATCCATCTTTATTTGTTCAGAAAAGATTTGGTATAGGTTGGACTGTTAATATAGGTAGTGTTAAAGGAAAAATAGTGTTCTTTTCTCCTTTTATAATAACAATAGTTATACTATTTATAACATTTAATATGTAATTATATATTAATCATCATAAACTATTACCTTCTTATTTGTATCAATAACAGTATAGACTAACTTTTCTCCCCTTATTTATTGTATCTATGTCTTTAAAAAATCCCCCTATAAAAAACTAATTTTATAGGGGGGATTTTCATATTAAATACTAATAATCTATATTCTCTAAAAGTTTAGAAAACTCTTCATTTCCTAATGGTCTTGATAAATAATATCCTTGAAATAAGTCACATTTTATTTCTTTTAGTTTTTTAAATTGACTTTCAGTTTCTACTCCTTCAATAATTACCTTCATATTTAATATATTTGAGATCTTTTTTATATGATTAATAATCTCAAAATCATTTTGAGAAGCATTATCCAAAAGCACCTTATCTATCTTTAAAATATCTAATGAATACTTGGTTAAGTAATTAAATGATGCATAGCCAGTTCCAAAATCATCCAACGCTATCTTAATCCCCTTCATTCTAAAAGATTCTATATTTTTAAAAACAGTATCATTATTCTCCAATATAACAGATTCTGTAATTTCAAAGCAAAGTTTGTTATAGCTTACATTATATTTTTCTATAATTTTCTTTACATTTTTATCAAAATTAATTTCCATCAATTGAATAGGCGATACATTGATACTAATTTCTATATTCCAATTATTATTCTTGATATATCTGCAAACCTCTTCAATCACCCAGTATCCTATTTTTATGATATCCCTAGTCTCTTCTGCATAGTTAATAAATTTATCTGGTCGTATAAAACCTAGTTTTTTACTGTTCCATCTTAATAAAGCCTCAGCCTTTTTTACTTTTTTATATTCATCATAGATTGGTTGAAACTCTAATATAAGTTCATTTCTTTCACATACATATGTTAATTCATTTTTAATGGTTTCAATATACAGCATATCCATGTAAGTATCATCATTAAAAAATAATATTTGGTGATTAATATTATCTTTTTTATTTTTATACATCATAAAATCACTTTTATTAATTAATTCATCAACATCCAAACCATCTCTAGGATAAACTGCTACACCTGTTGAAAAGTCAATAAATGTTTTAACATCTTTATTAATCTCTATAGGCTTTTTAAATTTTGATAAAATCTCACTTTTATAGTAATGCATAAATTCTAAATCATCTTTGAAGTCTTTGTATACAATTACAAATTCATCCCCAGAATATCTAGTAATAATGCCTTTATCATTCAAAGCATTCTTCATAATATTACTAAACTTAACTAATAATTGATCTCCAACTAAATGTCCATACACATCATTTATTATCTTAAATTTATTTAAATCAATAAAAACTAATGCAAACTTAGTTTTACTATCTATTAATTCATTGCAAATTATTTTTAATTGTTTTCTATTAGGTAAATTAGTCAATTCATCATAATAAATAAGAGATTGAACTTTTTTATCAAAGCTCTTACCTAAAGAATCTGAAATTATCTCTAATTGCTTAAATTCATCTTTATTTTCAAATGAAATCTTACCTTCATCTAAATAATTTAATATATATCTTAACTTTTCAATTGATTTTAATGCAGGCTTAAATGCTAATCGTATTGCTACTACTAATGCTATTGATATAAATATACCTATTGCAAATAAAATAATCGTTGTTGATTCAATAACCAATTTCATATATGGATTATTTTTAATAGAAAACTTATTAAAAGAAAATAATAAATAATTTCCATTACCTAGGTAATCTTTATTATTACTAATATAATAATTATTATGGTTATTTATGTATTTATTATCTTTTATTTCTCCATCTTCTGAGTAAAGTATTTCATTATTCTTCAAAATATATGTATTTAAGTCTCCTGAGTAAAAAGATGTATTTGAATATTTTAGTAAATCTTTTACAAATATATCCAAAACGGCTGCCCCTAAAAGTTCATTATCATCAGAATAAATGAATGATATAATTGCTATAGTTTCTAAATTTGTACTATAATCCTTATGCATATCAGTTATAATTGTTTTACTATTACTATTTAGAAGTCCTTTATTAAACCACGGTCTTTCAGTAAAGTCAAAATTTTCATATACTACACCATTAGAAAATAAATACTCTCCTGATAAACTAGCAATATTAATTGTTTTAACAAAACTTGATGACTTTAAAACTCCTTCAAATGCATTAATTTCAGTTAATATCAATTCAGATTCTTCTCTACTTAATTCTTCGAAGCTCCTGTTTTCATCTAAAATATTTATAATTTTATTATCATTAGCTATTTTTTCAGTACTAATTTTTAAGAGGTCAATTTCTTCGTCTATTCTACTAGAAATTTGATTATGGTAAACATTACAAGTAAGTTCAATACTTTTATCTAGAATAGAATCTACGAAGAAGCTATTTGCTAAGATGAATATTATCATAAATATACTAGCGATGATAATCAATTTAATATTTATTTTTTTTGCAAATAATATAATAATCGCCTCCTTCACATAATAAATTCCTAGTGATTGTATCTATAATTACTAAATAATTAACTAATCTGAACTATAAAATATATAATAATTTTATAGAAAAACCATCTTAAAACCCTTACAATACTCAAACAGGTTTTAATTATATTTAATTAATATGACATATAGAGTCTTATTCATTATAAAAAAGTATTTTTTTGGATAATTTTGTATTTTTTTGTAAAATCATTAATGCATATTAATATAATAAAAAAAGTCTCTATATAGAGACTTTTTAATTCATATAATCATTTTTATATCATTTTTATTATTTATATATTCAATTAAATCTTTATTGATTATTTTATCTATAATTTTAGATTGTGATATTTTATTTATCTTAATTAACATATAATCATCACTATAGCAATATAAAAACATTCCTTCTTTTCTTAAAATATATGATATTGGTAATGTTTCATATTTCTTTTCATCTACTATTATTTCAATAGCTTTACCAGCATCTAATGCTTGGTTAATTCTAATGCATACTTCATTAAATATGTCTATATCATTGTTTTCTAAATCAATCACAAAACATGATTTTAATTTGTCTAAATTATATTTAACTTTTTTTAGAATCTATCATTAACATTTTTTCTATAATAGAGACGTATTTACATTTTAATATTTTTTTCAGATATATAAATGACATTATTAAAGATTTATAATCATCTATAGTCATAAATCCTTTATGTATAGTATAATCTTTATCTAACTCTATACCACCATTACCACCTCTATACGTAACTATTGGTATACCTAAAATAGTCAATTTATCTATATCTCTTGTATGGTCTTCATTGATACATTAAAATGTTTAGAAAGCTCTTTAGTTGTAGATTTATTATTCTTTAATAAATAAAATAATATTTCTAATAATCTCTATAATTCCTCCAAAATGGTAAAAATTCCTATAAGTTTTGAATATGCAATAATAATAGTTTAAAGATCGAATAATGACTATTTTACTTATAATATTATAGTCTTAGTATGTATTTAGTAGATTAATTATAACATATATTTATATATAAGTAGATGTTATAAAAATATTCAGAAAACTACTTTTGTATTTTATTTCACCAAAATACTTAAAGTAGTTTTCTTTTTATATGTATATATCTGAAAGTTCAATATCGCACTTTTCTATAATATCATTTTTACCTATTTTTTGATTATATACATATTCTTCATCTATAGTATATATAGGTAAATAAAATGTTATCTGAGTAGCATTTTCTATACTATCTATATATATTTTACCACTATGCATTTCCACAAATTTTTTAACTAAAAATAATCCTATACCACTACCCTCATTCTTTCTAATAAATAAATCATCTATTTGAGTAAACTTTCCAAATATACGCTCTCTATCGCATTCGTCTATTGTTTGACCATAATTTTTGACAGATACAAATAATCTATTTAAGTCTAAATCCGTCTTTATTTTTATTTCTATATCAGTATTGCAATATGAAAATTTGATTGCATTTGATATTAAATTAAACATTATTCTTTCAATATTATCTGAGTCACAAGCTAATATTACATCTTCTTTATCTGTGTCAAAGACTATATTTAATCTTTTGTCATTGGCATATCTTACAGTTGACATAGTTATATTTTCTACTATGCTAATAATATTGTGATTTTCTAATCTTAAATCATATGAGTTATTACTTATCTTTGCTGTATCTACAATATTGTTAACTAACCTCAACAATCTATATGCGTTTTGCTTTAATATTTTTAAATATTCTGTCATTTTTGTTTTACTAATATTAGAATTTGTACTGTTAATATATGAATTTACTAACTGTACAATAGAAAGTATTATATTAACTGGTGTTCTAAATTCGTGAGATACAATATTCGCAAAGAAATCTGATTTTATAGATTCTAATTCAATTATAGACTCTAATTCATCTTTTTTCTGATTTATGCACGATATTTGATCTTTATTTTCTATTTGTTTTATTATAATACTTATTTTAGTTAAAATTTCTTCCAAATAAGAATCATCCTTACATGTATTATATATTTCTTCTTCATAAGATATACATACTAGTCCAAATAGCTTATTAGCTAATTTCATACTTTTAATTTTTAAATTATCTTTTATATTATCTTTTTGCAACTTAGATATACTTTCATGTATTTCAAAGTATCTATTTTCATAAACTTCATTAGAGCATAGTTTATTTTCTATTTCTTCATTTATATGTATTTGTGATCCTTCTTTAAATTTACTTTCTTCTTTATTTTCACTTAAATATAAGTTGAAATTTTTTTTTATCTTCATCATATAAAAAAATTTCTATATTTTTACATTTTATAAATTTCTTTAAGCTTACTAATGTAGAATGTAAAATATTTTTAGAATCATCTTCAATTTTACTTTCATCTAAATAACTTAAAAGGTTGCTTTCTAATTCCAATTGTATTTTTTTATCTAAACTTATCTCTTCTGCTATACCACCTATAAGATTTTTCTTGGTAGTATTTTGGTTTACTATAAATTTGTGTACTTTATGATATATATCCTGTCCATCTATATTGCTCTGTTCTTCATTGTATATATCATGGTTCTTATCTATTAAAACTCTATCTGTTTCAGCACACTGTTTTGCTATATTATAATCTCTAATATCATAGTCAGACTTGCCTATTATGTCTTCTTTAGATAATCCAACCTTCTCTATTCCTAATTTATTAATGTATACATACTTTCCATCTTCATCTTTTAACCATATTTGATAAGGTAGTTTATCTAGTATTTCTTCTAAGTCTTCTATAGTATAATGTTTAACTGATTTATTAAGTTCTTTATTCACTGTATCCCCCCCTATGATTTATGTTATAGATTTATAATAATATAAAGTAATGTACTTAGCAAGAACAGTTAAATCAACATTATGTTATTTATTTAATCACCTTATCAAATAAAGTATTTCCCCTTAATACTAAAATAGTTTTAAGGGGATTTTTTTATTATATAGACTTAGCAGTTTCTTTTTCTTCAACTTCCCCTTCTGATGATAAATAATAATGTCTTATTGGTTTTAAGTCATCATCTAACTCGTATACTAAAGGTATTCCTGTTGGTATATTCATATTCTCAATATCATCATCTTCTATATTATCTAGATATTTTACTAAAGCTCTTAAAGTATTGCCATGCGCAGATATTATAATCTTTTTATTATATTTTAAACTAGATACTATTTCATCATACCACTCTTCTATTACTCTTTTTTCTGTATCTTTTAAGCTTTCTGTAAATGGTATTTTATCTTTTGGCAAATGTTTATATTTAGTATCATTTCCTGAGTATCTATTATCATCTATTGTTAATGATGGTGGTGCAATATTTACAGACCTTCTCCATTGCTTAACTTTCTCTTTTCCATATTTTTTTGCTATTTCATCTTTATTTAAACCTTGCAAAGCTCCGTAATGTCTTTCATTTAATTTCCAAGATTTATAGACTGGTATCCACATAAGATTCATCTCATCAAGTATTATCCATAGAGTTCTTATAGATCTTTTTAGAACTGATGTGTATGCCATATCAAATTCGTATCCGTACTCACTTAGAATTTTTCCAGCCTTTCTAGCTTCTATTAATCCATTTTCTGATAGGTCTACATCAGTCCATCCTGTAAATTTATTTTCTAAGTTCCATAAGCTTTGACCATGCCTTATTAATACAATTTTTCTCATTAAATTGACTCCTTTCATAGTAGCTTTATTATGAGGTTATAAATGAACTATATTCTCTAATGACTATATTTATCATATTAATAAGGCTGTTTATTGTTACTTTTTCTATTTTAAAATTTTTACGAGTTCAATTAGCCTACTTTATCAACCACATAATATAATAGATTTAAAATTATAAATCATTAAAATACTATATTTATATATTCTTTGCAACTAGGGCACTTATGTCCATGAATATGTACTTGAGTCAAGTAAACATCTCTGTTAACTAAATTATATCCACAATTAGGACAATAAGTATTATTATCTACACCTGCAATATTCCCTACATAAACATAATTTAAATAATTCTTAGCCACTTCCTTTGCTTTCATTATATTTTCAACCATAGTTGGTGGGTTTTTCATTTCATATCTTGGAAAATATCTACTTAAATGAAGAGGAATATTTTTATCTATACTCGATATAAATTTTGCAATATACTCTATTTCTTCTACTGAATCATTTTCATCACTTACCATTAAGGTAGTTATCTCAACATGAGTTGATTTACTTGCTATTTTTATAGTTTCTAATACCGGCTGTATATCTGCTTTACAAATTTTATTATAATATCTATCTGTAAATCCTTTTAAGTCTATATTCATTGCATCTATATATGGAAGTATTTTTTCTAAAGGTTCTTTATTTACATATCCGTTAGTGACTAAAACAACGCTAATATGTTTATCATATTCTTTTATTCTCTTAACCACATCATATATATATTCATACCACATAAAAGGTTCATTATAAGTAAATGCTATCCCTACATTATCAGGTATATTTACAATTAAATTTATTAATTCATCTATGTCTGTAAATTTTGATTGTGGCTTATTTTGTGATATTTCATAATTTTGACAAAAGCTACATTTCATATTACAACCAAAAGTCCCTACAGATAAAATCTCACTTCCTGGTTTAAAATGATAAAGTGGTTTTTCTATATTGGATCTACATTAAATGAAGTTACTTCTCCATAATTTATAACAATAGGTATATTATTTTTTACAGTTCTAAGAGCACATACTCCAAACTTATTTTCACTTAATAAGCAATTATGAGGACAAAGCTCACATTTTACATAACCTTCCTGTGATTTATAGAATCTTAGTTTTTCATCCATTTAATCACCTTCTTTATATCTAGTAACTTGAAATCTTTCTATTTCATAATCTCCATTAGAATCTATTCCTGCTTTATCACAAGCAATTTGAATCTGTTCTTCTATTGTATCTACATCCTCTAAATCTGGAAGTAATAGTCCTCTTTTATATCCTTGACTAACTATTATTCCATATTTTTTAGGGTCTAAATCTTCTTTTGTTGTTTTATGTGGTCTTTCTAATACATCTACAGATATATCAATATCTATTAATTCATCTTCTTCTACCCTTGTGAATCTTGGATCCTGTGTAGCTGCTTGTACCGCATTAGTTATAATCTCTTCTGCTATAGAGTCTGTTGTTGGTAAAAAAGTACCTATACATCCTCTTAAGTTATTGAATTTTTTTAATGATACAAAAACTCCACCTTTTTCTTCACTTAATTCTTTTAGTAAGTTTGATGGTTTTGCCATAAGAGTTCCACTACTATAGTAATGATTTAAACTTTCTCTTGCTAACTTAACATAGGGGTTAGAGCTTAATATTTTTTTATTTAATTTTTCTCTTTTCATATTTATTAATGATTCTAAAATGCTATCATCTTTTAACTCATTATTAAAAGTCATAACTCCATATCCAACACCAAAGGGTCCTTCATAAGATAATAATTCTCCGTTTACTTTTTCTTTATCCATTGCTCCAAGCATAATAAATACAGATCTAAGTCCACATTCACCTGCACACTGGACTGCATATTTATCCATATTAAATACATTTAATACATTTCCACTTTGTAAATTTTCTAATAAAGCTTTGTCAAATTTAGATCCTTCTGGAGAGTATTCATATGGTCCTTCTTCACTTAATCTATGAGATAAATCACCACTAGCTATAAATACTATTTTTTTGTTTAAGTTCTTAGCACTTTCTTTTATTGCCATTCCAAATTTATATAATTCAATATCGCTAAGAGCTGCATATGTAATATGAACTATTTTATAGTCTTTATAATATTTATTTATAAAGTACATAGGAATCATTGCACCATGATCTAATTCATAATCTCTATTAAATCTTCTAAGAAGATTAGAATCTACACCTGCTGCTGATATATTTTCTCTTTCACAAATGTTAATTAATCCTTCATTAAATTCTTTATCTATTGTACCTTCAATTTGAGTATCAAAATCTCTAAATTGTCCAAAATCCCCTCTTATATATTCTTCATTTGATATTGCAATGGCATCTGAGAACATAGTTCCATGAGGAGTTATAATTACAACTGTTTCTGGTTTTAGATTTCCTATTTCTTTTCCTATTTTATTGCAAGCATCTATTGTATTTTGAATTGTTTTTTCTTGCCCTTTTCCAATTGTTGGGATTATTAGTGGTGGATGTGGCATTAAGTAGTATTTTAGTATATTTTCCATGATATACACCTCACTTATTTGTTTTATTAATATGTTTTATATTTCCCTAAATTATTATTCTATTTCCTTAGTTAAATAATATTTTTATGAATTTATTTGAATTAATTGTTGTTATAGTACCTGATTTTATAAAGGCTATAACTTTATGAGGTTATCAATGGATGATGGGTTTTGCAATAGTTCCAATACTTATGTATAATGGTAAACTTTGAGTTAATAATAAGTTTGTAAGATGGATGTTTTATTGGTTTTATCCTATACATCTAATTGTAATTGTATTATTATAAAGATTAATATGTAATTAAAATATTAATTTCTATACAAAAAGGCTATAAATAAAGATTTTAAATCAATATTTATAGCCTTTCATATGCTTGATGGATTTATTTAATTATTAATAATTAATAATTAAATTATGATATTTAAGTTTTAATTGTAAGTTTAAATTTTAATTGTAAGTTTAAATTTTAAATAACTTGATATTTGTAAATTGTAAAATCCTTGATATTTGTACTTAATATAATTCTTATTTCCTGTTTGAAAGCTATTAAAGCTAAAAATTGTATAACTTTTATCCATCAAAGCATATTTTATTATAAATATGAGGTTTTCACCTCATATTATAATAATCAACTAAAATTGTATAAATGTTTCATTATTAGCTTTGTTTATAGCAATTTCTAATTCTAAAACATCTTCATTTAGGTCTTTTACTAATTTCTCCATTTCTTTTCTATCAAAATTCAACTCAGTAATCTTGTAATATACAGAAGTTGCAGCAGCATCTACTTTTCTTTCTTTGTTAACTTTAACATTCTCAAGTAGATTTTCAAGTTGAAAAGCTAATTCTCTTTTTAGTTTCACCTTATTTAAGGCTCCTTGAATGCTTATTTTACTTTCTAATACTTCTATTTCAGTAGTATTATTTGCGTAAGCTATTGCTGTTTTTAGTGTTTCTATTTCTTTAGATAAAAGCATTAATTCATCTAACTCTGCTTTAAAATCAATTTTTTCATCACAATCAAATCTACTTCCATTAGATTCTAGTATATAAGTTATGCTAGCCTTCTTTTTGTTTAAAAGATTAGGTAATTTGTATCTATAATTTCTTTCCAATTCTGCTACTTTTAGCATGGCTTGATTTATTGTAAGATTTTGCATATTAAATATCCCTTTCAATTTAACTCTATATTGATATATCATTAATAAACTTTCTATTTTTATCTATATTTATCAGATACATCCACTATAACACATCTTATGAATATTTTTCTATAGCTACATAAAATGAATTTATAAATAAAATTATTTCTAGTTAAAATTGATATAAATAAAAAAAGAAATTCACTACTATTTAGTAAAGTTCTCCTTCTACTTTAATTATATCAGATATAAAATGAAAACTTAAGTCTACAATTTTTATGAAATATAAACTAAGATAATATGACTATATTAAAAATATAAGGAGATATTTTATGAGTATTAAAAATAAAACACATATTCAAAATAAATCAGATTTAATTTTAGATGAAGGTCCTTTTTACCACGGAACTAAGGCTAATCTTAAAATAGGGG
The DNA here is from genome assembly GCA_900604495.1 of Desulfovibrio sp. Marseille-P6017. The sequence continues at coordinate 202,413 of UWOR01000002.1, read as the reverse complement.
ACTTAATTAAAACAGGATTTAAATCTAATTACGGTAAACGTAAAAAAGCTAATTTTGTTTATATGACAGCAACCTTAGATGCAGCAATCTGGGGAGCAGAACTAGCACTTGGTGATAATACTGAAAAAATATATATTGTTGAACCTACTGGTGAATTTGAAGATGACCCTAATTTAACTGATAAAAAATTTCCTGGCAATCCAACTCGTTCTTATCGAACTACCTATCCATTGAAAGTTGTTGGGGAAATAAGTGATTGGCAAGGACATTCACCAGAAATGCTTAAAAATATGAAGGATAATTTGCGTAAGCTTAAAGAACAAGGAATTGAAGCTATTAACGAGTAATAATGTATCAATATCTTATAATAGAAGAATTGTGTAGATATTTATAAAGTTTATGACATATTAAATAACCACACCTTAGAATCAATAACATTTAAAATACTAAGATGTGGTTATTTTAATATATTTTCTTACTTACGACCTATCATTTCTTTCATCTTATCACTAGACATACCATGTCCCATTTGATTTCCATTTCCAGTAACTTGAGTATACTCTGCTTTTCCATCAACAAACTTAATTTCATAAGCTTGTCCAAATCCTTTTACAAGTCTTCCAGACTTTATATTAAGTTCAAACATATCAAAGTCCATATTCTTAAACATTGACATCATTTTAGCATCATGAACTTCATCAAATTTAGCAAATATCTCATCACTAACAGACTCCATCATATTTGCTTCACAAGCAAATGATACTCTAGTTCTTGCAAATATTGTCTTACATGTACTTTCATCTTCTATAATCATTACACTACACTTATGATTATCTCTTAAGTTATAATAGTGATTTGCAGCTTTACTTAAATATAAATAAATTTTATTATCTATCATTACAAATGGTGCATAACTTATTTCTGGATTGTTATCTTTTCCTAATGAACTTATCATTAAACTTTTTTGATTTTTTAATAAATTTTCCACGTCATCATCCCTCTGCTTTCATAGTATTATATATGATTTATACATATATCTTTACCCTATTTATATTTATATTACTCACTTATAATATAATTTTTAAATTATTTTTTTATAAAAATAAAAAAAGCTAATTTATATAAAAGAAATATTTCTTTTACTTTAATTAGCTTCTTTATTATATACTATAAGTTTTCTCTTACTTTATCTATTAATTGAGTATACTCTTCTTCACTTAAAAGAACCTTTGGTGATGGCATCATCTCAAAAGTGCCTCCCCATCCTGGTCCATCTTCGTACTTAGGTACTAAGTGGAAATGTAAGTGAGGCATTTTATCTGAATATGCTCCATAATTTACTTTGTTTACATCAAATGCTAACTTCATTGCTTTAGCAGCTCTAGTTACATCCTTAATAAATAAATCTCTTTCTTCATCAGTTAAATCAAATAATTCATTTTTATGACCATTAAAAGCTACTAAGCATCTTCCCCTATATGTTTGCTCCTTAAATAAATATAATGTAGATGCTTCTAATTCGCATATTTCTATCATTAATTCATCTAATGCTTCATTTTTTTGACAATAAAAACAATTGTTACTCATTTTGAAGTCCCCCTATGATTATGTATTTTGTTAATATATATAATACCATTTTTATCTAACTTTAACATTATATTTTACACAAAATTACCATTATATTCTAATATAAATTTCAAACTATAGTATTTAAAATTTGTAAAAATACCTTCCATTTATATCATAAATCTAAAAAATTCAATTTTAAATATAATGATTTTATTTTGGTAATACTAAATTTGTTAATACTAAATAAAATATATAATTTGGAGGGTTTTAATTATGTGTACGTCTCTAACATTAAAAACTAATGATGGATACCATCTATTTGGTAGAAATATGGACTTAGAATATACATTTGGACAATCTGTTGTTTTAGTTCCAAGAAACTTTAAATATGAGGATAAAATTAGTGAGCAAATTAAAAACACTAAATATGCAGTAATAGGTATGGCAAGTTTAAATGGAAAACATCCATTATTTGCAGAAGCACTAAATGAAAAGGGATTAGCATGTGCAGGACTTAACTTTCCAGCTGCATATTGGTCAAAGGATGTGGTAGAAGGTAAGGAAAATATACCGCCATATGATTTAATACTTTGGATAACATCAAACTTTGAAACTCTAGATGAGTTAAGACCTCATTTAGATAATTTAAATATCGTTGGTAAAGCATATGATGAAAAAACTCCACTTCCAACTCTTCACTGGATTGTAACTGATAAATCAGGAAAATCATTAGTTATAGAAAAAACTGAAGATGGTCTTAAAGTATTTGACAATCCTGTAGGAGTATTAACTAATGCACCATCATTTGATTGGCACTTATTAAATTTAACTCAATATACAGGATTAACTACAAGTAGACCAGATACTCGTAAATGGAGTGATTTAGAGTTAGTTACTTTAGGAAATGGTAGTGGTGCTTTTGGACTTCCTGGAGATTCTTCTTCCCAATCTAGATTTGTAAAAACTTCATTTTTAAAAAGTCATGTAACTATAGGTGATTATGAAAATGCTGGTGTAATTGAATTCTTTAATATATTAAGTAACGTAGCTATGATAAGCGGTACAGTAATTGACCCACAAGGTAGAAATGAAATTACTCAATATACATCTTGTATGTGCCAAGAAAAAGGAATTTATTATTATAGAACTTATAAAAATAGTCAACTAAATGTAATTGATATGAACAAAGAAGATTTATCAAGTAGCGAATTAAAAGTATATCCTTATAATGATGACCCATCTTTTAAATACGAAAACTAAGAATATAAAAATAGCTAGATTTATTGAAAATCTAGCTATTTTTATATTCTTTAATTAATCTTCAGATTTCTATATACACTCTTCCCTTTTTTCATAACCTTGACTACTTAATTTAAAGTAAGTAAAATATATCTTACATTACATACTATAAATACTTTTAAGGAGAATATTAATGCAAATTTATTTACCTAAGATAATATACTCATCACCTACTAAACTACCTACACTTGAAAAGCTAATACTCTATTATGTAATACATAAAGCATTTGAAAACAATATAACAAATAATGAAGATTCAAATATAGAAATAGATTTAAAGGAACTATATACAATACTAAATAATTCTTCAATAGAATTTACAGATGTAAAATCACAAATAAAATCTGCAATAGATAATTTAACTAAAATAAATATGAGCTTAGTTGACAATGGATTCCATATAAAGTTAGCTCCAATAACTGGTATTTATTTAGATAAATTTTCATCTAAGCTATATACAGTTATAAACCCTATAATAATTGAATATTTAGACCAAGTATTTACTGGTAACTATATAAACTTTGAATTAAATAAACACTGTAAATAGATTTGCTTTAAACAAACCTATCTACAGTCTTTTTCATTTTTTACTCTATTGGTAAAATAATTTTAAATGAAGTTTTACTACTATTACTTTCAACTAAAATATTTCCATTATGAGCTTCTATTAGATTTTTACTAATAGCAAGTCCTAAACCAGAACCTCCATCATTTCTATTTCTTGATTTTTCAACTCTATAAAATCTATCAAATATAAATGGTATATCTGATTGTGGTATTGGTTCTCCGTAGTTAATTATCTCTACCACTGCTTTATTACTTTCTTTTTTAGTAATGATATCAATATATTTTCCATCACTTCCATATTTAATTGCATTATTTATTAAGTTTTCTAGTACCCTTACAAGCTTATCAGGGTCTGCATTTACTATTAATTTATCATTAGAAAATTGAGGCCTTATTTCCATATTTACTTCACTTAGTTGATAGCCCAAATATGATATTACCTGAGATACCAATTCTACTAAGTTAATGTCAATCTTATTAAGAGGTAATGTATTATTTTGTAATTTTGTTAGTTCAAATAAGTCATTTATAAGTATATTTAAATCCTTTGACTTTTCATAAGCTATATTTGTATAATACCTAAGCTGAACTTCATCTTTGTATCTATCTTCTTCTATAAGGTTAAGATATCCTATTATAGATGTTAATGGTGTTCTTAAATCGTGGGATACATTAGTTATTAAATCAGTTTTTGTTTGTTGAGCTTTTCTTTCTTCTACTGTCTTATTTTCTAATTGCTCAATTATATGATTTATATTTCTTGATAATTCTCCTATATCATCATCTGAATTAACATCTATTCTTTTATCTAAATCACCACTTGCCATTATCTCTACACTTTCCATTAATAGAGCTATATTTTTCACTTTATTATGAGTGAGTATAAGATATATACATGAAGTTAAAATGAATACTATAGTTGAATATGTAATAAAATCACCAATATAATTATTTTTCATATATAAAAATAAATGTACCAGTTGTCTAATTATAGGTAAATGTTGAAAGTCACTTATAGTGGTACGTAAGATAAATAATGTAAAAATAGCAATAGCAGCACTTACTGCTAAGTATATTACTTGACCAAAAATATATTTATATACTTTGATTACATAATTATTTCTGTCTTTATTTTTCAATTTTATATCCTACCCCCCATACTGTATGAATAACTTTACTTCCTTTCATATGTTTTTCTATTTTATCTCTTATTCTACTCATATGAACCATTACAGTATTATTAGATTGATAGTATTTTTCTTTCCATACCTTTGAGAATATTTCTTCTGTACTAAATACTTTTCCTCTATTACTAGCTAATAAATATAAAATATCAAATTCTCTTGATGTTAATGGTATTTCTATATCATCAACAGTTACTATGTGTTTACTTTTATCTATTTTTAATGATTCTATTGTTATAATATTATCTCTTGTATTTTCTTCTCTATTATTAAAATAATATGCTCGTCTTAAAAGTGCTTTTACCCTAACCGTAAGCTCTAATGGATTAAATGGCTTTGTTATATAATCATCAGCTCCAGTCATAATTCCTTGTATTTTATCCATATCTTCTGACTTTGCACTAAGCATTAATATTGGTATATTCATTTTTTCTCTTATTCTCTTGCAAGCTTCTATACCATCCATCTTAGGCATCATTACGTCTAATACAATTAGTTTTATATCATTATTATTAACTATTTCAATAGCTTCCTCTCCATTACTAGCTTTTATTACATCATAACCTTCATTGGATAAATATATCTCTAGTAAATCTCTTATTTCTGCTTCATCATCTACTACAAGTATTGTATTTTTCAATTTATTTCGCTCCTTACTAACTTATATTGTTTACTTTTTAAATATTATAATATCAAGAAAGGTGTATACTTAGAATTTTCTAAGTATACACCTTATAACATGCATAATTATACATTATTTTTTGCTAAATGTATATCTTCGTAACTCTATCTCCTATAGCTGTTAAAGTTTCATTGTTAATAGTATTAGTTACTTCACTAATTTTATCTATTGAAATATATAACTTCTTATCTTCACCTATTAAGGTAACTGTATCTCCATCCTTTATATTATCTATATCACTAACATCTAATATCATTTGGTCCATACATATATTACCTATAATTTTAGCAACTTGTCCATTAATTAATACTTCAAAATCACATTTTGATAGCCCCCTTGGATATCCATCAGCATAACCAATAGTAGCTATAGCAATCTTCATATCTTTAGTTACTGTAAAATTATTTCCATACCCTACAGTTTCAGATTTATAAACATCTTTTACAGATGCAATCTTTGTTTTTAGTGAAAGTACTGGTTTAAGTCCTAACTTTTTAAGTTTTTTATCATTAGGCATACTTGAAACGCCATATAATATTATTCCTGGTCTAACTAAATCACATTTTAAGTTTTTATAATTTGTAATACCATAACTACTTTGAAGATGTATTTTACCTACATCTATATTACATTCTTTTAATTTATCTATTATCTCATAAAACTTATTAATTTGATTATTTGTAAAGTTTACATCATCTTCTAATACACTGTCCGCTCTAGATAAGTGGCTAAATGTTCCTTTTACATTGAATTTTTCACTTTTATATATATTAATAAGTTCTTCTAATTCTTCAAATTTTGTACCTAATCTATTCATCCCTGTATCTAATTTAATATGAACATCTAAGATACCTTCTAATTTACATAATTCTTTTGCATAATTTATATCAACTATAGTTTGAGAAATATTATAACTTATTAAGTCATTTTTACTATAAATAGGAGTATAACCAAGTACTAAAATTTCACCTTTTATACCTGCTTTTCTAAGTTCAATAGCTTCATCTATACATGCTACTGCAAAATGTTTTATACCTAATCTTTGTAAATATATTGATATTTCTACTGCACCATGTCCATAAGCATCAGCTTTTACTACGGCCATTACTTTACAGTTATCATCTATTAATGACTTTATTTGAAGTAAGTTGTGTTTTAAATTTGAAAGATTGATTTCTCTATATGCTCTTAGGCCTTCTTTATTTGTATTTTCTATATTACTCATTTCAATCTCCTTGTTTATTAATATTTATGACTTTTCTATTAGGATATGTTCACCATCTTTGCGATAACTAATAATTTTGCTTATATAAGAAAAAATTATAAAACCAGTATAAGCTCCAAGTGAGTTAATTAAAATATCATCAATCTCTGCAAATCTTCCACCAAATAATTGTAATAATTCTATACTAAAACTAGTAGTAAATCCTATAATTAAAATTTTCTTTCCATTAACTCTTAGTTTTTTAAATACACATGGTAATAAAAATCCATATGGTAAAAATAATAAAAAGTTTAGAAATAACATCATTATAGATACATCTTTAAAAGGTATCAGATTCATGTTATACATGCCATTCATTACATATGAAAAATAAAACTTCATTCCTATTATCCCTGTTATTTTCAATAGAGTTATTGTATATGTAAGTAACATAACTTCAAATATAGATTGCATTAATTTAAATATTTTTCTTTTTTTTGTTATCCATAATATACTTAAAAATACTAAGTACATCTTAAGAGCTATTACTATATTAGATGTTAATATCCAAATACCCGTCCAAATATATTGATCCATCATTTGCCCCTTTTCTTCTTCTTTTTCTGCTTATTATCTATTAAAATTTATTTTCTTTTATATTTATTAATATTATTGATATTAAAATTGACAGTATAATTACTACAATATAATTAATTAAACTATTATCTATAATAAAATAACTAAGTTTTGTTATTTTTCCTATTACTCTAGATAGAACTATAATCATAGGATGTAATATATAAATATATAAGCTTAGTTGTCTTAAGTTTTTCATTTGTATATTTTTAAATTGTAAGCATATCTTAAATAAGAAATATACAGCTGCTACTAAAAATTACTGTCATACTATCATGTTTTGGTATGTTATATATTTTTAATATTGTAGATTCTACAAAAATAATAAAAGAAAATTATAAATAATAATAACTTTTTTTAATAATTTATCTACTTTGTTTTATCATACATACATGATAATTTATAACCTAAAGTAATATATATAGGCGCAAAGAATAAACCATTTCTAGTATATTTAAATATTAAAAATAAAATATCATATGTATGTTTTAATAAACTTATATTGTTAGATATTCCATAATAACTATCTCCAAATAAACCTACAATATATAAAAGTATTGATATAATTAATGTGTTTTTTAGTTCAAATCTACTTATTAGTAAATAAACTATAATCATACCTAATATTAATGCAGGAAGGTACCAAAGATGATACATAGTTCCATTAAATATTAAGTCCTTTAAGATACTTAATATACTGTTATTTTCCTTAAAGTAACCATTATATAAATTAATAGGAATATAAATAATTATTGAAAATAAATATAATTTAAATACTTTATTTATATATTTAAATAAAGATTTATTATTGTTACATTTATCATCACTTAATTTTATTGAAAACAAATATCAGATGATATAAAAAAGAATGGTACTGCTAATCTTGAAATTATTCTAGTTAATATAAAGTTTGCAGAGTCACTATAAGTAATTAATGGATCTGTATGAATTGTAATTACAAGTATTGATGCAATAAACTTAAATAAGTCTATATTACCAAATCTTATTTTATCATTTACTTTTTCATAGTTCATAATTAGTCTCCATATGTTCAAATGAAGTAATTATAAAACCATCAACATTATTTCCTGATATATTATACTTTTTATGTTTATCTAGATTTATTTCTACTGCATTACCTTTCATTTCAATATAGAATATCTCTATTTTTGAGTTATTTTCTTCTATTTTTAAATGATTAGTGTTATATTTAAATTGTTTTAAAAAGTCTATATACTCTTCTAAGCAATAATTATATTTATTAATCAACTTTGCATGAGGTGTTCCTACATACCTAAAATGCCATTTTTCCTCTGATATATTTGTTATGTTTTCTTTATCTTTTTTATATCTCATTATAAATCCATATTCTTTAGCTAAATCTTTGAAATCTTTGCATATTCCATAGTCAGGAAAAGATGGACATATAAAATCTACATTTTCTACTATCTCTCCAAGGTCAATTGCTAATCCAGTTTGATGCTCACTTTCTTTTGGTCTTGCTACATATTTTTTTGTATACTCTATTCCATTTTCTAATATTGAATTATTATATATTTCTTCTTGTTCTTCTTCACTTCTATATCCACTAACTGCTATAAGCTTCTTTCTTGCATTTATACTATCAATTAAATTTAACAGTGGTTTAATTATTTCTTGACTAACATATATTGGCTTATCACAATAAATTTCAAAATATAAGTTATCTATAGGGAGTAGCTTTACTCCCTTTTGTTTAAATTCATTACCTTGATTGACTAATATTAAGTTCCCTAAATATAAATCTTCCTTTGTAAGTTTTATAGTTTCATATTCTTCATTTTGTAAATAAGAATCTTTTTTATATTTATCTATTAATACATTCATAATAAAACTTCCTATACACTTAAAGTTTCAACTAGTTCATTTACTAATGTAACTTCAATTAATTTATCTATTAATTTAATGTAACTAAGCCCTATTAAGTCCATCATTTTAGGGTATCTACTACTTCCACTAAATCCTGGTATTGTATTTACTTCATTAAAGAATATATCTCCGTTTTTATCAATAAACATATCCACTCTTGCCATTCCTTCACAAGAAAGTAATTTATATATTTTAATAGCAGTTTTCTTTACTTCCTCAAGCTTAGTATCACTAATTCTAGCTGGTGCATGAATTTTGGATGTTTCTAAAGTGTACTTTTCATTAAAATCAAAGAATCCTCTTGATAATTCAATTTCATCAACTCCACCAACTATAAGGTCACTCTTTCCTAAAACTGCACATCCAACTTCAAATCCATCTATTGCTTCTTCTATTACTATCTTATTATCATGAATAAATGCTTTTTCTATAGCTTCATATAAGTCAGATAAATTTGATACTCTTGTTATACCTATTGAAGACCCTGATTTTGCAGGTTTTATATATAGCGGAGTTTTCATATTTTTTTCTTTTATTATATTAACTACATTTTCATATTCTTCAAAGATTGTTACTGATTTAGCTACATTTATTCCAGCTTCGCTTACTATGTTATGAGCAATTGCCTTGTCCATACAGATTGCTGATGATAAAGTCTTACATCCTACAAATGGTATTCCTGATAATTCTAATAATCCTTGTAGTGTTCCATCTTCTCCAAACTTACCATGTAGTATAGGAAATACTACATCTACTTTTATTATTTTTGTTTCAAAATTATCTATTTCTATAAATCCTTTATGACTTCTACATGGTGATATAAATGCTTCTTTACAGTCTTTGTTATTAAACCATGTATTATTTCTTATCTCATCTGTTGTTCCGTTAAATCTTAACCATTTTCCTTCTTGAGTTATTCCTATCATCATAAGATTGTATTTTTCTTTATCTATATTATCTATAACAGCAGAAGCAGATTTTAAAGATACCCCATATTCATTTGATTTTCCGCCAAATATTATTAATACATTTTTCATTTTTATATTCTCCTTTTTATTTAACTAACTTATTTGTTTATGAGTTTATTCTATTTTACAAACCTTAAGTAATTTATAAGTAATTCTTAAGTTTTCTTAAGTTGATAAAATAAAAATAAAGGGATAAACTCACATAGAGTTCATCCCTTTTTACCACTAAAAATATGTATCAATAACTTATTCATCATCTTTCACATACTCAAGAATATCTCCTGGCTGGCAATCTAAAACCTTGCATATTTCATTTAAGGTAGTAAATCTCACAGCTTTAGCTTTATTATTTTTCAATATAGACAAATTAGCCATAGTAATTCCTAATTTATTAGAAAGCTCTGTTGCACTCATTTTTCTTTTTGCCATCATCACATCTAAATTCACGATTATAGCCATATAATATCCTCCTTAAATAGTTTTATCATTTTCATCTTTAATCTCTATGACTCTTTCAAACAATTTAGATGAAATAAGTGCAAACACGCCTATTGCCAGTGATAAGAATGAAACTATAACACAACTAAAAATAGTAATTGCATAAAGATATATATCAAATGCAAAGTAAAATATTATATTCATTAAGTTAAAAATAATAACTTCGCTAAAAGCACAATAAGCAATATTATTTATATACTTTGGTATACTTCTTGAAAAAGCATCTTTACTTGTAATATATTTACATAATCTTCTTAAATTAAATAATGCAACTACATAAGGAAGTGCACAAATATAAACCCCTCCAGTTATCGTTACTATAAATTTTGATTCAATACCTATATCTGCGCTTTTACTAAGTGCCCCTAATATAAAAGGAATACCTGCTAACAACATTATAGTTAATAATATACCTACTAAAACTATAATATTTAAAATTTTAGAATAATTATTTTTCATTTTACACTCTCCTTTTTTAATTTATATAAATATATTAATATATTTTTTATATAAATACAATAATTTCTTATCGATAAACAATAAATTTTTATTATTTATCATCAAATTTTAATTTATCATATTACATAAAAAAAGGATATCTCCTTTAACGATTGAAAAATCATTTTGAGATATCCTACTTTTATTCATTTCACTATAAATTTAATTATTATAAACTATATATATCAGAAAATTCTATATGACACTTTTCCACATGAAAATCTTTACTATCATAATTATGTACATGCTCATCTTCTTTATCTAATAATCTAATAGGTATATTAAATACAAATTCAGTTCCTTTATTAACATTGCTATACACTTGTATATTTCCACCATGCATTTCAACTATTGCCTTTACTAAAGATAAACCTATACCGCTACCTTCACATCTTCTAGTTAAAAGGTTATTTGCTTGTCTAAATCTATCAAATATTACATCTAACTTATCTGATGGAATACCAACTCCACTATCCTTAATTGATACAATTACATTTTCTAAATCTGAAGTTATATTAACATTGATAATTCCATTATTAGGAGTGTACTTAATAGCATTAGATAAAAGATTAAGTATTACCCTTTCTATTTTATCCGGATCACAAGCAGTTATAACTTCTTCTATATCTGTATCAAATATAAGCTCTATATTTTTATCTTCCACATAATCTACTACAGAAAGAGTTATATCTTCTATGATACTTACTATATTATTATTTGAAGGATTTAAATTATAATATCCTATATCTACTTTACTTATATCTATAAGATTATTTACCAATCTTAAAAGTCTATATGAATTTTGTCTTATTGTATCTATATATTTAAATAAGCTTTCTGAATTTAATTTATTATTTTCTATGTTTTTCTTCGTTAGTTGCATTGTCCCTAAAATTATATTTATAGGAGTTTTAAATTCATGTGATATATTGGCAAAGAATTCATTTTTAATACTTTCCAAATGAACTTTCTCTTCTAACTTTTTCTTTTGTTTTTCTATATTCATCTTCTCGGTTATATCCTTTGCCGTTCCCACAATTATCTTTTTTTCATCATCATATTTAAGTCTCCAGTCTAACCATATATATTCACCATTTTTGTGTAAATATCTATTAGTGTGCATATATGGTGTGCCTAACATATCAATTCTATATATATTATCTTTTATATCCTCTGGATGCATAAACTCTCTATATGAATGATTAATTAATTCATCTTCACTCCACCCTAATAACTTGGTCCAATTTGAATTTATTTTTAAAAAGTTACCATTTTCATCAAAAATAGAAACTAAATCTACTGCTGTACTTAAATAAAGTTCTAATTCTTGCTCTGTTGATTCTCTTTTTTCATTTTCTAATATTACTTCTTGTAAAAGTCTACTATTCTTAATTATCATAGCTATACTATTACATATAGATTTCATAAACTCTTCTTGATTATAAACTGGAGTACATTTGCATTTATATGAGATATTTAAGATACCTATAAATTCATTATAAAGTCTAATTCTATATGAACCTACATATGTAAGATTTGGCAAATATTGTGGATTTTCATCATACTTTATTAAAGAATCCTCTACTTTAGTTAACCCTTCAAATTTACCATTTACCATACTTTCATATCCTTGTTCACTTTTTATTGGTATAAAATCTATATTTTTAAAAGCTTTCTTCGCATCATTAAGGACAGTATATGGAATAAGACCATTTTTTTCTTTATCATATAATAATATAGAAAGACCATCTGCACCTATTCGATCTACAATTTTTTCACCTATTCTTTTTAATAAATTGCTCATATCTATGAAATTTGATGTAGCTGTATCTAAATTTGTTAAATTTGTTATTTGATTATAGTTTTTATAGAGCCCATCTTTTACTACTTTTTCTAAGGTTATATCCCTTAGTGTACATGCCATATACTTAAACTCTCCATCTTCATCATATACTGGAGATTTATATGCATTATACCAGACCTCTTCACCATTACCTAATCTTCCTCTTTGATTACACGATCTATCTTCTCTTGAATTTATAATTTCTCTATCACTAGATTCATATTCATTAACTAAGCATTCATTTGCATAATCTCTCATAGATAAACCTATTATATCGTCTTTATTTTTTAGAAATATACCTGCAAATGCTTTATTTACATATAAATATCTTGAGTTTTTATCTTTTATATATGCCTTAACTTCACATTTATCTAATAAGTTTTCTAAGTCTTCAATTGTATAATATTTATATTTTATATCTTTAGATATTATAAATATACATTCATTTTTTTCAAAGTAATCTATACTTATATTACTATATAGTTTTATTATTTCCTTATCTTTAGAGTAAAAATTTAAATCAATTTTTATATCTTTTGATGTTTCTAACATATTTATATCAAAATCATCTTTATTTAATAAAATATCTTTTAGTTTAAGCTTGTATAAATCATCTTTATATTTTAACCTTTTTAATAATTTATCATTTGCAAAAACTATATCCCGTTATAATTTATTACTAACACATAACTGTCAAATTTGTTAAATACTGATTTCATATTTAATTAATATTCCCCTCACAATATAATACTAAATAAGAATTTTCATATTATAATCTTATCATTTTATTCATTTAATTACAATTTTTGAAAATATATTTTACATTTCATACTCTATTATCTTTTATATATTTATAATAAATAAAAATTTAAAAAAAAAGCGCTATAAACCTAGCACCTTTTTATACATCATTCATCATATAATTTATATCTATATTCTTTTTTAATATCTTTTTTTCAAAATATTTATTGAAGAACTGTACTAATGGTCCAGTTCCAAATGCAATTATAAGTGTACTTATACCTATACTTCCACCAAATACTATTGCAAGTATAACACAAATAGTATCACAAAATACTCTCCATATTCCAAATTCAAATCTAGTTTTTTCTGACAGTATAATTGGTAAACAATCATAAGGTGCAATTCCTAGATCCGCTGTAATATAAAGCGACATACCTATTACTTGTACTAATAAAGCAACTAATAATAATATTAACTTTCCTAGTATAGTACTTGGTGCAGCTAAAAATTCACCATATAAAAAACTAAAGTATTGAACCATATAGCCTAAAAATAACATATTTACAATTGTTCCAAGTCCCATTAATTTTTTTATAAGTGAAAAAAGTATTACAAACAAACCTATATTAAGACACATTTGAAAAATCCCCAATTGAATAGAAAACTTATTACTTATTCCAATAGTCATAGACATAAATGGATCTACCCCAAATCCTAAATTTCTAAATAATGTTATTCCTATTCCTAAAATTATATTGCCTATTATCATTATAAGTAATCTTTTGTTTTTTTGCTTAGTAACCTCATTCATTCTCCAAATACTCCAATTCGAATTTTATTTTTGTATATAATTACATTAATTTAATAATATAATTAATAATTACTATTGACACAAATATATATACTATGTATTATAGTTTAGTACAAAACATATTTAAAAAAGGTGATATTATGATAAATAAAGATAAATTAAAGCTAGGACTTGATATTAGTAAAATAAACCACATAATTTCAAGAAAGATGGATGCTGCTGTAATTAACGCAATAGATGATAATTTAACTGTATCTCAAGCTTATGTAATAGATTTTATTTCTAATATAGAAAAAAGTAAAGATATATTTCAAAAAGACTTAGAAAAACAATTCGACTTAAAACGTTCATCTATTAGTCTTATGCTAAATAATATGGAGAAAAGTGATTTAATTCAAAGAATACCTGTTGCTAAAGATGCTCGTTTAAAGAAAATAGTTTTAACAGAAAAATCTATAGAACTTAACGAGAAAATTTCTAATGCAATTGATTCAATTGAAAATAAATTATCTAATGATTTAACACAAGAAGAAATAAAAGTGTTTTATAAAGTTCTTAATAAAATGAGAAATAGTCTAGAATAATTTTTAATCTCTAGACTATAAGATATTATATAAATATTGTTTTGTGCAAAACTTAATTTAAGTAAGGAGATTGATATATGACAAAAGTATCTAATTTTACAGAAGGTAAAATATTTTCACCTTTATTAAAATTTACAATACCAATACTAATGGCTCTGTTTTTACAGACTATGTATGGAGCTGTAGATTTACTTATAGTTGGGCAGTTTGGTAATGCTGCTGATGTATCTGCTGTTTCAACTGGAAGTCAGGTAATGCTTGCTATAACATCAATGATTACTGGACTTACTATGGGAGTTACTATATTAATAGGACAAAAACTTGGCGAAGGAAAAAGAGAAGAAGCAGGAAATGTTGTAGGAAGTGGTATTTCAATATTTGCTGTTCTAGCTATAATTATAACTATTACTGTTGTTAGCTTTGCACCTTCTATTGCAACTTTAATGCATGCTCCAGCAGAAGCTTTTAATAATACAACTTCATATATAAGAATTTGTGCTATGGGTGCAGTTTTCGTAATTTCTTATAATGTTATTGGAGGAGTATTTAGGGGTCTTGGAGATTCAAAAACACCATTTATAACAGTTGGTATAGCTTGTATAACAAATATTATAGGTGATTTAATATTCGTTGGTGTATTTAAAATGGCAGCAACAGGTGCAGCTTGTGCTACTGTTTTGGCTCAATCAACTAGTGTAATTTTATCTTTAATATTAATAAAAAAACGCGGACTTCCTTTTGAGTTTTCTAAAAAAAGTATAAAGTTCCATAAGAATTTAACTTCACAAATAATTAAATATGGTGCTCCAATAGCTCTACAAGATGTCCTTGTAAACTTATCATTTTTAGTAATTATGATGATAGGTAACTCAATGGGAGTAATTGCATCAGCAGGTATAGGTGTTGCTGAAAAGTTGGTTGGATTTATAATGTTAATACCATTATCATTCTCTCAATCAGTATCTGCATTTGTGGCACAAAACTATGGTGCTATGAAGTATGATAGAGCTAAAAAAGTTTTATTCTATGCTGTATTATCATCTTTATGCTGTGGAGTTTTAATGTTTTATATTACATTCTTACATGGAAATTTACTTTCAGGAATATTCTCTAAAGATGATGCTGTTATTTTAGCTTCTTGGGATTATATGAAAGCTTATGGAGTTGACTGTTTATTTACTGCTATCATGTTTAGTATGGTTGGATATTTCAATGGATGTGGCAAAACAACATTTGTTATGATTCAAGGTATAGTCGGTGCTTTTTGCGTTAGAATACCTGTATCATATTTAATGAGTAAGCTAGAACCTGTATCTTTATTTAAAGTAGGTCTTGCAACACCAATATCTACTTTAATTCAAATTATATTATGTGTATCTTTCTTTGTATTTTTATCAAGAAAATCAAAAAAAGAAGATATGATATTAGATATTGCAAATTAATATAATCTAAATAAATTATAATAAGAACTCCAATATAATTATCATATTAGAGTTCTTATTATAATAGCTATTCTTCACTTATCTTTTTATCTAAAAAATAAATTAAATAAATAAGTTATTATAGAAAATATAAATGCAGTTAACATTGAACAAGAAACACCTTTAATAAGGTATTCTGACATTCAATTATAATCATAGTTAATGGTATATCTAATATAAAATATAATATATTATGTTGAATATCTGTTAATCCTTTTATCTCTTTTAATACCTTTAAAAAGCATACCACTATAAAATCTATTGGTATACTTAAAATCAATAATACTCCAAAAAACTTCGCCAAAGACCAAAAACTATCGTATTTTAGTCCAAATAATAATAAAATAGATCCTCCGAAAAAAAATATAAATCCATAAATTATTGAAATTAGTATAATTCCAGCAATTATCATTAATATAACATCTTTTATATTTTTGTCATTTCTCATAAAAGTCTCCTCATAGTTAATAGGTTCGATTGTTCAATTATAATATAGCTTAGACAATTATACTAGTTATTAACTTCTTAATTTTACATATATTTTTATACTCATCTTATTATTTTAAATAAGAATAGAATGTATATTATTTACTCATATTAAATTTATATAACTTTAATACGGAGGATTATCATGAGTGAATTTTTAGTAGAATTTAGAAATTTTATTACCAAAGGTAAAGTAATCGATTTTGCTTTAGGTGTTATTATAGGAAATACTTTTTCTAAAGTTATATCATCTGTAGTTTCTGACTTAGTTATGCCTATAATTAGTATTTTCTTTAAAATTAGTGATTATAAAGATTATACAATACCTATTGGAAATGGTGGTGCTTCTATTGCTATAGGAAGTTTTATTGATAATTTAATGAATTTATTATTAATAACAATTATATTGTTTTTATTTGTTAAGATGGTAAATAAAATAAAAAAAGGAGATGCTATAAGTTTAAATAGTGAACCTTCAAAACCTGATGATATAGCCTTATTAGAAGAGATACGTGATTTACTAAAAAACAAAATAAAGTAAAGGTCGCAATGCTATGCTACCTTTACTTTATTTTGTCTCTGAATTATTCCTTTTTTATTATCCTATATTAAAGGTTCATTTCATTTTTGATACATTTTCTCCAAAGAATAAGAGCAACAACTACAGATATTGCCCCACTAATTGTTGGAGTTACAAATATTCCATAAACACCAATAAATTTAGTTAAAACTAAAGTCATAAATAATGGTAATACTACTGACTCTGCTAACATAAGTACAATAGATGAAGTAGCTTTTTCAAGTCCTGTCAAAAATCCACTTACCGTCATAATAAACCAAATAAATAAATATGATGGTGCATATAAAAGTAGTGCCTTCTTAGCCATGTTTATGACAGCTATGTCTGACTTAGAAGAAAACAATCTAACTAAAAAATTAGGAAATACAAATATTATAATCATTGTTAAAATAGAAATAGTAAGTGCTACAGTACAAGTTATTTTGAAAAAAGTCATTATACGTTTATTATTTTTAGCACCATAGTTATAACTAATAACAGGTTGTACAGAATCTATCATTCCAAAAAGCATTGGTACAATTAATGATTCTATATACATAACAATAGAATATGCCGCTACTCCTACTGCTCCACCAAAATGAAGTAAAAAAATATTCATAATAATTGCCATAACAGATCCAGAAATATTACTAAAAAATTCTGAACTACCATTGTAAATAATTCCTAATATCTCTTTTATTTTTATTTTTGGTTTTGTAAATTTAAGTACTACTTTTTTCATAATAAAAGGATATATTAAAATTACTGTTCCAATAGACATACTTAATGAACTAGCAAGAGCTGCGTATTCTATCCCTAGTTTTAAATATCCTATAAAAATAGCATCTAGAATAATATTAAGTACTGATACACTTATATTTATCCACATACTCATATTAGCCTTACCACATATTCTTAAATAATTATCTATAGCAAAAAAAGGAGCTATAATTGGTAAGAACCAAATAAAAACATAAGCAAACTTATATGCATGCTCTGCAAGTTGCTTATCTTTAATTAAAATAAAAATAATATCTCTTGCAAAAATTAAACTTAAGGCTGCAAAAACAATATTTAAAATGAATATAAATAAAATGGCTACTGAGAAAATTTCACTTGCTTCTTCTTCTTTCTTTTCACCTAGTTTAATCCCTATCTTTACAGCTGCTCCTGATGCTATCATATCTCCAAATGCAAAAACAATCATAATTATTGGAAATACAAGATTTATAGCTGCTAAAGCCTTACTTCCTATTACTTTACCAACAAATATTCCATCTGCCATCATATATATAGATGAAAATAGCATACTAATTAAACTTGGTACTGCTAGCTTAGCAAATAACTTTTTCGGTTCCATTATTCCAAAATGTTCTTGATTCATTATCTTATCTCCTTACAAAGTGCAAACATAGCATCAATATTAAATCTCCAAATCTTTCTTGCATCAATTTTAATATTACAAATAAATGATTTATCTAAACCTATGATCATATTATGTATATTTTGAGAAAATGTTTTAAGGTCTGCTTCTTTACTAAATGCACCTATTTCCCTACCATGCAAAGCAATTTTGTACAAATTATCTGCTATAATATTTTCACATTCATCTACTATCTTTTTTGCTTCATCAATTCTAGTTGTTTGTAAATCTATTTCAGCACAAATTTTGCGTATATCTATATCTTCTTCATATGATTCAATAAACTTATCACCATACTCATATAATGCTTTTTTATAATCTTCAATTGATGTAATAGACTTTATTTCATCTAAAATAATACCAAAGTTAGATGGATATGTTTCTTTAATTATATTAATAAATACTTCTTCTTTTGAATTAAAATAATGATAAAATGTTGGCTTTTTCACACCAGCTAATGTACAAATCTTGTTTATAGATGCTTTTTCATAACCTTCTTCAGCAATTAATTTATACATAGCTTTAATTAAATTTTCCTTAGTACTATTTTTAGTCATTAATTTCTACCCTTTCTATACCGACCGTTTGGTATATAATATATCACCTTTATTTTATCATGTCAATTAATACAGTAACTTTATAATTATTAAATAATAAAAAGTTTATTTTTATTGATTACTATCTAAATTAGATAAAAAGGATATGCATTTTTGTTTTTGCATATCCTTACACTTTAATAATCCATTAAGTTTATATTAATTCTTGCTAAACTTTCAAATTTTATATTAGTAAATATAATTCCATTAAAAATTAAATAGTTTATCCTTCTATATATGTTTACTCTATTGTTCCTTTAATATTTTCATATTCATCTTTAGAAAATTTAATTAATGCTCCACATTTTTTACATCGAAATGCTGGTACTATATATAATCCTAATTTAAAGAACAATACATATATCAATATTAATGATAACTTAAAATATAATATAGATGCTAATAGTATAATTACTGATACCAATTCTATCATTGGTTCATATATAGCTCCTATTAATATTAATAATGATACTGCAATTAATAATATTATTATAGCTATGCTTGTCATTTTTGATTTAAATATTCTTAAGTCAACATGTTCGCCACATTCAGGACATTTACCTATATTAGTTGCAGTTTTAATATAAATCACCACCTAATTATATATAATTATTAATTATTATATTTAAAAATTATTTTTAGGTGCTTGTCCTAAAAAAAATTCTAAAAGTTCAATATGAACTTTTAGAATCTTTTATATTTCTATTTAAATTTATATTATTTTAATGAGAATTTATAAATTGTCTTTTCCTTAAATAAATCATTCTTTTTTAATACTACAGATGGAAAATGCTTATGCTCTAATGCATTTGGATAATACTGTGTTTCTAGGCATAACCCGTATCTTTCATTGTAATTAACTCCATTTTTTCCAAGACGATTTGATAATACATTCCCACTATAAAATTGAACTGCTGGACAAGTAGTGTAAAGATCCATTTTTATATTGCTTTCATCTCCACATAAAAAGCCTGCATATTTTAAATCTTGCTTTGAATCTAATATATAGTTATGATCATACCCTACTCCATTTTTTAATTGTACATATGTATCATTAATATCTTTTCCAATTTGCTTTTCACATCTAAAGTCAAAAGGCGTATTTTCTACACTTAATATTTCTCCTGTCGGTAAGCATTTTTCATCATTCTCAGTATAATAACTGGATTCTAAACTTAACGTATGATTTAATATAGTTCCACTACTTTCTCCATTTAAATTAAAATATGTATGGTTAGTAAGATTTACTACAGTATCTTCATCACTTTTTCCTTCGTAGTTTATTATTAATTCATTCTCATCATTAAATTCATATTCAACTTTTACAATTAAGTTTCCTGGATATCCTTCTTCTAAATGTTTTGATTCTCTTTTTAAGACTAGCTTGTTATCCTTTACTTCATATTCCCATATATGTTTATCAAATCCCTTATCTCCACCATGTAGGTGATTACCTCTATCATTAGTTGCCAAGTTGTATACTTTTTCGTTAAGTTTAAATTTACCTTCTTTTATACGATTTGCATGTCTACCTACAACAGCTCCTAAGTATCCATCATTATTTTCGTATTCTGATATTGTTTTATATCCAAGGCATACATCAACTTTTTCACTATTTTTATCTGATATAACTATATTTCTTATTGTTGCTCCATAGTTTAAAACTGTTATATAATTCCCTTTTTTATTTTCTAATTTAAATTCATATATTTTATTTTTGTTTTTATCAATTCCAAATTCTGTTTTTAGTATACTCATTTATCTCTCCCATTTTTATATAACTAGAAATAGATAAGAGTTATATTTAATAATTCTTATCTATTTCTTATGATTTATATTATATTGCTTTTCTATTTTTTAATATTTCTAAGTCGTTTTTATATTCGTCTTCTGTATATTTATATGTAGATAGTACTATTATTCTTATAACTGATCCTAATACAGGAATTATAGATATAGCTAAGAATAATCCATTAAGTGTTTCTGGTGATTGTACTGAAACATTAGCATTATATCCTATAAATGTTAATACTGCTCCACTTAAAGCTCCTGATATTGCTGCTGCAAGTTTCCCAGTAAATGTTTGTCCACTAAATATTATAGCTTCACATCTTTTGCCAGTTTGTACTTCACTATATTCTATAGTTTCTGCTATCATAGTAGACATTATAGGACCTGCAGATGCATGTAAGAATTGTGTTGCAGCAAGCATTATCATTAATAACGTTGCATTATCGTACCCCATTAAGTAAAGAGCTACTCTTACTGCTATATCAATTGAAGCAATTCCTAATAATATATGTTTTTTCTTAAACTTCTTAGTTAACATTGGTATAAAGAAGAACCCTAGCGCACTTGCAGTTCCTACTATACCAAATATAGTCATAAGTCCATCATTTCCCATATTATAAGTAAAGAAGTATATTACCATTCCGTTTACAATATTCATAAATAAATTCATAAAGAATATTATTAACATTTTGAATAAATGTTTATTTGCTTTTAAAGTATTTACAACATCTTTTACTGCAACTTTTTCTGCTTTAGATGGCTCTACTCTTTCTCTTATAGTAGAATATCCAAACATCATAAATGCATAACCAACTACCATTATAGCTATAACACCTAGTAAATATCCTTTAGATAAGTCACCTTTTCCAAACATTATAACTAATGGAGGTAATACTGATCCAACTATACCTATACCTGCAAAAACTCCTAAGTTAGCTGCAGTTACTAAGCTAGTTCTTTCTTGTGGATCATCTGATATAACTGCTGATAATGACCAAAATGGTATATCTGATATTGTATAAACTGTTCCCCATAATATATATGTAATACCAGCATATATAACCTTACCACTTGTAGATATGTCTGGAGATACGAAGCATAATATACTTGATATCATTACAAAAAGTGGAGCAAACTTCATATATCCTTTGAATTTACCTGATTTTGTTCTTCTTGTATCCATAAACCCTGCTACCATTGGGTCATTTACTGCATCCCAAACTCTAGCTATTAAAAATATTGTACTTGCTGCTGCAACTGATATTTTTAATATATTAGTATAGAAAAATAATATAAATGAACCAACTAATCCGTAACTAAAGCATTGTCCAAATCCATAAGCAAAATATCCAAAGTACTCCTTTTTACTTACAGATGTGCTTATATTATTTTTTAATGAACTCTCCATTATTCTTTTCCCCCTTTAATTTATTTAAAAATAAAACCTAAATTATGTTTATACTCTAGTATTTCCCTTATTATCTTTGGATCAAATTTATATTCATGGTTATGGTCTAACAATCCATTTATCTCTTGTTCTACATCTGAAAGCTGTGTATAACATAAACCACAAACATCTTCAATGTCCATTACTACTTCTGTTAATTCCTTAATCTTATTAAGTACTGATTCTTCTCCTATAAGTCTTTCTCCATATCCCCATGTAGCATCTTTTTCATCATCTTTACTTGTATCATATGCTACACCACCATATTCACTTATTATGATTGGTACATTATTATACTCATACCCTTTGCTATAACATCTTCTTGTACTTGTTCTTGATGGCGATCCATTTGCTGCTTCATTTATGTTTTTATAACTTTCTCTCATTGTATCTTTATCAGAATTATAATCATGTATCGTTAATATATCAGTTGTTGTATGTTCCCATCCATCATTTCCTACTACTAATCTAGTACTATCTAATGATTTTGTTAAATATACTAAAGCATTTACAAAGTTTTGTTGTCTTACATCTTTATATACTTCATTAATTCCCCATGACTCATTTAATAATGTGTATATTATTACTGATGGATTATTGTAATGCTTATCTATAAATTCATATAATTCTCTAGTTACATTTTCATTAGTTTCTTTACTATATTCAAATGTACTTGGCATCTCAGCCCACATTACTAAACCTAAAGTATCACATAAATACATAAATCTATTATCTTCAATTTTTTGATGCTTTCTAACTCCATTGAATCCCATTTCCTTTATTTTAAGTACATCATCTTTTAACTCTTCTGGAGTTGCTGTTAATCCACCATCCTTAAAGTATCCTTGATCTAGTACTAGTTTTTGATAAAATTCTTGATTGTTTAAATATATCTTTTTACCTATAGACTCTACATTTCTCATTCCAAAATAACTATCTATAGAGTCAACTAGTTCATTGTTTTTGTATAACTTGAATTTTATATCATATAGATTTGGTGTATTTGGAGTCCAGAAATTTAGTCTAAAATGAGGATTTTCAGAACTTACATCTACACTTAGTCTACTCCTTTGTGCTTTGAACATTGTTGTAAATTTATTGATTAGCTTATCTTCAAAATATATCTCTCCTACAAGGCTTGTATCATTATCATCTTCACCTATAAATATATCTAAATCAATAGATGCATTATCTATATCTGGTGTCATTTTTATATTTGTTATGTAATTTTGACCTACTTCTTCAATCCATACAGGTTGCCATATACCCACAGTTCTTGTGTACCAACATAAAAAGTTTGTATCCTTCCATGATTGTTTTCCTATTGGTTGTCTACAAGAATTTCTATCTTCAACTTTTACTACTATTGAATTACCTTCCTCTTTAAGATAATTAGTAATATCTAAGTTAAAAGGTGTATGTCCTCCTTTATGAGTAAACATATGATTTTCATTAATCCATATATCACACTTATAATCTACTGCTCCAAAGTTTAATATGTACTTCTTATTTTTCTTAACTTCTAGGTTTAAATCTTTCTTATACCATACTATTTGATGATCTTCATTTAATCCTATACCTGAATTTTTAGTATGATAACTATATGGAACAATTATATTCATTTTATAAAAATCATCATTTAAAAATTCTTTACTTATTTCCCCTAAATTTTCATCATCAAAAGTAAATTTCCACTGTCCATTTAAATCTATCCAATTTTCTCTTATAAATTGAGGATTTGGATAATATAACTTCTTTAACATATGATACCCCCTAATTTAATTATATAAAGTTAACTATACAGTTAATTATATAACTAATTACACATTCTATTTTCAGTATTTTTATAGAATTTAATAATTATCATAAACTTTTCAGTTGTTTTATTAACTCTTTAGTTAACTTAATTACAGTATAAATATAATATATGAAATATCTATTGTCAACGTTTTCCTTTATTTTTTATTTAAAATTTCACATTTTTTCTAATCTACATAAGCATTATGTTATAATATTCTTATAATACGGAGGTACAATTTAAAAATGAGTAATAAGAATTTAAGTAAGATATATATAAAAGCTTTAGATAAAAACTTAGCATTTTTTCAAGCATTAGCAAGTGAAACTAGATTAAAAATTATTTCTTTAATACAAAATAAAGAAATGTCTATAAAAGATTTAAGTTCTGAACTTAATATGTCGTCTGCAGTAATTACTAAACATATAAATCAACTAGAAAGCGTTGGAATTGTAGAATCTTATTCTCAACCTGGTGTAAGAGGATTACTAAAGTTATGTAAAATAAAGACTAGTGAAGTACAAGTCATACTAAATAATAATTATGAGGAAAATCCTAGTAATTACACTGAAATAGATATTCCTATAGGATCTTACTCAGCTTTTAAAATTTATGCTCCTTGTGGATTGGCTTCAAAAGATAAGCTATTTGGTATATTAGATGATCCAAGATATTTTGCTTCTCCTAATCGTAGCGAAATTTCTCTTATATGGTTTACATCTGGTTATCTAGAATATTCTATACCAATTTATGATATAGACTTTAACAATTTAACTGAGATAGAAATTTCTTTAGAAATTTGCTCTGAGTTTCCAGGATATAATAATTCCTTTAAATCTGATATTTATTTTTATCTAAATAATCTATCTTTAGGCAAATGGACAAGTCCAGGTGATTTTGGTGATAGAAAGGGAGTTTTCACTCCTAGTTGGTGGGATTTAGGAACTGAATATGGCTTATTAAAGATGATTAAAATTAATGATGAAGGATCATTCCTTGATGGTATTAAACTTTCAGATATTAAATTATCTGATTTAATCAAAGATGATATGGATAGCTTATCTTTCAAGATAGAATGCCCTAAAGATACTCAGAATCCTGGTGGTATTAATATCTTTGGTTCAAACTTTGGAAATTTTAACCAAAATATTAAAGTAAAATGTTATTATAAATAATAAATAAGCTAATATTCATTATTTTTTTATAATAAAAAGTAGATGTCTTTATATTATTTTAATGTATTAAGACATCTACTTTTTATTTCAATTGCAATAAAAAAGACACATAATGTGTCTTTTCCATGAACATGTATATATATTATAATATAGTTACGTTCTCTGCTTGTGGGCCTCTAGAACCTTCAACTATATTAAAGCTTACTTTTTGACCATCTTCTAATGATTTAAACCCATCAGTTTGTATAGCTGTGAAATGTACGAATACATCATCTCCACCTTCTACTGATATGAAACCAAATCCTTTTTCATTGTTAAACCATTTTACTATTCCATTTTTCATTAAAAATACTCCTGTAAACCTATTACTAGGTTTTTCTTAATTTATTTGTGTATCGCTACAAATATTATTATATCACACATTCCTAATAATAGATACCTTTTTATTTTAAACTATATATCTTCCCTTTATTAGTTTATATTTTCATATAATTGACTATATTTACTAATGGAGGTGAATTTATGACAGTTATTACAAATATTATAATCACTTGGTTAGCAGGGCTAGGTGTAATAGGTATAATTTTAGCAAGCGTAGGTTTCTTTAGATAGTGCTTGGGAAAATACCAAGCACTAGTTTTTATTGTTATTAATCTTCTAAATAATTAGTAAAACTCTTAATCCACTTCTTTATAGATCTATCCATCTCAATAGAAAAATCTGCACTAGTTTTTCTTTTATAAGTTAACTCCCCAAAATTTTTTGCATTAAAAGCATTATACTTAGGCATATTCTCTTCTTTTTCTTCAAACATTTTTATTAAACTTTTATCATCTAATCTTCTATATTTTTCATCAAATACAACGTAATCTTTTTTAAATCTTTCCCTATATATTCTCTTAATATTTTCCGGGTAATATCCAAGAGTTATCATAGCTGCTGGAAATGTATAATTGGGTAAGTTTAATAATTCTTTATGTACTTCATAATTTTCCATAATATCCCCTATATAACAACTTCCAATACCTAAGCTTTCTGATGCTAAAACAGCATTTTCACATGCTATTATTGCATCATTTATAGATAACATAAAATCATTCATACCTGGATATTTTATATTTTCTATATTACATAATTTATAATAGTCATACCATTTTTGCATATCCGCCAAAAATATAAGTATTAAAGGTGCTTTTTTTATAAATGGTTGATTATCGCAGCTTTTACTTAAAATTTCTTTTGTTTTTTCATCTTGTATTTTTAATATTGAATACATCATCATATTACCTGCTGTTGGTGCTTTTATGGCACTGTCTATTATTATGTCTATGTGTTCCTTTGATATATTTTTTGCTTGATATTTTCTTAGCGATACCCTTTTGTTTATAGTTTGTATAACCTCATTCATACTGGTTTCCCCCTTATAGTTTAGGCTTATATATTTTACCTAATCACATTAATCTTAACATCTATAGGATAGTTATATTTTAATATTAATGCTAAATTTAAATTATAACTATCTTTTTTATCAATATCAAACCTACTTCCATACCACCCTTCAGATATATAATAACCAGAACTTGCATATTCTTTATCTATAGAACTTGCTCCAGCATAGCTAATATTATCATCTTCTAAAACTTCCACAATTAATTTGTTATCTATATACTCAACTTTTCTTATAGTTAATACATGTCCAAAATAATCTATTTCTTTTGGGTAAGTATCATTTAAATTAATTTCTATTTCTTTATTGGCATCAATAAGTACACCCTCAGCTTTTAAATTTAAACTTTTGCTTTTATCATAATAAACTGATGGAATTATAGTTTGTCTCCATCCACCATCTTTTCCAATACCTGATAGTGATAAACTTTCATTATACATACTTCCATTATCTGATAATATCTTAAAGTTGTATAATCCTTGTATATTTCCAACTTCCTCTAATTCGCCTGATGTATCCATATACATCATTGTAGGCGATACTACTAACTTTTCTATACTAATATTTAAACCATCATCTTTTATTACTTTATTTATTTTAATTTCTTTTGTATTTTGTACATCCTTAGGTATATTAATAGTTATGTCCGTTTTACCTAATATCTCCTCTTCAGTATCAATATACTTTACTAATTTTAATTTTAAATTTAACCTGTCTTTATTTTTTATTAAATTAGAAACTCCATCACCAATAATTTGAACATTAGCTTTTAACTTATTATCTTCTTCATAAAAAACGCCGTTATTTACTGATATCTCTTCAAAGCTAATTCCTTCAACATATAAACTACTATTTGCATCCATATCATCAATATATTTAATATCACCTAAAATTACTGCTTCAAAACTGATTCTCAAAGTATCTATGTATATATTTTCTATACTAATATTATAATTACCTATTTTTATTTTTTGATTTTCTCCACTACTATACTCATTATTAACTGCATTCTCAACACCAATATCACTAAATATATATTTAAAAACTGAATCTCCAAAACTCCTAAAAGATGGAATTGTAATATAAGAAATTCCTATTACTAAAATAGATGCAGCAGAAGATACTATCCATTTTTTATAAGGGTTAAGCTTTAGTTCTTTTAATTTCAAATTTAACTTATCGTCTAATTTATCTGGAACTTTTATTTCTTCACTTTCAAATTCTTCAAGTAACTTTTCTATATCATTATCATAAATTCTCATATTACTTCACCTCCAACTGTTTTTTCATATCTTTTAATGCTGTATACATCTTTCCTTTCACAGTTCCTATTGGTACATCTAAAATGCTGGATATTTCTTCTAATTTATATCCCATATAATATTTAAGTCTTATCATTTCCCTAATTTGTGGTTCTACTTTCTGTAAACATACTTCTAAATCTAGCTTAGATTCTTTATCCTCATGTTTAACATCTTTTCTTTCCTCTAATTCTTCTAGATAAATTACTTTGTTATTTTTATTAATAATATTTTTAGCTTCGTTTATAACAATTTTTAAAAACCATGTTTTAAAGTATTTAGCCTCTTTTAAGCTTGTAATATTTTTCAATCCTTTTTCTACTGCTTGTAAGTATGCATCTATACTGTCATGTTCATTTTTCAAAATTGTATAAGCTATTTTATATCCTTCATTCTTCAAATTATGCACTAGAATGCTATATGCATTGAAGTTTCCTTTGATCGCTTTTTTAACTAATTTTTCATCCATATTATGTCTCCTCTCATATATTAGACTAATGAAAGTATCAAAAAGTTATAATTTATTATTGAAAATATTTCAATAATAAAAAAGTAGGGGTATACCAATTAGGATATCCCTACTTTTTTTTCATATTATTCTAAAATTATTTATAATTTGTATTTAAGTATTTCATTTTAATTCCTATAAACTTTAATAAATAGTTTACTAACCAAAATGTAGCAAGATAATATGATACAAAAAGGCTTGTGCTCGTTTTATTATAAGCAATTACACTCTCTAATATTAATAAAATACAATTTGCTATACAAAATAATAATTGTAAATTATAATAATTATCTTTTGAAACATTTATCCTTTTATTACGTATGGTGTAAATTATACGCTTCTTTTTACACGATATTATACTATATATTAAGAAAATCAATGCTATGCTTATATAAACTGTAAATACTACATTCCCCATACTATTCTCCTATTTGGTATAATTAATAAATTAAATTAAATTATTTGTTCTCTTAGTAAAACTTTCTACACTTGCTAACTTTACAAAAAAACATATTATGATTTATTAATAAAAGACTAGATTTTACCTAGTCATATTTATTTTAAACATTAAGTTTTTTCCAATAGCTTTTTATAAAACTTTCTTCAAATCCTCTTTTCTTATACATTTCATAAGCAACCTTATTATCTTCAATAACAATTAAATTAACACTAGCTCCTAATTCTACTAAAAAAGAAATTGCAGTTTCTAATAATCTACTACCATATCCCATACCTCTATATTTTTTACAAAGACCAATATCAAACATTCCTTTTCCATCTTCAATAGTAACTTCCATAAATCCTATTTCATCTTGATTATCACATACAATATAGTAAAAGTGAGTTTTATCATTATTATTATTAATTTTTCTTAAATACTCTTTTACATCTTCTTCACAAATAATACACCCATGAGGCATATCTTTAAATGAACTATTATATATTTTTATATACTTTTCTTTATTATAATAATTCAATTCTTTTAGCTGTAAAATTTCACACCTCTTATCAGTATCATTTAGTTCCATTTGTAATGCTCTATATTCATCCTTAAATCCAAGACTTTTAAAAACTTCTATTACATCAGGACTTATGCCTAATCTAATATCATTTGCTCCATGCTCTTTTGATAGTGATATTCCTTCTTTTATAAGTAACTCTAGTATTGCATATTTGTTGTTTATTTCTTTATTTATTGTTATATCATATATAAAGCTATTTCCTATAGTTTTTGCGCTTTCAAGTACTACACATATACTTGCAACTGCTTCATTATCTATAAAATAAAATAATGCACCCTTACCATTTTTGTATGCTTTATTTTGAAATTTATCTTTTAGTTCCTCTTTATCATTTATTTTATTTTGATTTTTTAGTAACTTATATATACTTTGTATCTGACTTTGTGTTGGATTTTCATAGTTTATAATTTTATGTATATTACCTTTATTATCTATATTTGAGCTCTTAATTTCTATCATAAAACTTTGCATACTCCTCCACACTCTAAGCATACAAGGTCTGGTTGTTTATCTTCACTTATTTGTACTGATATGCTTTTGCATTTTTCACATTTTAATTTATATACATTACCACTTTTTAATAAGTTTCCTATTAGTTTGTTTTCTTTTTTATTTTTCATTTTATCCCCCTATAATGTTAATTATTATATTTATTATAACAAATAGGTTGTATAATTTGGATAATATTTCAGGTTAATTTCTTCATGAATAGAATTTGTAACTAATTTTCGATTGTAAAATAATTCTAATATGATAATATAATTCTAATATGATAATATAATTCTAATACATTATATTTATATATTCTGCTATTTTAAATAGATTATAAGGAGTAAGATTTATGATTAATATTATTTTACCATTATTAGCTGTAGGTCTTTTAGCTATTATGTTCATAAATAAAGTTAAAAGAGTTAACAAAAAAAGAAAAAGTTTGATAAATGATAAATCAAATAAAAGAAGTGATTATATAGAAGATGATTATATGTCTATGGGAATGACCTTAGGAATGTGTTTTGGAGTTGCACTAGGTTCCGCATTTACAAGTATCTTCGGTCCAGAGGCTATTTCTTATGGAATATGTTTTGGAATGTTAGGTGGTCTTATTATAGGTAGTACTATAAAGAAAAAGTAATTTTTATTTATACTTAATTATTAGATATAGGATCTATAAGTAGGTTTATGTAAAATTAAACTTACCTATAAATCCTATATACTATTCTAAACTTTATCTTTATCTCTATTCATTCTATTCTTTCTAGCTTTGTAATAAATTGCTCCACCAACTCCAGCTATTGCTCCTAAGCCAACAATACCAGAAGTTGTTTCTTTCTTTTTATCACTAACACCTTTGACATAAGATTCATTAATTACATATTCAGCCAAGTTCATTTCTTCACTTATATCTAGCTCTTCACCTTCATAACCTAAATTATAAGCCTTTTCTATTCCATCTTCTAGGCTAGAAGTTCCATCGTCATAACCAGTCTTAAACCATCCTATATATTTTTCATTATTTTCATCTATAGATTTATATTCTTCACCTTTAATAGCTGATGTAAAACCTAATTTATAGTATTTATTTTTTAATTCTAATTGAACATCATTATATGATTGTATATATGCATTTTTAAATTCTTCTTCAATATCATCTGTAAAATCTATTATTGCCTTATCTTCATAACTATCATTTTTACCTTGTAAAGTATACTCTTCTATTTTTACTTTTTTATATTCACTAAAGCCTTTATTATATCCTTCTTCATATGCTTGTGATAATGCCTTATTTGTATAAATATTATTTAATAAAGCTCCTGATAAACCAATATTATATCCACTATTTTTTACAGAATCTATTTCTAACTCAAGTTTTTTACTTCCTTCATCATACCCATTTTTGTATCCTTCACTATATTCCTCACGATAATTTCCAGTGTAAGATGATGTATCTATATAACTATTATTATATCCATCTTTATACCCTTGATCATATCCCTTAGTTTTCGCTTTCTTCTTATCACTTTCTACTGATGATTGTGTTGATGTTGACGATTGTACTGTCGCCGATGATTGTG
This sequence comes from Desulfovibrio sp. Marseille-P6017, assembly GCA_900604495.1. The sequence continues at coordinate 170,309 of UWOR01000002.1, read as the reverse complement.
TAGTTTCACCTGAACTTTTATACGGACATCCATTAGTATGTAAATGTGCAGGATATCCTCCACAATGATAATGATAGCTACCTAGTCCAGATTTATTTTGATTATCTCTATGACCTCCCGAACCATCAGTTCTCCCAGAATGAGCATTTGAAAAACTACTCATACCAACTATAAAAATAGCTGTTATAATACCACATTTTTTTAATTTAAACATAAATTCCTCCCTCAATTTGCAAAATATAAAATATGCGAACTAATGTATTATAATATACACTTTAATAGAAATTTGTTGAACTTTGTCATAAATGTAATATATTTTTAATTTAAATATTTCTATTTATCATTAAATTTAATCTATAATATTAATTTAATAAAAGAATGGTAGATATAAGCATCTACCATTCTTTTATTAAGTTTACTCAATTTATTTAACAAAATCTGTTACAATAAATCCTTTCATACCTTTTATTCCATACATTAGTATAGGTTTATTTTTTATCATAATATCACAACAAGAACGAACCTTAACTTTAAATTCTATAACAGCTCTTTCTCCTATACCAACAGTACCTAATATTATTCCTTTTTCAATGCTCTTATTATAAACTTTATATCCATTTATCATTAAGCTATCACTTATAAAATCAACATTTTCACATAACTTATCGAAAAAAACTAATGGTATATTATTAGAACCTATTTCTATATCACCAATATTTTCAATTATTATAGTATAAGTTATAATATCTCCTACACATATATTCTCTTTATCAACTTTTCTTATTATATTTAGCTGAGGATTTAATATCTCCAAATATACAGTATTACTTTCATCAATTAAATTATTAGTACTCATATTTCGTACAACACTATATCTTACATTTGCATTATTTGATATAACTAGACTTGGGCATATTGAATTTACTACTGCTTTAAAAGTCAATACAACTTGTTGATTTACATTTAAAGTTCCAATATTAACTCCATTTATTATATTTTGATTTGAAGGAACTCCATTTATGATTAAACTATCTGGAACAAATGTAAGTTGTGATGAAAGTGGATCTTCTATTATCGTATTTTCATATGTCATATTACCCGTATTTCTAACTATTATAGTATAAATTATCGTCTTACCAACAGTTGCTATAGATGTACTTTCTAGTTTGACTATACATATACTTAAATTGGGACATATACTTGTAACTGATTGAGTATCTGTAGCTGAACCACTTACTGTAGTTGGTTGATTAGCATTATTAGCTTGTACTGTTCCACTTGCAGTAACAATATTTTTAAAATTATTAAGATTATCTGATAATACATATACTGTAACTACTATAGTCGTTGTCTGTCCTACTAATAAATCACCTATATTTAATCCATTAAGATTAGTTGTTCCTACAATAGTTCCATTTACACTTATACTTCGTATTGATAACTGAGATGGTAGACTATCTTGCAATATGACATTAGATACTTTTAATCCACTATTATTTGTAACTGTTATTGTATAGTTAAATGTTTCCCCAGGGTATACAATATTTTCATTTGATACTTTTGTAACTTTAATGCCCGTATTATAAACGTTTAATGAAACGGTGTTACTAGTTGAACTATAGCTAGTAATCGAACTTTGATCTATAACATCATAACTAACTGTTGAATAATTAGTTATAGTTGAATTTTCTAAAACAGAATTTACTTTAGCTTCAAAAGTTAATATTGCTTCTTCATTTACATCTAAATTTCCTATATTTACTCCTGTTGTTATATTTAAATTTGATTGTACTTCATTTATTTTCAAACTTCCAGATACAAATGTTAATTCTGGCTCAAGCTTATCTTCTACAATTACATTGGTATTAAGTGTATTACCTGTATTTTTAACTACTAATGTATAGGTAACTATATTTCCTACTATAGCTTCATCTATATTTTCTGATTTTACGATTGATATATTTGGATTCTTATCTATTACTATTACAGATTGCTTATCTATTGCTGATCCTCTTACTGTTACTGGTGGGTTAGCTGTATTTACTTGAACTGTTCCACTTGTAGTTACTATATTTTTAAAGTTATTAATATTATTTGACGTTACAAGTATTGTTACTAATATTGTTACCGTTTCTCCTATATTTAAATTTCCTATATTAAGTCCATTAAGTTCAGTGCTTTGTATTATTATCCCATTTACATCTATGCTTATAACTTTAAATGCTGATGGTAAATTATCATTTAGTATAACATTTGATATATCTAAGTCACTAGTATTTGTAACATTTATAGTGTAAATATAAGTTTCTCCTACACACACTTCTTGCTTACTTGACTGCTTAGTTACTTCAATACTAGGAGTATAAACATCTAACTGAACTACATTACTTGTTGCACTACTATCAATACTTATTCCTCCAATTAAACTACTATAAGTAACATTTGCACTATTATCTATAGTTAACGTTGGTGGTGTATCATTTACTATTGCTTTAAATGTTAATATAACTTTATCACCTACATTTAAAGTCCCTAAGTTTACACCTGTAACTATACTATAATTAGAAGCTCTATTATTTATAACTAAACTGCCTGGAACGAAAGTTAGTTGTGGTACAAGACTATCTTTTACTATAGTATTTATAGATTCTATATTGCCTATATTTTCCACAAGTAAAGTGTAAGTTACTTCATTTCCAATAATTGCTTTGCTTATATTTTCTGATTTTACTATTGATACATTTGGATTCACTACTAATGTATAAACTGTATTACTAATACTATGTTCAACTACTTCACCTTCATCTAGATTTACAATATGACTATATGTTATATTTGCTACGTTTGGTATTGGATTTGGATTAGGAAGAGTATTTACTTTTACTTGAAACATTATCACTGCTTGTTCTCCTGGTTGTAGCGGATTTGTTAAATTTATACTTGTAAGTGGACTTCCTGTAAATGCAACTGTTGATGTTATTGAATTTTCTATATAACTTGTTCCATTTGGTATAACATCATCTATTTTTATATTATTAGCCTCAATATTACCTCTATTTTGTGCAATTATAGTATATGTTAGTGTATCTCCAATTTGTACATATTCTTTATCAACTAATTTTGAAAAACTTGCATTTGGTTCTGTTACTCCACCTATAATAGCTCTACCAATATAGACTTTGGTGTCATTACTATCTCTATTAAAAGTATTTGGTATTCCACCTCTTATTGGAGTATATTTATAAGTTACATTGGCTTTATTGATTATATTTGGATCTTGTGGCAAACTTATTACTTTTACCTTGAAAGTAATGATTGTTTTACTTTTTCCTTCAATGTTAGGTACATTAAATCCATCATTTGGATTATATGATGGATATGATATGTTATTTATAGTTACACTTCCACTGATAAATTCTAATGATGATGGTTGTGGATCTTTAAATATAACATCCGTTAATGGATTATCATTTGTATTATCTAAAGTTACAGTGTATTGTATTGTATTTCCAACATTTGAAGTTCCACTGTCAACTTCTTTTACTGGAGAAATCACAGGATACCTTATTAATCTTAACTTCACATCATCAACTGCATAATCATTTCCTGGAGCCGCTGCTCCTTCACTATAAAAATTTAGTCCTATTGATTTATTATCACTTGTATTTAAGGCTGTACCTATTTCTTTCCATATTGGCAAAATTGACTCAGTTGGTCTAAAGAGATCTTCCAATTTATCATTATATAATATCTCCTCAGGTGTATCTCCCATAATTTCAACACCAAATTTAGGTGCTTCTTGAGATGCATTATCATCAAGATTTATTAACCATGCAGAAAATACATAATCAGTATTAGTATCAACATCAATTCTTGTATGAAAAAAACTAGCTCCTTCATATGCTCCATTTACAATTTCCATTCTACCAGTTTCTATACTAGTTGTATGGTCTGATAATCTCCACCAAAAAAAATGTGGATATGGGTCTATTGTATTACCTATACTATAATATCCATCATGAATAACTTCTCTTTGAGGAACAAAAGTAAAACTATATGCTATTCCTGGATAGGGATTTATAAGTGGACCTCCATTTGGATGTGTTCCAGCTTCTACATCTCCAAATGTTCCATAATCTACAGCATCTAATAAATTCACTTCTGATATTGTTGCAGAGCTATCTAATAATAAATTAATTGATTCATATCTTGCTGGTCCAATAAAAATAGTTTCTGCCTCTATATTTTTATCATCAGAAACTGTTACAAATATAGTTGTAGGTGTTACAGCATTTAATGTATTTGTTTGTTTAGGGTAACTTCCAGTTAAAACTGTATATGGAGGAAGTTTTGCAGTTGGTATTTCTCCTACCTCCGTATTTGTATTTATGAATTCTGCCGGTGTACTAAGTATTTTGCCACTATAGCCATATACCAAAACTATACGATAATTTCCATTTTGTACATTTGTAAAAGTATAGTTTCCTTCTTTATCTGTATATACTCCCAATTTTTCATTTGTTGATATGTTTTGCAATACTATAGGTATGTCTATAATTCCATAATCTTGTACATCAATTTTGGCATTTCTATTTATATCAAATATTAATCGCCCCGATATATTTGCCATTTTGCACCCCCTATGCTTATTATCACTTAATATATTATTCTCACTTATATATAAAAGTTACGTTATATAAGCATTAAATGTTTTTTATAATTTGCACAAATCAAGCTCTAGTGCTATCATATAAAACAAAACTATATTAATGGAGAAAAATATGATAAATATAATAAAATATACACTAATAACAACAATCTCATTAATAGGTATTTTTATGGTATTTGCCCTATTAATAACATTGATAAATAAAAAACTAAATAAATATCTTTATTGGATATTTGATAGCAATTCTCTTACAATAACAGGTATAATCGGTGTGCCAGTACATGAAGTAAGTCACTATATAATAGCAAAGCTATTTAATCATAAAGTAAGTGATATTAAGCTATATAGACCTATTGAAAGTAAAAATGATGGGGTTTTAGGGTATGTAAGTCATTCATATAGTAGAAGTAGCTTGTATCAAAAGATTGGAAACTTTTTTATAGGTATTGGCCCTATAATTATGGGACCACTTGTTATAGCCTTTAGTTTTAGAATTCTAATACCTCATTTATGTGGTAATATTATAAGTTCTATTAATATAAATTCTTATAATACTTTAATTGAAAGTTTCAATATTATAAGCTTAATTAACCTTTATATTTCTGATTTTTATAACATAGTTATGATTATTTTATTAAGTAATCCTTTTTTTACTATATGATTTTGGATTTTTGTATTTATAACTTTTTCTATTTCTATAAATATGAATTTAAGTAGCAATGACTTAAAAGGAAGTTATTCAGGATTAATCACTTTATTTTTAGGAATGTTTATTTTAAATACAATATTTACTGTATTTGGATTTGATTATAATATCCTTAAAATTTTTATCATTAAATGGAATATTATTATTGGATTTTTCTTATCTTTTATAATTTTATTTTCATTATCTAGCTTAGTTATTTTATCTATTTTATATAATCTAAAAAACATTAAACTATAAAAAGTCTAATTGGACATAATGTCCAATTAGACTTTTTGATTACTAAAACTTATTTAGTAATAAATCTCTTATACCATCAAAATTAGATATTTCATAAGTAGGACTTAAATCTGTTTTATTTTCTACATTATTTGGATTAAACCAGCAAGTATCTATATTATAGTTAATGCCACCCCTTATATCAGAGCTTAAACTATCTCCAATCATAAGGACTTCATCCTTACTAAAACCACCTAAATTACTTATAGCATGTTCAAAAATTTCTGGATTTGGTTTTGATACGCCTAATTCCTCTGAAATAACTATATCTTTAAAATACTTTGCTATAACAGATTTTTTAATTCTATTCTCTTGCACTGAAGTAAGTCCATTAGTAACAATAGAAAGTGTATATTTATTACTTAAATCTTCTATAAGCTCCACTGCTCCATCAAATAAAAATGACCCATTCCCTAAGTGCTTCATATAAGAAGCTGCAAATTTATTTTCATCAAATTTAACTTCTAATTTATCACTAAATCTTTTAAATCTTTCTATTTTTAATTTTGATTGAGTTATAAGTCCTTCTTCAAGTTCCTTCCATATAGCATCATTTATTTCTTTGTATATACTAAAATGATAATTTTCATCATAATCGAATCCAAATTCTATCATAGTATTTTTAAAGGCTTCTCTTTCAGCTTTCTTAAAATCAAATAAAGTTTCATCTGCGTCAAATAATATAGCTTTGTATTTCATAATTGATTATCCCTCCAATGTCTCTTATAAGTTTTTTAAATAATCAAATTATATCACAAAACAAGAATTTTTTACTTTTATTTTAAAAATTATTCATATTTTATAACCTATATATTACTTAATATATTAACCTCTTAACCCAATTATTATTACCAGAGTAAATAAATCTTTCAAGTCTTTCTTCTAACTTAAGACTTCTATTATCTAAATTATCATCAACTATAAGAGCATCAAATTCATAATCAACTTCAAAACTACCAACTTTGCCAAAGAAACTTCCTCCACCTTTTGTTGCTAAATAGTATGCTTCATTAATGTCATATCCAAAGTATGACCTGCGCCTACATCTGAACCTAGCCCTACTGATATACCTTTATTTAAATATTTTCTAAGAGGCATAATACCACTGGATAAATTAAAATTAGATTGAGGACAATGTGCTACCATTATATTATATTTTTTTAAAATCTCAATTTCATCTTCTTCATTATAAATACAATGAGCCATTATTGTTTTATTTTTTCTAAGAAGTCCATAATATTCGTAAACCTCACAAAAACTATTGCATTCTGGATGAAGTTCTTTAACCCATCTAATTTCATCATTATTTTCATCTAAATGAGATTGAATTGGTATCTCATGGTCCTTCGATATTTTTCCTAATCCTTTCATAAGCTCTGGTGTAGTGCTTGGTACAAATCTAGGGGAAATTATATAATTAACTAATGGTTTAAAATTATCATCAGTTCTATTTCTTGATTTTAGTTCTAGAATAAGTTCTTTTGTATTTCGTATAGATTCTTTTGTATTTTCTATTAAATAACTTGGTGAATTTCTATCCATATTTACTTTACCAATATATGAACCTAAACCTGATTTTTCAAAAAGTTCTATTAAAATCTTTGTTGCATCTTTATGAAGTGTTGCCATAACACAAGACCTAGTTGTTCCTACTTTGCATAACTCTTTTACAAATTTTTCATATGCCTTATATGCAAATTCTATATCTTTAAACTTGCTTTCTAGTGGAAATGTATATTCATTAAGCCATGGAATAAGCTGCTTACTATATCCAATCCCTACATTATATAGTTGCGGTGCATGTACATGTATATCTACAAAGCCTGGAATAATAAGTGAATTTCCTAAGTCTTCTACATCTTCTTTTGTATACCCCTTAGGAATTTCTTTTGTAATACTTTTTACTTTACCATCTATAACTAATATATAGCTATTAGGATAGGTTTCAAATTTATCTGGCCTTGATGTAAATATTATATTTCCTTTTAATATCACTAAATCGCCCCCTTAATAAATTTATATTAAAAATAATATCTATAGTTTAAATTTACTTTAATATTTATTTATCCTCTAATTGTTATATGTCAAAATATATATTTTAATGTAATTTTTTATTGACACATACTTTTCTATACTGTATATTAAAAAACAGGATACCTTTAAGATAGTCCTGTGAGACTAATAAGGAAATGTACGTAACGTAGTATTTTTGCCTTAATATCTTTTGGTATTAAGGCTTTTTTGGTATCCTAAAAAAAATTTTAGGAGGATACTATATGAGTAAAATTCAAACTTCAATAAATCACGCCAACAAATTGGCTATCAAAATGGCAACTGCCTTAATAATAGGATTAATAGCTGGAACATCATTTATTTTCTTAAGAGAAAACTTAATCTCAAATGGAAATGGTGACACTTGGACAATAATAAATAATTTATTATTCCAAGATATAACTAAACCAGATGCAAATAAGGCAATTGGAATCTTTTATATAGTTGGTCAACTATTTATAAATTCACTACAATTAGTAATAGTACCTATGGTATTTACATCAATAACTCTTGCTATGTGTAATATAAGTGATACAAAAAAATTAGGTCGTATATCTTATAAAACAATATTAGGATTTTTAGGTACATCTATCTTTGCATTAATATTAGCTGGTTTATTCGGAATGACTGCTAATAAACTCGGATTATTTAATGTAAGTATAAACAATATATCTTCAAGTGAAGGAGCTGTTTCTAGCAATCCACTTTTAGTATTTGTACAAGCTATACCAAACAATATAACTTCAGTATTTGGTGAAAATGGACGTGTTTTATCTATAGTTTTCTTAGCTAGTGTTACTGGAATTTGCATTAACTCATTAGGTGATGAAATTTTAGTATTAAAAAAGTTATTACAAGATATAAATAAAATAATCACTACTTTCTTAACATTTATAATAACTAAGTTTGGACCAATAGCTATCTTTGTTTTAATAACAAGAACTTTTGCAATTTATGGTATTGATCATTTAAAACCAGCCCTTGCATATGTTGGTACTACTACTATAGCCTTACTGTTATTTTTAACTGTTGGATATGCTTTATTTATTTACTTTACTACTGGGTTAAATCCAATAATATTTGTAAAGAAAATTTCAAAAGTAGCTTTATTTGGTTTCTCTACTTCTTCATCTGCTGCAACACTTCCTTTAAATACGAAGACTATTGTTGAAGATTTAGGTGTAAGTGAAGAAATAGCTTCTTTTACATTACCACTTGGTATGACTATTAATATGAACGGAACTGCTATAATGCAAGTTATTGCAGCTATATTTATAGCATCTAGTGCTGGATATGATGTTACTGTAGGAAATATATTGATAATATCATTATTAGCTTTAATAGCATCAATTGGTACACCTGCTGCACCTGGTGCTGGAGCTATAATATTATTTACAGTTTTAACAGGTATGGGATATCAAAATGATGCAGCAGTACTTGCTTATTCATTAATACTAGCAATAAACAGACCAATAGAAATGCTTGTTACTTCACTAAATGTAGTTGGAGATGCTGCAACTGCTGTTTATGTATCTAAATCAGAAAATAACTTAAATGAAGAAATTTATAATGGATAATAAATAATAAATTAATGAACTGTAGGTAAGGTTTGTATAAAATCAAATTTATCTACAGTTCTTTTTGTATATTAACTCTTTATAATAAATCATTTTATAATATTTATTAATTAAGACTATATTTATCCTTCATAAATTAAATATAACTTAGCTTTGTATTTTCCTATTTCAAGTTTTGGTGCATATTTTTCTACTATCTTGCTTTCAATATTACTATCTACATCATAAAAGAAAATATTATAATCGCTAAAATTATCTGGCATATATTTTATAATTGCTTTTATAATTTCTTCAAAATTGCCTTGTCTATTATAATTAATATCAAAATTGTCATACCATAATGAAATAAATACACTTTTCTTTTCTATATCTACAAATGTTGCATAATAGTCATTCGGTGATATATTGAAATCACTATATTTTTCTCCATATATAATTTTAAAATTACACTCTATACCTTTAGGTAACCCTTCTATATGATAGTATTCATAAAACTGATTATCTAAATATTTTTCTGTTTTATCTTTTTTTATCTCCAATTCCATATAAAATCCCCTCTATTACTTTAGTATATTTTTATTTATAGCTATTAATAAAATTCCTTATTTATTCTCAAATTTTTAAGCATAAAAAATAGAGCGTAAGTAATTACACTCTATTTTTATAAAACATATTAATTTTAAATTTTCTATTTAGTTATATAAAGCTAATACCCCATTAAGGTCAGCTATTTTCCCTTCTCCAAGAGCTTTAAATTGCCATTCTCCCATATCTCTATAAAGCTCTGCAAATATAACTGATGTAGCAGTTGATCCATCTGATTTTAAGTTAAATCTACAAAGTTCTCTATCATTATTTACAGTATCTAATAGTCTTACATAAGAATTATTTACCATCCCGAATGTTTGTCTTCTAGATTGAGCTTCATGTATTGTAACTACGAAAACTATTTTTTGTATACTTGGATTTATACTATCTAAGTCTATTGAAATAGTTTCATCATCACCATCTCCAGCACCAGTTCTATTATCTCCTGATAAAGCTATTCCTTGCCCTTGTTTATTATTGAAAAATATTACATTTGATACAGTATTAAATTTATTATTTGCATCTAATAAAAATGCTGCTATATCTATATCAAAATCAACTCCACCATTTGATATATCCCATCCAGCTCCTAGAGTAACTTTTTTAAGTCCTGGATTTCTCTTTGTTAAATCTAATATTTCATTTTTTTGTAAGTTTAATATTTGTGGTGTTCCACCTAAATTTATTCCCATATTATTCACCTCTTATTGATATTTTTGTATTAATGTAGTTAAGTTACCCTCTAATAATTGTCCAACTGCTTTAAAATTCCAGTCAGAACCTATTTTTTCTAATTCTGCAAATATAAGTGATGTGGCTTTTCCACCATCTTCACTTAAGTTATATCTACATATCTCACTATCACCTTTATCGCTATTAAGAACTCTAACATAGGCGTTTCTTACCTTTGAAAAATCTTGTCTTCTTTCTTTTCCTTGATATATATTTACTGAGAAAATAACCTTTTTACAGTTAGAAGGTAAACTATTTAATGTTATAGATATTTTTTCATCATCACCATGTCCTTCTCCTGTTCTATTGTCATTATGTAAAAATATACCTGGGCCTCTTTGATTTCTAAAGTATATTATGCCTTCTTCGCCTATTATTCTTCCATCTTCACCTAATAATATTGCTGATAAATCTAGGTCCATATCTGGTGCACCAAAATTAAAGAATCCTCTTTTAACTACATCCCATCCTGCTGCTAATACTATATTGTTTAATGAAGGATCTTTTTTAGTTAAATCTAATATATCATTTTTTTGTAAGTTTAATAAATTCATAAGATTTCCCCTTAGTTGTATTTTTTTATTACATATATAAACCTAGCATACCATTTAAGTCTGCTATTTTACCATCACCTAAAGCTTTGAAATACCATTCATAACCATCTTTGTATAACTCTGCGAATATAACTGAAGTAACAGTTGATCCATTTTCTTTTAAGTTAAATCTACAGATTTCTTTTTCATTATTTTTAGCATCTAATAATCTTACATAAGAATTATTTACCATACCGAAAGTTTGTCTTTTTTCTTGTGCATTGTGTATAGTAACTATGAATACTATTTTTTGAATATCACTTCTTATTTTACTTAAATCAATTTGTATTCTTTCATCATCACCATCACCTGTACCAGTTCTATTATCTCCTTCTAGATAAATTCCATCTCCAAACTTATTATTGAAAAATATTACATCTTGTGGAACTTGAGTAACTTTATTACTTGCATCTAATAAAAATGCTGCTATATCTATATCAAAATCTTGACCTATACTTGCTACATCCCATCCAGCTCCTAGAATTACATTTTCAAGACCTGGATTCTTTTTAGTTAAATCTAATATATCATTTTTTTGTAAGTTTAATGCATTTACAGTGTTCTTATTTATTCCTAAATTTATAGCCATTTATTTACCCCCTTTATATTATGCGCTTGGTATATTTCTTTTCATACTAGCCTTCATTTGCTCTAATTTTATAGTATTTTCATTTCTTCTTGCTTTATTTTCATTTTGTATTGCTTTAGTATCTTCTATACCTTTTATTATTGTTTGGTAGGATTTTTCTAATGTTTCAATTGCTACAACACTTCCTGAACTCATTCTAGCTATATCTACAGATTGTCTAGCAGTAGATTGTGCATTTCTCATTATAAGCTCATTAGTTTTATCATCTAATTGTTTTAAAGATTTTGCTTGTATTTCTTGTCTTTTTAAAATTATAGCTTGTGCTAAACATTGCTTAAATATTGGCAATGTTATTATAAAAGATGTATTTATCTTTCTTAATAAATTAAAGTTTGACATTTGCATTGTCTGAATCATCGGCGCTGCTTGTATAGCTATATTTTCAGCTACTTTTAAATCATATAAACGTTGTTGTAGCATTTCCTTACAAACTTCAAGTTTTTGAATCATCATATATCTTTCTTCAGGATTCATAGTGTTGTCATTTGTAAATTGATTTATATACATATCAACTTCTTCAGCTGCTAATTCACCAGCAACAATGTATTTCTCTAACTGCTTATAATGTTCTAAGTTTCCATCATATAGCTTTTTAAGCTTTGCATTTGATTCTTTTATTTCATTTTCATACCTTTTAAGAAGTACATAAACTTTTTCTATTTCATATCCCATAGTATCATATTTTTGGAATAACTTAGCTATAGTATCGCCTGCCTTTTTAAACAATTTTGTCATTAAACTTGATTGCTTTTGATTTTCAAGTTCTTTTATATCAAACTTGTCCATAATTTTAGTAAGACTTACAAGCATTTCTCCTGCTTCCTCAGCTTTCACTTCTTTCATAGATGATAATAATTCATCAGATATTTTTGATATATTTTCACTTGCTTTTTGTCCAAATTGAATTATAGAATTTAAATTTTGTACTTCTATTTCATTAGTTAAATTTTGAACTTCTGGTAACTGTCTTAAATTTTGTTTATAAATATCACTTTGTTCTATTATATCTACTTCACTGTTAAATTCATTCATGATATATCTCCTATATTGTTACTTTTATTTAAATAGCTTTGTAAATACACTTGGTTTTATTAAACTAAAGACTAACTTATTGTATGTTGTGTCATAGCTTATTTTATCTAATCTTACTTGGTTAAATTTATCACTTCTTATTACATTACTTAAATTACACATTCCAGAAGGATTGAATATTATAATATCAATTCCTATATTATGAAGATATCCAAGTAACATAATCATATTTTCACTTATAGTATCTTCTTTATTTAAAAATATAACTATTTTAGGAATATCTCCAACAAAATCAAAATTATCTATTATTCTTATAATATCATGGTTCAAATTAAGAACTAATACAAGTAGTTTTAAGCAACTATCTTTATCTAATTTATTTACAAATAAATCATTCCTTTTTATTACTTCATTAAATTTATTAAGTAAAAAGTTTTGTACTACTTCATTGTATTTTTGAAATTTATAGATATTTAATTTTTAATTTCCTATATCAAAAGTACCATCACTTAGTTGACAAAACATAAGTTGAAACATCTCATCACTTATGCCTTCATCATATGATATTTTTCCATTCTCAAAGAATAATTTATTTGAAGATGAAATAGGATATGGTTCTAAGCATTTAGATACTAATTTAACATATTTACTTCTATCAGCATACGCACCATCTATTTTATAAAAGAAAGTTGGAACTTTAACTATATTTCCATCAACATCAAATCCATCTCTTAACTTAGCTGGCTCATTAAAGTAAATCTCTATATCTTCTACTATAGTGTCTAAAAGTACACTTTTAGTAAATCCATTTCTAAACTGCCATGGTTTAAACATTCCTGTATTTACAAAAAGCTCTTCATGTATTTCTTTTTGAATTTGTTTTGTGATAGTCTCTATATTCTCTATTATTTTTCCCTTTTTACATCTTTCATTAAAAGATTCTATTGAGTCTATTTTCATACTTTTTTTACATATACTCAATTTATCTTTATCTATTTCTTCGAAATATTCTTCTTTTAAAGGGTTTATATATAAAATATCAAAATTCATCTTATAAAGTAACATTAAAAAGTAGATTTCATGTCTTTCTATTTTTCCGTAATAAATACATAGAGGATTATAGCCCTTATTAAAATCAATATTTTTAACGTACATATATGTCCAAACTATAAGTTTTGTTATAAAGTTATTTCTTATATTATCATTAAAAAAATTTTCATTTTTCATGCCTAAATTAACTGCATATTGTAATGCTTCTAAAAACTTATTGTTAATTTGAAAATCATCAAATATAGTTATATCTTGATTAATCAAATCATTTATATTCATAGTTTGTAATTCATTATATATATATTGTATAAGTTCCATTTCTCCACTTAATACAATTTCATTATCAAATATTAAACATGCATTTTCTAGTTCACTACATTTTGATTGAAGTGTTTTTAATTCATCATTATACTTAAAAAAATCTTCAATTCCTATAAATCTATAAAAATAATTTTTATCATTATTTTTCAATTTAATTTGCAACAATAATCCCCCTTTCTAAGTGTCTAATATAGTTACTATTTCCCGTATTCTTATATTTTATATTATAACATAAAGTATAAAATTAATATATTTCTTAAATATATGTAAAAAAATTTTATTATCTATTCTAAAATACTTTTATTGAAATAAAAAGATATTAACATAGTTTCATGTTAATATCTTTTTTTTAATATTTATTTTGTATAAATTCCTAATAGTAATAATATACAAGTCCAAATTATAGCAAGTAAAGAATATATAATATATTCTTTAAAAATATTAAATAAAATACTAGCTATAAATATAATACTTATAAGTCCAACTATTTTCATAACAACTCTTTTATACTTTTCTTTTTCTTCCTTGCTAAGTGGTTTATTTCTATGCTCTTGAGGAGCAATCTTATAAATTATATACATACTAAAAATCATAAATAATATTAATAAATACTTATATTTATTAATATTTATGTTATTAGCCATAAAAATAGTTATGGTATAAATAACAACAAATGTCAACGTACACTCTGTATAATTTCTAGCATGATACCCACCAGTAAATTGTCTTATACTGCAATAACAAGTTAAAAAGATAATTGTATGTATAAATCTATCAAAAATAGCACCTATAAATAATGCTACTGATATATTTACTATAAAATAAATCAATGTTTCAAAACCATACCTATATATTTCAAAATCTTCGTCCTCTATTATATCATTTTTACTAAGCATATCAGCAAACTTATATGATAAACTTTTAAACATATTTCCTCCTCATTCATAAAGCCTCTCCTTATAATTAAGGAGAGGCTTATCTCTTATATTATTTCTTTAGTTTATTTAAAGCTTGAGGTTCTTTTGCTTGATGTGCTATCCATGAACTTGCACTATTTGCTGATAATACAGCTATCCCTAAACTTAATGCTGACATATTTTTTAATAACTTTAATGCTATTTTTTTCATTAGTCTACTCTCCTATCCACCTATTGGTATCATTATTTTTAATATAAATTCATTATCTGAGTAATTAACAACTACTTCACCATCATATTTATCAACTATATATTCAATACTAGCAAGACCTATCCCATGTATCTTTTCATCATCTTTACTAGTTTTTATACGTTCATCAATAATTCTAATATCATTCACTTTAGAATTTATAAATTTTATTATTGAAAAACCATTAATATATGTGGCTTTTACCTCTATCCTTTTTTCTATTTCATTATCTATATTAACACATGCTTCTATTGCATTATCTATTGCATTTGCAAATATAGCACATATATCAATATCTTTAATAAAACCTAACTTAGATATATTTATATTATCTTCAAACTTAATATTATGTTTTTTACAAAGATGTATTTTTTCGCCTAAAATTATATCTAATGTTTTATTTCCTGTATTTTTAACTTTCTCAAAATCACCTATTTGATTTTCTAAATTATTTATGTAAGATATTATTTCTTCTTTTGTGTCATACCCCTTCATACAGATCATATGATTTTTTAAATCATGATAAACAAATTTTAATCTATCATATATATCATATATATTTTCATAGTTTTTGTGATTTGTTTTTATTCTTTCATTTATAAGCTCATACTCTAATTTAACTTTATCATCTTCTATAATTTTTCTTATTACTATTAAAAGTACTATACTTGATAATACTATAAGTGCTGTTGTAAATACTAACATAATAATATGTTCCGTACTAATTCCATCACTTTTTAAGTTATACCCAAAAATTAACAATAAGCTAACTATATTTGATAATAATGGCAAGCTTATTAGTATCATATCTTTTGGTTTAAAGTCTAATGATAATTTAAAATACTTAAAGATTATAAGAGTTATAGATAAAAATATTTTTGATACTATAATAGCTTCTATCCTAAATAAATTACCATTTAAAATTATGTTAATATTATTTAGTTCATTCATCATTACTACTATACTTACAGCTAACCCTTCAGCAAGAATTAACCCTAACCAAAATAATAGTGTAACTAATACACATTTATATATTTTATCTTTATAAAATAAAGAATAGAATATACCTCCTACTATCATACATATGATAATCTTTGTATTTGGATTAATACCAGATACATTGATAGATCCCATAAGTATAAATATGAACATAATTCCAAGTATATATTTTATATTAGATAATTTTCTCTTTCCAAATGAGTCAATTGATAAAAAGAAAATAATCCAGTCTACAGTCCCTGTGGCTATATTAATAATATCCCATAATTCTATATTTAATTTTTCTAACATACTATATCTCCTAATATATTAATTAGCACTAATTCTAATATTTAATTAGATGCTAATTATTATTATATATTCTACCATTTTTAGACTATTTTGTAAACTTTGACATTAATCGTCATTTTAATAAGTTTTACTGTCACGCAAATATATTAAGTTTAATTTTTTCAAAATAAAAAGTACTCATAGATAATATATGAGTACTTTTTATTTAAATAAATTTTATTTTATCTTTATTTTCATTGTAACTAATTATATTACCATCATAAATTTTATTACATATTATAACATTAGATATTTTGTTAATATTAATAACAATATATTCTTATAACAATATAAACATAATCCATCCTTCCTTAATATATAAGAAATTGGATATACTTCAAATTTTTCATCATTTATTTCTAATTCTATAAAAGATTTATTATCTAGTGCTATATCTATATCTTTACATATTTCAGTTTTAGTATCAAACTTATCTTCAAATAAATCTATTATAAATCTATCTTTAATATTATCTAAAATTTTAGTACACTTACTTTTATCTACAGACTTAAACTTATCTATTAAAAAAGATTCGCTTATGTTTTTGCTGATACTTTCACCTATATAAAGTGCAAATATTAAAGATTCATAATCACTATATTTTAATACATGCTTTGCTATTATATAGTTTTTATCAATCTCTACACCTCCATTTACACCTCTATATGTTATTATAGGTATTCCTATTATAGATAATTTGTCTAAATCTCTTCTTATAGTTTTTGTAGATACATTAAAAACCTTAGATAGTTCCTTAATTGTAACTTTAGAACTACTTCTTAATAAATAAAATACAATGTCTAGTAGTCTCATTAATATTACCTTCGAAGTTATTATTTATAGTATAATTATTTATGATTTTTTAACCACATTATTGCACTGTATGCATGTATAGCAGCACCTGTTGGTAAAACATCTTCATTAAACACTACTTTAGTATTATGCATTGGTTTACCGAACTCTGGATTCTCATTAGCAGCTCCAGCTCCTAATATTATATATAAACTTGGAACTTCATATGAGTAAGAAGCGAAGTCTTCAGAACCCATTCCTCCACCTTCAAACATGTAGATCCCTCTTTCACCTACGATGTCTTTTAAGTATCCAGTAACTTCATTTGCTAAATCATTATCATTAGCTAATGGTGGAACAGAAGATAATTCTATTAATTCAGCTTCTCCTCTGAACATTTTAGCAGTTGTAGTAACTATTTCATTCATTCTGTTAAATATGAATTCTCCTACTTCTTTATCTAAAGTTCTTATTGTTCCCTCCATAACAACTTCACCAGGTATTATATTTGGTGCATCTCCACCTGCAAATTTACCTATTGTTACAACTACTGGTTGAGTAGCAACTATTTCTCTACTTGTTATTCCTTGTATAGCTAAGTATATATGAGCTGCTATGTTTATTGGATCTACTCCAGTTTCTGGCATAGCCCCATGACATCCAGTTCCTTTTACAACTATTCTAAATCTGTTACATCCACCTATACTTGTTCCTAGTCCACATACTACTAAGTTTGATGGTGTTCCAGAGTTAACATGCATCGCCATTGCAGCATCTACTTTAGGATTTGAAAGTACTCCAGCTTCTATCATTTTTTTAGCTCCAGTGAACCCTTCTTCATCAGGTTGGAATACTAACTTAACTGTTCCTTCTATTTCATCTTGGTTTTGCTTAAGTAATTTAGCAGCTCCAAGTAACATTGCAGTATGCATATCATGTCCACAAGAGTGCATGCATCCATTTGTAGCAGCAAAATCACATGATGTAGATTCTTCCATTGGAAGAGCATCCATATCGGCTCTTAATAAGAAAGTCTTTCCTGGCTTAGGACCTTCAATAGTAGCTACTATACCACTTTCACATATTTCTTTAGGTTCATATCCAAATTCTCTTAACTTATCCATTACATAAGCTTTTGTTTTAGGTAATACTGCTCCTACTTCAGGATTACTATGAATTGTTCTTCTATAATCTATTAAATCGTCTTTTATTTCTTTAGCTTGTTCTATGAATTTATTCATAATTTCACCTCATATGTTTTTGATTTAGTTTATTTTTAGCATATCTAAATATATTAATTCAGTTAAGTATGTAATTAAATTAATATACTATATAATTTTACACTTCATAAATTTATACGTATAAATTATATATTAGATAATAATAAAAAAAGTGGACATATACAGTCCACTTTTTTTATTTTTTTCATTTTATTTAGTTTTTTAACTATTTTTATCTAAATCAATATTATTAGTTAATACATCATATCCTGTATAGGCAAGAGCTAATGCTCCAATTAATAATCTTTCATGAGCTAGTTTGGTTGTTGTTGCATCTGCCATTTCTACACTGTGGCTTGTTATGCAACAGTCAGTTATTCCAATATATGGATGTATAGTAGGAGTCTTATGACTTACATTTCCAATATCACTTGATCCACTTTGTCTTGACTCATAAATATCCGTAATTCCTAAGTTTTTTAAATTTTCAGTAAAGGCTTCTGATAAATTTTCATTTGTAACTAAGTTATCATTAGGTAATTCATATCTACTCATTTCAAGAGTTGCACCTGTCATAAGAGCAGCTCCTTTTGCAATTTTTTTAACTTTTTCTAATAATTCATCTAAAGTTTCTTTCTTATCTGCTCTAAAATAAAACTGCGCTGTTGCTTCATCTGGAACTATATTTGCAGCTACTCCACCATTAGTTATTATTCCGTGCATTCTAACATCTGGAGTAACATGTTGACGTAGGGCATCTATACCATTAAATAATTGTATTACACTATTTAATGCATTTATTCCATCTTGTGGACATGATGCTGCATGAGCTGTTTTTCCTTTATAAGTAAACTGTAGTGGGTAAAGTGCCATAGATGTACCACTTTTAGCAGTTATATCTGCTGGATGAACCATCATAGCTACATCTAATTCATCAAATACGCCTTCCTCTGCAAGTATAACTTTTGCTCCATTAGTTTCTTCTGCTGGAGTTCCATATACTATAATACGTCCTCCTACTTCATCTATTACTTTGCTTAAAATTACTCCTGCTCCTGTTGACATAGTTCCTATCATATTATGACCACATCCATGACCTATTAAAGGAAGAGCATCATATTCACATAAATACCCTATAGTTGGACCTTCTTTTTTACTATCATAAATTGCTCTAAAAGCAGTCTCTATACCCAGTAACTCTTTTTCTATTTCAAAATTATGCTCTTTTAAAAAGTTAGTTAATACTTCAACAGCTTTATATTCCTTATTCCCAAGCTCTGGATTTTCGTAAATATAATCACTTATTTCACATAACTTTTCATGTACTTCTTGTCCTTTTTCTAATAATATATTCTTCATTTTATATCCCTCCAAAATATTTTTAAGCCCATCCTATTAATGATGCTATTGTTATAAACCCTATTGAACATATAAATAATATAATTTGTAATGGTATTATCCATTTTAACCATTTACCATAAGGAACCCCTGCTATACCTAAGCATGCTATTAGTACTCCTGATGTAGGAAACATTGCATTAGAGAATCCATCCCCTAATTGATATATTAAAACTGTTAATTGACGAGATATTCCTACTAAATCTCCTAATGGTGCAAGTATTGGCATTGTTAAAGCTGCTTGCCCCGAACCAGAGTTTATAAAGAAGTTTATAAACATTTGTATAGGATACATTACATATGCAGCAAGTAAAGATGGTAAGTTTCCTATTATATTAGATAAATTGTATAAAATAGTATCTATTATATTTGCATTTTCTGCTATTATCATTATTCCTCTAGCAAATCCTATCATAATTGCTGGGCCTATCATTCCCTTTGCACCTTCAATAAATGCATTTGCCATTTGATCTAGAGATAATTTTCCAAGAACTCCACTTATAAATCCTACAGCTAAAAATACTGCTCCTATTTCTGATATCCAAAAACCTTTATCTAATACTCCCCATACTATTACTCCTATAGCTATTGCAAAAGTTAATAATATAAATTTATGAGATAATGTAAAATCATCTTTTCTCTCTTCAAAACTTTGTAGGCTTTTACGCTTTACTTGATCACTTTCATAAACTGTACTTATTTCTGGATTTTTCTTAACTTTCACTGCATAAGCCATTATAAATGCAGTTCCTACAGCAGTTGTCATAAACCATATAATAGTACGAAATTCTATACCTGAATATAATTGAATACCTGCTATAGACTGTGCAATACCTACTGTAAATGGATTAAGCATTGCTGATGAAAATCCAAGTGTACAAGCTAAACTAGTTATTGCAACTGCAACTATACTATCATATCCTAATGCTAATGTTAGAGGTGCTAAAATTGATATAAATGCAACTGACTCTTCACTCATTCCAAATGTAGCTCCTCCTAATGAAAATGAAAATATGATAATTGGTAATAATAAAATCTCTTTACCCTTAAATAAATTAACTATTCTGACTATTCCAAAGTCAATAGCTCTAGTTTCAGCTATTAAATTAAATGCGCCTCCTATAATAAATAAAAATGCTATAATTTCTGCTCCATCTATAATCCCTTGTATAGGTGCTTGTAAAATTTTAAATAAATTTTGTGGCTGACTTTCAATATATTTAAATGATCCATCTACTACTATATATTTTCCAGCTTCATTTATTACTGTTTCATATTTTCCACCTGGTATAAAATAAGTTGCTATAGATACGATCATAATAATTGATGCAATAATTACTAATGTATGTGGTACTTTTATACCTTTTTTATCTATTTTGCTATTCTTTTGTTGTTTTATTTTTGATAGTTCCATACTCTTTCTCCATTTCAGTTATAATTTCATATGATAGTTGGCCAAACTTATCATAAAAAAAGCCTCTTAGCAATTATGCTAAGAGGCGAGTTTCCGCGGTACCACTCTTATTGGTAAGTTTATATAAATATCAATATAAGAATAATAACATAGAAATATTTTAATAAAAAAAGCCCCTTGGAATAAAATCCAAGAGGCGAACTATCTCCGCGTTACCACTCTTATTGGTAAAAAACTTACCCACTCAATCTCTTAAGGCGAGAACACCTACTGCCATACTCAATTTTCCTGCAGTCTTCTCCAAAGCTCTTTTCACATAACCCTCAATGCATAGCTTCCACCATCCTATGCTCTCTATAAAATTAAATTATGCTACTCTCTTTTTCATAGAATTTTGTTATCGTTTTTTTCAATTATACTATTATATTTATTTTTATGTCAATATTTTTTATTTAATTAATTTTAAATATTTTCTAAATATTATAATTAAGTATAATGTTATTCTTGATACTATAATAATTTCTATAGTAATTTTTATTTATATTTTTCTAAGCATTTTTCTTAGTTCTAAAACATATAGAGTATATTAATACTACTGCAAAACATACTACTGGAATTAAAAATGATGAACGAACTGCTGCTTGAGCTCCTGAGTATGCTGGTACTATTGATGATAACATTCCTGTATCTATCATTTTTCCCATTATAGGAGTTATAACTGCACCTCCTAATATTGCCATTATAAGACCTGCTGCTCCAACCTTAACTTCTTCTCCTAAGTCCTTAAGTGCTATACCATAAATTGTTGGGAACATTAATGACATACAAGCTGAAATTGCTACTAAACACCATACAGATTGATTTATTGGTAAGTATATAGTTCCTAAGCTACATAATATACCTCCGACTGCAAATACTGCCATCATTATCGCTGGATCTATATATTTCATTAAAGCTGTACATATCCAACGACAAACTATGAATGATATTATAGCTATTAAGTAATATCCTGATGCTGTAGCTTCATCTAATCCAAGATTAGTCATTACATATCCTATAGTCCAAGTCCATACAGCTATTTGAACTCCAACATAGAAAAATTGTGCTATTACTCCAAATATATATCTAGGTATTTTTACTAATTTACCAATTGAACTTACTATATTAAGATCCCCTGATGTATCCTTTTCTGAATCTTTATGCTTTTTGAAAAATGCCCATATTATTATTGCTATTGCAACTAATCCTACATATGGTACACATACCCATAGTAATTCATTAGCTCTAATAGAGCTTAATGCTTCTGGACTCATAGCTATACGTTCTTCATAAGTTGCAGGATTTAAATTACTTAAAATAAAATATTTAGCCATTATAATACCTGTTAATGATCCTAATGGGTTAAATGCTTGAGCTAGATTAAGACGACGTACACTAGTTTCTTCTGGTCCTAGAGATATTACATAAGGATTGCAAGTTGTTTCTAATATAGATAACCCTCCTGCTAAAACAAATACTGAACCTAAAAATAAATTAAAGTTTTGAGATATTGCTGCTGGTATATATCCCATAGCCCCTACTATATATAAGCCTAATCCTACTAATACTCCAGTTCTATATGAATATTTTTTTATAAGTATTGCTGCTGGAAGTGCTAATACTGCATACGAACCATAAAATGCAACTTGAGTTAATGATGCATCTGCAGCCTCTAGCATAAATATTCTACCAAATGCAGGTACCAAGTTATCTGTCATATTATTTAATAATCCCCATAGTATAAAACATGATACAAGCATTATAAAATGTACTGTATATTTTTTTGGAACAATTGGTGTTGAATCTTGTTTATTTCCTACAGAACTTTTTAACTTACCTTCCATTTTAGTTCCCCCCTAATATATTCTCTTTGCATACTTAACCTTAATTATTTTCTATTTCTATAACGCTTAAATCCTGGATGTCTTCCTGTTACTCCGTATCCTTTTCTCATTCCAATTAATCTATTTATGTTCTTTTCTGATATTTCTTTTTCTCCTCCTAATAAATGTGCTGTTAAGCTTATTTTTGCATATAATTCTAATGTTTCCATTCTATAATATGCTGTTATTAAATCAGAACCTACTGTAAGTGCTCCATGATTTTCAAGTAATAATACATCATGTTCTTGTAAATATGGCGCTATTGCATCTGGAACTTCATAAGTAGATGGTGTTCCATATGGAGTTACTGGTATTGATCCTATTGCTATTACTGTCTCTATCATAGTATATCTATCCATATCTAAGTGAGCTACTGCATATCCTGTTGCTGTTGGTGGATGTGCATGAACTACTGCCCCTACATCTTCTCTTTCTTTATAACATCTTAAATGCATCTTTATTTCTGATGATGGTTTTGCACCTTCTGGCCCATCTAGTATTTCACCATTTTCATCTATATGAACTAATTTTTCTGGAGTTATAAAACTTTTACTTATTCCTGTTGGAGTTGCTAAAAAAGTTCCATCTTCTAGTTTTACACTTACATTACCATCATTAGCTGCAACCCATCCTAATTGCCACATTTTATGGCATACATCGCATATTTGTTCTCTTATTTCCATATATGATAAAGTTTTTACACATTCCATTTAATTTGCCCCCTTAAATTTTAGTCTACTACTACACCTTTTTGTAATATTATATTTGCATATAAAGCTTTTTCACCTGTTGCAATTATTGCATACGCTTTTTTAGCTTCATCATAAAATTTAAATCTTTCTATAGTTCCTACTGTATCTTCTCCACGACTATCATGTTTTTTAATTATATCTTTATATTCATTCCATATAGGAGTTTCTACATTATCACCTTTCATAACTTCCATTAAATTAACTGGCTTTTCTACATAAGTATCTAGTGGAAAAACTGTTAATATTGCATCTAGCAACTCTGGTACTCCATGACCATCACATCGAATTACTATACAGTCCTTTCCCATGCTTTCAGCTGGAAAATTCCCATCAGATATTACTATTTGATCACTATGTCCCATTTCACATAAAACCTTTAGTAGTTCTGGGGATAAAATTTGAGGTATATTTTTTAACATTTTACTGCCTCCTTAGTTTCAATTATTTCTTTAAAAGTATCATACTTTTCATTCCATACTTTTGTATTAGTAGGATAATAGTTGATTATATCTTGTGAATTTTTAATTATTTGGCGTGCTTCTTTTAAGTCTTTAATTTCATTTCTTGCCATCAATTGAATTGCTATATTTCCAAGTACTGTAGCTTCTATAGGACCTGCTGATACATTAATATCACAAGCATTTGCAGTCATTTGACATAAAAGTTTACTTTGTATACCTCCACCAAGCATATAAAGAGTTTTATAATTTTTATTTGTACAGTCTTTGATTTCTTCTAGTGCATAACGATACTTAAGTGCCAAACTTTCATTAATACATCTAACTATCTCACCTTCATTTTGTGGTACTTCTTGATTTGTTTTCATACAATATTCTTTGATTCTATTTGGAATATTTCCAGCTGGAACAAATACTGGATCATCTGGATCTATAAAACATTTAAATGGTTTTGTTTTTTTCGCTAACTCTTCTAACTCACTAAAGCTATATTCTTTTCCTTCTCTTTCCCATTGTCTTTTACTTTCTTGAATTAACCAAAGACCTATAATATTTTTTAAAAATGATGCTTTATTTTCATATCCGCCTTCATTAGTTATATTATAATGTTCTGATTTTTCATTTATTATAGGTTCATCAATCTCCGTTCCTAAAAGAGACCATGTTCCACAACTTAAAAATACAAAATCATCTTCCATTGCTGGCGCTGATACTAATGCACTTTGAGTATCATGTCCTGCTACAGCAACAACATCACACATATCTATACCTAATTCTTCACTTATATCCTCAGATATTTTTCCTATTATAGTTCCACTTGGTACTATTTCTGTAAATATTTTTTTAGGTAGTTCCAATGAATCAATTACTTTATTAGACCAATTTCTATTTTTAGCATCAAATAATTGAGTTGTAGATGCTATAGAGTTTTCAGTAACCTTCTTACCTGTTAATAAATAATTAAATAAGTCAGGCATTAGTAGCATCACATCTGCTCTTTCTAGCAGATGTGATCTTTTTTCTTTTAATGATAGTAATTGAAATGCCGTATTTATCTCCATAAATTGATTACCGGTTATATCATAAAACTCTTCTTTTGATATTTTTTTAAAACTTTCCTCAACCATTCCTGCTGTTCTACCATCTCTATAGTGAACAGGATTTTCAAGTATATTTCCATATTCATCAAGTAGTGCGAAATCAACACCCCATGTATCAATTCCTATACTTTGAATTTTTCCAAATGACTTTGCTTTTATTAGGCTTTGCTTAATTTCAAAGAACAATCTAAGTACATCCCAATACATAGTTCCATTAACAATAACTGGATCATTAGAAAATCTATGTATTTCTTTAATACTTATTTTTGTTCCATCATATACACCAAGCATACATCTTCCACTAGATGCTCCAAAGTCAAATGCTAAGACTTGAGTTTTTAAATTTTCAATTTTCATGATATCACCTTCTACACATATTACTTATACATTGGTCCATAAGTACTACAAGCTCTGTAGTCTTGACCTTCTTTATCCATACCAAATGCATTCCATGCAGCTGGTCTAAATATTTTTTCTTCATCTACGTTATGCATACTTACAGGTATTCTTAATATAGAGCATAAAGTTATTATATCCGCTCCTATATGTCCATAACTTATTGCTCCATGGTTAGCTCCCCAGTTGTTCATTACATCATAAGCTGATTTAAATGCACCTTTTCCAGTAAGTCTTGGAGCAAACCAAGTACAAGGCCAAGTATAATCAGTTCTCTTCCATAATTTATCAGATACATCATCTGGAAGTTTTACAGTATATCCTTCTACTAATTGAACAACAGGTCCAAGTCCTTTAACTAAGTTTAAACGCATCATTGTTACTGGCATTTCAGCTTCTGTTAAAAATCTTGAAGAATATCCACCACCTCTAAAGTATCCATTATCTGCTGCATTCCATGTAGTTGACTTTAATATAGCTTCTTGATCTTCTTCTGTTATATCGTACCAAGCTTTCATTACACCATTTCCATTTTCATCTTTTGCTTGGCCACAAGCATCTAAGCAAGATGCTCCTGAATTTATTAAATGTATAAACCCATCAGCTTCCTTAGCTACACCTTCTAGTTCATATCCTGTTGCTTTTTTAACTGCTTCTGGACTCCAATAAGTACGAACATCTGAGAATATTTGTGGAGTATTAGTAAGTAGTTTTCCAAATAGCATACTTATTCCGTTTAATACATCATTTTCAGTTGCTAATATATATGGTTCCCTTTTTCCATTCCAGTCAAATGAAGTATTAAGAAGTGCTTCTGGGAAGTCACAGTTTGGATAGAAATCAGTCCATTGTCTTTGACCTTGGAATCCTGCAGCTATTGCATTGTGACCTAATTTTTCTTCTTCACACCCCTCTGGTAAGTTTTCATTTCCATTCATTAAGTCTTTTATTATGCACATCATTTTAACAACAAATTCCCAATCTGCATCTTTTTGTTCACGAGTTTTTTGAACATGCTCTGGATTTTTATCAAATCCTTCTATACACTTCTCTTTAGTCCATTTTAATGCTCTTTCATATTCATCCTTATCATATATTTCTTCAGTCATTCTTCTTATTACTTCAGTTTCATCAACTGATTCAACTCTCATTCCTAAGTATTCTTCTATAAAAGCAGAATCTATTATAGATCCACCTATTCCCATACATATAGAACCTATTTGTAAATAAGATTTTCCTCTCATAGAAGCTGCTGCTACTGATGCTCTACCAAATCTTAATAATTTTTCTTTAACATCTTCTGGAATTTCTGTTGCATCTGCATCTTGAACATCATGACCATATATACCGAATGCTGGAAGACCTTTTTGTGCATGAGTTGCTAAAACTGATGCTAAATAAACAGCTCCTGGTCTTTCAGTTCCATTGAATCCCCATACTCCCTTTATAGTTGTAGGATCCATATCCATTGTTTCTGATCCATAGCACCAACATGGTGTTACTGTAAGAGTTATATCTACGCCTTCTTTTCTAAATTTTTCTTGGCATGCTGCTGATTCTGGAACTCTACCTATTGTAGTGTCTGCTATAACAACTTTAACTGGTTCACCATTAGAGTATTTTAAGTTTTCTTCAAATAATTTAGCAGCTGATTTAGCCATATTCATTGTTTGTTCTTCAAGAGAACCTCTTACATCTAAAACTCCTTTTCTTGCATCAATTGTTGGTCTTATCCCTATTACTGGGTATCCTCCTACTAATCTACTTTTTGCCATTTTTTTATCCCCCTTATATTTTTATAATATATTTTATAATTTTCTTTTTTTAGTTTAAAAAGTAAGACTTTTTCTTTTTTTCTTACCTTTTATACTTTAATTATACGCATCCCAAGAAACGTTTTCTTGTGATATAATGGTTTAAAAATATAATAATATTCACTTTTTATATTAGGGGGATAGTCTTATGAAATACTTTGATTATAAAGAAAAAAAGCAACACGGTACTTTTGATTTTCCAATTGAATTTTATCATGTTACCCCATCTCATCCTAGGTATAATATGCCTTATCATTGGCATACGGAGTGTGAAATAATAAGAATCTTAAAAGGCGAATTTTCATTAATAATTAATGATGAAAATATACTAGCAAAAAAAGATGATATAATTTTTATTCACGAAGGCATGTTTCATGGTGGAACTCCAAATAACTGTATTTATGAATGCATTGTATTTGATATGAAGGTTTTATTAAAAGAAAATCATACTTGTACAAAACAAATCCAAGATATAATAAATCAAAAAAAAATCATCGGACCTATATTAAAAAGCAATTGTGATGAATTAAGGTCTTGTTGTGATGGATTATTTAAATCAATGAAAGATGAAAATGTAGGATATGAATTTATTACACAAGGCTCTTTATATTATTTAATAGGTATAATATTAAAATATAAATTATATAAAAATAAAAATAAAAGTAATAAGAGAACTGAAGAAAGAATACTTCATTTTAAAAATGTATTATCATTAATAGAAAGTGAATATAGCAGTCCTCTTACTCTTGATGATTTATCAAGAGCTGCAGGTATGACTCCTAAATATTTTTGTAAATTCTTTCATGAGATGACTAATAAAACACCTATTGAATATTTAAATTATTATAGAATAGAAAGTGCTTGCGAACAACTTCTTACAACTGATTACTCTATAACTGAAATTGCTTTAAATTGTGGATTTAATGATAGTAGTTATTTTATAAAAACTTTTAAAAAGCACCGAGGTGTAACACCAAAACAGTACATAAAACAAAATCATTATTTAGAAAAATAAAAAATAGCTCCAGTCATTAGTTAATGACTGGAGCTATTTTTTATTTTTATGCTAAAGTTTCAACTGAAACTAAAGATTTATATAAATTAACAATATCTTCTTTACTAGCTTCTTTTGGGTTTCCTGGTTTACAAGCATCATTATATGCTGATTCTGCTAAGAAATCTATATCTTCAACCTTAACTATATCATTTAAGTTAGATGGTATTCCTATATCACTAGAAAGTTTCTTAACTGCATCTATTGCAGCTTTTCTATATTCTTCTACACTCATAGTCTCAACATTTTCAACACCCATAGCTTTTGCTATATACTTATACTTATCTCCTGTTACATCTGCATTATATTCCATAACTGTTGGTAATATTATTGCATTAGCTATACCATGAGGAGTATCATATAATGCACCTAGAGGATGTGCCATTGAGTGAACTATTCCAAGTCCTACATTAGAGAATCCCATTCCTGCTATATATTGTCCAAGTGCCATACCTTCTCTACCTTCTGTAGTATTCTTAACTGCACCTCTTAAATTTTGTGATATTAATTCTATAGCTTTTATATGGAACATATCGCTCATAGCCCAAGCAGCCTTTGTTGTAAACCCTTCTATTGCATGAGTTAATGCATCCATTCCAGTAGCAGCAGTTAAACCTTTTGGCATGCTTGACATCATATCTGGATCTACTATTGCTACAACAGGTATATCATTAGTATCTACGCATACAAACTTTCTATTTTTTTCAACATCTGTAATTACATAGTTTATAGTAACTTCTGCAGCAGTTCCTGCTGTTGTTGGTACAGCTATTATAGGTACAGATTTATTTTTAGTTTGTGATAAACCTTCTAAACTTCTAACATCTTCAAATTCTGGATTATTTATTATTATACCAATAGCCTTTGCTGTATCTATAGATGAACCTCCACCTATAGCTATTATGTAATCTGCATTAGAATCTTTAAATGCCTTTACACCACTTTGAACATTTTCTATTGTTGGATTTGGCTTTATATTAGAATATAATTCATATTCAAGATTTTCTTCATCTAATAAATTAGTTACCTTTGTAGTTACCTCAAATTTTATTAAATCTGGGTCTGAGCATACAAATGCTTTTTTAAAATTTCTTCTTTTTACTTCTGTTACTATTTCTTTTATTGCCCCTGATCCATGATATGATGTTTCATTTAGTACTATTCTATTCACCATAATAATATCTCCCCTTAAGTTATTGTTAAATTTTTGTTTTAGTTCTTATAATTATTATAGTATGTTTATTTTTAGTTTTGTATAACTTTTATAGAATATAAATATAATAATTTTCACTTTGTATACTTTATATAAGTATACAACATATATTAATTGTACTTAAAACCAACTAAGTTGCTGTTTTTCATACTTTCTTTTATAATCATTTATAATATCTTTCATATCATATAATAGATTATACTTTTCACACTCTCTCTTAAATACATTGAATAAATATTCATAGTTCCTTGCAGGATTCTCATAAGACTTACCATAAGAATCTGTATACCTTTTATCTAATTCTTGATTCGGAAATATTTTTCTTAATTGTTCAAAATAATACTCCCTTTGGTTATCTCTTAATGTAACTCCTAATCCATAAGAAAATATAAATTTTGCTCCGCATTTATATGCTGATTTTATAATATTTTTTATATTTTCTTCATTATCATTAATAAAAGGCATAATTGGCATTAATAATACACCAACATATATTCCATTATCAGATAGCTCTTTTATAGCTTTAAATCTATCAGAAGTTGGACATACATTTCTCTCTATCTTTTTGCATAGCTCATCATCATATGTTGTTATTGTTATTTTTACAATAGTAGGTGAATGACTTTGTATCTTTTTTAATATATCT
Source organism: Desulfovibrio sp. Marseille-P6017 (assembly GCA_900604495.1). The sequence goes on along the minus strand of UWOR01000002.1, from coordinate 139,389 downwards.
ATATCTCTAGTAACTAAGTTACTTTTTGTTGCAATAGCTATTCCAAATCGATTTTCATCAATTAATTTCAAAGCTTCTCTTGTTAACATATATTTTTTTTCAAATGGATTATACGGATCACTCATAGCCCCTGTACCTACAACACCTTTTGTTTTTTTTGATTTAAGATTTTTCTTTATTATTTCTATTGAATTTTCTTTTATTCTAACTCTATCAAATTCAATAATTTGATAGCAACTACTTCTAGAATCACAGTATATACAACCATGACAACAACCTTTGTATATATTCATATTATAGTTTATACCAAACCAATGTGGATTTTCTTTATACGTAGACGATACTATTGATTTACTTTGTATTAATTCCATAAAATTTTATTCCTTTCTGTTTTATTTATTATACTATTTTACAAATAAAAAGGAGTGTAGAAAATATTTATCTACACTCCTTTTTTATAAATTTTATCTTTAGATTTTACTATTCAAAAGTTACAGAGTCACTCTCTATATTAATAACATATTCATCAGATTTTTCTAAAAGAGATTCATTCATGACACCAATAAATTCTCGTTTTGTAGTATCTTCATTATCTTCATTAAAATACTTTTCTAAAGGAGTCCCTACATACTTATCATAATCTGAATTCTCATATGATATACCACTTAAAGTATTTATATTAAAATTAAACTTATACTTTAATATAGGTAAATCTAGACGCACATTAGAGTTTGAGTTTATTGTAAGGTTTTTAGCTATTGGTAAATTTGTATCAATACTTATATTATTATAATAATCACTATTTAGTGTATATATTTCTACTTTATTAGGTATTATAGAATCCTCATAAACAGTGCTTCCATCATGTATATTTACACTATATGATTCTACTTTGATATTTTTTATACCGTACATTTCCGAAGTAGATAAATATACATCAAGGTTAGACTTGATATTTAAATTCTTAAAACTTAAACTTGGATCTAATGATATATTACCATTATTAGTTTCAAAATTTAAAGTATCTGATACTACATCTTTTTCAACATTTAAATATCCATTAATAGTTTTTACATCTATATCAGTTTCTTTAGGTAAATAAATTACTATAGTAGACATATCATACGTATATATCTCATCTATTATTTGCTGAACAATATCATCTACATTTTTAGCATCTTTCTTGACTCTTTTACTTTCTTCACTTATTATTAATTCATTATTTTCATTATTAATAGTAATATTGCTTATATCTTTATTTCCAGTTCTTTCAACTAAAACATTGTTTTTATTATGATGTCTTATCTCAATATGGCTAACTGGTAATTCTACACTTAACTTAGATATATTTAATTCTCCATCGTATAAAACTTCATTTTCATTAAATTTGCTTTGTACCTCATCGTATTTACTCATAAGTGATGGCATAGCATTTATTCCTGATATGATTCCACCTATAACACCCGTTGTAAGAAATACTACTCCAATAGTTGTAGCTATATGTTTTTTATTCATCTAGATCACCTCCATATTGATCATTTTCTTCTTTCTGTATACTTGCATTTATATATCTTTGATTTGTATTAATCCATCTTATATATCTTTTTGTATATTTTTTTTCTAATTTTATAAGTTCAATAAATAATTGCCATATTAATATTTCAAAACCTATATAAGCAATTACTCCAAATATAACTACTAACTTAACTTCAGGCATTACAGACATTAAACTTACTGCAAAAGGAGCTCCTACTGCCGCTAAAACTACTGAGCTTACAAGCCCTAATGCAAAGCTAGCTGTTCCTAAGAAAATACTTATTACAATTGGTATTAATATTATAGTAATTAGTACTTGTAAAAGTCTTGTTTTCTTTCTTGATTTAGCATGATCTTTATCATTTAGATTTATTTTAAATTTATTTGAATATCTTTTCAATTTACCTTTTACTTCTATTAATATGCCTTCAGCTTTACTCTTTATTTTACTTGTATTTTTAGAATTACTTTCAGATAATAATTCATTAGCTATTTCTTTTGGGGATCCTAAACCTGATATTATCTCCATATCACTTTTACCTTCTATAGCTCCATCTATAAAATACTCTTCGTAATCTCTTAATATATCCATTACTTCATCTTCAGAAAAACCCTTCTTAAGATAATCTTTTAATATTTCTAAAAAATCTTCTTTTTTCAACTTTATCCCTCCTTAATCATTTATAAATGAGTTTACAGCCACTACAAACTCATTCCATTCTTCTTTTAACCTATTTAAATTTTCTATACCATCTTTTGTTATTTTATAATACTTTCTTGCTGGCCCTTCACTTGATTCTAATATATAGTTTTCGAAATATCCTTCTTTCGTTAGTCGTCTAAGTATAGGATATATTGTTCCTTCATTTACTTCGATTACTTTTGAGATATTTTGAACTATTTCATATCCATACATATCATTTTTTGATATTAATGTAAGAACACAAATTTCAAGAACACCTTTTCTAAATTGAGTATTCATCAACTACTCCTTTCTTATTCTTTATCTTGTATAAAATGCATAGTACTGTGTAAAACATAATACCTACTTTTAAGATAACACAGTACTGTGTTTTGCACAATACTTTTTATAATATATAATATGCATTATTTTATAAAAAAAGCTTAGAGTGTTTACTCTAAGCTTTTTTAATTTAAATTATACTATACAGTCGCAATATTCTTTTCCTTTTCATTTTCATCTATAATCTTTTTAGTTTTGCTATAATAAGCAAACATTAAAGGAACAGCTGCGGCTATCCAAGCAAGTGGATCTGATAAACATATTCCTGTAAATCCAATAAATTTAGGAAGAGTAAATGCAACTATACTTCTAGCAACTAATTCATAAACTCCTGCCATCATTGGTATAAAAGATTCTCCCATACCTTGTAGTACATTTCTATAGACAAATATAAATCCTAAGAATATCATAAAAATTGCAGAATAATTAAGCACTTCTTGAGTATATCCAACTATCTCCGCACTTGGATTTTCCATAAATAGCATTACGAAATACTTTCCAAAGAAAACTAAAACAGCTCCTGCAATTAAACTTGTTACAATAGAAACTTTATTCATTATACTAACACCATTTCTTATACGATCAAATCTTTTCGCACCTAAATTTTGACCTGCATAAGTAGCCATAGTAACTCCAAATGATACTAATGGTTGCATAACTAATTGAAGTACTTTAGACGATGCTGTATATGCTGCTATTATATTTGAACCAAATACATTTACAGCACTTTGAACTATAATTATACCAACTGCTGTCACTGAAAATTGTAATCCCATTGGTATAGCAATTTTTAAATGTGTACTATAATAGCTTTTTTCTACCTTAAAGTCTTCTTTTTTAAGTCTTAAAACTTTAAACTTTTTATAACTATATACTAAGCATAATATTGCAGATATACCTTGAGCTATATTTGTAGCATAAGCCGCTCCTGCTACACCCATTTTAAAGTTTATAATAAACACTAAATCCAAAACTATATTAAGTATTGAAGATACTATTAAGAAATATAGAGGAGTTTTACTATCCCCTAATGCTCTTAATATTCCTGCTGCCATATTATAAGCCGTTTGAGTAAATATACCAGCAAATATTATAGTTATATATGTGTTTGCATCATTAAAAATATTATCTGGAGTATTCATAAGAGAAAGTAATGGATTTTTTACTATTAAAGAAACTGTAGTCATTATAATTGTTGAGATTATTGTTAACTTTATATTACTTGCTACAGCTTTTTTAAGACCAACCTCATCTTTTGCTCCAAATTTTTGTGATACTAATACCGAAAAACCACTAGTCAGTCCTAGTATCATACCATTTACTAAAAAGAACATAGAACCTGTAGAACCTACTGCCGCAAGTGCATCAACGCCTACAAACCTTCCAACTATTATAGTATCAACCATACTATATAATTGTTGAAATATATTACCTATAAGTAGTGGTATTGAAAATAACATGAAAATCTTTAATGGACTTCCTTTTGTCATATCATTTGTCATAATTCACCTCTAGATTATTATTTATAATTTTTCTCTGATTATAGATTATATCTATCATCATATACTTATGTCAAATAAAACTTTCTTTAAATTTTAAAATCTTATTATTCCTTTAGATCTTCTATATCTACGATTAGGATTTCTTCTATTTGCAATAAATTCTAAATGATTTAAAAAATTATCTGCTTCATTTTTTGTATTATAAAGACCAAGACTCGCTCTTACCATACCATAGTAATAATCCCCTGAAACTATATCTCTATATGCATCACTATCACTAGCTCCTAACAGTCTATATACATATGGGTGTGCACAGAATTTACCTGCTCTTAGTGATATTGCTTTTTCTGTAGCCATTTTTATAGCTAAATCTTCGTAATTTCTTTCATTAACATTAAATGTTATTACACCTAGTCTATCATCAGTATTATTTGTGTCTCCATACATAACTACATTTTTTATACTTTTCATATTATTTATAATATAGTTTTTTAGGTTAGACTCATGTTCTCCTATATTTTCAAATCCAATATTTTTTAAATCATTTAATGCTTGTGCCATTGATATTACACCAAAAAAGTTTTGAGTTCCTGCCTCAAACTTTTCTGGTATTGATGTCCAAATAATACTCTCATCAAATACACCTGCAACACATCCACCTCCAGATAAGAATGGATCTGATTGATTTAGATATTCTTTTCTTCCAACAATAGCTCCACTTCCAAAAGGTGCATAAGCTTTATGTGCTGAAAATGTTAAGAAGTCTATAGATTCTTCTGCACAATTTCCGTTCATATTAATCTCTTTATGTGCTACCAATTGTGCTCCATCAACTATTATAATTGCATTATATTTATGAGCTAATTTTGCAATATCATGTATTGGTGTAACATATCCTGTTACATTTGATGCACCTGTTATAGTTACAATTTTAATTTTTCCATTTGCTTTTATAAGCTCTTTTTCTATATCATCTATATTAATTCTTCCTAAACAGTCTACATCTACATAAACCATTTTTCCTAATTTTCTAAAGGGTAGATCATTAGCATGATGTTCCATTCTAGTTGTAAGAATCATATCTTCTTTATTTTTTATAAGTATATTTGCTAGTATATTTAATGACTCTGTATCAGATTTTGTATATACTACAGTATGAGTATTGCAACTACCTAAGCCAAAGAAGTCTAATATAGTATCTCTAGCCTTATTAAACATGGTAGTGCAATACTCACCTTTAAATCCTACGCCTCTAGCAATAGGTCCATAATATTTTATATTATCTGAAATTAATTTTGTTACACTTCTAAAGGGCGGCGTTGTTGCTCCATTATCAAAGTTAATAGGTGTTATATAAGTTCCATCCCCTAATTCAATAGGTTCATCTATGCCATCGTATAAATCTCTATAATCCATATAAATACCTCCTATTATACATTAGTATAGGTATATTATTTTATATAGAAATTTATGTTGATTTTCTATATTTTATTATATTTAAATTATCTATTTTCCATATACTTCTTTATATATAATATTTTTATATTCTTCAAAGTCTTTTGAATCTATCTTTTTATCATAGCTCATAATTTTTAATTCAAATGGTAAATCTCCTTCATTTAAAGGTTGTTGTAAATAATAAAAATCATTTAAATAAAAATTTAACTTTTCATAAAATTTAATTCTTTTCGTAGATATTTCACATTGTGGGGGTTCTACCTCTAAAAATACTTCTTTGTTGCATTCTTTTAAGTAATTATCAATTAAAGAGGTTCCTACACCTTTTCCTCTTAATTTATTATCAACTGCTAAGTGCTCTATAAATACAAATTTTTCAAACTCCCATGTAGCCATTATTGCTAGTACTTCATCCCTCTCTTTAAAAATAAGGGGTCTATAGTTTTCTTTATCTAAAAGAGATAATTGATCTACATATTTTCTTCTTTCATTATCTGGAAATGATTTTTCTAGTATATTAAAAAATGATTCAAATTCTTCTTTTTTCATATCTATAAATTTTTTCTTCATCATAAATAATTCCTTTCAGCTATATTCTCTTATTTATTATACTAAATTATAATAATAAGAATCAATTTATATATAATTACTTGTATAAATAATATAAAAGGAGATAATTTCAAAATAAAATTATCTCCTTTTATATTATTTATATAGCTTCTTGTAATTCATCTAATGATTCATCTTCTAAAACACCAAGTTTTTTTGCAACCATCTTTGTAGTACTTGCTTGTACTATAAGAGTAACTAAAATAGTCATAAATACTACTGATGATATAATTTCATATCCTGGAAGTTTCATAGAAACAATTATTCCTGATAATGCAGCAGGTATAACGCCTGTTTCTCTAACCCACATCATAAATAATTTTTCTTTAAAAGTCCATTTTGAATTTTTATCAAATGCTGTACATATTAAAACTGATAATGGTCTTGCTACAAACATTAAAACTAATACTATTACTAATGCTGGAGCCCAATATTTTACAAGTGAGTTTAAGTCTACTTGTGTTCCTAAAACCACGAATATAGACATACGACACATTGTTCCTACACTCTCTGAAAAATGGTGTATAGACTGAAAATCGTATTCTGGTATCCAAAGTCCAAATAGTTTTTTATTTCCTGATATAAGCCCTGCCATAAATACAGCCATATATCCACTACCTCCAAGTGCAATAGCTATTTCATAAGCTAAAGCAACTTTAAGTATTGCCATGATAGGTGCATATGAGTGGAATACTCCTATTTTCTTATCAGAAACGAATACTGTTAATACATATCCAACTAATATACCTACTCCTACTCCTACTCCTGCAGACATTAGTAATTCTTTTACACTATCTAGTGCTGAAAACTCTCCACTAGTTACAACCCCTAGTAATGTAGATACTAGTATTGCTCCTACAGCATCATTAAACGCTGATTCACTTACTACTGTTTGCTTTATTTTATCTTTTATACTAACTTGCTTAAATACTGGTATAAGCGCTGCTGGGTCAGTTGATGCAATTACTGATCCTAAAAGTAGTGCTGTCATTATAGGTAGTCCAAATACCTTACTTGATACACCGCCTACTATAAGTGCTGATATCACAACTCCTACTGTTGCTAACATACCTACACTAAGCTTTACTTTATTTAATATTTTTAAATTTATTTCTTTACCACCTTCAAATAATATAAATGCTGATCCAAATGTAAGTATAAGATTATTTTCTACTGGAAAAGATTGTATACTTATTATATTTAGCATTGATGGCCCGATTATAATTCCTGCGATTAGATATAGTATTACATCTGGAATTTTTAGTATTTCACTAACTCTTCCTAAAACTATACCTGTGACACCTATAATTGCAAATATTAAAATTAAATTATTTGCTGATATTGCTTCTACTGTACTTTCCATACCGATGTCTCCTTTGTGTATATTTTTATTAATTCATAAATTGATAAAAGCAATTATAGACCTTTTAGTTGACATCGTCAATAGAATAATTTAAATTCTAAATATTTATATTTTTAACATATTTCATAATGTTTTTTAATAATATTACTTACTACTTTTATTTTAATGATTAAAGATAAAGCTTAGTTTCTATCCTTCTATCATATGATGACCATGTATTTTCTCTTGTATTTTCCTTTAATTGTTCTATCTTATTCATAGTAGCATCAACAGTATCTGCATAATTTAATATAAATGATTCCTCCATATTACAAGATTTTGGAGAACCATATTCAAGTTTACCATGGTGTTGTACTATACACCCCTTAATTCTTCTAATAAAATCATCACTAAATGGAATATCTAAATCAATAATTGCTCTATCTATCATTTGAATGCCTATAACAATATGACCTTCTAATTCTCCCTCTAAAGTATATTTAAAAGGACCGTTATAATCTAACTCATAAATCTTTCCTATATCATGTAGCTTTGCACTAAGAACTGCTATTTCCTTATGTCTACAATCATATCTATCACAAAGTACACTTGTTAAATACATTACATTAAGAGTATGCTCTGCAAGTCCACCGATATAATTATGATGCATAGATACACCACCTATACCTTTTTTGAACTTGTCTAAGAATTTTTCATCCTTAAAAAAATAATCATTTAACATTTTGCCTTGTGGTGAAGTTATATATATTTTAGTTAATTCTTCTATATCATTCATTATATCTTCTATAGGTCTTTTTACACTTACAAGATAATCCTCTAGTTCATAATTTTCAATTAACTTTAAATTTGTAATATCTATTGTATAGTCTTTATTTCCTTCTATTTCTATAACTTGACCTGGCTCTAATTTGATTTTTTGAGCTACTTTTCCATTTATGTATCCACTTTTATCACTTAATAAATATACAACTTTGTTTCCATCTTTGTATAATTTCTTCATTACCATAAGAGATACTTTTATATTTCCATCTTTTAATTCTGACAAAAAAATCTTTTTATTGCTCATAACCATCCTCCTTATATCAAAATAAACTTATAGACCTCTAAATCTATATACCCCTCATCTCAAACTCATTAATATATTAACCATTAAACAGTTGTTTTATTTTAATTTATATATTTATTTTATCTATAATAAATAATAATTGTTGATATTAAACATAACATATAATATAATTTAATCTATATAATTGAGTTCCTTAAAGGGGAGTAGCTTTCACAAATGTGATAATCAATCGTCATTTCGGATTAAGATCCCGGTTGATTAGCAAGAAATCTTGTTTGCAAGACCTTTAAAGATATTTTCATTCATTAAATGAATTTATCTTTAGAGGTTTTTTATTTTTAATAAGGAAGGTATTAAAATATGAACAAAATAAAAGATGAATTATATAAATCTATAAAATACGTAATTCCAATTATACTTATCTTTATAGGAATACTAATTTTAAAACATTTTTCTTCAATATCGAATTTTATAGCAATAAATTTATCTAATATTAGTGATTTACTTGCTCCATTTTTTATAGGTTTTGTAATAGCATATATACTTAATCAACCTTTAAAAATTTTAGAAAATAAATTTAAACTTAAAAGACCAATATCATTAGCTATAGTTTATGGTTTTGTAATAGCAGTAATAATATTTTCTTGGCTATTTATAATTCCAGTTATAAAATCAAATATAAATGATATTTATGCTTATATACCTCAAGGTGTTGATAGTATACAAGAATTTATAAATAATCTATCTACAAATTATAAGTTTAATATAAATAACCAAGAAATAAAGCTTCAAATAAATGACTTTATAACAAATATATTGCTTCCACTATCTACATCAACAGCTAGTATACTTAGCGAAATGATAATAAACACTACTAGTACCATAGTCTCTTATGTATTTAATGTATTTTTAGGAATAGTTATATCTGTTTATTTACTATTATCTAAAGAAAAATGTATAAATGTAATAAATATTTTATCTAAAAAATTATTGAAAAAGTATTACTTAGTCGTAAAAGAATTTGTTAATGTTTTAGATAAAAATATAGGAGTATATATAGTTGCAAAAGCCACTGATTCAGCCATTTATTCAGTTATATGTATAATCATTCTTTCTATTGTAGGATCTAAATATGCTTTATTCTTAGGTATAATTGCTGGTATTACTAATATGATACCATTCTTTGGACCTATAATCGGTACAGTGGTAGCTGTAGTTGTTAACTTATTCTTCTCTCTTGATAAAGCTATAGTTGTGTTAATAGTAATGATAATAGTTCAACAATTAGAAAGTGCTGTACTTGAGCCTTTCTTTGTAGGAAAACAAGTTGGTGTTCCTCCTATATTTACAATATTAGCTGTTACATTTGCTAGTAAATATACAGGATTTATTGGTATATTATTATCAGTGCCTATTACTGGTGTACTTTTAATGTATGCTAATAGATTTATAAAAAAAGAAACTGATTTGACATCTTAATATTAAAATAATAAAAATAAACCATATTGCTTATTTGCAATATGGTTTATTTAACTCTAAATAACATTTTCTACATAATGATTTTAAATTTCTATAACTATTATTATATCTATTTCCATTAATATGATGAACATGTAAATAGTACTTAGTAAGTGAACAATCAAGTCCACACTCTTCACAAGCCCAACCTTTTGATATCATATAACTTTGAGCAACATTTGCCCAATCTCTTGTGTAACTTTTATCATTAAATTGAATACTTTTATATTCAACATTAAAATTACAATCAACATACTCATCTTTTTTAATTTTCATATTGTCTATTATGTTTGTAAAAACTCTATTTTCATTAAAATCAGGTAATCTCATAATATACCTCTACTCATTATAATTATCTAAAATATCATTAATAGTTTCTTCTGAATTAGTAATAATTTTAAACTCAACTCTTCTAGATGCACTTTCATCTTCAGTATTATCTTCTTTTAATATACGCTTACTATAAGACATTCCATTTGCAGTTATATTATCAATAAGCCAATCTTCATATACTTGTAATTCATCCATATTCATAACATAATTAAGTACATTTCTAGTTCTATCTTGAGATAATTCCATATTTCCAAAATATGACTCTTTCTTAGTTGAATTTTCTTCCCATTCACTAGACGTATGCCCTTCTATTCTTATTTCATTTACATTATCTTTGTAATTATCATATACTAACTTTATATATCTAGGAAAAAATGAATTTAATATTTCTTTAAATTCATCTTTAAGTTCTGATTTACCTTTTTCAAAATAAACATCTGGTTCTTTAAACCTTATAGTACCATCCTTATCTATTTCCATATCCCAACCATTCATATCACTTTTAAACTCATTATATAAATCATCATATAAGTTTACTTTATTTTCTTCATAAGTTTCTACTATATTTTCAACTGTTTCTTGCTGTTTTTTTATTTTTATATTTTCATCTACAACCCTACTCATAAAAGCTACTGATATAAATAAAAATATTATCATTAGACCTGACATGAGATCTGATATTGAAGAAAATCCATTTTCTTCCGTTTTTTTCTTTCTTTTAAATTTATCAAGTTTGCTCATATATTATCTAACTCCTTCTGCTATTTTAACTACATCCTTTAACTTATCAGCAAGAGGTATATAATCTTTAGCAAATCTATTAGATATAGTAGCTAATTGTTTACCTAATGAATTTAAAGACTTTTCAAGTTCTATTTCAAGAGTGTTATCTAAATGCTCAATTTTTCTTGTAAATATATCTTCCATATCTTCTACCATAATTTTTATTTGATTTTGTGTTGCTATATTCATATTTTCTAATCTTTTAGTTGATTGTGAAATTGTATTATCTAAATTATTATTTATACTAATTGTAGATTTTTTTAAATTATTAACTTGATGATTTATGCAGTTATAATTTTCTTGTAGTGCATTTTGAATTTCTCTTGTAAATGAACTTAACTCATTATTAAATTTATCACTACTTCTTTGTAGACTGTTGCTTATTTCTGGTATGCATAAATTTATATCGTATACCATTTTCTTAAATTCACTTATATAATTTTTAACTTCTTCATTAAATATATTTTTATTTTCTTCAACTTTTGATATAACCTCAGATACTATATTTTCTAAATGCGCTTCTACATTATGTATATTTTCATAAAGTGAACCTTGTAGGTTGTTTACAGCTTCATTTGTATTAGTGTCTATATTTTCAAAATATGAATTTATTAGAGGTATTGACTGCTCGGCTTTTTGAGATATGCTAATTATTGATTTTGTTCCATCTACAATTATACTTTGAGCACATTTTATATCTCTTAAAATATCACTTAGGTTTTCATTGTTTTCTTTTATTAATAGTGAATTTTGTGATATATCTTTTATAGAATCATCTATATAAGTTATTGATTTTACCACTGTATTTAATTCTTTTGTTGTCATTTCTATTGTATTCTTATAATTTTCTTGCCAAGATAATAAATTCTCTACTCCGTTATTTAAAATTTTGAAAGTTTCACCTAATTTTTTAAATTCGTCTATAAGCTCATTTTGTTTAGATATTGTATTATTATTTAATTTCAAAATTTCATTGCTTATATCACTAGTAAATTTACTTTGATTACTTATCCAAACTTCACTTATTTTATTAAATACAAGTTCCGTATTTTTTTGATTTTCTATAAGTGTATTATTTACTGCTCTACTTTCATTTATCATGGTATTAAATAGCTCCATAATATCATCTATATTTTCATCGTCTTCATGCTTTAATGCAGTATACTTCATAAATATCGCCGCACTCATACCAACTATAGATGTTGCAAATGCTATCTTCATACCAGTAAGTAACATGGGTACACTCTCACTTATATTACTAGGGTCAAATTTCCAAAGTCCTATTGATATACCAACAAAGGTACCTAATACTCCTATAGTTGATGCAATATTTCCTAGTGATGACTCATTAGAATATTGTTTATCTTTTAAAAACTTATAAACTATCCATACAACTAATAATGCAAAGACTATTGTTACTATTTGTTCCAAACTTACCCTCTCCCTTACTTATATACTTTTTTATTATTACTTGGTATTAATATATAAAAAGACTAGCATTATATAATACTAGTCCTTATTTGTTGTTATTAAATCATATTTTTTATTTATTGAAATTATACTAATTATTACTAACCTTTTACTAATTCTAACTCAGTATCTTTTTTCTTTGACTTACTTGCCCAGTATTTAGAAAGTATTACTGCAAATATTGTTTGCCATGTTCCTGCAATAGCTGCTGGTAAAGCTACAATTAATGAAAAATGATTTACTGCTAGTGTAGTAGCTAGACCTGTATTTTGCATACCAACTTCTAGTGAAACAACTCTTCTTTTTTCTTCGCCCATACCAAATTTTGCGGCTAAAAGATATCCTAAAAAATGACCAAATACATTATGCACTATTACGGCTGTAAATAGTAATATTCCTGTACTTTTTAAATTATCAATACTGTTGCCAGTTACTCCACCTACCAAGCACATTAATGCCGCACTTGATAGCATAGGTATACATTGCATAGGTATACATTTTTCAACTTCATTACTAACTCTAGGTAAGTATTTATTACATATACCTCCTGCTATTATGGGAACTAAAACTACCTTTACTATTGATAAAAACATTGATAATACAGATACATCTATATAACTTCCAGCTAAAGCTAATGTTATAATTGGTGTAGCTATTAGTGCTATAAGTGTAGATACCGTTGTTAAACTAACAGAAAGTGCCACATCCCCTTTTTCAATAAAACTCATCATATTTGATGAAATCCCACCTGCACAACTTCCTACTAATATAAGACCTATGCATATATCTTGTGGTAAATTTAAAAGTTTACATATAAGATATTCTACAAATGGCATTATAGTAAACTAACCTAAAGCTCCTATAAGTACATCTTTTGGTCTTTCTAATACAGTTTTAAATTGGTCTAAACTTATTGTAACTCCAACACTAAACATCATAACTTGTAATATTGTATTCATATTAGGCACAACCCACAATAATGTTTTAGGTTTAATAAATGAATATATACAAGCACCTATTATTAAAAAAGTCATATACTTTGACATTATCTTCCCTATCTTTTCAATATTGTTTAGTAATTTCATTATAAAATCCCCCTTAAATTAATATTTATTTTTTCAATAAAAAAAGAGCCTTCTAATGAGCTCTTTTTCATACTATAGTAAAATTGTAAAGTTATAATATTGTATTTAGTTAGTATAATACAGGTATAACTATACTTCATATAGACATTATTCTCATTAGGAAAATAGCTTCTCTTAAATTTGCATAAAAATTTTCTAGCGCTAAAATAATAATAGCCCCAGCTAAAAAAGCTAAAAAATCGTCTTGCTAAATTTCCTAATTTCATAATAATATACTCCTTTTGTTTAATAATTTTATTTATGATAAGTATAGTACTATATAAACTTTTTACAAATTTTATTTTCTCAATTTTCAGAAATTTATCCATATATAAAATGATTATATATTTTAATCTCAATTCATGTTTTATATAGTTATATATATAACTTAAATATTCACATTTATTTATAGTTTTTTTACTAATCCAATCACTTTCCTTTATATGAAAACTATTACCCACACCTGGATGTAATACGCTTCCTAAGCATGATATTTTTGCTTTATCAGACTTAGAATTTTTAATCGACCATTTTTCTTTATACTTATAAGGAACATTATTTAAAAATATCTCTACTGATTTTAAAAGCTCATTATCCACTACATCTATGCTTTCTAATAATACATTTTCTAATCTACCTAAATCTTTATTATTTGGAAATACAAAAACTTCAAATGGTATAATAAAATCATCTATATCAGTTATTTTTAATCCACCATGCTTAATATAAGATACATCAAACATTTTTATATTTTTTATATTCTTAAACTTTTTATCAGTTATTTTGTTTATTTTTTCTTCTCTATTATCAAGGTCTCCATCACAAAACACTATTATTTTAGTTAGTTTTTGCATTTCTTTAAACTTTAATTTCTTTAAATTTAAATCTAATTCCCTTAATAAGTTTTGTTCTCCATTAGCATTTATTATTGCTATATAATCATTTTCTTTTTTTAAAAAATATGGTATTTCATTATAACAATCTATTCTATCTTCAGTATTTGGAATACTTCTTAACATTAATTTATTAATTGGACTTACTAATTCTTTTGTTTTTTTAAGTTCTGCATAATCCAAGATAATAAGTAGTTTTGAAATTAATGCTAAATCATGAACACCTTCTACTATGAAAATATATTGATTTATCATCTTAAATCACCACCACCTTGGATTACTATTTCATAAGCATCTTTCCCTGAAAATTGTCTTACATAATGTTTATTTCTAAATTCTTCTAATCTATATAAAGCTATATCATCCAAGTTTTCATCTAAATTTTCAAGTAGTATCTCTAAAATTTCTATACTATGAGTTGTTGCAATAATTTGAATGTTATATTTTTTTATATTTTTAATAATACTTTTAAATACTTTTCCCAATAAATCTTTATGTATCCCTGTTTCTAGCTCATCTATAAGTAATATTCCATTTTGAGCCTCTATTAATTTTGATATAAGAGCAATAGATTTTTTTAGACCATCACCAAAGCTTGACATGTTCATTATTTCTTTATTTTTCTTAGTAATATATATTTCTTTATCTGATGTAAAATTTATATCTACTATATTTTCATCAAATAATTTTAGTAAATCAATTAATACTTCTTTTTGACCCTTTTTTATAACTGAATCTAGAGATTTGAATAAATTTCCTAATACATAAGTATCAATAGGAACTAAATATGATATATTTAAAAACTCGCGTTTATCTCTAATCAAATTTAAATTATTACTTTTATAACTTTCAACAGAATATTTTTTCATCTTATCATTAAATTTATATTTTAAATTAAATTTGTACAAAGGTCCTTGTTCTATACTAATATAATCTCCTTCTTCTATAGAAGTAAGTTCTTCTTCACCTTTTATATTTAGCTTACAAGAACCATTATTAGTATCAGCTATTATATCTATTTCTTTTTCTAAATCACAATCATTAAATATACCTTGAATTTCATTATATCTAATTCCTCTTTGTATATATTTTCTTCCTGCTATTTTTAAATGCATAGAAAAATCAAAAGGCCTTTCTAAAAAACTAATTGCTTCTAAAACTGATGTTTTTCCAGAGTTGTTATCTCCTATTAATATATTTATACTTTTCATATCGCTTAATATTAAATCTTCAATACCTTTGAAGTTATGTATCTCTATACTATCTATATAATTAGCCATTAATCACTCCCTAGTAACGTAAAATCAATAAGTATTAATTTTATAAATGAATACCCATACTAGCTTTTTATTGATTATTAATATATATGACTATTATTAATAGAATATATATTTAATTTATTGACTTAATATATAGGTATATACTTTTTTGCATATATAATAAAAGTAGAAGGTATTATTATTTTATTATAGAAAATATACTATAAAGGAGGTTTAGGCTATGGATAATAATAATATTTATCAACTTAACTGCCCTCATTGTGGCGAATTTATAACACTAAGTGTTCCACCTCATAATAACTTAAAAAATGAAGATTCAATAGTGTGGTCTGATAAAAACCTTGGAAATATAACTATATCAAACTCTTATAAGAATTCTGGTTCATTTGGTACTTATGAAGCTATGGATGTAGAAATGATTTGCCCCCACTGTTCTTATAACTTCAAGTCCACTGTGCATGCTAACTATACACTTTAATATTCTAAACAAAAAGGATGTTGCATTTAATTTACAACATCCTTTTCTGTATTATATTTAATCCAATCAGATTTTAAAATTGCGTAATGGTCTACATCATGATAAATTCCTTTTACTTTAACCTCTTGAATCCCTCTACCTTCAAATTTCATATTACATTTTTGCATTACTCTTCCAGAGCCTGGATTTTCAGTATAATGCTCAGCTTCTACTCTATTTAACTTTAATACGTCAAAACAAAGCTTCAACATTAAATCTAAAACTTCTGTCATATATCCTTTATTCCAATATTGCCTATTTAATATATATCCAAATGATGCCTTATCATTTTCAGAATCTATTCTTATATCAAAGCATCCTATACACTTTTTATTTTCTTTTAGCTCTATAGCATATACTCCGCCTCTACTGTAATAATTTAAAATTGAATTTGCAGATTGATCTATACTTTTATGAGCTTCCCAAGTTACGAATTTAGTAGCTTCTTCATCTCCAGCAAACTCAAATACATCTTTTCTATCTTCCATACTAAATGGTCTAAGTTTCATCCTACTTGTATATAAGTTTTTATATTGGGATAAAATTAAACTATATTTCCTCCCCATTAAAATCCTCCTCTGTATATTAACTTTTAAAATAATTATAACATAACATTTATTATATTATAGATTACTTAATTTTCGTTAAATTATTTTTGTCTATAGAAAAATACGTGTAATCTATATCATCTATTTCATTATTATCTATATACTTTATTATTTCCTCCAATTTATTACAATTTAGTATTTCTTTTTTTATTATACATTTATCTAAATCTAAATTATCTACATATCTAAAATCCATATTTTCATTTACTAGATTTAAACTTCCACTTTTATTAATTTCGTAAAATGAACACTTTCCTATGATTTCAGCATTGCTATACAATCGTCCAATCATTAAGTCTTCAAAATAAAAATCCCCATATATATTTTTTGTATTTATAAATCCAATATAATCAGTATCTAATAAGCTTTTTATATCTTTTTTCATATTATTTTTGTCACAATATATAACTACTATTTCATTCATTTTTAGTAAAAAATCATATAGTAATTTATTTTGTGTAAGTATATATAACTTTTTATATTTATAAGTTTGCTTTAAATATATATCTTTCAATGTTTTATATTCTTCTAAAGTATCTATCCTTGATAGTATACCTAAACTTATATTTTTTCTAATAATATTTATTCCTATTTTATCTAATATAAAAGATAATCTTTTTTGATATGTATGATTTTTTAATACCTCCCTAATTCCTCTTACTACTTTATCATAGTAATAATTATCATCTTTTAGCCTTATAAATTCTTCTCTAAGCTCATCTTCCTTATCGCTAGCAACTACTAATCCACTAAATAAATTATTAATTCCTAATGAGTAAGAACTTATAATTGGAGTTCCACTTGCTAAACACTCAAATACTCTTCTTGAAAACATAGTAGGAGAATTTTTAACAGAGTTTACATTTAAAGATATTTTATATCCTTTATTAGCTTTATAAATATTGTCTACATCTAAATATCCTTTTATATAATCATTAAAAATACTTGGAAATCTAGTTATAGGATTATTAAATTTATAATTTCTATCATATATATCAAGATCTGTATACTCTATTGCTAAATTAAATAATTTTTTTAAATCTTCTCTTCTCTCTTTATATCTATTTCGATAATAACTTCCTGCAAAACATGATTTATCAATTCTTTTATCTTGAAGTTTTATAGGATTATGTATTTTAGGATTTGCAGCAAATGGCAATGTGTAAATATTCTCATGATTTAAATCTACCTTATACTTACTTATACTATCCTCATCTGTGGTAAATACATAATCAAATAACTTAGCAACGTCTAGAAAATTATTATAATGAACTGGATCTTCTTTGTTCCAAAATACAGTTGGAACATTATTATAATTACACCATTGAATAATACTTTTTAAATTTTCATCTACATCATGCTTCCTATTTGATAGTTTATTGTTCCAGGTATTGTAAATTCCATTCCATGCTGATTCAACAAAAAATATATCAGGCTTATTTTTTGAAATTTCATCCTTCCATCCATTATATGATATGGGTATAAGGTCTACTATGCTTTCATAGCACTTCATTGTAAATGAATCAAAAACACATGCAACTTTTAATAATCGTATACTTTCGTTAGGGCTTTTAACTTTTATATTTAATTCATCATCTATATATATATTTATATACATTTTTGCTATACCTCTTTTATATAAAAATTTATTGCTCTTATAATACTCCAATTATTTACATTTGTAATATATTAAAAATGTTATTTTAAATAAATAAATCACTTCTAGTCAAAAAAAAAACATATTATATGATAGGTTAGCGTGATAGTTAACTTTATTTAAAATCTAAAAGAAGGTGATTAAAATAAATAAATCAGAAAGCTTTTTTTCAAAATTGAAAAATTTATTTATAGATTCCAGTATATCTATTGAAAAACTTGATAGTTTAGAAAAAAAAGATATAATTTCACAAGAAGTTCAGAATATTAATAGCTCTATTTCTAGTGAAAATAATGTCGATAATACTATCAATGAAGTAAATGCTACGTCCAATACAGCCACATTAAATAGCGAAGCAGAGTGCTTAAAAAAACTTCAAAACCCTAGATCAATTATAGAATATAAAAGAATCCTATTTAAGATTGATAAAAGTAAATTTCAGTATCCATTCTTAAAATATACTGAGTTAACAACATATCTTAACTTACCTATAGTTAGAAATGTTCAATATATTCAAGAAAAAAATCAAGAAACTTATACTATAAACATAGGAGAGTGTCCTGATGCAAAGGGTTATTACACAATTAATTATACTTCTATATCCGCAAAATTATTAATAGACTTCTCTGTTGCTTTATATAAACAAAAAACAGAAACTGAAAATTGCCCATATGATATAAATAATTTAGATATATATGGATTTGATAGTGATTCATTCTTAGCAAAACCTTTTAAATTTTGCTACACAGGAGATACTTTAAATATTACACCTAGTGATTTTTCAGTTGAACTTACTACTATAACACCTGTAGTAAGACCAGTTTGTGAGTTTGATAATTATTATTTATATGAAGTAGATGTTAATATTTTAATATCACTTTTACCTAATATAATTTTAAACTATACTGATGAAAAAACATTAGAAGCATTAAATAAACCTGTAGGAAATACAGATTTGACTAACAGAGAATTTTCAAGAGACCAATTAGCGTCTATACATGAATTAGATTTATCAAGCAATCCCGAATTAACTTATGAGGTTTTTCCTTATTTGATTAATTTGAATAAATTAGATGTATCAAATAATCCTAATTTAAATTTTAATATATTCCAATATTTAGGCAACTTAGTAGAGCTTAATATATCCAATACAACATCTGATCCAATTAAATTAAATAATCTTGCTTATTTATATAACTTAAAAATATTAATAGCTAGAGATAATAATATAACTAATTATGAACCTTTTAGAGACCTAGTTACATTAATAGAATTATATCTTGATAATGGATTACCTTCTAGCACGTCATTTACTACTTTTCAAGTTTCACAATCTGTAGATATTGCACCTTTAACTAATTTAGTTAACTTAGAAGTCTTAAGTTTATATAATAATAATATTACTATTATCCCTGAAAGTATCTCAAATTTAGTAAATTTGAAAATATTAAATTTAGGCAATAACAATATAGTTGATGTTTCTAATTTATCACTACTACCATCACTTGATAAGTTAATTCTTGAAGGCAATCCTATTGATCCTAAAACAGTTAGTAATTTATCAATAACTGAACTAGATTTATCTAATACAGGTCTAACTAATGATGGCTTACGTGATATTACTATTTCTATAAATTTATTAAAATTAAATATATCAAATAATAAATTATCTAATTTATCAACTCTATATGGATATAATAATTTAACTGTAATTGCTACTAGTCAAACAATAGATTCTGGAACTATATATCCTGATGAAGATGGTATGTTTATACTTGATTTAAGTTTCTTAAAGGACATAGATTCTTCTACTCCAGGAATAACTGAAATTTCTAATAATGGTTCTTACTGTGATGATGAAAGTTGTTATGAACCTTCTATAATATGGGAAAATATAAATTCATTAACTAATGCTTCCTTTAAATTCGCTAATAATTCTAATTCATTTACAGGTATAGTTAATGTAATATTAAATCCTACCATTATATAGGATTTATAACTATGATATATAATAAAATATCTGTAATTACTACAACGAAAAGATTAAATTGTATAAATAATATAATAAGTAATTTTTTAAGACAAAGTCTAGAAGATAAAGAATTAATTATTGTTATAAATAATGATGATATAAATATTTCAGAATATTATAGTTACACAAAAAATATCAACAATATTTATATTTATAAACTTTCAGAAAATATTACATTAGGTACATGTTTAAATTTTGCATCTCAAAAATGTAATTATGATATTATTGCAAAATTTGATGATGATGATTATTATGGATCTTTTTATTTAAATGAAGTTATAAATACTTTTCTAAAAATAGATTGTCAGGTAATTGGCAAGACAAAAACTTTTTTATATTTTGAAAAGTATAAAAAACTTATGTTAAAAAAACTTGGTATAGAGAAGTCACTTGTTAGCACAGTGCTAGGTTCAACCCTCTGCTTTAAAATAGATGTTCTTGATAAGGTAAAATTTAGAGATGTAAATATAAGAGAAGATAAATATTTTAATGATGATTGTATAAAAAATGGCTATAGTATATACTCCACATCTATTTATAACCATATAGTTTTTAAGCATGCTAATATAAATGAACATACTTTTAAATATGATTTAGAATTTTTAATTAAGTTATCTTCAAGTATAAAAGATAATATAAATTTTAGTGAATGTTTTGCACTAGTTGATAAAATAAAATAAACTACTTTAATAAGTGATTATCTTGTTTATAAATTTATAGTATTATAAAAATAAAAGTCATTATTTAGAACATAACTAAATAATGACTTTTATTTTACATTTTTCCTAATAATTTATATATAAATCCTGAACTTTTAATTTTATTTTCATTAAAGAAATTTCTAGTATCTAATACTATATTGCCTCTTACTACTTTTTTTATTTCATCCCAAGGTAAATCTTTAAATTCATCATGATCGACTCCTAAAATTATTAGATCACTATCTTTACAACTATCGAGTAAGTCTTCATTTACTAAATTATTATCTTTTATAAAAGTATAATATATTTCAACTTTATATCCATTATCTTCTAAAATATTTACTAATTTTATTATAGGACTTTCTCTCATGTCATCTATGTTGGCTTTATAAGTTGCTCCTAATATTGTAATTTTTTTATCATATTTTATATCTTTAAGAAGTTTTTCTATTTTAGAAAATATAAAATTTGGCATAAAATCATTAGTTTCTCTAGATAAACCTATTATTTTAGCTAATTTAGGTTCTTTTTCAACTATAAACCAAGGATCAACCGCTAAGCAATGACCTCCTACTCCAGGTCCAGGATTATGAATATTTACCCTTGGATGTTTATTACAATATTTTATAACATCCCATACATTAATTCCTAAATCTTCACATATCATAGCTAACTCATTTGCTAACGCTATATTAACATCTCTATAAGTATTTTCCATTAGTTTGCAAAGCTCTGCTGTTTTACAATTAGTTGTATATATATTTCCATCTACAATGGTTTTATATAATTCTTTTATTTCATTAGCTGATTTTTCATTTATTCCGCCTACAACTCTATCATTGTGCTTTAATTCATATATAATATTTCCAGGGATTACTCTTTCAGGCGAATATCCCAATAATACATCTTTTCCAATATTTAAACCACTATTTTCTAATATTGGCTTTATTACTTCTTCAGTTGTTCCAACTGGTGAAGTTGACTCTAACACAACTATATTCCCTTTTTTCAATACAGGAACTATAGATTTTGTTGCAGATATTACAAGTTCTATATTTGCAGTTTTATCTTTATTTATAGGTGTAGGTACACAAATTATAAATACATCTGATTCTTTTGGAACTATACTAGCAGATAAATTTCCACTACTTACCACTTTTTTTACAAATTCTTCAAGTCCTGGCTCTGTTATTGTAATTTTACCTTTATTTAAAACGTTTACTACATTTTCATTTATATCAACGCCTATAACCTTATGACCATATGAAGAAAACATTGCTGCTGTTGGTAATCCTATATATCCTATACCTACTATACATATATTTTTTTTCAAAACTATTCCCCTTCTCTTCATTAAATGTCCTATGGAATTAAATTCCTACGTTATATTATGAATTGTTTATTTAATCAGTTCCTATATAAATATTATATTATCTATAAATTGACCTAATTCTCTATACAACTAAGTTTTTTTTTTAAGAATTTGTCGATAAAAGGAACCATTTTCATTTTTTAAAATAATATATATTAGAAGGTTTTGCCTTCCAGATTTTATTCATATTGGAGGAATATTAATGAATTGTAATGGTTATTTAGATATAGAATTTGCAAGCTATCTTGTTATAAATAACTGGATGAATGTTACAGATATAGATGTAAATGATATACAATTATCTATAGCAGTAAATACTGATAATCTTAATTTTTATAAAGCTGTAGAAAATTATACACTTCCAGAACCTGTAACTATACCTAATCCTTGTGATCCAACAGATCCTACTAAAGCAATAATTGTTAATGATGTTGATTTAAATGTTGTAAGAGTAGATGGGCATATTGGATATTATGTTGGAGCAGAGATTTTAACTCAAAGTGAAAATGTTGAAATAGATAATAATGAACCATATAATCAACTTAACAAAATGAATTTCGCAACTGTCGGAGGAATTGTTTACGTATACGATGAGGATGTTTTAATTCAAGATAATCCAAGTGACCCTATTCCAGAATTTAAAGTTAAAGTTATGAATACTGAATTATCTTCTGTTGGCTCTAATGATGCAGGTGAACATGTTTACCTTATAGAAGGAATTTTTAGAATAGATTTAAATCAATTATAAGGAGATGTATAATATGAGTGAAAATTCATTCTTTAAACCATTAGCTAACGGTCTATCTTGTGCTACTTATGAAATGCAACCTCCTATATATATAGAGGTTAGAAGAGAGGTTTTACTTCATAATGGTATAGGCAACCCTGATAATCCTAATGATTTTTCTAGCATTATTGACAATGTATTAGTATATGCAAATGATATAAACCCACCTTTTATTAGAGTTTTATCAGAAGAAGTATATGGTGGTGATATTTCAGCTAGTGTATGCCCTAATTCACCAAGTATAAGTATTCCGATTATGCTACAAGGTTGCAGAATTATAGCATCTGGAAACTATACTGCTTTACTTTCAAGCTTAAGTAAAAATGTAGCATTTAATTATTATAACCAATTCGTTGGACTAGATCAAATAGTAGATTACCTTGCACCTAATAAAACTTTGCCAAGCCCTAGTATTTTCGATATAGATATTGAATTCGAAAATGGAATAATTGATGATAAAGAAACTACAGGATTTACTAATCTAATATATGTTTATGATATACCAGAAGGTCAACTGGGCTTTAATCCTAACGGTAATGGATACTATTTCTTTACTGTTATCCCAAAAGTAAAAATAAAACTTAAAGATATTCATAACTAAGCTAAAAAAGAGGCTGTCTAAAGCAACCTCTTTTTAACTATATATATTTAGTTTCTAATTCTTTTACAGATAATGGTTTACTATATAAATAACCTTGAATTACACAACTTCCTATATTCATAAGTTTTTCTTTTTGTTCATTATTTTCTACACCTTCTGCAACAACATTTAAATCTAAAGATTCTGCTAATGTAAATATCATTTTTATAATTTTATCATTTTCACAAATATAGTCCATAAACTGTTTATCTATCTTTACTCCACTTATTGGAAGTTTCTCTAAATATCCTAATGCACTATATCCTTTACCAAAATCATCTAAATATATATCTATACCTGATTTGTATATTGCGTTTAAATTGTCTACTATTTGCTTTTGATTTTCTATAGCAAAATTTTCTGTAATTTCAAATACAATCTTATCAGTTGATACCTTATACTTTTCTAACATTTCATTTACATTACTATAGAAATTTTTATTCATTAATTGTATTGGAGATATATTTATACTTACTTTCGGAATATTAAATTCCATCTCTTCCCAAATATTAATTTGCTTAAATACCTCTTCTATAATAAAGTTACCAAGTTCATGTATAGTTCCAGTTTCTTCAGCTATATTTATAAACTCATTTGGTGCTACAAATCCAAGTGTATTACTATTCCATCTAACAAGAGACTCTACACCTTCTATATTACCTGTCTTAGGATTTATTTGTGGCTGATAAACCATATATAATTCTTTATACTTAATACCTTCAGATATTGATATTCCAGTTACTAATTTTTTCATATATGAATTATATTCAACATAATTATTTCTTCCATTTTTCTTTACATTATACATAGCTAAATCACCTTGAACCATAAGATCATTTATATTATTGCTATCATCTGGATAAAATGTAATTCCTATTGATACGGTAGCTTTTATACTATATCTACCTATTTTAAATGGTTTATTCATATATTTAACTAAATTATTTGGTAAATTCCTTTAATATGATCTTTATCTTCATAGTCTTTTACAAAAATAACAAATTCATCTCCAGATGTTCTTGCTACTATACTATTTGCTATCAAAGTTTTAGATATTCGATTAGCTAATTCTATTAATATTGAATCTCCAATTTTATGACCATATATATCATTAATATTTTTAAATTTATCTATATCTAAAAATATTAATGCTGCCTTATTATTTTCTTTATTAAAGTTATCTTTATATATTTCAAATTCTTTATTAAATCCAACTCTATTGTAAAGACCAGTTAGTTCATCTGTATTTGATTTAATTACAATTTCTTTATAGTGATTATTTAACTCTTTTACTAGTGTATCAATTTGATTTTCTACAATGACAAGTTCATCATGTGTGTCTAAATCTTTATACTGCTTTTCTAAACTAAATTTCTTCAATTTTGATATTGATTTTACAATATTATTTATTTTAGACATAAAGCTATTATTTAAAAATGTCCATGTTGAAACTATTATAATTACATATAATACTAAAATTCCTAAAAATAATATCCTTGTCATGTTTATAGTATTAATTAAAGTTTCACTAGTACTTAATTTAAAATTTATATAACTATTATTCTCAAAATCTTTTATATATATATCCCCTTCTATATTAGGAATATAGTCTTCCATAATACTTATACTTTTTTGAGAAATTTCTAAGTTCTTTGTATCAGAATGTAAAGATATATATGTTTTTATATTCTCTTTCGATGTTATACTATTAGATTCTGTTATTATAAATTTTGGTATAATCTTTTCTAGCTTTTCCTTAGTTATTTCTCGTCCCATTAATAAAAATCCAACATTTTGTCCGCTTCCATTATCTTCAAGAATGGGATTCATAGAAATAAAATACAATTTATTTTCATACGGTATAATACCAGCTCTGTACCTTTCTTCACTTATACTTTTAAAAATTTCTTTATTTAAAATTTTATATTTAATATGTTTTATATTCTCATAGCTATTTGAATCATCTTTCTTACCTAAAGATTCATATATTAAATTCCCATCTTTATCTAAAACTATTATCGAATTTAATTTTAAGTAAGACATATTAACTTCTGCAAAATATTCTTCTTCAAACTTCTTGGCATATTCATTTTTAATATCATCAGTTTTTAATATAATATACTCATGCATCTTATTCCAATTAGAATAATCATTACATATACTTTGAACAGTACTTAGCTCATTATCTAAAAAGTTCACTATATTATCAATTTTTTGGTTTATTCTAACTTCTTCTAAATCAATAATAGTATTTATTATTACTTTCTGACAAAAAACGTTTACAACCATTACAACCCCTATAATTTGGAATATAAAATAAAAGATTATCTTTTGGTTTAAACTCATTTTATTCAAAAATATTTCTTTATTTTCTCTCTTTTTTTTTTTGTTTTAAAAATATTTTAAAGTCCATTTTAATCACCATTATATTTTTTAATACTTTAATATATTACCATATTATTACATAATATTCACTCTTTTATTTTTACCTAGACTTTCAAATATTTTTATACAAATAAAAAAATAGAGAAATCAGGTTCAAAGTAACACTAATTTCTCTATTCAACTAATTATTTATCTCTCAAAAAGATTACCAAATGGACCTAATACACTACCTTCATCACTCTGTTTTCCATATGACTGAGGTGCTGATGCAAATACCTTAGATGCTAAACGACTAAATGGTAAACTTTGTATCCATACATCACCAGGTCCTGTAAGTGTTGCAAAAAATATACCCTCTCCACCAAATAAAGTATTTTTTACCCCTCCTACAAATTCTATATTATAATTAACATCTCTTGTCATTGCTACTAAACATCCAGTATCAACTTTTAGCTTTTCTCCTGGTGCTAGTGTTTTTCTTATTATAGTTCCTCCAGCATGTATAAAGCAAAGACCATCACCTTCTAGTTTTTGAAGTATAAATCCTTCTCCTCCAAAGAATCCTACACTCATTTTCTTTCTAAAATCAATTCCAATGCTTACTCCTTTAGCTGCACATAAAAACGCATCCTTTTGGCAAATTAACTTTCCTCCAACAGTAGATAAATCAACGGGAATTATTTTTCCTGGATATGGTGATGCAAAAGCTACTTTTTGCTTTTTGTGACCTTCATTAGTGAAAGCTGTCATAAAAAGGCTCTCTCCTGTTATAACTCTCTTAGCTGCACCTCCTAAAGCGCCCCATAAACCACCAGAACTACTCTTATGGCTACCATCTCCAAATATAGTATCCATTGCTATATCATTGTCCATCATCATCATTGCTCCAGCTTCAGCAACTACAGTTTCTCTAGGGTCTAACTCAATCTCAACAAACTGCATATCATCACCATAAAGTACATAATCTACATCATGTGAATTCATATGTAATCCCTCCTAAAAATATAATTGAATACTTATTTTACATAACTTATATAAAAAAGACATATTTAGGTTTTTGTGTTTATATATAAAGGTCTAGGTGTTAAAAATAAAATTTTCACACCTAACCTCTACTATATAATTACTAAAACTTTAAATATGTCTTTATTCTGCATCAAAATCAATATGGAGTTTACCTTGTGGTGAATTTATATCTATATAAGATAAGTTAAACTCATCATCCATTACATCTATTTTATACTCAAAGAATATGTCATCTTCTTTCTTAGACATAAATATATAACTTCCATTTTCTTTATCTTCTATCTCATCACATATTTCATCGTAAATTTCTTGACCATCTACAACTCCTGTATATCCTGATTGTGCTATTTTCTCTTCTATTATTCTATATATTGCTTCCATCTTAGTCCTTCTTTCCAAAGTGTTTATTAATATATAATTAGTTTAAACATTAAAAATTCATTAGTCAAGGTTATAATTTAATATAAATTTGTTTACTATCATACCCCATTTTTTTTAAATCAGAATTTATATATTCATATTTATTTGGTTTCACCTTAAATATATTCATTGATATATTTAAATTTTTTAAGCTACCTATATTTATATTATTCAATCTAAGAACTTCTTTATATTCATCACTAAAATAATCTAAAATTTTAACTTCGCCACTAACTTGCAGACCCTTTAAATTACTCATTGATGTATAATTTTCATATATACTCATTGAAATATTTTTATTATTTAATATTCCTACAAACTTTAGTCCACCTTCACTTATAAAATAAAAATTATCTTTAAAATATTTATATTCTATAGGTGTTGACCTAATAAAATTATCATATCCAGTACATAGAGTACATGTGTTATTACTATTAATAAAGTTATCTATTTCTTTTTTTATAATTTCCCTGGGAGCCTCCTTTATTGGCTTATCAAAGTATTCTTTTATTTTTATACCACAAGTTATTGATTTTTTATCTTCAAATTCATAAACATCGTGCTCTCCATGTATAAAATAATAGTAAATATCATTTTTATTAATTATATCCTTAAGTTTCAAAACAGCTTTTATGCACTCTTCTTTAGATGATCCAACTATAACTATACTTACCCTTTTTTGAGAAAGATCAAATTTATACTTATCAAAATATGTAATTATATTTTCTGCAAAATTATTCTCATATAAAGGAAATGTTATGACTAAATTTTCAAACTCATTTATATCATTAAATTCTTTTTTTACATTACATAATCTAGCTGGACCTAAAATAAAAGATAAAATTCTTGCTAATTTTTCAGTTTTTCCATACTTACTTTCATATAAAATAAGAGTTTTTTTCATAATTTCACCTCTTTTAATATTGTGAGTTTTATTGTTCTCTTATTTTATATACATATATTAGGTTACTTATTCTATAAAAGTTTCATATCTTTTAAAATTTTGACTTTATTTAAATTTGTCATCTCTATATTTACAGGTGTTATAGAAATATAACCTTCTTTTACAGCTACAATGTCACTACTTTCATCTTGATGTAATTCCTTTACTTTTCCACCTATCCAAAAATACTTATTTCCATAAGGGCTCATTCTCTCCTCTAGAACATTTTCATATTTTCTTTCACCTAAAGTAGTAATTCTTATACCCTTTATATCAGTACTTGGTATATTTACATTCAGTATACAATCATTAAATATATTCATATTTTCTTTTAACTTATTAACTATATCAACTACATATTTCGTAGCTTCTTTATAAGTTTCTTTATTAATATTAAATTTATCATAAGATATAGCTATAGATGGCTTATTTTGTACAAGCCCTTCAATAGCAGCAGATACTGTTCCAGAGTATATAACATCAGTACCTAAATTAGGACCATTGTTTATACCACTTAAAACTAAGTCAAAATTTACCTCCGAAAATAATGCTTCTATTCCTATTTTTACACAGTCTGCTGGAGTTCCAGAAATAGCATATGCTTTTATTTCATCATCTACAAAAACCTCCTTTACCATTATAGGATTATGAACTGTTATTGCATGACCAGTTGCACTTCTTTGAGAATCTGGTGCCACAATATATACATTAGCTATGCTTTTCATAGATTTAGCTAATTCTAATATTCCATCTGCATTTATTCCATCATCGTTTGTTATAAGTATATTCATTATTTACACCCTTTCTATAATTTTATTTTAATCTTATATTATCTATTATATATATTACTCATATAAAGATTAAATTAATTATAACAAATTATAAATTTAAATATATGGTATATAAATACTGTAAGTTACATAAAAAAATATTAAATCTAATTAGTCTAGTCCTAGTTTTATAATAAGGAGGTATAGTATGGATTGTAGATTTATGGATATTCTTATAAAGTGTTGTTTTGAATGTAAAGTTCGTGATATTTGTCCTAAGGTTTGTAGTGGTTTTGGTTCGAAAGGTAAAGATTGTACTTTTTATGATAATACTATTGATGCGTTATGTGTTTTTGAAAGTAGTGTAAAAAAAGGAGAACCGCTAGATTAAATAGCGGTTCTTTTATATAATATTTAGCTTTTTAGCACCTAGTTCAATATATCTTATTAATAATTCTCCTTTTTTAGAAAACAAATCTTCTATAATTTCTTCTCTACTTTCATAATAATCATCTTCATCTTCATAAAGATTACTTAAATATTCATTTTGAATAATTATTACTTTCTCTTTTTCAGATTTTCCTTTTATTAAATCTTTACCTAAACTTATAATTTTGCTAATTATTATAAGATTTTCTGTTTCTATTTCATTTAATTTTTCTGAGAAGATTTCCATTTCATCTAGCCATGTATCTTCTATTTTACTTTCTTTATGATCACTGTATTCATTATCAAATTCTACTTCATATTCTATGGAATTTAAATCTTCATAATCAGTAAATTTATATTCATTTTTAAAGTCTTTTACTATGTTTATAAAATTAATTAAATCTTCTCTAATGTCATATATATTAATCATATTATTTAGCATATAAGACACCTCTTTTTTATAATTATATATTTATAATTTATTTTTATGTAATTATATATATAATCATTTAAAGGATTTATTACATATTTTTGAATATATTTATATTATCTTATAAATTAGCTTTATTCCAATAAGTTTCTATTAATGCAAGTTCTTCATATTGATCATTAACTAACTTATGAATGGTACTAATTTCATTACTTTCTTCATTTATACAATTTATCTGTTTGTATACTTACATTAGTACCATATACAACCTCTTTTTTATACTTTATTTTTATTTGATGAGTTCTGTAATTTTTAATTATATCTAATGGTATAGTTTCTAATACCCATTCAATATATTTTACATTTCCTACATGCCAATTCATGTCTATATCTGTATAACGTACCTCTACCTTTTTTTCATAATCTAACCTTTGAATATTCTTAAATTCTAAATCTCTTTTTCCTTGTCCACAATTTTCTTTTTCTACACCATATGCTTTATAATACTCATTAGGAATTCTACATGGCCTTTTTTTATAGTATCAATTAAAAGAGCTAATGTAATTCCCTCACTTATAAGTTCATTATCTTCGTTATACATTTCAAATACTCTTAGTGCGTAAAATTTATTTAAACTTTTAGCATATGTTATAACTCTTACCTTCTCTTTATATTTAACATATTTATATACTATTACATCATAGTCATAAAGCATCCATGTATGATTATTTTTTACCATTTCCGGCAATGAAAATCCTAACTTCTCTTCTTGACTAAGTCCACAATCAGCCATAAAATTCATATAAGAAGTAAAAAAACATTCTCCTCTTGCATCAGTGTCTCTATATGTTACTTCATAGTTTTTTTCAAATTTATTAAGCATAATTTATATCTCCTATTCCCAAATAATTATAAGCAATGCATATGATTTTCTACTTCATCAGAATCTACTCTGTAGGCTTGACCCTTTGAACAAAATATAGAACTTGATGTATAATCTATGTCTGCATCTTTGTTATAATTCCTTTTTTCTAAAACTTCTTCACTATTATGACAAACATCATATCCATCTTGTATATATTGTATACTTCCCGTACCTTTGCTAAAAGATAGTAATTCCATACTGTAATCCATAAATGTACTAACCGGCCCTCTTCCTTTAATTATGGATCTATCATTTATAATTTGTGGTTCTTCAAATTCTCCACTCATTTTTTGTATATCTGATAATACACGTCCTATATAATCTAAGCTAATTTCAATCCTAAATTTATAGTATGGCTCAAGAAGTATATTTTCTACTTTTTCTATACCTTGTCTTAATGCTCTAAAAGTTGCTTCTCTAAAATCTCCTCCACTTGTATGCTTATTGTGAGCTCTTCCATTTATTAGAGTTATCTTAATATCAGTTAAAGGATATCCACCTAAAATACCTCTATGTTCTCTTTCAAATATATGAGTTTTTACTAAGTTTTGATGACCTATTTGTAGATTATCTACTAATGCCTTGCTTTCAAAACTTATTCCAGAATTTCTATTAGATGGTTCTATTATTATGTGAACTTCTGCATAATGACCTAACGGTTCAAAGTGCCCATATCCATTTGTTTCCTTATTTATTGTTTCTTTATATAATATCTCACATTGTCCAAATTCTATATCTAAATTAAATCTTTCTTTTACAATATCTTTTAATATTTCTAGTTGAATTTTTCCCATTATATGTACACTTATTTCTTTTAACTTATCATCATAAAATACATTTAGTGATGGCTCTTCACTATTTAAAATCTTAAAGTAACTGTAAACTTCATTTATATTAAAAGATTTATCAAATATGACCTTAACTTTTAAATTTGGTTGAATTTGTGTACTTGTATTATAAAATTTAATTTTACTTTCTTCGAAATCATTACTAAATATATAGTCTCCAATATTTGCATTATTAAGTCCAGTTACTGCAAATAATTGTCCTCCTTTAGCAGTATTCTCAGTTATAAACTTTTCACCATTGTAAATTCTTATTTGATTTATTTTTTCATTAATATTATTATACTTTATCTCATCTTTAACTTTTAAACTGCCTTTTAAACCTTTTATAAAAGTAATTCTATTCTTATTTTCATCATGAATTACTTTATACACTATCCCAACAAATTCACCTTCATCACAGTAATTCGTAGTAGTTAAAAAATCTAACTTATCTAAGAAAGAATCTATACCAATATTATTTAGTGCCGATCCAAAACAACACGGATATACTTCACAATTTTTAATTTCTTCTTTTAATTTATTAATCCACATGTCTTTATCATAGTATTCGTCTAAATATTTTTCAAATAAGATATCATCTCTTTCAGCTATAAATTCTATTAAATTCTCATCTAAATCATAATTATTTTTTATATCTAATGAATTACTAATATCTACAATATCACAACTTAAATTAAGTTTAATATCATTTAGAACACTATCTATATTTGCTCCTGTTCTATCCATCTTATTTACAAATATAAATACAGGAACATTATATTCTTTCAATAGTCTAAAAACTGTTTTTGTATGTGATTGAACTTTCTCAACTCCACTTATTATTAAAACTGCATAATCTATAATGTTTATGGATCTTTCCATTTCTGGAGAGAAATCTATATGACCAGGAGTATCAATTAAATTATATTCACAACCTTTATATTTAAAATTACCTTGAGAAGAAAATATAGTTATACCTCTAGATTTTTCTATATTATGATTATCTAAAAATGTATCTTTATGATCTACTCTCCCTAATTTTCTAATTGAATTTGTATGATAAAGTACTTGCTCACAAAAAGTTGTTTTCCCTGCATCTACATGAGCTAAAATACCTATTGTTTTATTCATCTTTCACCTCTTATACAATTGTTATATACTGATTATATCATATAATTATAAATTAAGACGTGCCTTAAGTTTACATAGCACGCCTTAAAATTTCCTATTTTATTCGTATAAAAGTGGCTTTAGTTGATTTTCATAAACCCACTTAGGACTATATCTATTTCTTGCCATAGTTTTTGCTCTTATTACGCAATTGCTTTCCATTTGCTCTATAATATTTTTAGCATGATATTTATAATACTCTAACTCCGTTGGATAATATTTTTCTTGTGTCATACCATAAAAATTCCTTGCGTCCCATCTCATAAAATATCCGTCAATCATATTTCCAATTTCTTTTAACGCTGGTACAGCTTCATTTAGCACTATATAATTCCCTCTACTTGCAGCTTCTAAAACTGTCAAACCAAAAGACTCAGCAAGTGATGGACATATATATAAATTAGATAAAGTAAATAATTCTAAAACACATTCTCTCTTAAATCCACTGACATGACCATAGTCACTTGTAAATACTATATCATCTTCATTTAAACCATAACTAACTCCTTGACTAATTATAGTTTTTTTATACATTTTGGGATCAATGTCCATAGATGGGAATTCACAGAATATAACTTTTACACTTTTATTTGTTTCTTTTTTTATAACTCCAGCTAAACTTGAAACCTTCTCAAATCTCTTTCCTGTAGTAAGTCTAGCTGGATATACTATTAATATATCACTTGAAAGTAAATCTACTTT
This sequence comes from Desulfovibrio sp. Marseille-P6017, assembly GCA_900604495.1. The sequence continues at coordinate 105,089 of UWOR01000002.1, read as the reverse complement.
TTCATGTAGTTCTTGAACTTCTTTACTCATATCTTGAATTATATCTAGTGTATTATTTATTACCCTACATTTACTTATATCTACATTGTATTGTTTAGATAAAGATTCTAATCCACATTCAGTTGGATATGCGTATATCGTGTTTGGCATAGGTGAATATCTTGCAGAATCTGGCCATTCTACATTTCTACCAACTTGGCTAGTATCTGGCATGGAGTGAGTCATGGCTATAAATTTCACATTAGGTAGTTTTTTCTGAGCATATCTGACTGCTAAATTATGAACCATATGCCATCCTTGATAGTGAATATCGTGCATCATGCACACATCAACATCTTTTAATTTATCGATTAAATCTTCTCCAATAGCTTCTGATTCAGGTATTAATGTGCCATGCATTTTTATCCCTGGGTAATTATAATCTCTCCAGTGTATTTGCTTTCCATTATACCTATTACAAACTTTAACCCATTCTATTCTTTCATCTAAGAAAATACCATACCTTTCACTATCATTACAATCTTGGCAAACTAATAACGTTACCTTTTGCCCTCCATCTAATAACATCCTTATATGCTCAGCAACTACATTCACCAAAGAATAAGTACTTGTTAATCCATTAAACATTGTTAATATTGCTACTCTCATTGAATTTCTCCCCTCAAATAGTAAATATTATTAAATAATTAATATTTAATTTATATAAAATTTCTAGATTTTAATGCAATATACATACAGTAATCAGCAACTTCATTTATATTTAATAAATCAATTCTTTCATTATTATATTTTCCATTTTCAAACATGAACTTTGAGAACTTATCATTAGTATGCCAACAATGAATATGTGGATGGTCATATATACTTTCTCTACTAGCACTACCAAAATCTAATTTATTACCATCTAATATTACACTATCAACCAAATGATTAACAGCTATCTCATTAGCATAAAGTAGTGATACCCCCTTATACCAACTAGGCCAATTTCCTTCATTTTCTATAAACTCATTTTGTAGTATATACTTACATACTTCTGTAGTTAATTTACAAACTTCTCGTACTAAAGCTGCATTACCATAGTTTGTAGAACCTACATTAAATATATTTTTATGCTTTAATCCTAGTTTATTAGATATATTTAATATTTTTTCTTTTGTATATTCATCATTTACATATCCTCCTCTTCCTGCGGTATATAATATTGGAATATAATTATTCCAAGCTGGAGTTAGGAATGTATCTAAATCACTTCTAAGTATTAAGTCATAATCATTTAAAAATTCAGAGTTTTCATGTGTCATGCACTCTACAGAGTTTATATATCCATAATTTTGCCACAAAGTCTTTCTACTAGCTGCTTCACATTCTATTTTTATACAATCATTTGGTATACTATCTACTATATCTTTAGTACAAAATACTACTAAATCCGTATCATTACTTTGTATATATTTAAGTGATGTATACAAACATTTAAATTGAATCCATAAATGTCTTTTATTTTCTATAAATACAGAGACTGCTCTCTTCATAAAATTATCTCCCCCTAATCTAGGAATACTATCTATCATTTTATAATATGCAACTTACTATTCTTTGATATAAATAAAAAGCTCAAATGACAAAATCTTTTCTTTTATCATTTGAGCTTTTTATTTATTCTACATATCCAGTACTAAAGTCCACTATATTACATAATTTTTTACCATTTATAAAACGTTCTAAGTTATTTATACTTATTTCAAAAATATTTTCATATGTTTCATCTAAATTATATCCACCTGCAACATGTGGAGTTATGACTATATTTTCTAAGTCCCATATCCTATGTTCACTAGGCAGTGGTTCAGGGTCTATAACATCTAAGCCCGCACCACCTAAGTGGTTATTTTCTAATGCATCGCATAAAGATTCCGTATCAACTGTATTTCCTCTTCCAACATTTAATAAAATGCTTCCCTTTTTCATTTTTTCTATTTTACTCTTTGAAAATAAATCTTGTGTATCTTTCGTTGAAGGTAAACAAATGGCTACAATATCTGCACTTGGTAATAATTCATCTAAATTATCAATTAAATGTAATTCGTCTATAAATTCAGGCTTTAAAGTATTTCTACGTTTTACACCTATTGTATAAGCCCCTAAAGATTTAACCATTTTACCAAAACTACATCCAATATCACCAAGGCCAACGATTAATATCCTTGATTTATTTATTGATTTTACCTTACCTTCACTTTTCCATATTTTTTTATTTTGATTATCTCTATAAAGATGTAATTTCTTTAATAATTCTAAAAGCATAGCTAACATATGCTCTGATACTGCTAATCCATAAGCTCCTGTAGCATTAGTTAAAATTACATCTTTATTAAGTACACCTTCTTTTATATATTTATCTGCTCCTGCTGAGTTTAGCTGAATCCATTTTAAATTATTTGAATATCTAATTATATCCACATCAGGATTTCCTATTATTATGTTTGCATCTTCTAATTCTTTTTTAGTTACTTTCTCTTGACTTGAATAAACAATTTTACAATCAGCTGCTATTGAATTTAACTTTAACTTTTTTTCATCATCTAATGGTAATAATACTAAAATATTAAACATAGCCCCTCCCCCTAAATTAATATATCTTTCTATTTAACATAATATCATATTGATTTATCCTTAACTATTTATTTTGCATTAGATTTAATCATCTTTATGATATATATCTGAAAGCTCAATTTTACTACTGTAAGCTAAAGGAACATTCATAAGATTATGACTTGAGTTTTCTTTATCTACAAATACTTGAGGTATTGTTATAGTAAATTTTGTACCTTCGTTTAATTTACTTTCTACTTTAATCGTACCTTTATGAATTTTTACCAATCCTTGTACTATAAATAAGCCAAGTCCGCTACCTTCATTTGCCCTTTCTAAAGAAGGGTATAACATTGCTTTTCTAAATTTTTCAAATAAATGTGTTTGTAATTCTTCTGACATACCAATTCCATCATCTTTTACTTCTATAAATATATTTTTATTAAGCTTACTTATATTTACATATATATGTCCACCACTATCAGTAAATTTAATAGAGTTAGAAAGTAAATTTAGCATTATTCTTTCTATTTTACTTCTATCTACTGCTGTTATTATTTCCTCTTCTTGTGTATCAAAAATTATTTCTATATCATAAGATTTTGCTAAATCTACCACTGACATAGTTGCATCTTCAATAATATCCACTATATTTTCATTTTTAAAAGTTGCATCTACATATCCACTTTCTATTTTACTTACATCTATTAAATTATTTATTAACCTTAAAAGTCTATTTGAATTTTTATTTATTAAACTTATCTGTTTACTAAAAAATTCAGAATCATAATTATTACTATAAACCTTTAATCTAAGTAGTTTATTTGCATTTATTATTATATTTAAAGGCGTTCTTAACTCATGAGACATTGTAATTATAAAATCAGTTTTTATCTCATCTCTTTCTATTGACTCTCTAAGTAATTCTTTTTCTTTTAATCTTTTCTTTTTATTTAAGAAATGAATATATATAAGTATTGATATAAATAGTATTATTACAAATATTCCTCCCAAAATTAATATTTCTATATATCTTGGCACTAATAAATCAAATTTACCTTTATTTATAATTACACTATTTTGAGGAAGTAATAGTGGGTTTATTTTATAATATCTTAAAGCTTTATAGTTAAACATAGGTACATTAAATGCATTATAAGATGGCATTGTAATATTTTGTCCTTCTCCATTTAACTTTTTTTTAAGAAATATTGCACTAATTTCTCCTAATTTTTCTCCATCATTTATGATTCCACCTAGCGCACCTGCTCTTACGTATTTTTCTAATTTCGTATATATAGGAGCATTAGTTACTTGTTTTATATTTTTAATGATTTCTTCTTCTTTCATAAAATCACCATTGTCAGTGTCTTTATAAACTCCACATAAAATAATGGCAGATGAATCTCCTATGTTACTTATTTTATCTTTTATACCTTCATATGAGTAATCAGATAAAACATTTATATTAAACTCTCTTGATGTAAAATGAGTTAAATCTTTTACATTTTCTTTTACAGTTTCACAATATATACTTTTATCTAAGAGTAAATATATATCTTTTACATCTTTATTTAAATTAAGTATTGTATCTATAAAAAATAAATTATCTTGATACTCTAATAGTCCTTTAATATATTTAGCTTCTTCTTTATTTAATGAAACATAACTATTTGCGCCTACAAAAACTATTTGTTTTTTATACATAAATGATTCTTCATTAAATAGATTTTGTTTAGCAAAGTTTAAAGCTTCATCATCAATAGTTAATATACAATCTATATCTTCATTTTCATATTTAATATTTAATACTTTCATAAAACTCTCATTGTATATATCTGAATTAGCAGACGTAGAATCTAAAAACTCAACTTTTATTAATACATCATTTAGATTATTTTTTACACCTGTTATTACAGAATCTTCCCACTCATTTTCTGCATTGTACGATGCTAAAATTAAAACTTTCTTCTTATTTCCTTCACTATATGAGTTTGTATTAAATGAAGTAATTATAATAAATAACACTAATAATAAAATACTAAATCCTTTTTTATAAGTCATCTTCTTAGCTCCTAACTTTAATTTAGTATAAAATTATTTTATGTTCTCTAATATTATTAATACAGTTAAATTTTTCCTAAATGATTATAATAAAATGAGTATAAACCAAATTTTAGTATTTGATTTATACTCATTAATTACTTTATTTATAACAAGTTTTACACGGTGAATATCCTGCTTGTTTTGCTTGTGATTCAGTCATTTTTGTGGAACTTTTCATAGCATGAGCATCAGATGTTGAATGATACTTTTTAGAAGATATATTTGCATATACAACTTCTGAGTTAGTATTACTTTGAGATGTATTACTTTCATTACTTGTGTTATTTGATACTGGTGCTAAACTTTGATCAAATCCTTTATCTGTTGCATATCCATCTATAGACCATATATATTTTTTACCTTGTTTAGCTTCATTTTCTGCTAATTTCATTTTATCTAAATGTCTAACTGCATCATAGATATATCCAACTCTAGCAAGTCCTGCTCTTACAACTTCTTCATTGTACATCTTATAGTCTTTATTACCACTTGCATCATACCATAAGTATCCTAAGTAACGCCCATATTTATCTGTTTTAGCTCCATCAGTTTCTACATAAACAGTATCACCAGACTTAATATTTTCTTTTGCAAAACTAGTAGCTACATCTCCTAAATATTGCTTTTCCTTAGTGTCTTCAGGTGTATCTATCAAAAGTATTCTTAAACTTTCACTACTTCCATCTTCAAGTTTGACTTTAACAGTATCTCCATCTACGACTCTTTCTACTGTAGCTTTTAAAACATAATTTGGTATATTACCATTTTTTAAAGATTTCACAAGTTCATCATAAGAAAGTACTTCATCTGATGAATTTTCATTATTTGAAGTATCCTGTAAGTTTGATATTTGAGTAGATACTTGTTCTAGATTATCTACAATATTTGAATTACTATTGCATCCACCAATAAAAAGTGATGTTGATAATAATCCTGATAAAATTAAATTTCTAATACCCTTAGTTGTTAATAATCTCATAATTTGTCTCCTTAGTAAATTTATTCTTATATAATTATATCATAAATTATGTATATTTATATTTTTACTAAATCAACAATTGCTCCTCTAAGTATGCCCTTTTCTAAATCAACTTTTTTGATTTTGCATACAACTTTGCTACCTTCATATTCTCTAGATTCAACATATTTTGCATTACAAAGCATATCTATGTCTTTAATAATTCCAACAAAACATCTTCCATTTACAATTTCTTTAACTATTCCTAATACTAAATTTCCCTTTTTTAAATCACTGTAACTTAATGGATTATTACTTTCAAATTTATTTTTTATCTTTACACAAATATGTCCATTTTTACTTATTTTTCTAAATTCAATACCTTCAATTGTATCTCCCTCTTTATAAAAATCTTCAATACAGCTATTATCATAGGAAAAATCGCAATTTCTAATTAATCCACTTATTCCATTTATTGAGATATATGCTCCTCTATCTGTTAATTTTATTATTTTAGCATTATTTATTTCATTGCTTTTTAATTTTTCTACAACTATATCTCTGTCTATTTCATTTAACATATGTTCCCACCCTATTTTCTCTAAATTGCTACTCCATTTATAGATTTGCTATTATCTATCATAAATTTCATATTAGTTAAAACTATATCAGCTAAATTTATCCCCATATACCTTAATCCAGCTTCAACAATTCTCATATATTCATCATTTGTAAACACTAAATTTAGCTTAACTGATTTTACATCTAGTGAGCAATATTTGTCTATATAGCATCTATTCACTTTAAACATATTAAACTTGTCTATATCTAAACATATTTTTTCTATTTCATCATCTATTATCACTTTTATAAAATATGCAGTTTCTATTGTTTTATCTATATTTAACATTAAGTCTATTTTTAAATTTAAAAATGGTGACTTACCACATTCTTTTTCACTATCTGTTAATAGCATGTATTCCCTTATTCTAAATCTATTCTCCATATTAACTATATTAGATTCATTTAATTTATTTAGATATACTTCTGTACAAACTAAAGATTTGATTACACTATAAGGATGTATTTGAAATATACTGTCAAAGGTTTTTCTTTGACTTGTCAAATCATCAACTCTTGGATTTATATCTTCATTAGAATAATTATTTAGTAAGTACATACCTCCAATATCTAGTGTATAACATATTATATCTTCATTTTTCTCATTATGTAATTTTATTTCATTTATTAGATTATAAGATTTATTTAGTTTATCAAGTCTATACGACCAATTTTTATTACATCCAATAACTTCAAAATATCTGTTTATTTGATCTAATGTTGCCATTTTGAATTTATGTAAAAACTCACATAATTTAATATCCATTATAGATATTTTTAGACGTCCATTTATTTTATCACTAAATCCATTTATTACACACTTTGCTATCTCATTATAACTTGTAGAAATATGTCCACAGGAGATACTTATTTTATAATTATTATGCATTTAACTCACCTAAACTTTCATGTTTGATATCTTCCATAATTCCTGTACTATATAATTCCTGTACTATATAATTCTTCACTATTATAACCATTTCTCTTAAATGCATTTTTACTACTTAAAAACTGTAAATTTAAAATTTCATCATATGTATATAATACTGTTGTATTCATATGCAATGAAGATACCCTTAATCTCTTTGAAACTATATTTAACATTTCTTTATCTTCACATATAAATATTATCTTTGGCTTTTTACCTATACCATGAGTACTTCTTTTACAAGCATCATTTGATAAATATCTTTCAAATTTCAATATCTTTTTAAAAAAACTAGCTTTTAAATCACTCTTTCTAACTATATCTACTATAAAGCATTCTTCTTTTTCATTATTTGTTAACGTGAATTCTAACTCTATATTTACACTTTCTAATACCATATATCTTTGAGATGGATTTAAAACTATATTAGTTATATTTTCAATTCCATAAGATTGTACTAAGTTTATATAAAAATCTAAAGCCATTACATTTTTTAAAATTCGCTCTGCACTTTTAGATATATCTCTTATCATCCATTTTCTACTATCTATAGCCGAGAAATTTCTAAGTATTTCTACTAAATTTTTTCCTGAACAGTATAATATATTTTCTTCTTTTATTTCATCATTCTCAATACAATTCATATTTTTAAGAACGCATCTTTTCAGAACATTTTTTTCTATTAAAAAATGTATATTATCTTGATCAAAATCAACTTCAGCTAAATCCATATATTGCTTTATTTGATTTAATGTTGCAAATTTAAATCCATATATAAACTTACATAACTCTATAATCCATTTGCAATCTTTATTTATTAAGTGTTCTTTTAATAACTCATTATAATCATAGTTTATATCTATATCTAATATTTCTTGATAATAATCTACAGGTATTATATATTTTTCATCACGTTCTAAATTGAAGTATCTCATTTATTCTCCCTCTACTCTGTAATAATTTTTACTATTTTCCCTCTTAATTTATCATTTTCAGATTTTAATGAAGAAACAGTTGTAAGCTTGACTATAACTTTGCTACCTCTGTCTATATCTTCTTCTAGTTGATCTGGAATAGAACAAATAACATCTCTTTCATTTAAAATATATACAAAACATGCAGTTGGCATTATAGTCCTTACAGTTCCTTCATATTCATTACCCTTTTTTAACTCTTCTTTAGTTATTCCTACTTTAGGACCAACTAATTTAAATTCTAACTCAACTTCTAAAACAGATTTTTCTTTTGACTTAAACTTTAAATTTTCTATTATATCTCCCTTTTTAAATACTTCAAATATTCTTGTATTATCAATAAATATATCTTTATTTAAAGCTTTTACTTGAGTTCCATTAATGTTTATATAAGCTCCCCAATCTAAAATCTTTTGTATTTTACCCGGACCATTGCAATATAAATCTTTTTTTATTGCCTTCATAGTATTTTCTGAGTACTCAATCTTTCCTAATATAAAATTATTTTTATCATCAATTTTTTCTATAGTATAATTCACAGTCTTCCCTATATACTTTTTTTTATCGATATCATATTTTGAATCATCTTTTAAGATTACTCTTTTGTTTGATTTTACTATAAACACATTTTCATCAACTTCATCACAATGCCCATACATTATAATTGTTCCCTGAAAAATCTCCCTACTCAATAAAAACACAACCTCTCTAACTCCACTATTTATATTTACAATATTTTACATATGCTAATTAAAATAATAAGTTAGTTTATCTACATATGTCAATATTTCAAAAGAATTTTAAAATAAAAGGATTGATTATGTAATTTATTGTAAATAGCTTTATCACATAAACAATCCTTTTATTTAAATTATCAATAATATTGTACTATTCGAAATTTAAATCCTGTTTTTTCGCTCATATTATATTCATCTGCTACTAACCTATTATCTTCGTCTCTAAGCTTTAGGTATTTACCATTTGGTGCTAATATTGAATATACTTGATCTTCTATTCTATCTAATCTAAATACGTCTGGATATTCATTGCTAAAATCCACAATTAGATGACCATTTTCATTAACGGTTAAAAACCTTGAACCATGTAACCTAATCAATATTTCATTATTAGGTAATAATATAAAACTAAATATTTTTCCTGTAGTAGGATTTTCTTCACTAGCATAAAAATATTCATCAAATCCTATTCCTACATATTTATTATTATATTGAGATTTTATTTGAACTATCAATGATTCATTACCTTCTTCAATATTCTTAGGTAATTCTATAAAATATGTTGGTGGAAGGTTTGATAAATCTTGTGTACCTATATCTCTTCTATTTCTATACATTATAATCCCCCTAATGGTTTAGACTTTCAGTATACTCTATTTTATGAGACTTAAAATTCATGGTTACATATTATTTCTTATTTTAATCTTTAAAGATATTTAAATACTCCTCATATCCAAGTTCTTTCATTTTTTCTTTTGGTATAAATCTTAATGATGCAGAATTTATACAAAATCTTATTCCACCAAGTTCTTTTGGTCCATCATCAAAAACATGACCTAAATGTGAGTCTGAATTTTTACTTCTTACTTCTATTCTATCCATTCCATGAGAGTAATCTCTTACTCCAATTAATGATTCTTTATTTATTCCTTTTGAAAAACTTGGCCAACCACAACCTGACTCAAATTTATCTGTAGAGGAAAATAAAGGTTCGCCACTAACAATATCAACATATATCCCTTCATCAAAGTTATCATTATATTCATTATTAAAAGGTGGTTCTGTTTTATTATTTTGTGTTACTTCATATTGAATTGGAGTTAAATTTTTTCTTGCCCAATTTCTTTTTACAAAATCAAATCTACCCGAACCTTTATAGTATCTATTATAATGTTCTGGATTTTTTTTATAATAATCTTGATGGTAATCTTCAGCTTCATAAAAGTTCTTGACTTTTATTATTTTAGTAGCAATAGGTTTATTATAAAATTTACTCTCTTCCAATTTCTTTTTTGATTCTTCAGCTTCTTGTTTTTGATTTTCATCAAAATAATATATAGCAGTCTTATAATGATCTCCTCTGTCATTAAATTGTCCACCATCATCAGTTGGATCTATTGCACCCCAAAATATATCTAATAATTCTTTATAGCTTATTATTTCATCATCATATGTAATACAAACAGCTTCTTTGTGACCTGTATTACCTAAGCAAACCTCTTCATAAGTTGGATTTTCTATATATCCTCCACTATATCCTGATACTACACTTATAACTCCTTTATATTTATCAAAAGGTTTTATCATACACCAAAAACAACCACCTGCAAATACTGCCTTTTTTAACATTATAAACTTCTCCTTTTTTATTAACTTTTATTTTAATATTCATATATATATTTTTATTAAAGATTATCTTTTTATTCTAAATTATAATTTATTAGTTTTTACCCCCATATTTCTACACTAAAACTTTTATTTAGTATGCTACTATATTATTAAATTTCTTTAATAATATGGAGGTTTCTATGAATAAAATAAAAATAGCAACTATTCAAATGTTAGTTGAAAAGGATAAAGTAAAAAATCTAGAAAAAGCTGATAAATTTATAAGAAAATCTGCTAAAGACTATGCTGATATAGTAGTTCTTCCAGAAATGTTTTCATGTCCTTACGATAAATCTAATTTTTCCTTATATGCAGAAAAAGAAGGTGATATGTCTTATTCATTATTGTCTAAAATAGCAAAAAAAAATAATATATATTTAGTTGCTGGATCAATTCCTGAAAAAGATGATAATGGTAATATCTTTAATACCTCTTATGTTTTTGATCATTTAGGAAATAAAATAGCTAAACATAGGAAGGCACACCTTTTTGATATCGACATGGAAAATGGACAATCTTTTAAAGAATCTGATACTCTTGATGCTGGAGATAAAGCTACAGTTTTTGATACTAAATTTGGTAAAATAGGACTTTGCATTTGCTATGATTTTAGATTTCCTGAACTTTCTAGATTAATGGTAGATAATGGAGCTAAAGCAATAATAGTTCCTGCAGCTTTTAATATGAGTACAGGACCTGCTCACTGGGAACTTCTATTTAGATCTAGAGCTGTTGATAATCAAGTTTACACTATAGGATGTGCTCCTGCTAGAGATTATAATGCTTCTTATATTTCTTATGCAAACTCCATTGTTGTATCTCCATTTGGAGAAGTTATTTCACATATGAATGAAGAAGAAGGATATAGTATTTGCTCTATAGATTTTGATTATGTAAATAAAATTAGAAATGAGTTACCTTTATTAGCACAAAGAAGACTTGATATATATTAATATAAAGATAGTTGTTATAAATATATATCATATTTATGACAACTATTTTTACATTATTACTTTATATCTACTTTATTATCATCATAACTGATCCAATCACTAAAACTTCCTGTATATACCTTATGATTAATTCCAATTTCACTAAGAGCCAAGCTATTTGGACAAGCTGTTATTCCAGAACCACAATAAACGATTACCTCTTTATATCCTTTTAATTCTTCAAATAATTTATTAAGCTCTTCTTTACTTTTCAAATTGAATTTTCCACTTTTTTCATTTAGTATATTCATCCAAAAGTAACTTTTTGCATTTGGTATATGACCGCACTTTTTATCAACTGGTTCAAATTCACCTATATATCTTTTATATTCTCTAGAATCAACAATAGCAACATTCTTATTATCTATTCTATTCCTTACATATATCATATCTGCTCTCATATTTTCTTGAATATTAATATCTATATTTCCCTTATTAACATCTCCTACTTCCCTTGTAATTTCTCCCCCAATTTCCTCAAATTCTTTTATACCTCCATCTAACACATATACATTTTTATGTCCTAAGTACTTTAATATCCACCATAATCTTGCCGGTCCTGATAAATCTCCTTCATCATAACAAACAACTATTGAATCATTTCTTATTCCTACATTCTCAAAAGTATTTTTAAGTTTATCTATTGATGGTAATGGATGTCTTCCTCCATGAACCTTTACCTCACTAGAAAGCTCAGTTTCTATATCAATTCTTCTAGCACCTTTAATATGACCTTTCTCATATGACCTTTTACCATATTCTTTATCCATAAGATTAAATCTACAATCAACAATTACAATATTCTTATCATTTAAGTGTTCTTTTAACCATGATGCATTAACTAAATTACTCATATTAATATACTCCTAATAACTAAAATTTAATTTTACCATATTCTACAATAAAAATAATCTTATAACAAGTAAGCTATTTGAAATAATTTACCAATAAATATATAATTATATATATCAATGTGTATTGGAGGAATATTAGATGTATAAATGTTGTATTTTCGATTTAGATGGGACACTAGTAGATTCTATTAAAGCTATAAATTATACAATTAACTTAACTTTAAAAAAGTATAATTTAGGCCCTATTAGTGAAGATGAGTGTAAAATATTTGTAGGGGATGGTTATAAAAAATTAGTAGAAAGAGCTTTAATTCATTGTGGTGATAAAGATTTAGTCCATTATGAAGACGGTATCCTAACTTATACGGAATATTTTAAAGTACACTGCCTATATAAAGTTAAAGCTTATGATGGAATTAATGATTTACTTAGTTACTTAAAAAATAATAATATAAAAGTTGCAGTTTTATCAAATAAGCCACATGATAGGGTTATTGAAAATATTGAAAGTATGTTTGAAAATAAATACTTTGATTATCTAGCTGGTGAAAAAGCTAACATAAAAAGAAAGCCAGATCCTGCAGGTGCTATTATAATTTCTAATGAACTAAACATATCTTTAGAAAATTGTTTATACATTGGGGATACTGACACTGATATGAAAACTGGTATTAATGCTAATATAGATACAGTTGGAGTTACTTGGGGATTTAGACCTAAAGAAGAATTAGAGCTTTATAATCCTAAGTATTTAGTTAATCATCCAGTGGATATTATTAATATTATAGAAAACTCTAAAAAACTTAAACTTTCAAATTCTAATTAGAAATTTATTTAATAAAAAATATAGCTATTATAATAGCTATATTTTTTTATCTATCTATCTTCATCTCTTATATAATCATGTCCTTTTTTAGGTCTAGCAAAATATCTAGTATGAAGTAGCTCGTGAGCTTTATGACTTAATGGGTAGTCTAAATACTTTTCATAAATAGCTTGTACTGCTGGATTTTCCTTAGATACCCTAAGTTCTTTGCTTCTATCTATTGCATTTAAACCTTCTCCTCTTTTTCTAAGAACTTCATCTTTATTTTTTCTTACCTTAGGTTGGCCACCACCACCTACACATCCACCTACACAAGCCATTATTTCTATAGCATGGAAAAATTCTTCTTTAGCCCTTATCTTATCAAGCATCTTACCTGCTTCTTGCAATCCATGAGCTACACCTATTCTAAGCTTAATATCACCAACTTCAACTTCACAAGCTCTAAATCCATCCCATCCTCTTAGTGAATGAAATTCTATATTTTTAATTCTTTCACCTGTCATATTTTCAAGAGCAGTTCTAAGTGCAGCTTCAATAACCCCTCCTGTTCTACCAAATATAATACCTGCACCTGTATATTCTCCCATAATTTTATCTATCTCCTCTGGTTCAATTTCTTTTAAATCTATTCCAGAGTCTCTAAATATTTTTATAAGTTCTCTTGTTGTTATTACATAATCCACATCATAGTTTAATCCTCTTGAAAACTCAGGTCTTGATGCTTCATATTTTTTTGCAACACACGGCATAATTGCAACTGATGTAACATCATCTCTAGTCATGCCATTTTCTTTTGCCCATATATCTTTTGCAACAGTTGCAAACATCTGCATTGGTGATTTTGCTGATGATGGAACATCTAACATATCTCCGTAATTTTTTTCAATAAAATTTACCCATGCTGGGCAGCATGAAGTAAGTATTGGAAGCTTAACACTTTTATCTCCTGCAAAGTATTTTTCAAGTCTATCTTGAAGCTCTGCTGCTTCTTCCATAATTGTTAAGTCTGCAGCCCATGTTGTATCAAAAACATAATCAACACCTAAAGCTCTAAGACCTGCAGCAACTCTACCTTCTACATTATCTCCTGGTTCAAATCCAAATGCTTCCCCTATAGTTACTCTTACAGCAGGTGCCATTTGAGTAATAACAACTTTATTAGGAGTAGATAAATCTCTTATAAATTTAAAAGTGTTATCTCCTGCTGTTATTGCATCTACTGGACAAACTGATATACATTTACCACAATGAGTACATCTATTATAATCTATATAGTGTTGTTGTCTTGGTTCTCCAATTATGCAATCTACTGGACATGCTCTTTTACATGCTCCACATCCTATACATCTATGTGTAATGGTAAGCTTTATAAGATGATTACATTGAGATGTGTAACATTTATTTTCTTCTATATGTTCTTCTATTTCATGATAAAACTTATCTATTATTTCTTCCATTATATTATATCTTTGTTTTAATGTATCCTTAACAGAAGATGCTAACGTTCTTAAAATATATATATCTCTCATATTAGAACGTCCTTTACTAATTCTATCTAATATTCTCCACATTCTTTTTATTTCATTTTCTACTACACCATACTGCTCATAGCTACCTTCTTGCATTTTCCCTAATAAGTAATCTATGTAATATCTTGCATACTGAATAATGCAGTCTTCTTCTGATAAAATTATAATTGTTCTATTAGTATTTTCATCAAATAACTTAAAATCTAATTCTTTGTCAAAGCTTTCCTTTGTCAAAAAACCACCAAAAGGAATTCCAAGTTGAGCTGCTTTAAAATTACTATTATTTAATATACCTCCACATAACTCTATTATGTCTTTTAGTGATGCTCCATTAGGTACATCTATAATTCCAGGATTATTTATTTTACCAGAAACTGCTACCTTTCTATTACTATCTGAAGTTATCTCTTTTATTTCATCTTCACTAAAAACAGAAAATACAGATCCTCTTCCACTTTGTATCATTGTCGGATTTTTATCTGTCATATGGCACACTCCTTAAATTTTAATTTAGTTATATTTTTAAAATATCCCATTCATTTAAAGAGTATACTTAAGATTCCATTAGTTAATTAGAGTTATTGTTCATTTTCGTATTTATTTAGTTACATTATATAAAATATAAAAATAATAAAGGTGCCTAGCAACTTTTCATTTTTTGGCACCTTCGATTATTAAAATTTATTTTTTATTATTTTCATAATATTTTCTTTATTTTCACTAAGTTGAATTAATCTATGACCATTAGCTCCTGATGGATGTGGAAATCCTCTTAATATCTGATCTTCATTTATAATTTTATTATAAGCTAACATTTCTAATACTTCCTCCACAGCTTTTCCTAAAGGTATTATAAGTACATCACCTAGTTTTTTAATGTTTTCATTAAAATTTTCATACACATAGTCCATTAAAAATTCACTTTTTATAAGTTTTGGACTATGACCTGTATAATTATTGCCTTTTGAAAAAACAGAGTATGGAACTAAAGATGTTGTATGTAGTAAATAATCTTTATCTTTAAATAATTCTTCACAACTATCTATATTTAAAGCTTTATTGAGGTGTATTTCATCTAGCATACTAATTATATTTTTTCTTAAACTTCCACTAAATCTACCTGATACCTTACACTCGTATTGAATTTCCTTTATATTTTTATTTTCCTCAATTCCGACTCTAGCACTTGCTAAAGCTGTACTCATTTGCTGAAATCCTGGTGTTATTCCAACTATAAACACTTTTGCATTAGGATTTATATATTCATTATGAGGGGCATAATATATTTCTAAGTTCCCATTTTTATCTATAAGAAAATCATTAGTTAGTATTTCTTCTTTTGTATATTTACTTTTTAGTGGTAATAATTTTATTTTACTTATATATTCATCTAATGTATGTCTCATATCTTACCTTTCTTAATTGTCTAATTTATATATATTTCCTTTAATAAAATCTCTAGTTATGCTAATATACTCACTTATCATATAATTAACTCTCATTTTTATAGGTGTATAACAAGCTAATCCTTCACTTTTCAAGCCTAACAAATTAGATATCATAAGTGATCTAAAAATATGAAATTCACTAGTTATAATTAGAACATGTTTATCTAAATCATTTCTACTTTTTAGTATTTCTTTTGTATATTTTATATTTTCAAATGTATTTAAGGCTTTATCTTCTTTAATTATTTTATTTTTACTAATTCCCATACTAATAAGATAATTATACATTGCATCAGCTTCAGATATGGTGTTATTAGGTTTAAGCCCTCCTGAAAGTATTATATTAACATCATTATTTAATTTATAGTATTCTATCGCCTTATCTAATCTATTTTTTAATAACTTTCCAACCTTATTATCATTAAGACCAGCTCCTAAAACAATAATATAATTTATATCATTTATATCATCCATATCTTTATGGTTACATATAGAAAGTATAATCATTCCTTCTACTATTAAAAATGAGCTTATAAATATAATAACTACAAATTTATATATATTATACAACTTTTTTAACCATTTTTATTAATTGAAGTTATAACTCTTTTTAAAATAACCAATGAGTATATTATTAATATACAACTTATTATAAATAAAGCTGATATATTTAATCCATTCATGCTAAGCAAAAATAGACTTAGTGCTAATATTACAAGTATCTCAAAAAATATTTTCATAAACTTAAATTTACCTTCTTTTATTATTTTTACTTTTTATATATTATATAATTATTATGTATATTAAATTATGCCCTTATCTATAAAATTAACAATTAATATAATAAGTAATGAGCTATATTATATAGCTCATTACTTTTATTTTCTTTTTTTATTTTTAAAGTCTACAACTTTAACGTTGTTATTTTTATTTTCTTTACTTTTATTAATTTTAACACCTAAAGTTCCTTCTTTTAATCCTATTAATAACTCTATATCTTCTGGATACATATTTATACCGAAATTACATAAATTATCTATTAATGTATTCTTACTCATTATATTATTTTCAAATAGTAATTCAACTGCAGTTTTTAGTGTCTGTGGTGCAATCCCTTTTATATTATCATCTAAAGGCTCTTTTTTAAGCCATCCTTTTTTATTCATCTCATTCATTAAGAAATTATATTTCTTATAATTTATAGCACCTAATGTATATGCCCTAAATATCATCGTCGAAATTGGAACTAACCATTTAGCCTTCATTTCTACATAAAAGTCTAATTCATTAGGGTTAGTTAAATCTTCTAAGAATGTGTCTTTTGGTAATAAAAATGCACAAGCAAATTCATCCGCATTAAATTTCTTAGATGGTATATTTAATTCATTTGATATTATATATGCTAGCTCATATGCTAGATCATAATTTCTAGTTGTAGCAGATTTTTTATCATTACCTAGAGCAACCACATATTGACTTACTTTATTTAAAGTTTGCTTTTGAGTATATGGTGATGCACCTTTTCTATCTATATTTATACCCGATAAAAGTACACCATTGCTTTCTAACAAGCTTACCATATTCCCTATTGCTCCATCACCTAATCCCCAATATCGTCTAGTTTTGTTAGCCATCTCTTCTACATCGTCATTTCTACTTAAGTTATTTGGTAAATTAAGTTCTGGGAACTTTATATAACCTTGCATAAATGTGTATATTTTATGTGTCATTATTAACTTTTCTCTATATGATATTTCTTCATTTCTAGGTATAGTCGATTGAGGATTAAAGTGGCTACTATCTACTGTAACTTTCATATTCTCATTTTTAAAAAAGTACTCTCTTGGAAACTGTAAATTTATTGATAACTTCATTGTGTTTTCATGAGTTGGCTTATACTTATTTTCTTCAAATGCAATTATATCTTTTTTATTTATATTAACTTCTTTTGCAAGTTGATCTACGGTTTTACCTCTGTATATTCTTGCAATTTTTAACTTAGCTCCATTGAATATTTCTTTTTTCATATTAGATTCACCTTCCATATAATCTATATTACGTCCTATTTAACAATAAAAATGCTCTGTTTATCAATGATATACAGAGCATTTTGTTTATAATAACATATTTATTGTATATAGTCAATTTTAATCATATTAAATAAAAAATACAGTTATTGTTGAACAAATTAGCGAAAAACCTAACAACAATCTACTTAAGTAAAAATTATTTTTCTTTAATATTAAACTACCTATAAAGCATACTACATAAAATAAGCTTAGTACCTTTGTTAATATATCATTACTTGGACCTGATGTATATTGAATATAAGCTAATATTAATCCATATATACTTATTATATACATTAAAATACTGTCCTTAACAAACTTTCCCTTTTTAGAAAATAACATTATAACTGAAATTATATCTAATATAATAACTGCTAAAAATATAATAAATAATTCTCCCATATTAAACTCCTCGTATTAATTTTTTATAATCTTAATTGCTAATTTTATTGCTTCATCAAGATTTTCATTATTACTTCCTGCTCCTTGGGCTAAGTTAGAACTACCTCCACCTTTACCATTTACTACAGGTAATACTTTTTTTATTAAACTATTCATATTTAAGTCTTTTAAATCTTTAGAACTAGCAAAAACTAAATTTACTTTTTCCTTACTATCATTACCAATTAATAAAACAATATTTTTATGTTCTTCTGTAATTTTATTAACAAGCTTACTTATATATCTAATATCTTCATTTTCATATATTTTACTTATAACTATTATATCATTTATTAATTTACCACTTTCTATAAGTTCTTTTTCTTCATATTTTGATACTATATTCTCTAATTTTTTTCTATCTTTTATAACTTTATCTATTTTTTCTTCTAAGTTATTTATTGCCTTTAATAAATCTTCTTCCTTAGATTTTAAATATTTACAAGCTTTGGTTAAGTATATATCTCTTCTTAATACATCATCTATTGCTCTTTTTCCTGATAAGAACTCTATTCTTGTAGATTGTCTATTTTTTTCCCATCTTTTAATTTTTATTAATCTAAGCTCTCCTGTAGATTTTGGATGTACACCACAACAAGCATTAATATCAAGATCTCCAATTTTAACAATTCTTATTTCTTCATCAGTATTAGGTAAATCTCTTCTTAAATATATATTATCTAATTCTTCTTTACTTGGTGTTAATATAGTTAATGGTATATTTTGTCTTATGACTTCATTTGCATATATTTCTATATTTCTAATCTGATCTTCCTCTAAATATCCTTTTATATCAACAGTACTAAAATCCTTTCCTATATGAATTCCTGTTGTATTAGCTTTATATTTAGTATAAAAACATCCTGACAATACATGTTGAGCAAAGTGTTGATGCATACCATCTTCTCTTCTATCCCAGTCTATACTACATTTTACTAAACTATCTTTTGGTTTTATATCTAAAACATGATATATTTTTCCATCTTCTTCATATACATTAAACACTTTATTTCCATCTATCTCACCTAAATCACAAAACTGTCCTCCTCCACCAGGGAAAAATGCAGTTTTATCTAAATATATATGAAATTTTTTATCTATTTCTTTTATTTCTAATATATTAGCTGTAAAATTTTTTATATACTGATCTTTATAAAATAATTTTTCCATCTTTCAATATTTCCTCTCTTAATTTCCTATGTAAATTTTATGAATAATATAATACTATATATTATCTGTAAAAACTATGTTATTTTCAAAATAGCTTTAAAAATACTTATATAGTAAATTAATATACAAAAAAAGCAGATATTAGAATATACCTCTAATACACTGCTCTTTAATATATTATATATAATTTAATTCAATACTTCTTCACTCATTACATCTTTTACTTCTTTATTTTTAACATTAAAATCATACCATCCTATTGTTGCTGTATGACTTTCATCTTCATTTTTTACAACTTCATATATATGTATTGTATATATATCACCTTCTACAGTAACGTCAACATTAGGTATATTTGAACCTATTTTTTTTTTAATTATATCAAGTGCATAGTTTATATTTTCATTATAATCAGAGTATCTTATTAATCTTTTGGGATTATCTCTAAATTCTATATAAACAACCTTACTTTCTTTATCTACACAATACCTTGCATACCAAATATCTTGATTTTCAACATTATAGTAACTAGTATTTACTCTATAGCAATTTTTTTCTCCAACTGAAAATATATTACTATAGCTCTCATTATCCTTTATATTAGCATGAACTGTATAATAAGTATTATCGCCTACCACATAATTGTCACTAGTTACTATTATATCGTATCCTTTATCAATTTTACTTATTATATCTTTTGCTTCACTTTCAGATGCATTTCCTTCAGAAAAGAATATAAAATATACACATGTAATCATAATTACAATCAAAATTCCAACTATGTACTTGTATCTTTTATTTAATCTTTCATTATATAAATTACTCATATAGCATCCTTCCCATAATTTAAATAAATTTTATTTTAATCTTTATATTAAAATAATTATAATAATATTCCATAAAGTATAATTTATTATAAATTATAGTAAGAACTTTTTAATTTTATACTACTAATTTTATATAATCATTTATATTATGTTATATTCTTTAATATCAAAATATTTTTCTTCTAGCCTGCTTTCTTCTATTGATACAACTTTTGAGGCTACTTTATTAGCAAAATAGCAACAGTCACCTAGATTATAACCCATAGAATATCCAACTATAATAGCCCCCATATGACTATCTCCTGCACCTATTGTATTTTTAATTTCACTATCAAAACTATCAACAAATCTATACTCACAATTGTTAGCACACATAACTCCATCTTTTCCTAGAGTTATAAAAACTGTATTTTTTGTAATTTTATTTATAGCTCTAGCTGCTTCAACAATACTTTTTTTATTAGTAAATGATAACGCTTCCTCTTCATTTATATGTATTATAGGTCTAAGTTTTAGTATCTTATCTAAGGTTTCTTTTTCTATTTCTCCCATTCTAGGACCAGGAGCAAAGAATATATTTTTGTCTTCTAATTTACTTATCCAGTTAGATATTATTTGTCCACTTTCGCCTTCCATTTCATAACCTGATATATATATATTTTTATAGTCATCTGGGTTTATACCTTCAAACCAAGACTCACTATAATTAGTTTCAATCCCTTTAACAGTTATAAAACTTCTTTCTCCACTTTCTTCAACTAAGCACATACAGTACCCATTATCTCCGCTATCTACTTTAATATTAGGTTTATAACCACTCTTTATAACTTCATTTTCTATTATACTTCCATATATTCCATTTCCTACAGGAAATACTAATGTATGGTCTATGTTAAAGTTTTTTAATATTGTTGCTACATTATAAGCACATCCACCAACAGTAACAATATGTTTTTTACACACAATATCATCACCAGTCTTAGGCAGATGATCTACATTGATTATTATATCAACATAAACATTACCTATAATTAAAGTTTTCATACATTGCCCCCTATTTTCTTTTTAATATAATTTTATATATTGTCTATGGCTTAATCAATAAAATAAATCATTATTGAAATTTATTATTTCGTTATTAATTTGATAATATCCTTTTTAAATTTAAATAATTTATTAACTTTTATACTACTATTTAATAATTCATATATAATTATAATATCATAAATATATGCACTAAATAAAACTCTTATATTATAATTATAAGTAGAGGTGATTTTATGAGTAGCAAGATAATTGGAATCATTATTCAAAATCAAGATGGAAATATACTCTTTCATGATAATAGCTATTATTATGAAGCTACAGTTAATGAAAATGAAGATATAAATAGGGTTATTGCTAAAACACTAAGAGATGCAATTGATAAAAGCATTCATAGAATTATAAAAGTATATAAATATCCTCTACACTCAAATAATAAAGAAATAACTATGTATCTAGTTGAAGTTGGTGTCTACAATAATAATTTTGTTTTTATTAGTCCAGAAAAAATATTAGATTACTTATCTTATTCTCCAGATAAAGTTTTTTTTGAAAAATATATTGTAAGATATGAAGAAAATAAAAGTTTAATTTATTCATCTATTGCAATATCATTATTAATCTTATTTTTAATAGATATTCCATTTAAATTAAATCTTAATCTGCCAGAAAATTTTCTTTGGATTGAAATATCTCTAATTATTATATCATTTTGCATTTTAGTAAAATATATAATCCCTAGAATCGCTAAGTATTTACTAAAATTTAACTTTAATACCAGAAAAATTTTGCAAATTTTAGATATTTTACTATTTATACTAGCATCTATTAATATAATAAAAATTATAATAAATTAAAATGGAATATCTCATTCTTTCTATAAGATATTCCATTTTTATTATTCATTTTTATTATTAAAATGATTTTTTAATATTTTTTCAATCATTAGTTCATCTAATTCTTCTGCAATTCCAATACTTCCATCTAACATATCCCAAACATAGTTATGTAAATCTACTCCATTTGAAAAATTACCTTCAGACCACTTATTTAATGCATTTCTTAAGTAGATTCTGTCATGATCATCATCTATAAGTTCAACACTTTTTAATGCTATTTCTATAGTTTTTGGTGTAACTTCTGTGCTACCCCATTTATGTTGGGCTTCAACAAGAGTATTCGCCATAGAATGTATTAAGTTTAAAGCTTCTTTTGAACTTGTTGGAGCTTTAACTTCATCTTCTTTTATAAGATTTGGATCTTCAATTATTTGTAACTTCCCAGATTCATCTAAATCAACCTTTGGTATAATATTGTCAAATCCTAATAAGTCAACTATAAAATCTATATTAAGTGACTCATTTATATTTTTAAAAAACTTATACACTGGTGGTATTTTATAAGTTAATATAGGATTGTATAAAGATACCATGCTGAATATTAACATAGAAAAAATAAGAATATTACCAATTATAACTTTATCAAATTCATATCTTTCTTTTACTGCTTTTTTTATACATTTTTTTGTTGTAGAGTTTAGGTTTGGAATTTCAATACTATCTACAATATCTAAATTTATATTAAAAGATTTTATATCTTCTTTTATTTCAAATTTTGTTCTTTTATCTATATCAATACTGTCAAAGTCAATTCTTTCTAACATATACAATCCTCCTTTAAAAGATTTTTAATTTCTTTAAAGGCCCTTCTTGTAAATGTCTCTACTGTACTTGGGTTTAATTCTAAAATTTCAGCTATTTCGTTAACACTAAACTTACAATAATACCTTAATATAATTACACTTTTAACTTTAGATTCTAATATATCTATAGATTTAAATAAATCAATATTATCTTCTTCTAGTTCAAATTCTAATTCAACCATCCCTACAGATTCTAAAAAATAATCTATTTCATTTATAAGAATTCTTGTTAACCAGATTTTAAATTTATACGGTGATTTCAATTTATGTATATTTTTAAATCCATTATACACAGTTTCTTCAAAGATACTTTTTGCATCATCTTCAAGTTTAGTATGAAGATACGCTATTTTATATAAATAAGCAGTATACTCTTTTATTAAATAATAAAAAGCTCTTTTATTACCTTTCATAGCTTTTTTTATAATCTCTATATTATCTTCCATAAATGTCCTTTCAAATTAAAACATAATTAATTAAAAATAATGGGTATATTGGCTTAATTAATTCCAATATACCCATTATTTTACTCTTTTTTCAATATTTCATCAATATCTTGTATTAAACTTTCTTTTTCTACATCTGATATGTCTATATTATCTAATATCTTTTCCTTTAAGTTATTAATTTTTTTATCTTTTTCTCTTAATTTATCCTCAAATTCTATTTCAACTTGTTTAAAGCTTTTACTCATCATATTTATCAAAGACGCCATTTCATCTGAGCTTCCAGCAATCCTATTTAATAACATTAAATTTTGTCCTAAAATTTCAGGTATATCATTATGTGAATATCTAAGTTGGTGGTCAATTTCTCCATATCCTTCTTCAAAGATAGTTCTAACTTGAACTTCTGCTATAAGTTTTTTGTTTGTAGGGTAAGACTCGATTAAATAATGTACTGATCTATAGCCTGACAATCTAGAACATACCTCTATATTTTTTGCTTCAAATTCTTTAGTATTATCACCTTCTCTAATATTAGCAACAATTTCCATAACATCCCACATACTAGTTATAAACTCATGTATTTCTTCCCAGTCCTCTTTGAAAATATGAATAACTCTTATACCCAATAAATCGGTAATTTCATTTTTATAATTTTCAACAGTAAATTTAAAATCCTTACCATACTTAGACCTTCTTTCAGGTGTTTTTCTGATAACTTTTTCAATTAAGTGTTTTGCATCTTTTACTCTTGTTTTTACTGAGTGAACTTTAGGCTGAGCTCTTAATATATTTGCAATTAGCTCTGCTTGTGTTTCATAACTTTGTCTATATTTTATAAAATCTTCATATATTGCTTCTAAATCCTGCCAATCTATATTTAAGTCTGCTAATTCTTTTTCATCTATTTTATACATGGCAAGAAATTGTTCTTTGTTAAGCATCAAGGTCCTCCTATAATTTAATTTTTATTGTCTTTTCTAACTTTTACAAGTTTCTTCTTTATACTTATCTCTTTATATTTCTTTAAAAATTTACTTCCTTTATTATTTAATAAGTCCACATAAGAACACAAATCTTTAACTTCTACAACTCCAATGTCTTCATTATTTATTCCTTCAATATTGCTAAGTGTTCCAACAATATCTATAACTCTTATTTTCTTTTTCTTTCCTGCATTTAAATAAATTCTAGTTACTTCTGAATTTGTATCTTTTTCATACTTCTTATCATTTCTCAATTTTATAAGTTTACTTTCAATTTCTTTAAATCTGACTCTTCCCATATTAACTTCTTCTTCATTAATTTCAACTATTTCATGTAATTTTCTATTCGTATAATTTTCTATTTCTTCTAAGTACTTTTCCTCATTTTGAGATACTAGTGTTATTGCTTTTCCAAACTTATTTTGCCTTCCAGTTCTTCCTATTCTATGTACATAATTTTCTTTATCCTTTGGAATATCATAATTTATTACTAAGGATATATCATCTATATGTATACCTCTTGAAGCTACATCTGTACATATCATTATATTAAATTTATGTTCTTTAAAATCTTTTATTGTATATAATCTCTTTTCTTGCGACATATCACCATGAAGTTGCCTTACTAAAAATTTATCTTTTTTCATTTTATTATATAAATCAATTACACTATCTTTTTTATTAGCAAATATTATTAATGAGTCAGGAGATTCACTGTAAATTAACTTTTTTAAAGTTTCATATCTATTTTCTTTAGTTACATTTATACACTTTTCAATTATTTGTTTTTGTGATACCTCTTTTTCATTAATCTTTATATCTATATAAATTGGGTTTACCATATATTTATTGCATATCAAACTTATATTCTCATCTATAGTCGCAGAAAATAACCCACTTGTGCATTTATGTGGTAGTTTTACAAATATACTTTCCATATCATCTACAAATCCTTTATTAAGCATTTTATCTGCTTCATCTATTATAAAATATTTTAAATTATCTAATGATATGGTTTTTCTACCTATATGATCAATTATTCTACCTGGTGTTGCTACTACTATATGTACTCTTTGCTTTAGTTCTAAAATTTGATCTTTTATTGGTTGTTTTCCAAAAATTGCACTACACCTAATTTTTTTTAATCTTCCTATTGAAGATATCTCTTCTTTTATTTGAAGTGCTAATTCTCTTGTAGGAGCAACTATTAAAGCTTGCACGCTATTATTATTGATATCAATGCTTTCGCATATTGGAATTGCAAAACTAGCAGTTTTTCCACTCCCAGTTTTTGATTTTACTATTACATCTTTATTATCTAAAAGTTCAGGTATTGTTTTACTTTGAACTTCTGAGGGAACCTTATAATTTAAATTATTTAAAGATTTTATAATTTCTTTATTTAAATTGAATTTTTCAAAATTATTATTCATTTTATACCACCTTACATTTATATACGTAATTATTAATTATATCATATTTTGACACTTATATTTTTATCTATAACTATAAAAATTTCTTTCATTTATTTAAATAAAAAATGCTTTAAAAATTATTGATAATATTTTTAAAGCATTTTTTAGTATATTAATCATTCTTTTTGATTTTTGACTCCCCTAACAGAAATCCTATAGACATACACATTAAATCTCTAAATTGAGATAATATAGCTACATCCTGAGTTATTTCAAATACATATATAATTATCATTACAATCGCTGAAATTACAGTAACTAAGAATGCTATTACAATTTGTACTGAATTTCCTTCATTTCGATACCTTTTTTCTATTACCTCTTTACAATCTTCTTTTATATCTTCTTCTTTTATACTATATTTTTCAACATAAGGTATATTTTGTGGTTTGACATTCTTTATATTTGAACTTAATATAAATCCAAATACAGATGCTAGTGATGATCTAAATATAACTTCAATAGTTTTATATATCTCACTACAATATACTTTATATAATGCAACAAATATTATTGTAGAAAATAAAAATCCACCTATAAAAACTAATGCCTTTGCAGCTAAATTTAACTTATCCCAATCAGTTTTTAATTCTGTTAAAAATGCTATTCTTCGATTGCACTTCATAATATACTCACCTTTTGAATTTTATGATTATATTATAAGTTACTAATCTATACTATATAATGTGCATAAAAAAGGTAATTTCTAAAAATAGAAATTACCTTTTTTAAAATTTATTTACTGTTTAACTTATTTAATACATCTTCTAATTTTAAGTCATGTATAAAGCAAGCTTGCTCTAAAGTTTCCATAGTTGCAGATGGGCAACCTAAGCATCCCATTCCAAAATCCATTAATATATCTGCTGCCTTTGGATTTATTTCTAATATTTCGCCTATTGTATTATCTTTTGTTATCATTATAATATCTCCTTTATCTATATTTATTTCTTTTTAAATAGATATACTCAATCTTATATACGTATTATTATCATAATAAACATATTATATATCTATAGTATTTAAAATTTCAATCTTAAACTCTTTTCTATACATAGTATTATAAATGTTATTATAAATAAAATCGGTAACAAAAGTTACCGATTTTATTTATTTTAAGGATTATACTCTTAAAATTTCTCCTACATAAATTAAGTTTGGATTTTGTATATTATTTAATTCAACTAAATTTGATACTGTTGTATTAAATTTCTCTGCAATACTAGTTAAAGTGTCTCCATATTTAACTATATAACTTCCTGTAAAGCTTTTTTCATCATTTGAAGATGCAGATGTTTCTATTTTTAAAACTTGACCTACATAAATTAAATTTGGATTTTGTATATTATTTATGCGTACTAATTCAGCTACTGTTGTATTAAACCTTCTTGCTATTCCACTTAATGTATCTCCTTCTTCTACTACATATGTCAGTGTATGCATATGTTCTGATACTGATGCTGTTCTTTTTATATTTTTAGTTGTTGGTATCTTTAAAATTTCACCTATATAGATTAAGTTTGGATTTGATATATCATTTAATTTTACTAATTCATCTACTGTTGTATCAAATCTTTGAGCTATGCCACTTAATGTATCTCCACGTTGTACTACATAAGTTCTATAGAAATTTTTTTTTCTTGATATTATATTCCTTGATGATGTGTATATCTTTAAAACTTGACCTACATAAATTAAGTTTGGATTTTGTATGTTATTAATTGATGCTAATTGTGCTACTGTTGTACCAAATCTTTGAGCTATTCCACTTAATGTATCTCCTTTTTGCACTGTATAATAAATAACTGAACTTTGATTTGATTCAGGTTTTCTTTCTCCTTCTATTTTAGATGAATCATCTAATAATATTCCATCATAAAATATATCTAAATCAATATTTGCTTCTACTCCATCTATATATCCAGTATCAGAGTATTGCCAACCTACATATTCATTTCCCCATATAGGATTATATTCAGGCGAACTCTCAGAGTATTGAGCTATCCATACTGGATAATTTCCTATACCTGTACTTGAAACAAGTTCTGTCTGTGCAAAATTTGTATAAGTATATACCACAACTTTTTTGCCACTATACTCTTCTACAGCTTTTA
Organism: Desulfovibrio sp. Marseille-P6017; assembly: GCA_900604495.1. Next base: position 76,576 of record UWOR01000002.1, on the reverse strand, counting down.
AAAAATCAACCGCTTGGTTCGAAATCTCTTCTGGTCCTAAACCTCCTGTTTGTTCTAAATCTATTGCTAATCTACATTCAACCTCCATACCACTAATAGCATCTACAAAGTATCTAGCTTGTTCTCTAGGTGTTGGAGAGCTTCCAGGGTTAAAAAAATGATAAAAACCAACTTTTAACCCATTATTTTTTGCTCCATTATAAAATTCCTGAAGATATGGATCAGTATAAAAAGTTCCTTCAGTTGCTTGTATATATACAATTTCTACTCCAGATTCATTCACAGCTGCAAAATCTATACTACCACTCCAGTTACTTATATCTATTCCTTTTATTTGTCTCATTATTATACCTCTTTTCAAATATAATAAACTAAATAGTCTTGTCATTTTATTATATTTGTATAAATTTAAAACGTGACTTTTATTATAAATTTTCATTATCATTCTATTAATTTATATATGTAAATTATTATAAGTATTTATATTTGATGCTTTCACCTATTAACTATAAAAATATTTTTGCATAATATATAACTATCATATATATTAGGAGGAGCTTCTTATGAAATGCTGTGCTTTTAAAATGGGAACTGTAACTGAAATAAGGTATAATATGCAACATCGACTTACCTTTATAACATTTGCTACAGATGTGTCTAATATTTATACATCTTTTATACTAATAGTAAGCGATACAACTTTAGTTATGGACGAATTTTACAACGAAATATCTATAGATGATTTACAAGTTGGTGACTTAATTGGTTCATATCACTCACCTATAATGACTATGAGTATCCCACCACAATCTCAAGCATTTATTATCGAGTTAAAGTAAAAATCTAAAATAAGAAATCCTATGTATATAAGTTTATTCATACATAGGATTTCTCTTCTTTTAATAAAACTAACTTATCTACATAAATAAGTATTAACATCAACTGATTGAATAGCCGATAAATCAGGATATTCTCCTACTATATACAAAGTGTAAATTCTATTTGGCTTTAATACTGCTCCAAAAGATAAAACTGATACATTATTCTCAGTTAAGTATAAATCAATAGTATACTGATTAGGTCTTGCATCTACATAACTTATATTTTGCTTATATTCTAATCCTTCGACTAAATCTTTATTATTAACTAATACATTTACTGAAGGTAGGTTAGGTGATAGTTGCACTATTCTAAATGCACTTTTATCATGTATTACTTCTTTATCCACGTGATCACTAATAACTAATAATCCTAAATCACCTATATTACCTATAGATGCTATAGTTAATATCTGACCATCTTCTAAATCTAGACTACCACTTATTATTGATTGATCAGTTGATTGACTTACAAATACATCTATTCTATAATCACCTTCTGGCAATGTTATATAATTAGAAAATTGTTTATATTGTAAATTACTAATTGCTAGTCTTTTATTAATATATACATCTATAGCATTAACTTGTGGTAATGAATTAAGAACTCTAATTAAGGAAGTTCCCTCTTTTATTTTTATACAGTCCATTAGTGTTTCCCCCTTGACGCTATTATTTTAATATATATTATGTTACGTATAAATTTTTAGTGATAGCTAATAATCTTATTTATATACCTATACTTTACATAACAAAAATGGCTACATCAGATAAAACTCTGACATAGCCAACCTACTTACATATTTTAAACTTAACTATATATTCTAAATTTTTGCGTGAATTTTAATATTTATATTTAAGCCATTGTAATTTCTAATGCTTGCTGTTTTAATATTTCAGCTTTATCAGTTCTTTCCCATGGTAAATCTAAGTCTGTTCTACCAAAGTGTCCATAAGCTGCAACATTTCTATACATTGGTTTTCTAAGATCTAAATCTCTTATTATTGCACCTGGTCTTAAATCAAAGTTACTGTTAACTAATTCAACTAATTTTTCTTCGCTAACTTTGCCAGTTCCAAAAGTATCTATAAATATAGATAAAGGTTTTGCTACACCAATTGCATAAGCAAGCTCTATCTCACATTTGTTTGCAAGACCTGCTGCAACTATATTTTTAGCAACATATCTAGCAGCGTAAGCTGCTGATCTATCAACCTTTGTAGGATCTTTTCCAGAGAATGCCCCACCACCATGTCTTGAGTATCCTCCATAAGTATCTATTATTATTTTTCTACCTGTAAGACCTGTATCTCCTTGTGGTCCACCTATAACGAATCTGCCAGTTGGATTTATGTATATCATAGTTTCTTCATCTAATAATTCATTTGGTATAACAGCTTTTATTACATGATTGATTAAATCTTCTCTTATAGTTTCGTTACTTACTTCTTCTCCGTGTTGTGTAGAAATTAAAACGGTATGCACTCTCACAGGTGTATTTCCTTCATATTCTACTGTTACTTGAGTCTTTCCATCAGGTCTTAAATAACTTAGTAACCCTGATTTTCTAACTTCAGTTAACTTTCTTGCTAATTTATGAGCTAAAGATATTGGTAGAGGCATTAATTCTTCAGTTTCATCACATGCAAAACCAAACATTATACCTTGGTCTCCCGCTCCAACCTTTTCTATTTCATCTTCTACACTTTCCCCTGATTTGTTTTCTAAAGCTTCATCAACACCCATAGCTATATCCCCTGATTGCTCATCTATAGAAGTTATTACCGCACAAGTGTCACAATCAAATCCATATTTCGCTCTATCATAACCTATTTCTTTAACTGTTTTTCTTACTAACTTAGGTATATCTACATATGCATTAGTACTTATTTCCCCTGCAACAAGCACTAATCCTGTAGTTACTGTAGTTTCACATGCTACTCTTGATGCACTATCTTTTTCTAATAATGCATCTAATATAGCGTCTGATATTTGGTCACATATTTTATCTGGATGACCTTCTGTTACTGATTCTGAAGTGAATAAATGTCTTGCCATTTTTCAATTCCTCCTTGATTTTGTTTATTATGCTTATCTAGAGCTACTAAAGCTAATTCTCTTAATATTTTACATGCCGTCACTGTTGATACATTTGTGTCATCGTAGTCAGGACTTAACTCTACTATATCGCATCCTACTAAATTTATATTTGAATCCTTTAAGATTTTAAATATATTTTCAAACTCTCTATATGTTATACCTCCAGGTTCTGGAGTTCCTGTTCCTGGAAATATAGATGGATCTAGTACGTCCAAATCTATTGTTAAATATATATTCTTTTTATCTAAACTTTTTACAACTTTTTCAAATGTATCGATTGACGATACTTCCATATATGTATGTTTTTCTTTTAATGCAAAATCAAACTCTTCCTTAGTACCCGATCTTATACCGAATTGATATATTCTATTATCTCCAGTAATATCCCAAATTCTTTTTATTACTGTTGCATGAGAATGCTTATTATTATTATATTCATCTCTAAGATCTGTATGAGCATCAAAGTGAAGTACATATATATCTCTATATTTTTCATAAACTGCTTTAAATGCTGGTAATGTAACTAAATGTTCTCCACCAATCATAAAAGGTATTTTATTATCCTGTACTATTTTTTTACATCCTTCGTATATTTCTTCTAATACTAAGTCTGTATTTCCTATACTTAACTCTAAGTCACCTATATCGCAAATATTAAAGTCATCTAAATCAAGATCTAACATTGGACTGTATGTTTCTAATCCGTAAAATTCAGGTCTCATCGCACTACTTGCAAATCTAGTACCTGGTCTATTTGAAGTAGTTCCATCAAATCCTACTCCAAAAACTATTAAATCTGAATCTTCATAAGAGTCATCCATGCTCATAAATGTGCTTACATGAGAAAATTTATTTTTCATCTAACATATCCTTTACATACTGAGGTAACATAAATGCACCTACATGCACTTCGCTATTATAGTACTTAGTTTTTAGATTTAAACTTTCCCAACCTTTTACATTTTGGTCTTTTATTGGATCTAACTTTTTCGATGCAAATCCAAATAACCAGTGCCCTGATGGATATGTTGGTATATGAGCCTGATAAACCTTAGCTATTTCAAATATCTCTGATATCTTAGCATTTGCTCTTTTCATTTCTCTAGCATTAAAATCAAAGTAAGGGCTTTCATTTTGATTTACAAGTATACCTTCATCTGTTAATATTCTATAACAATCATTATAAAAATCTACTGAGAATAATCCTTCTCCTGGTCCTATAGGGTCAGTTGAATCAACTATTATTAAATCGTAAAATTTATCTTTTGACTTTTTAACAAAAGCCACACCATCTTCATAGTATAAACTTACTCTTTTATCATCTAATTTACACGCGCATATATCTATAAATTCTCTAGATACATCTACAACCATTTTATCAATTTCAACCATGTCTATTTTTTCTATTTGAGGATATCTAGTAAGTTCTCTAACTGTACCTCCATCTCCGCCACCTATAACTAAGATATTTTTTATATTCATATTAGTAGCCATTGGCACATGAACTATCATATCATGGTATATGAATTCATCTTTATAATTTACCATCATAAGTCCATCTAAGGTTAAAAACTTTCCAAATTCCTTACTCTCAAATACATCTACTCTTTGAAACTCTGACTGTTTACTGAATAAATGCTTATCTGTCTTTATTGAAAAACGAACATTGTCAGTCCATTCTTCTGTATACCAAAGCTCCATACTATTCCTCCAAATTTATTTTATTTATTTTTATTTATATAATTAACATTATTTAATTTATCATCAATTTGAAAATTTCTCTTTTTTATGTTATAATGTTAGTCCAAATTTATTTTTATTTATTTTATTTTTTATTTATTTTTAATTTAGGTATTTATTATTTATACAGCTTCTGGCTTATGAGTAATATTGCCTAAATCTTTTTTTGCAAACTTTTTTATTTTTGATGTTAATCCCCTTGGAATTTCAGTAGATTCACTTCTTTCTGCTTTTAAAAGTTCTTCTAATAACTCAAAACTTTTCCATGGATCTATATCTCCACATGTAAAGAAATCTGCAGCTGCATATCCATATTCTGGCCAAGTATGTATAGTTAAATGAGATTCTGCTATTATAACTGCACCTGATACTCCCCAAGGATTAAAATGGTGAAATACTGAATCAACAATAGTTGCTTTAGCATTTAGAGCTGAATCATTCATAAACTTTTCTATAAGCTTAGGATCTCTAAGTACTTCCTCATCACAGTTGTAATATTCTACTAAGATGTGTCTACCTAATGTTTCAAACTTCATACTAGTTTACCTACTTTCTATTTAATTTTAAATTGCTATTTTACTACTAATATATTTTTTAATTCTTTATCTTTCATATCAGTTAAGTACGCATTGTTATCTTTTAATAATTTTATATACTCTATAATTTCACTTGTTATTATCTCTCCTGGAGATATTATTGGTATCCCGGGAGGATACGCCATAATTGACTCTGCACAAATTTTATTTATACTTTTATCTAAAGATATACTTTCTTTGATAGAGTAAAAAGCTTCCCTTGGACTAATTTCCACCCTTGGAATTATTTGTCTTATATTTATTTCACTACTTGAACTTTGTTTCTTATGTATCCTAGAAATAATTGAAATAGATTTTATAAGTTTGTCTATATCTTGCTTAGTTGTTCCAATAGATATAAGCGCTAATATATTGTACATATCTCCTAGTTCAACTTGTACTCCAAAATCTTTATATAGTAACTCATAAACTTCAAATCCACTCAAATTTAACCCTGCTACATTTATACATAGCTTAGTTTCATCTATAAAACTTACTCCATCTTTTTTTAAGAATTCATGAGAAATTACTCTTATTCCTTTAATTTTACTTAATTTACTTTTTGCATATCTTGCTAAATTAAGTGCCTTTGATAATTGAGATCCTCCATTTTGGGTTAAATTTGCTCTTGCTCCATCTATGCTTGCCATAAGTAAATATGACGCTGATGTTGACTGTAATAGGTTTATATTTTGTTTTACCTTTTTTTCATCTATATTTTTACTTTTAACTAAAATTGCTGATGCTTGAGTTAATGCTCCTCCAGTTTTATGAATACTTATAGCTGACATATCTGCACCACATTGCATTGCTGATGGTGGTAAGTCATCATAAAAAGGAAAGTGTGCCCCATGAGCTTCATCAACAAGTACCAAAATATTTTTATCATGGCAAATATCAACAACTTCTTTCAATGAGGTACATGCACCATAGTATGTTGGATTTAATAAAAATAAGACCTTTATGTCTTTATTTTCATCTAACGCTTTTTTTATATTATTTATACTTACATTTAGGCTAATTCCAATCTCATTATCATACTCAGGCTGTATATAAACTGGAATTCCACCAGAAAGAATAAGTGCATTTATAACAGATTTATGTACATTTCTAGGAAGTAAAATCTTATCTCCTGGATTTATACAACTCAAAATCATAGCATGTATACCTTGTGTAGTACCATTAGTTATAAAAAAAGCGTAGTCTGCATCATATGCTTTTGCCAATAAATCCTCTGCTTCTTTTATAATTCCCCTTGGATTTGAAACATTATCCATTAATGGTGATGAATTTATGTCCATTTTCATAATATTTCTTCCAAAATATTTATTCAGAATTTCTACACCATTATCTCTTACATGTCCCGGTACATCAAAGCAAGCTATATCCATATTAGAATATTCTTCTAAACCTTTCAGTAAAGGTACTTTTTCATATTCTAAATCAAATAAGGAATCCATATTTTTATTTGTATCTTGCAATATTTCACCTCCTATTTTATTAAGTTTTGAATAAGTTATAAATTATACTTACTATTTCTATTCTCATAATTCAGTATTGTTAAACTTACTTTTACATTATATTTATTTTTTATACATTTTTCAAGTATATTTTAAAACATTTTTCTTTTTATTTTATTTAAAAGTAACAAATGTGTATTTTTCAACATCTTAACTTATATTTTTTTCAAAATGTTTATATTAATTTTATTTTTGTTTAGTATTCCTAATCATATGTTTATATTAATTTTGCACCAGTTTACTTATACTAAACTTTTTACGCTTTTTAGTTAGTTTTTTACAAAATTAAAAAGATGCTCATTTATTAAAACTAGCTAAATGAACATCTTTAAAATTCCATTCTATAATTCAATAGTTGAATCATCTATAAATTTTATTTTAAATTTACATTGTTTTAAATCATCTATTAATTTAAATAATGCCTGATCTTTTTTCTTTGCTTCTATCATAACATCAAAGTCTTTATTAACTCTATCTTTAGCCATAGATAAAAATTTTATAAAGTCATCCACTTTTATATAATCTGCATGCTTTCTATCATTCTCAAAGTCTCTAGGTGTTGAAAAATGCATTTTAGGAGGCAACGATTCATTTTTCCATGTATCAAATATATTACTTAATAAGTCTTCTATTTTTTCATTGTCATTTTTGCAATTGTGATGATGTATATCTAAAACCATAGGTACCTTAATTTTTTCACATATCTTCAGTGCATCATTTGCAGTAAATACTTTGTCGTCATTTTCTAAAATTAATCTTTCTTGTATCCTTTTAGGAAATTCATTAAAGTTTGATATAAATCTATTTATACTTTCTTCCTTTCCACCTTGAGAACTTCCAATATGTATAACAAGTTTTCCTTCTTTATAATTTAATAGCTCTAATATATCTACTGCTGTATTTAAGTTAATTAAGGTACTTTCAACAACATTTTTTTTAGTACTGTTTATAACATTGAACTGATCAGGATGAAAATCAACTCTCATATTACTTTTTTTTATTATATTTCCAATATGTTCAAAATCTTTTTTAAAATATATTTTATAATCCCACATTACCTGAGGATGAGTGGCTAATGGAATTAAATTTGACGTTAATCTATAAAAATGAATATTATTATTAATATTATATTTTAAAATCTCTTCTAATGCTTTTATATTTGAGTATGTTACAGATTTTAATTTATTAATTCTTTCATCCTCATTCAACTTATTATATCTAGCATACGTTAGTGTACTAGATGATGTTGTTTTTTCTAAATTAAGCGCTATAGCTACATAGCCTAATCTAACTATCATATTTTTACTCCTTATATTATGTCTTTTTTATATTTTTTAAAATTTTGTATACTTTTATTCTGAAATCTACTACTATATAAATAAACTTATTTACCAAAATCATATTTTATATTTTCTAAATATCTATAAAAGGGGGAAATAATAATGGGGACATATAATAAAATTGTTAGAAATAATATTCCTGATATGCTAAAAGAATTAGGTAAAAGATTTGATTACGAAATACTAGAAGAAGAAAAGGCTTTAGAAGCTTTATACTTAAATTTAATAGCTACAATCTATGATGGTTTAGATAGTAAATCATTAAGTGATATAGTAGAATCTATAGATTTATTAACTGAAATAGGAAAAGAATATGGATATTCAGAAGAAGAGATTAATAATTTTAGAAACACAACAAAAAAAGAAAAAGGTGATTTTTCAAAAAAAATATTTCTTAAAAAGACATACTACATTTAATAGTATATAAAAAATGGATGAAGTTTTATTTCATCCATTTTTTATATACTATTTTTATAATATTTTGGACTTACATTAGCATATAAATATATATATCATTCCATTTAATCAATGTATTTTATAATTTTATAGGAGATATTTACTTATGAGAAAAAAAAGAAAAAAATTAATTTTAAACGCTTTGCTACTTACAATTAGTACAATGACATTTGGATTAGTTAATATGATTTTTAGAGTATATCTTTCGAATAAAATAGGTGCAGAAGGTATGGGTATTTTCCAGCTAATTATGAGTATAAATGTAGTTGCTAGCACATTAGCTATCTCAGGAATAAGGGTTACTATCACTCGTTTAGTCGCTGAAGAACTTGGTAAAGGTAATTATGGAAAGATAAAAAATATAGTAAGTAAAGGATTTATTTACACCTTATTCTTTGGAACTCTTACTGCTGTATTTCTGTATAATAGCTCTGAATTTATAAGCAATGTATGGATAAAAGATTCTAGAGCAATAATGTCCCTTAAAATTTTAGCATTTAGCATGCCTTTTGTTGGTATATGTTGCTGCTTTGCAGGTTACTTTTATGGTGTTCGAAAAGTCATGAAGAGTGTTACATCCGATATTGTAGAAGTTTTTACTATGATGTTAATTATATGTTTGTTTGTAGGTAAATTCATACCTCTAGGATTAGACTATACATGTGCTTTAGTATCAATTGGTATGACTTCAGGTTCTATACTTTCTGCTATATATTCTTATTTATTATATTTATTTGAAAAAAAGAAAAAATCAACCAGTGTATTATCTTTAAATAATAAATGCTCTTTATTAGATATAAGTTCAATTTCTTTACCCATAGCATTTAGCGCATATGTTCAAACTTCTTTAAGAACAGCCGAAGATATACTTATTCCAAATGCACTTAGGTCATATGGATCATCTAATGAGTCTTCCATAGCTATATTTGGTATGATAAAAGGTATGGTTATGCCAATACTTAATTTTCCATCTATATTTTTAGCTTCTTTTTCAACACTTATCATACCTGAAATAGCTGAATCAAATGCTTTACATAAAAATAAAAGAGTTAATTACATAATTTCAAAAGTTTTTAAGTTTACGCTTTTAATAGCATTATTTGCAACAGGTCTATTTATGATATTTTCAAAAGAACTAGGATTAGCTATTTATAATAACACTGAAAGTGGATTTATGATGAGAATATTAGCTCCTCTTATACCTTTAATGTATCTTGATAGAATTGTTGACGGTAGTTTGAATGCTTTAAACCAACAAATGTATACCTTAAAATATAATCTCATGGACATGGTTCTTCGAATTATTATTATTTTGGGATTTATCCCCAAAAGTGGAATTGAAGGTTTTATACTAGTACTTTTTGCTAGTACCATATTTAATGCTTCCTTAAGTATAAACAGACTTTTAAAAGTTACTAATTTAGAGTTTGATTTAATAGATTGGGTTATTAAGCCAATTATATGCATCATTATTTCTAGTTATACAATTAAGTTCACTTTTTCACTTTTAAATTTAGAATCTCTTCTTATATTACAAGTCCTAGCTGATCTGATTTTATACTTAGCTCTTTTATTTATTATTAGATGTATTAGGTTTAAAGATATAAAATGGTTCACTGATGCATTTAAGAATGACATAAAAAAAGTCGATTGGAACAGTGTTAATCTATACAAAAAACTTTAAAATAAAAAATGCTTGGTTTTAGCCCAAGCATTTTTTATTTATAATTTAATTTATCTTATTCATAAATCTTATAATATTTTTTGATGCTACATCTATTTGCTCTTCCCTACTTATTATCGATGTTTGATCTCCTTTTTGTTCACCATAATCACCGAATTGAGCATGATTAGCTCCTTCAATTTCCACATAAGTAGTATCTGTAGGTAATTTTTCTTTTGAGTTTATTAGATTTTCAAAATTAACTACACCATCTTTACTTCCCCAAATAGAAATTACTTCTTTGCCCATATCTTTAAGTTCTGTTCCCATTGGATAAGATGCCAACAATACAACACCATCTATCATATTATTTTCACTTGCTAGTTTAGCTGCCATAGTTCCACCTAGTGAATGTCCACCTATAACCCATGTTTTTATATTACTATATTCATCTATTACAGATTCACCTTTTTTATAAGACAATATAGCTAAATTAAGAGGCATTTTTACTATAACTACTTCATATCCCTCACTTGCAATTTCCTTACATAATGGAGCATAAGCTTCGGGTTCAACCTTAGCTCCTGGATAGAATATAAATCCTTTTGTCGGGTTTATATTTTTAGGTGTGAATGTTATATATTTTCCTACATTTACTTCTACTGAACTATCGCTTACAAGTGAATTTTCTGCTAAGGATTGTGGCTTATAGCTGTCGCTAGCCCATATAAAAAAACCAACTATACTAATAATTAAAACCCCTAAAATTAACTTTAATATATTATTTTTTATTCTTCTTGACTTTTCATTTTGTTCTTGAATATATACTTCATTTCTTAATTCATCGTAAAGCAAAGGCCTTTCTAATTCCATAGTTATGCTAAAAGTATCGTCTAAATTATGTCCTTTGGACTTTACATCTTTTTTCATACACTACCTCCCACCAATCTAAATACATCTTATAGTTTATCATATCTACTATGTTTTTTCATCTCATAAAATATTTCAAATTAATTACAAATCTTAATAAAAAAGACTAACACACATATTTATATATACGGTATTAGTCTTTTATTTGTTAAAAATCAAATATTATTTTAATAATTTAATTCTACTTTTTTACCACAACATACACAATAATTAGAGTCTGCATCAATTTCAGTCTCACATAAGTCACATATTATAGTCTCTTCTTCATATATGTCTTCTACATTTTTTCCACATACAGAACAAAACTTATCTTGATCTTTTATTGTGTTTCCACATTCACATTTATTAATACGATTCAAACTTTCTAATTTTTCTAATTCTAAATTAGACTTATATATAAATTTATCTAGTTCTATAATCTCATTAGAGATTTCATTAAAGTCATCATCTCTTAAATATCCGTCTCTTATCTTCTGATATGATAAAGTCCCCATTTCTATTAATAATAAAGTTTTTTTGTCTTCAGCTTCATTTATTAAATTATTTATTCTAACTTTCTCTCTATAATTTTCTCTTCCACTTTTATCTTTTAATATTTTTTCTTTCATATTTGAAAATCTATCACTTTCTATATTTTTTTTTTATCCTCCGTTACTAATTAAATATATTTAACTTATATCCCATTAAAGATATTACAAACTATATATAAATGTAATTATCATCGATTCTATTAATCCAAATCCCATTACTGATGCTGTCGCAAAATTACTAAAACTTAATCCATCAGTACCTACGTTTAACATTAATTTTGTTGTTATAGATAATGTTCCAATTAATATAGCATAAAAAGAGCTCATTAATATAATAGGTTTTATACCTTTTTCTTTTCCATACTTACTTTCTAATTTGCAAGCTGATACTATTATTACTAATGTTGATAAGAAAAACATAGCTATTAGCATTAAATTTATAGTTGAATATAAATCTGAACTTATTAAATTTCCAAATGATAATACTTTATTTCCAATACTTACAGGAACAAAATTTCCAAATGACCATATATAAACTGATAATTGAGCTATTATTACCAATTTACTAAATATATCAGTATAGCTAGACATTCCTAAACTATACAGATAACTTTTATCAACAATAGTCAATATAAATATTATTATAAATGTACATATATAACCTACTAACAACATGTTTATAGCTCTTTTAAATATTTCTAGGTACATATTATCATCTTCATATTCTCTTCTATAAAGAACTACATATGTAGGTAAAAAACCTAATATAAATCCTTTTATTGCCATTCCTAGTGCTCCAAAACTAAATTGATTAGCATATCCATACTGCATCATGTTATACGAATAGTTAATCTTTATTCTACTGATTAAAGCTAAAATAAATAATATAATCCCATAAGAAATACCAACACCTAAAGAATTCCTAAATACATCTTTAATGTTCTTAATATTTTTTTTATTAAAAATCAAATTAGATATAGCTATTGATATTATAGGTAATATAGCAAAAACAACTAGACCAAGTTTTAGTTCATTTCCACTCCACCCCATCATAGTTGATTTATAATAAGTTAAAGAACCTAAGTTTAAACCTAATAATATATGTATTGGGTTTACTAAATCGTCTATATTAGAAATATAATCACTAATTATATTTTTTCCTAATATTGATATTATAAATAATATAAATGTTGCAAATGTAGCTGTAATTAAGGTTTTAGGCATATTAAAATAGTTAATAATGTCTTTATAATTCCAACTTACAGTAACATCTTTAGTATAAATTGATGTTTCTTCTAAATTAAACCCACAATATTTACAATAAATGTCAATATCATAAATATGCCTGTCACATTTAGGACAATTTTCTATCTTTAATTTTCTCCTTTTAATATCATTATTTTTTGTTTTTCTAGTCATAACACCGTTAATCTTAGAATAGTTATTATACATACCGATCCTCCAACTGCTAAAATTATTAAATTTATTATACAAAAAAATACTTAACTATAGCTTAACTGAAAGCTTTAATTAAGTATTTATATATATTTTTCTATATCACATAGTCTATTATTCCCATTTCTAAATTATATAGATCATCATAACCTTCCATTGAAAGCAAATTACATGCTGTAATACTTCTATGACCACTTCTACAATACACTATTATCTTTTTATCTCTATATTTTTCAATATCATCCATATTAAAAAATAACTCTTGTAATGGTATGTTTACTGCTCCCTCTATTTTATACTCACTAAATTCTTCTTTAGTTCTAACATCTAAAAGTAAACATTCTTTCTCACTTTCTAATAGATTCTTCAATTCATATTTATTTATATTAGTGTAATTCATAATCCACCTCATTCATTCAAAATTTATATCTATTATATACCCAATTTTAATCTATTAAATCTAACCTTCTCTTATCGTAAAATATAAATCGTTATATTCAATTAAATAATAAAAATCACTGAAATATAAATTAAGTCAAACTTACATTTCAGTGATTTTTTAATTTAAAATAATTTTTAATAAATTTTTATATAAATTTAGAACTCAGCATTTCTTGGAGTACGTGGGAATGGTATTACATCTCTTATATTTGACATACCAGTTAAGTACATTATCATTCTCTCAAATCCTAAACCAAATCCAGAATGAGTAGCTGTTCCATACTTTCTAAGCTCTAAGTACCACCAATAATCTTCCTCTTTTAATCCTAGTTCTTTAATTCTTTCTAATAATACGTCTTCTCTTTCTTCTCTTTGAGAACCACCAACTATTTCTCCAACACCTGGAACTAATAAGTCCATCGCTCTAACAGTTTTTCCATCTTCATTCATTCTCATATAGAATGCTTTTATATCTTTTGGATAATCAGTTACAAATACAGGTGCATTAAATACTTGCTCTGTTATATATCTTTCATGTTCAGTTTGTAAGTCATCTCCCCAAGTAACTGGATATTCAAATTCTACTCCTGATTTAGTTAATATTTCTACAGCTTCAGTATATGTAATTCTCTTGAATGGAGAGTTAAGTACATTATTTAATCTTTCAAATAAGCCTTTATCTATAAAGCTATTGAAGAATTCCATTTCTTCTGGAGCATTCTCCATAACATAGCTTATTATGTATTTTATCATATCTTCAGCAAGTTCCATATCATCTTCTAAATCACCAAATGCTATTTCTGGTTCTATCATCCAGAATTCAGATGCATGTCTTGCAGTAAATGAGTTTTCCGCTCTAAATGTTGGTCCAAATGTGTAAACATTTCTAAATGCAAGAGCCATTATTTCGGCATTTAATTGACCACTAACTGTTAAGTTAGCTTCTTTTCCAAAGAAGTCTTTAGAGTAATCCACATTTCCATCTTCTGTTTTAGGAACATTGTTTAAATCCATAGTTGTTAATCTAAACATTTCCCCTGCACCCTCACAGTCACTTCCTGTTATTATTGGAGAGTGAGAGTATACAAAGTTTCTTTCTTGGAAGAATTTGTGTATAGCATATGCTGTTAAACTTCTTACTCTAAATACAGCAGAGAATGTGTTACTTCTTGGTCTTAAGTGCGCTATTGTTCTTAAGTACTCAAGCGTATGTCTCTTCTTTTGTAATGGATATGAGCTGTCTGATTCACCTTCTACTATAACATTTGCTGCATGTATTTCTATTGGTTGCTTAGCTCCTTCAGTTGACACAACTTCTCCTTCAACTATTATTGATGAGCTTATTGGTAACTTAGTTATTTCTTTAAAGTTTTCTAATTTATCATCAGATAAAATTATTTGCATGTTCTTAAAGAAACTTCCGTCATTTAATTCTATAAATCCAAAGTTTTTTGATCCTCTAGATGTTCTTATCCAACCTGCTACCTTTACAGTTTTACCAATATACTCATTTTGGTTTCTGTATAGTTCTTTTACAGTCACAAATTGTTTTTGCATTTTGTATTTCCTCCCTATTTTAGTTATTATTAAAAATAAAAAAAGCCTTTCATCCCATATAAAGGGACGAAAGACTATACTCTCGCGGTACCACCCTAATTGTCAAAATATGACCTCTTAGTTAAGCTATGCTTATGATCGTAACGGGATCATCCGTCTAGGCCTACTTGCTATCGCTTTCGGGTAGAGACTCCGAGATGTTCTTCAATATAAATTTCGTATTGGGCTCACACCTTATCCCAACTCTCTGAAAACTAAATTTTATATCTACTCTTCTCATCATAGTCTTTAGTTCTAGTATTACTATATTGTAAGAAGATTATACCAACTTCTAAAATTTTAGTCAATATCTTTATTTTTTTATGTTTTTTACATTTTATTACTCAATTATAATTTATTAATTTCCTATTTTTTGATATAGTCTAATTATAGATTACATAATAAGCTCTCGAGGTGAATAATGACAAAGAACATAAAAAGTTTTATAGATAAATTTTTATTAGCTTTATTTATTATTATTTTAAGTCCAGTTTTATCTTATGCTAATACTCCTGATAACATAAATTTCAGAAGTATTACAATTGAAGATGGGTTATCCCAATCTACAGTAGAAACTATTTTTCAAGATAGCAATGGCTATATTTGGATAGGAACTAATGATGGTTTAAATAAATACAATGGATATAACTTTGAAAAATATACTCACGATATTTATAATAAAAATACCATTAGCAGCAATTATATTGTAGATATAATTGAAGATAATGAAGGATATGTATGGGTATCTACTATAAATGGTTTAAATAAAATAAATACTAAAAATGATAATATTACTAGATATTTTTCAGAGTCTAATAATGGAACACTGTCAAATGACCGCATATGCGAAATTTTAGTTACTAAAGCTGGTGATATATTAGTTACTACCTCAAATGGGTTAAACTTATATAATAAAAATACAGATTCATTTGAAAGGATTTTAAATAATAATAATGATTTACCTACACAGTATATACACTCAATAGAAGAGGATTCTAATGGTGATATCTGGCTTGGTACTCAAAGTGGTTTAGTTAAACTAGACAAAAACCTAAAGAAAATTAAAGAATTTACTAATAATAATATAAATACTATCTCAGACTATCCTATATATAGACTCTATAATGACAATAAATATATATGGATTGCTACCTTAGGATCTGGCTTATTTAAAATAGATATTGATACTTATGAGTTTAAAGTTTATACAAATACAAATTCAAATAATTCTATTCCTAGTAATTTTATAAGAGATATACTAAGAGATTCTAATGGCAACTTATGGATAAATACACAGGGAGGATTATCTAAATATAATACAGAAAACGATAACTTTATAAATTATAAAAATAAAATTTATGACCAAAATAGCCTTATAGATGATAAAACCTACTGTTTAATAGAAGATAAAAGTGGATTAATTTGGGTTGGAACATATAAAGGGATTTCTATTTTCGACCCTAATAATAACTTTCAACATTATAAGTATGATCCCTTTGATAAAAATTCTTTAAGCAGTAATATGATACATGGAATTTATGAAGATGATGATGAGTATATTTGGGTTGGTACTAGTTTAACAGGTGTAAACATAATAAATAAAAAAAATGATGATCGTTACTTTTTAACTAGTGAAAATAGTAGTTTATGCGATAATACTATCCAAGATATAACAGGCCTAAACAATGAAATTTATATAGGTACTTCAAATGGGCTTACTATTGTTAATAAAAATTCTAAAACGATCCAAAACTTTTCAGTTGAAGATGGATTACCTGTTAATATGATAAAATCATTATTTGTTGATAGCAAAAACTACCTTTGGATTGGAACAAATGTAGGTTTAGCTGTTATGAATATTGAAACTAAAGAAATAACTAATATAACAAATTATCTTATAAAAAATTCTATAAGTGATTTATTTATAAGAGATATTTATGAAAGTAAAAACGGAAAATATTATATAGGTTGTTTTCTAGATGGAGGGTTAGTAGAACTAAATCCCAAAGATAATTCTATTAAAGTATATAAGAATATAGAAGATGATAATACTAGTATAACTAACAATTCAATTAGAAGTATAACTGAAGATATGTTTGGTAATATAGTTATAGGAACTAGTCATGGTCTAAATATTTTTGATACTAGTACAGAAAAGTTTACTCACTATACAACTAACGATGGATTACCTAATAATAATATTTATGGTATTTTAATCGACTCTAACAATAATTTTTGGATGAGTACTAATAGCGGGATCTCTAAATTCAATACAAAAACTAAAGTGTTTGAAAATTATACAGTTATAGATGGACTTCAAAGTAATGAGTTTAATGGAAAGTCATACTTTAAAAATAAAAATGGAGATTTTTATTTTGGTGGTATAAATGGATTTAATATATTCAAACCTAAAGATATTAATACTTCTAAATATAAACCTAATGTAATATTCAATAAGTTTGAAGTTAAAGGTTTAAATTATAAAGATATCTCTAATCGTAAATTTGAATCTACTGAGAATAATATTACTTTAAGTTTTTTTGTTGATGATTATAAAAATTTAGACGGTGTGCAATATTATTATATGCTTGAGGGTTCTGATAACGATTGGGTATTATCTCATACTAACAAAATAGTTTATGCTAATTTATCACCTGGAAAATATACTTTTAAAGTTAAGGCTTTAAGTTACAATGGCATAATGAGTGACGAAAATAAAGTTTCATTTATTATAAAGCCCCCTTTTTGGAAAAGTAAGTTAGCAATCTTAGGATACATTATATTTACACTAATTATTATTAAATTTAATATGACAAAAGTTAAAAGGCTAGATAACTTAGTTGAAAATAGAACTAAAGAACTAAAATCTGAAATGAAAAAAAATAAAAAGTTATTTAATAAATTAATTACATTAGAAAAGAATAAAAATAACTACTTTGTTAATTTATCTCACGAACTTAGAACTCCACTAAATGTAATTAACGGTACTGGTCAATTAATAAGAGACTTTAACAGAAAAAATGAGCTAACACCTGATAAACTTGATTACTATATGGATATAATGGGAAGAAACTGTACACGTCTGTTAAATATAATTAATAATATAATAGATACTAGCAAACTTCAAAGTAACAGCTATATTATCAATAAAAAAGAAGAAGATATTGTATTTATAGTCGAAGAAACTATATTAGGATTAAAAGATTATATAGAAAGTAAAGGTATAGAATTTACTATAGATACTATGATAGAAGAAAAAATTATTGAGTGTGACAGATATGAAATAGAAAGATGTATTGTAAATTTAATTGGTAATGCAGTGAAGTTTACGCCACCTGGAGGAAAAATTGATGTATTTATAAATGATTTAGATGACTATATTCAAATCAGCGTAAAAGATACTGGTATAGGCATAAGTCAAAGAAATATTGATAAAATTTTTGATAAGTTTAATCAAGTTATAGATTCTACATCTGAAGTAAAAGGTGGTAGTGGTCTAGGACTTACTATAACTAAACATCTAATAGAACTTCATAATGGAAAAATATCTGTTGAAAGTGAAATCGGTAAAGGTAGTACATTTATAATAACTTTACCCAGTTAAATAAAAATATATAATTATAGGGTTTATATTTCATTTGATATAAACCCTATATTTTTGTCAATAATACTAATTAAGAGGTGATATATTTGAAGTATTGTTTACTCTTTTTATTAGTATTATTTTTTATTGCTCCTAATGTAGACAATAATAAATCTATATCTCAAGTTTTCAGAGATGGATTTTATGATTATATAACTTGTTTAGATGAAGTTTCTAGTTATGCATATAAAAATATACCTTTAGTAGCAAAACTTTATGAAATTCCTTATAAAAATGCTTATAATAAAATAATGTCAGATAGAACATTTACTAAGCATCTCGTTGTTTCCGGAGAAACAATAGATGATATTATAAAAAAATATAATTATGATATTAGTAATGAAGACTTAAAATATTTTAGAAAAATTGTATATAAAGAAAATATAAATATTATATCAGATGACTACAATATAGAAGCAGGGCAATATATAGTTGTTCCTTCTCAATAAAAGGGTTATCTAATTAGATAGCCCTTTTATTTTAATTATATTAAGTTCTACTTCCATTATCTACCCAATCTTTAGCTTGTAATGTATTTTCTTCAGATGGTATATTAACATTAGTTTCTGAATATACATCATGGGCATCTGCAAATGGTGCATTTATAGCTCTATCAAGAGCTTGTTTTAAATCTAATCTACGATTATTTTCACCATTTAATGCTTTAGCTTTATCCTGCATCAAAGTCACCACCTCTTGTTGCCTTTTTAATTATTATTAACTTTTTTTTGTGATAAATTCACATTATTACAAATTACATATATTTTAATATATAGTAAAATATATTATCTTTTTTAAATTCATAGATTATTTGCTATAGCTTCTATTGTTGATCTTAAATTTAAAATTCCATATCCTTGAGAATCATTTGGATATGTGTATATAGGACTTTTAGTTGCTCCAAGCATTAAGTATGTTTTTAAAACTTGAGTAAATAAAGAGTTTCTTTGATATCCTCCTTCTAGTGATATATATTCCATAATTAATGCTAAAACTCCACATGTTAATGAACTACTTACACCAGTTCCTGTAGATTTTATATATTCTTGATTTATAAACGTAGATATAATATCTACTCCAGGAGCAACTATATCAGGTTTTATTGTAGTTCTAGCTCTTATAGGACCTTTTGATGATCCAATCCACATGCTATTAGTTTTGTCATTAAATGCCCCTACTGTTATTACACTATCAGTTGCTCCATATAAAGTTATAGTTGTAAATGAATTTGGGTCCAAAAACTTAGTATTGCTAGAAATTAAGTTACCATTTGGTAAATACAAATCAAATTCACCAGTTGTCACAAATTCTGGAAAGGTTCTTATTGTCCAAATACCTGGCTTTATATTATTTATTTTTATATACACTTCTCCATTACCAGATAAAAGCCATGGATATATTGCTTGTATTTCATAAGTTGTATTTTCTAAATTAAATTTTCCTCTATATACCTCATTGTCAGGAGAATAATCTACTCTATAACTTAATTCTCCTGATGGAGATATTAATTGAATTCCACTTCTTCCTGGTCCATTCGGACACATTGTTATGTCTAATGCTTTTTGATTTCCTACTTCTAAAATAACATCCGTAGAAGATAAATTTTTTAATATCCCTTCATAGTGTATATTTGTATTACCTTCATTTCCAGCACCACTAACTACAACAATACCTGTTCTGGTTAAAAACTCAAATGTATCTAGTAAGTTAGTTAAAATTACAGATCTTGATCTTTCTCCTACAGTTAAATTTATTATAGTCAGTTTATTTTCTTTTTCCGCTACATCTATTATATATTTAATAGCCGCTAAGAAATCATTATTTATATAGTTGATTCTACCCTCTAAAAATGTTCCTTCATATTCTCTTAATTTAACTACAACCAACTCACTTTTTGGAGCTACACCCTTGTATAAAGGATTTTTTCTTCCAGATCCAGAAGCTATTCCTGCTGCAATTGTTCCCGTTCCAATATTATCTACAGTTAGACTAGGATCATTTTCTAGTATTGCCCTATTTAAATCTTCTCTTGTAAATTCACTTCCAAAAATCATGCCTTGAGGAGGACTTTTTTCATCTTCATTTCCATTTTGGTCCCATATAGAAATAATCTTACTAGTGTTATCATCATTTATAAAATCCGGATGTAAATAATCAATTCCTGAATCTATTATAGCAATCATAACACCTTCACCTTTTACAGTTATATATGGATTATTTTCTATATATTCAACTTGAGATGCACTAGATACTGTTTCTCCATCAGAGATACCTTCCCCAATTTGTATCAAACTACTAATAGGCCTTCCCTCTTGCCACCATGCAATTTCTTCTATTCTATTCAGCCTTAATGAATTAAAATCATCATCTGTATATAAAACTGTAAGTTGATTATTTAAAACCATAAAATCATTTAAGCCATTTCTACTTAAAGCATTAGATATATCCCCTACATATACTATTGAGTATGATTTTCCCATAATCTCCCCCACTATCTAAGTATTTCAAAAACACCTCTTATATTTAAAATACCATATCCATAATTATTATTTGGATATATATTATCATTATTTCTAGTGGCACCTGCTCTAAATAAAGTCCTTATTTTTTGAACAAAGGCTTTATCAGGATAATTACCTTCTACTAATAAATATTGTAAAAGCATTGCTACACATCCTGAAGTATAACTTGCAGATGCTGCAGTTCCTGTTATGGTTGCATATCTACTTCCAGGATATGGTCCTATAATATTTACACCTGGAGCTATAATATCCGGTTTAAGCAAACCACTTATCGTAGGCCCTCTCGATGATTCTTGCCATAAACCACGATTTATACTATCATACGCACCCACTGCTATGACATCACTATATGTAGCTGGGTAATTTATAGTTTTTTCTGGACTAGGGTTTCTAAATTTAGTACCTGGATTTAATAATACCCTATTGGGTAAGTAAGCATTATACACTCCATTAGTTATATAATCACCGATTAGGCGAATTTTCCAAATCCCTGTTTTTACATTTAATAGGTTTATAATTATTTGTTGTTGACCTGAATAAGTTGTTGGATATATATATGTTATTCCATAAATAGTACCCTCTAAATCAAATTTTCCTACAGATGTGTAAAAGTCGCTTACTTGTGGTTGTTTGCTTGGTTCTCCTGTAGGACTAATAACAGATGCTTCTGCAGTATCTGGTTTATTTAACCATATTTCTATTGTCAAACTAGCTTCTTCACTTTCTATCTCAAGTTCTATATCTTGATTATCACCTGTAAATAATATCCTTCCACTTGTATGCGTTTCTGCATTTCCCTCATTTCCCACTGCGCTAACTACACAAGTGCCTCTATTAAAAAATATCTTATCACTTAAAGTTCTACTGCTTATTCCTGCTAATGAGTTTGTTCCATATATATTATTAATAACTATTGGCATATTTAATTGGTCTGCTTTTTCATAAGCATATTGAGTTGCTACCAAAGCCATTGCATTACTATAAATATCATCAAATTTTGCTAATTTTACTATTATTAATTCTGCATCTTCTGCAACTCCTGCATAATCACTATTTAAATTTCCAAGGCCAGCACAAATTCCAGATAATATAGTTCCATATCCTTCCTCATCTGTTGATAATGATGAATCTTGTTGTTCTATAGCTTCATTTATCTGTTCTCTAGTGTACTCAGTTCCTATAGTATATCCATCTGGAGGATTTCCTTCTTTTGTTTGATCCCATAAATATAATATTTTAGATGTTCCATCTGGATATATAAAATCTGGATGCAAATAGTCAATTCCACTTCCAAATACCCCTATCAAAACACCTCTTCCATTTAAGTTTATATCTGGATTATTTTTAAAAAAATTAACTCCAATTTCTTCATTCGCATTAACTCCATTTTCAGTTCCCATATTAATTCTTCCTAATATAGAAAGTTTAGTAAGTGGTAGTAATCTTGTTATAGAAGGAACAGATATTGATGATGCTATTGCATTTAAGTTACTTTCATTAAAAAAAACAATTGCAAAGTTATCACTTAACTTAAAAAAATCGGCTTCTGGAGCAACTCTCCTTAATTCTTCTTCAAACCCTGGTTCATATAAGACAATTATTCCATTAAAAAGATTACTTTGCCTAAAGTAATAGTTTTTTATTTTTTTCTTTTTCTTTATTTTTCTTCTACTTGTTTTTTTTCTATAAAAATAATCTAAATCTTCATTAAGATCTGCTAATTGATCTAATTCTAGTGTTGCTAAATTTAATAACCCATACCCTCTTAGACTATTTGGATAAGATATATATTCAACTCTTCTTGCTGATTTTAATAATAGTGCCTTAAGCTTTGCTGAATATAAAAATGGATCATTATTATTTACAACTCCCCATTGTAAAAGTAAAGAACATACTCCTGTAACATGTGGAGTAGCCATACTAGTTCCACTTAAAGCGCCTTGATTACCTCCAGGTAAGTAGGATAATATTTCTTCTCCTGGAGCCAATATATCTGGCTTAAATGCACATCTTTCGAAATCACCTTCACCAGAAAATATAGAAACAACATCTGTTTTAGAATTATAACTTCCTACAGTTATAACTCTACTTGCTGTTCCCGGAACAGTTACTGTAAGTTCAGTTGTTGGAGTCAGAAATCTAGTATCTTTACTTAACCCTTCTGATGTTGGAAGATATATATCTATATTCCCTTCTACTATCTTTACTGGTTCGAACACTATTTTCCATATTCCAGGTGTTATTTGACTACTTGTTGTTAGTTGAAATGTTACTCTTCTTTGTAATGAATATGGAGCAATAGGATAAAAATACCCTTTTATTCTTGTTGTTCCTATTGAATTTCTTACTTCACCTGATGTTAAAGAAATTGACTGAGTTTTTTGATTTGAAGGATTTACTAAGTACACATTAAAATCATCTGCAAAATTAGGCCATATATTTATATTTATGACTCTTTCATTTTCACCTATAGTAAATTCAACTTCCTCAATTTCATTTTCTAATTTTATATTTTTATGTCCACCTTTATTCCTATTATTTCCCGCTGCAACAACAATATTATTTTTCCAAAATAAGCACATATCATCTATATATTGATCAAATAATGATAATCCCCTATGAGATCCTTCATTACTTCCGTAGCTCATATTTATTGCCACTGGCATTTGTAATTCTAAAGCCCTATCTAATATAAACTTTATGGCTCTCATAAATTCCGTGCTTCTTGAATAATTATCTACAGTCCTACTTCCTACCTTAACTACTATTAAATTCGCTTCACTTGCAATTTGAGATGCTATACTTGCGACATGAGTTCCATGAAAGTTTGATAATGATATTGGTATGCTTTGACTTTCTATTGCATTGTTTATATCTTCATTTGTATATAATGTACCTTCCTTAAATCCATCTGGTGGATTTCCTGGGGTTTCTTGATCCCAATAATATAATATTCTTGATTTACCTTCACTATCTTTAAATACTGGCAATGTATAATCAATTCCAGAATCAATTATCCCTAGTAAAGTTCCTTTTCCAGTTAATCCACTTCTATTTTTAAAATTACTTATACCTGTACTTGAGAAACTCTGGGTATCTTGACTTTGAAGTATGAATGGTTTTTCTATATATTCTATCTGAGGATATGAAAGTAAATCCCTAATTTGATCTTCTGTTTCGGCCGTTATTATAGCATATATAGGTGTTAGTATTTCAACAGAAACGCCTAATTTACTTTCAAGAAATAATATATCTCCACTGTATTTAACTATTACTTCATAATCCATAACATTCACCTCCTAGAAAATAATTTTTATACCTATATATTTTCTTAAATATTTATTAAGTTTCATAAAATCTATAGGTATTGCTAATATTTTTATTGTATAATACTACTATTAATTATATTGAAGTTAATTTAATTTATATGACTAAAAGGATGTGTTGTTTTGAAAGAAAAAAAGATTTACTTAAATATTGTGCTTACTGTAGTTGTCTCATATATATTAATTAAATTTATAGATAACTATGATTATTTTTTTAGTATAGTAAGCTTATTATTATCATTACTTACTCCATTTGTAATAGCATTTATATTAGCTTACATACTTAATCCAGTTGTAAATTTTATTGAAAAAAAACTTAAGTTAAAGAGGATATTTTCGTTATTTATAACCTATGGATTTTTTCTTATTTTACTTGGCGGATTTATAATTTTTACAGTTCCATCTTTAATTGAAAGTATTTCTGATATAGTAAATCAATTACCAACTTATGCTAAGCAAACTCAAGATTTTTTATTTAAGTTTGGTGAAAGCTTAAAAACTATTGACCCTAATACCTTAAAAGATGTTATGAATAAAATTATGTCTGCTATGCCTCAATTTAGCAACTTATTTATAGGTTATATTGGTAATATATTCAATACTACATTTTCTATAGGTAAATTTATAATACAATTTTGTTTAGCATTTATTATATGTTTTTATATTCTTTTAGAAAAAGAAAGTTTCTTATCTTTTTCTAAAAAATCGGTGTACATAGTTTTTGGCAGAAAGTTTGGAAATTTAATATTAGATATTTGTAGTAATTTAAACTCTAATATCGGTAAATATTTCTCGGGAAAAATTTTAGATTCAGCTATAGTTGGGTTATTATCAGCAATAGGTCTTTATTTTATAGGATCTAAGTATTCCATTCTATTTGGTACTTTAGTAGGTTTCATGAACTTAATCCCGTACTTTGGTCCTGTTATAGGAATGACGCCAGTTGTAATAATCAACTTATTTTATGATCCTAAAATAGCCATGTTCTCTTTAATATATTTGATTTTAGTTCAGCAAATAGAAGTTGCTGTAATTGAACCTAAAATAGTTGGAGGTCAACTTGGACTTAGTCCATTTTTAACAATACTTGCAGTTACAGTAGGTGGAGGATTCTTTGGAATACCTGGAATGATTTTATCAGTGCCTATAATGGGTGTCTTAAAAATATATATTGTCAAGTTTGTTGAATCAAAAAATATTGATCTAAGTAATTAAATAAAAAATAAAAGTCTATTTCATATTGAATGAAATAGACTTTTATTTTTGACAATTTTATACTCAATTTATTACTTGATAGCATTATTATAGTTTATTTTTTAAAAATTGTATTTCCTTCTTTTATAGTTTCTAAAACTTGTACAGTTTCTAATTCTTCAACTGGTATGCTTAATAAATCTTTATCAACTATAACTATATCAGCTACTTTACCTGGTTCTAATGACCCTTTAGTGTCTTCTTCGAAATACTGATATGCTCCATTTATAGTAACAGCTTTTATAGCTTCCATTACTGATATTCTTTGATGCTCACCTAAAACTCTACCAGATTCAGTCTTTCTGTTTACAGCATTGTGTATACCTAATATCTGGTTAGGCATTTTTACTGGTGGATCTTGATGTATAGTAAACTTAATTCCTTTTTCTAATGCCCATCCCATTGGAGATATGTTTTGAGCTCTTTCTGGACCAAAAACTTCATCATGGTGTAAATCTCCCCAGAATCTTACATGGTCATTAAAGAATGTAGGTACAGCACCTAAAGCTTTTACTCTATCTAACTGATCATATCTTAAAGCTTGACAGTGAACCATAACCGGTCTTAATTCTGTTCCATGTCCTGTTATTTCAACAGCTCTTTCATAACATCTTAAGAATTGTTCACAAGCCTCATCACCATTTACATGAGTATGAACTTGAATGTTCATGTTTATACAATCAACAAAGTATTGAGTTACTACATCATCAGTTTGAGTTCCATATCCACAGTAATCTGCTGGTTGTCCTTCTGGTACAACATGATATGGATTACTTAACCAAGCTGTAAATCCTTGAGGTGAACCATCTAACCAAGTTTTAGCGCCTGCTAATTTATAATGATTGAAGTATTCTCTTTTTGGAGTACCTTCATCCTTCATTAAGTTTTTAGTTGATGGTTGAGTAGCAAGACCTACAACATCTATTATTAACATATTATTTTGAGCACATGCTCCTAATATATGGTTGTATCCGTTAGCTTCTTCAACAGATGCATCTTGAGTTGTTGTTACTCCTAATGATGCATATAATTTTTGAGCTTTAACCATAGCTTTTAATATTTCTTCAAATCCTGGTGCTTTTACAATTTTTTTCTTTTCACTATCTAATATAGCATTTTCTTCAAGTACTCCATTTGGCTCTTTAGAATCAGGAGATACAGTTCTTACAACTCCACCTTCTGGAACTTCATAATCTTCACCTACATAACCATATAATTCTAGTGCCTTAGAGTTTACAGCAGCTAAGTGTCCTGACGCATGAGAAACTGATATTGGAATTTCTGTGCTTATTTTATCTAAATCAAACTTAGTTGGATGTTCTCCACCTTCAAATTTAGTATTATCATATCCAAATCCTATTAACCAATTATCTCCAGCAGGAGGATCATTCTTTAATGACTCTTCTAATCTAGCTAATAATTCTTCTTTAGATGTAACATCTCCTAAAGTAACTATCATTAATGTTTGTGCAACAGGAACTATATGACCATGTGGATCTATAAATCCTGGAAGCATAGTCTTACCACAAAGATCCACTTTTTCAATTGATTCATCATATTTAGAAAGTATCTCTTCATTAGTTCCTAACTCTTTAATTAATCCGTCTTCAATTACTATTGCTTCTTTTACAGATTCATTCTTATCTACAGTTATTATATTTCCATTAAAATAAATTTTTCTAGTCATTACTTTATCTCCCTTACGATCGCATTTATGTTTCAAACATTTTTAAAACATGATTTAAGATTAATTCCTTTTAAAAAATAAGTCAACTGTATAAAAATCTTTTTAATATGCTCTTTTTCAATTAATTCAATATTACCTTGAATAATTCAAGTTAATTCTAGAGTATTTAATTTTTATAATTTTTATTAACAATTTTAGCATAGGCTATTGCTTTATTTATACGTTCTAGTATTTCTTCTTTATCACTAATTATTGAAGATTCATCACTATTCCAAATAGTATCAAAGAATTTATCACATATACCCTTAAACTCAGTATCGTTTATTATTTCATAATCACCTACTCCATTATCTATATCTTTAGGTAATATATTTATACTTCTTGATAGATATATAGTTGGGTTTTTATTTTCCTTAAATGTATCTATTAAACTACTCTCTATAAGCTTAACTTCAACTTTTGATGATTCTAATATTATTTTTTCAATATATTTTAAATGTTTTTCTCTTTGCTCAAATGTTAATTTCACTCTATTATTAAAGAAATTTAACTCTCCAGAAGATATATATCTTTTTAGCTCAGATTCACAAATTAAAACTTTTAGCTTTGATTTGTAAGTTACATTTTGTAAAAATATATTTATATTGTTTACTTCCTCTAAAACAGATTTATCATTCTTAAATGTAGAACTACATACTTCTTCAAATATATCTAGTGGCATGAATATTTCATTCATAGATCCTATTAATAATCTTAAATCTTGCCCCATAATATATTGAGTATATACTTTCTCTTTTATTAAATTTGTTGAAGATATACTATTTACCAATGGTTTACCTTTATTTTTTAATATCTCCTCTAAATTATAGTACATATCATCTACAATTCTTTTTTCTCTTGACATAGTTGTAAATAAACACTGATCTCCTCCAGAGTAAACCGCACTATGGAATATTCTATTTTTTATAACTGAAATTATAGAATCAGAGTTAATATTACAATTATATATTTCAAACTTCATTTTAGGATAAAGTGTAATAAGATTTATCAATAATATGGTATTAAATATTATATCTTTGTCATCACCACTAAAACCTGTTAAAAATCTAATCTTTAACGTACTATGATCTTCCGTTTTAGATAAATCATATTTCATACGTGCAATTGACATCTTATCACTAATATTTAACTTATATAGATTAGCATAGATTATTAAATCTAGTTTATTAACTTTAGTAATATATGCTTCTAAATCTTTAGATAGATATTTTTTTCTCAATCTAGGATTAATATGAATCATTCCATTGTAATGATCTTCACAATGTGTATTTTTATATACATTTGGCAAACTCTTTTGAGACGTTTGCATATACGCTTCTTTTAAATATTCTTCAATATATTGTTTTAATATATTTGTATTGTCTATATCAGCACCCATTTCAAAGTAATCAAGAATATCTTGCATTGAAGTAGCTGTAAGGGAATTAACTATGAATTCTGATGTTGACTTACATATACTTGATATACCTTTTTGAGTTGGTAAATTCTTACCATTAATCCATTTACTTATATATGAGTCATCATATCCTAATGCATTTGCTAACGCGCTTTTCTTTTGATTTGATAAATACAGTAATTTTTCCAGTAATTCTCCAAATGTAATACTTCTCACTTACTTTCCTCCGCTTATTTTAAATTTGTTAGTACTACTTATTATTCAATTAACTTTGTTCCATTATTCTAAGTATAAATTATTTTATACATTTTTTTATTGAATTTTTTTGTATTTTTATTCAACTTGATTCAAGTTTACTCTCTGTTGTAATGTTCTTTTCAAGTTTTTCTATGATAGTATTTTATTGTTCGGTAAACAAATTCTGACTGATTGTGACATTTATCGAGACTAAAATTAAATAAAAAAAGGAGAAAAAGCAAAATGACTACTTTAAGTAACAATAAAAAGTCTAAGTTTGCTACAGGCTGGCTTATAGTTGTAGCTTGCATGCTTATACAAGCTATACCTTTTGGAGTTGCATCTAATATACAACCTCAATTCGTAAGTTATGTCGTAGAAGAAAATGGTTTTACACTTGCTGGTTTTTCACTAATATTTACATTAGGTACAATTGTATCAGCAATAGCATCTCCATTCATAGGAGCTATGTATAACAAAATAAACCTTAAAACTATGTACTTATTAGGAACAATTCTTTCTGGTGGAGGTTTCTTAGCCTTTTCTATGTGTAAAGAATTATGGCAATTCTACATAGTTGCAGGTATTGTTCAAGTTGGTACTGCTGCAATATCTTCAATAGGAGTTCCACTTTTAATAAATGGTTGGTTTGATGAATTATCTAAAGGAAAAGCTCTAGGACTTGCTTTTGCTGGAGGATCTATAGGTAATATATTCTTACAACAAATAACAGCTTTCTCATTAGCTAATAATGGTGCATCTAAATCTTACTTACTTTTCGGTTTACTTTCATTAGCTGTAGGTATACCAATAACGCTATTATTCTTAAGAATGCCCAAAGATAGCTCTGAGATTGTTAAAGGTAAATCGAACAGTAATGTTGAAGATAAATCTTCTGATAGCGAAGAAATCGATTGGGGATATTCTTTAAATGAAGTTAAAAATATAAAATTCTTCTGGATATTTGCATTAGGATTATTCTTCTTAGGAATGTATGTTTCTGCTTTAGCAGTTCAATATCCAGCTTACTTAAAACTTCACTTAAAAATAGACCCTATGATAGTTGGTATGGTTGGTTCTATATTCGCTTTATGTTCTTTAGGTGGAAACCTATTTGGTGGAATAATATTTGATAAGTTAGGTGTAACTAAAGGTCTAATAGTTGCTGCTATATTAGCTGCTACTTCTTGTTTAGCATTAATGTTCGCTGGACAAATGCCAATACTTGCTCAAGTATTCGCTGCGTTAAAAGGTCTTTCTGTATTCGCTTATATGATGGGACCATCTTTACTTGCAGGTTCATTCTTTGGTAAAAAAGAATTCGGTGCAATATTAGGAGTAGTTCAAATATTCTTTGCTGTTGGATTTGCTGCTGGTTCATCTGTATTCGCATTATTAGTTGATAAAGCAGGATACAGCGTTGCATGGACAACTATATTAGTGTTTATAGGAGTATGTTATACATCTCTTGTAACTGCATCTATAGGTATGAATAAATTAAATAAGCAAAGAATAGAAAAATTCAAAAATAATAGTATAAAAGAAGCTATATAGTAAGAATTAATATTAATTATTTAGCACGGTTATATTATTTTAGCTGATAAATAACTTAAATGTTATTTATAATAAATTTTACTAATTAAAACTAATAAAAAAAAAGGCTTAAAATTGTTAAAATTTTAAGCCTTTTTTCTATAATTTTATTTAAGCTAAAGTATTTTTTATTAAAGATTTTATATCCTTCGCTGGAGTATCTTCAACTTTTATAACTTCGCCTTCCCAAGTTCTTATCTTAATATAATCTGTTCCTTTTGATATTAAATATTGAGGAAGTAAAGGAGTTTTACCTTTACCCTTTGGAGCATTTATTATGTATGTTGGTATAGCCATACCAGACGTATATCCTCTTAAATACTCCATTATTTCCATTCCATCATCCACTGATGTATTAAAGTGTCTAGTTCCTTTTACATGCTTACTATGGAATATATAATATGGTCTTACCCTTATTTTTAATAATTCATGATTTAAATATCTCATTATAAATTTATCATTATTTACACCATTTAATAAAACAGCTTGATTTCCTAATGGAACACCGATATTAGCTAATTTTTCACACGCTTTTTTAGTTTCTTTTGTAATTTCCATAGGATGATTAAAATGTGTATTTATATATATTGGATGATATTTTTTTATCATATCACAAAATTCGTCAGTAATTCTTTGAGGCATAGTAACTAGTGTTCTTGTTCCTAACCTTATATAGTCAACATGTTTTATTTTTCTTAGTTCACTTATTATCCATTCTAACATACTATCATTTAATGTTAATGGATCACCTCCTGTGATAAGTACATCTCTTATCTCAGTATTTTCTCTTACATAATCTATAGATTGTTGTAAAACTTCTTTTGATTGTTGACAATCTTTTTGTCCTATATTACGTCTTCTTTGACAATGTCTACAGTACATAGCACATTCATTTGTAACATTTATTATTAATCTATCTGGATATCTTCTAGTTATGCTTCCTGCAGGATTTGTAAATTCTTCTCCCATTGGATCTAAATCACTTTGTTCATCTTCTAATTCTATAAACGATGGTATAGACATTAATTTTATTGGATCAACAATATCCTCAGGATTAATTAAACTTAAATAATATGGAGATATGGCCCATCTAAATTGACCTTCAACTTCTTTGATTTGATTTATTTCTTTTTGTGTTAATTTTAATATTTTAGACAATGTATCTACATCTGTTATTCTATTTGATAACTGCCATTTGTAATCATTCCAATTTTCTTCTGTTCCGCCTAGAACACTTAATATATGTTTTTTTCTTTTATCTATTTCTTCTTCTAATTCCAATCCATTTGGAATTTGTTTTCTTATTTCAATATAATCTTCTATTCTTGATTTTAATTCTGAAGCTCTTTCTAGAGAAATTCTTGTACTTTCGTTCATAAAATGTTCATCAAGGATCTATAGTTTCCTTGACTTCCCCCCTTCTTTTGTTGTTTTTATATTTATCCCTAATTTAATTCTATCATAAAGAAAACATTTTTCCAACAAATCTAAACATTTTAGATTTTAATATGCTACTCTTTATGTATTTTCATCAATTTTTTTACTCAATCTTCCCATCATATTTTTTGCAAAATTTGAAATATCATCTGGTACACATTTTGATTCAGCTAATAAAAGATATATTTCTATAGCTCTTTTGTAATCTTTTTTTCCAGCATAAGCTTTATATGCTTCCTTTGACAAATCTTTTGATGCTATACTAATTCTTTCATATCTTCTTTTCACTGTTCATCTCTCCAATACAAGTATTATATTTACTTATAAATTCTATTTTTATTTACACCAATTTATTACATAAATTAGTGTAAATATGCATAATAAAAAGGATAAACTTCAAGCTTATCCTTTTTATTATTTTAAAATTATTTAAAAACTTTTATATCACTTCTAGCTATTTCATTTCCATTGCTTATTGCACATACATATATTTCTATATCTATATTCTCACTTATATTAACTGTGTAGTTAGTATCAATTAAATTAGATGCTAATAGTTTAAATTCATCATTTCCCTCAGCCATGTCTTTTATATAAATATTATATTCACAGTTATCTATTGAGTTCCATTCTAAATTTATTATATTATCATCTTTATCTATATTTGCGATTAAGTTAATAACATCTTCCTCAATTTCTTCAATAGAGTGTTTTATATTAGTTATATTACTTATATTTGTATTTCCTTTATCAGTAACACCTACAACATAAATATCTAAATCGATATCTTTTAAGTCACTTATATCTACTTCTATAGTAGTTTTTATTTTACTTTCATTATCTAGGTCAATCTTATCCATTATTATAGATTTAACAAGCTATACTCTTCACCTAATGAGTTGTTTTTTAAGTATATATCATAATTAAATATTTCAGATATACTACTCCATGTCAATGTAATTATCATCTTATTATCTTCTATATCATATGATGATATTAGATCTTGTATAGATTGATTAATTAATGGTTCTTTTACAACTTTTACAGTTATTATTTTACTTTTTTTATTCCATCCAACACCACATGATATCAATACTTTTTCTTCGCCTTCTCTAAGTCCTACAATAGTTCCATTTGGATCCAATCTTATTGACCTTTCTATTGGAAGTTTAGATTCTACTAATTGATACTCTATATCAGGATTTTTTAATCCTCTTGGATTAGTAATTATTTTAGGTTGTATTTTTTTTATAGATCCAACACCTAATTCTATAGAATCATCAATTTCCATTTTTTCTACTTTTGCATTTATTTTATATCTAATTGAATCTACCTTATCCCCTGATTTAGCATAAATAGTAGCACTACCTACGCCTACAGCCTTCACTTCATTATCTTCAATTTTTAATATATCTTCATTTGAGCTTTCATAAGTAACTTCATATGAATCTTTAAATCTTTTATAATCTACTTCCACACTGCTATTTATTTTTGCACTATCTCCTACAAAAACCAAGCTTCCATCTACCTGTAGATTTAAATTTTCAACCTGAGGATCTACTACTAACACAGTAGCTTTTTTTAATACTCGTGAATCCTTAACAATAGCAATTGATGAATAGCCTTTTTTTATCCCTATTAATGTAGCAGTATTCTCTTCTTTATCACTATTTTCAATAATTTTAAGTGATTTATTATTATCTAATATTTTAAAACTTATATCTGGGTCTTTTGCGTAATTAGGTATTTTTATATAGTCTCCACTAGATAAGGTTACTTCCTCTCCTAATCTTATAACATATTTATCTATATCTTGAATATAATCTCCATTAATTATTTTTATTTCAACGCCCTTTATCATAGGTTTTAAAATTCCAAATTTAAAAAGATAATATTGAGCTATAAGTAATACAGGAATCATAATTATAATAGCTAATTTTCTATGTTTGTCATCTTTAATAATCCTCATACACTCACATCCTTCAGATTATTCCTATATTTATAATTTTCTTGTCTTAATTATAAACCATAAAGTAAAAACTTAAAACAAAATACTACTAGTTTATTTCTTTTATTTAATTATATCACGTCTTTTATATATAATATATTTTTAACTTTAAAATAAGTATATATAATATTTATACCTTTAACGTAAATAATATATTTTGAAACAAATATATAGTTGAGGTGTAAAAATGGATAATTTAAAAGAAAAATTATTAAAAGAAATTCCTAATTTTAAAGAATTTTCTTTAAAGTTTTTTAATGGTGAAATACCTAAAATGGAATATAAAAGATTTTCAGGCGGATATGGAGTTTATGCACAAAGAGATCAAAAGTCTTTCATGATTAGACTTAGAGTTTCTTCTGGTGTGTTATCTCGTTCTCAACTACATACTATCTACCAAATGGCAAATAAGCATAACTTAAGCCATATACATTTGACAACTAGACAAGCTATACAATTACACGGATTAGATATTGATGCTATTTGCAACATTATGGAAGAAGGAATAAATAATAATATATTTACTAGAGGTGGTGGAGGTAATTTCCCTAGAAATGTTGGTTTATCTCCTTTGTCTGGAGTTGATAAGAATGAAGCTTTTGATGTAGCGCCTTACTCTATAGCTACAGATAATCATTTTATAAATAAAATTACAACTTATCATTTACCTAGAAAATTAAAAGTTTCATACTCTAATTGCGAAAGTGATACTGCTCACTGTACAGTACAAGACTTAGGATTTATAGCTACAATAAAAGATAATCAACCATATTTTAAAGTATTTGTTGGTGGTGGGTTAGGACAAAATCCATCGGTTTCTCTACAATTAGATGAATTAATTAAACCATCAGATGCACTTTATTATGTTGAAGGTCTTACTAAAATGTTTATGGATCATGGAGACTATAAAAATCATAGTAGAGCAAGAGTAAGATATATGGTTAGCAATCTAGGAGAAGATGAATTTTTAAAAATTTTCAAAGAATATGTTGCTAAAGAAAAAGAAAAAGGTGGCCTCGATCTTAATCCTGAACCAATAAAATATGATGAAGGTGGCACTGAATTAGATATTTTCAACACTAGATTAATAAAACAAAAACAACAAGGAAGATATGCTGTTTATATCCACCCTATTGGAGGTCTTTTATCTCTTAGAGATTTGAAATCTTTGTTATATGAATTGGATAAATGTAAAAACCCTATGATTAGATTAGCAATGACAGAAG
Source organism: Desulfovibrio sp. Marseille-P6017 (assembly GCA_900604495.1). The sequence goes on along the minus strand of UWOR01000002.1, from coordinate 40,962 downwards.
GCTTATATATTATAAATCTTGATGGAAATGAAGCAAAAAAAATCCTTGAGATAACTACTAATATAAGTGGGAATACTAGCATAGAAAAAAGTGTAGCTTGTATAGGCGTTCCAATTTGTCAAATTGGAATTCAAAATAGCCAACAAATGTTACAAGATATAATATCATTTTTTAAAGATAATGGAAATGACGATATACTAAATGCTATTCCTAGAATATATATATCAGGTTGTATGAATTCATGCGGTGTGCACCAAATAGGAGCCATTGGATTAACTGGTAAAAAGAAAAAATCCGATGGACAATTAGTAGATGCTTTTGGAGTGTTTGTTGATGGCGATTTCAAATTAGGTAAAACTAGACTGGGTAGATTTATAGGTGATTTCAAAGCTACAGATTTGCCAAAATTATTATTTGAAATAGGAACCGCTGTTAATAACAAGAAAAAAGATTTTTATACTTGGATAGATGAGGATAATGATGAACTAGAATCTATAATAACTAAATTTAAAATATAATAAATAAAGTAGATTTTGGTTAAAATAATATTACTAGAATTGCCTAAGGTTATAAGCAGTACTATATTTTACTATATCATGATAACCATATAAATATGACATCACCCACCATAGTTTTTTTATATTATATAAATTTATCATTGTTTATATTGATATAAATATAATAAGTGTTCTAGCCTCTATCTAACTAATTAGTCTTAACTTCCCTTAGGCAAATCTATTTAAATAATGCTCTGGAATACCAGAGCATTTATTTATTCATATAAAACTAATGCTATTAACTCTAAATCCTCGTTTCCTATGTTTTCTATATAATGTTCATTTCCATCTGCAGTATATATTACATCACCTTCATTAACTTGAATAAGATCACCATTATCTAAGACTTGCCCTGTTCCTCTTAAAATATAATATACTTCAAAATCTTCAGTATGATCATGCATCCCTATAGAATTACCTTTTGGTATTGTAATTTTAGCAAAAAGTTTTCCTTTTCCCTTAAATTCATCTCCCTTAATTATATGCTCCCTTTTTACATTACCTTTTCCATTTCTTAAGTTTCCATCCTCAATGAATAAATCGCTCTTTTTTTTAATCACAATCTCATCTCCCTTTATACATTTTATAATATCATAAACTTATACATTTTTTATAATCGTATAATAAAAATAAGGTAACTAATATATTAAGTCACCTTATTTTTTTAAAATTATTCTTTTATTTCTACCTCATATTTTTCTAGTACATCGTCTATTAATGTATTTTGTTTATTATAAGATAATTCACTTATTAAAGACTCTTTTTCATCATCAAATGAAGAATATTGTTCATCAGTCTTTATAATTATATGATATCCATAATCAGTTTCTACAACCTCATCATAAATTTGACCATTTCCTAAAGAAAATGCTGCTTTTTCAAACTCTTCTACCATATCACCAGATTTAAAAAATCCTAAGTCTCCACCATCTGTTGCACTACTGTCTTCTGAGTATTCCTTAGCTAAAGAAGCAAAATCTTCTCCATCTTTTGCCTTTTTTAATATTTCTTCAGCTTTTAATTTGGCCTTTTCTTTTTCTTCATCACTTAATTCATTTCCATCATCATCAGTTGTTTTTATTAATATATGTGATGCTTTAACCTCTAAAAATTCATCTTTATTTTTATCATAATAATTTTGAGCTTCTTCTTCAGTTACCTCTGTTGATTCTTCTAAGTATTTTATAGCAATTAATTCTTTTTTTAATTCTTCTTTAAGAGACTTCTCAGTCATATTAAATTCTTTTAAATACTCATCTTCTGTCATTCCAAACTGATACTCTATTGAACTCATTGTACTTTCATATTCAGAATCTACCTCATCATCTGTAATACTAACATCATTTGCTATTGCCTCTTTATACATAGCTTCTACAGTAGTCATATAATCTAACATACTATATTCATATGATTCTATCTCTTCATCACTTAACTTGGTATTTCCTTGTAAATAGAAGTATGGATCCATCATTGATTGTAGCTGTTTACCTGTAATAGAGGTATCTCCAACTGTAGCATATACCTTACCTTTACTGTACGTCTTTGAAGTGGCTGGTAAACCTCTACCTACACTTTTACCATATGTAAATCCTATTACTAAGCAAATAACACCTACTAGAGTAAATGATATTACTTTTTTAACTATATCTTTTTTTATATTTACTTTTTTTAATCTTTTCTTTTTCTTATTAGTTTTGTCTATATAATTTATAGAGTCAGTAGATTCAACTACTAAATCTTCTTTATTTTCTCTTACACCCTTATCTTCTGACATAAGTTCCTCCTAAAAATTTATTCTATATTTATATTACATTATTTATTATCAGAAAGTGTGAATACTAAATGAAAGTAAGATGAATTTATTATGAATTATATATTCCTTAAACTATATCTTATTTCATATCTACCAACTTTGTTATATCCATGTTTTAATTTATAAGTAATTTCATTTTTATCTTTATTTAAGTAATCACAACAACTTACTAAAGACTTAAATACTTCAATTACTTCTCCTTTTTGATTCACTAACTCAATTTTTTTATTTCCACCTCTTTTAATTATAGTCCCATACTTTGTAAAGTAATCATCGTATTCTTTATCTATACACTCAAATTTATAATGCATCTTCAACGGTTCAATTTTATCACTTGATAGAATTTCTTCTCTTTTTTCTTCAGAAATTTTATTTGAAAATATTTTATCATTTAAATAATTAAATAATTCAATTGGAGTTTTATTGCTATTTAAATACTCGCTTTCATCTTCCATTGATTCTCCAAGAGATTCTTTTAGATAATTAATTGCACTTCCCATATAATCTGTATGTCCATATTTTAAATTTTCCTTTATGTATGACAGTGGTACTTTTAATTTTCTGCTACACTCCTTGTATGTATTAAACTCTAATACTTCTTCACTATATAAATCTATAGCCCTTATTCCTCGACCTCTATTTATTTTAATATTTTTTATATATTCCTCATTTTCTTGTAAGAATTTCTTTACATTATCCATTTCTTCTTTCGATATAATTTCTTCTGCGTCTTTTTTACTATCTTCATTAATTTTTACTTTAAGTAATTTGTCTGTTTCTAATTTTTCTTCATTAATTTCAGCTATAGAAACTTCATTTTCTGCATTAACAACTTCTATATTATTGCTAACCTCTTTTAAATTTTCTGTTTGTTTTTTCTTATTAATTAAACTAAAAAGCTTTTTAAACAATTATGATTCCTCCTAAGCAGTACTATTTATCTTTTTTTACAATATCATATATAATATTACTAAAATATACATATTTAGTAAACTATAGTAGTTAAAAAACAAAATATACATTTATCTTTTATCTTTGTTAAAATATAAATTAAATTTCACTTTACTTTTTTGATATAATATAATCTAAATAATAAAATTAATACTACAAGGGGGATATTATGAATAATCTTTTAAATGAAGCAAATAATTGTCTTTTATGTAAAAACGCTAGATGTCAAAAAAATTGTCCAATTAATACTCCAATTCCAGAAATAATAAAACTTTTTAAAGAAAATAATTTCGAAGAAGCGGGTAAAATACTTTTTGAAAATAATCCCTTATCTTCTATATGTGCAATTGTATGCCCACACGAGAATCAATGTAGTGGTAACTGCATAAGAGGTATAAAAGGTGAACCTGTGCATTTTTATGATATAGAAAAAGAAATTTCATTTGAATATTTAAAAAATATGAAAATTACAAAACCCGAGTCTAATAATTTAAAAGTAGCTATAGTTGGTTCTGGTCCAGCTGGAATAACAGTTGCTTTTGATTTAGCTAAAAAGGGATATGATGTTACTATTTTTGAGAAAAATGAAAAAATAGGCGGAGTATTAACTTATGGTATACCAAGTTTTAGACTGCCTGAAAATATAATTAATTTACTTGGTACAAGATTAAAAGAATATGGTATAAAGATAAAAATAAATTCTTTAGTTGGACCTGTTGTAACTTTAGATAAGCTTTTTGAAGATGGATATAAAGCTATATTTATAGGTACAGGTGTTTGGAATCCAAAAAGATTGAATATTAAGGGTGAAACTTTTGGTCATTGTCATTATGCCATAAACTATTTAAAGAGTCCTCACCTTTATGACTTAGGTGAAAAAGTTGTAATAATAGGTGCTGGTAATGTTGCTATGGATGCAGCTAGAAGTGCAAAGCACTATGGAGCTAAAGAAGTATATATAACATATAGACGTGATTTTGAAGATATGACTGCTACTAAGCATGAAATTAATGATGCTAAAAATGAAGGTGTTTTATTTGATACTTTTAAATCACCTGTTGAAATAGTAGATGAAGGTATAATACTTGCTGATACAAAAAAAGTAACTAATGAGGATGGTTCTACTTCACTTATTACTATCGAAAATAGTGAAAAATTAGTTGAGTGTGATTCTATTTTAATTGCAGTTAGTCAAGAAGCTAAAAATAATATAGTAGTTAATAATAAAGGATTAGATGTAAAAAGAGGAGGTCTTTTACATACTAATGAATTTGGACAAACAACAAGAGAAGGTGTATTTGCATGTGGAGATGTTGCCCATGGTGCAAGTACAGTTATAGAAGCTGTAGTTGCCGCTAAGAGAATTTCTCAATCTATAGATGCATATATACAAGGAACTTTAAATGATGAAATTGAGTTTACATCATAATATTTATAAATAAAAATAAGAATATCTCAAATTAATTTGAGATATTCTTATTTTTTAATTTTAAGGTGAAATATGGTATAGATATTATAGAACCTATAAGTGCATCAATCATATCAATCATAGTATCTTTTAATCCACCAATTTGTGTATGCATTCCGAATAAACTATCTATAGTAAATTCTAATATTTCCCACATACTTGCAATTCCCATTACAAACATAAATAAAAAAGTAATTATAAAAATTATATTCATATTATTTATATTTTCACTATTATTAAAATACTTAATAATTAAATATGCTATATTACATGTAATTATTCCTGAATATAAGTGTAAAAAATCATCATAATGATTTATATTGTAGAATTTAAAACAAGTTCCAAGTAATACAGATATAAAAATAAAAAACGTTAAATTCACAAATATACCATTATCTAAAAGCTTATTATATTTTATATTTATTATACTTAATGCTATGGTACCTATTATACAAAGCCCTATTGTGATTATTTTTTGCATTTCATTCTCTTTAAAAAAGTAAACCGAAGAAGCTAAATATATACTATAAATAACAATTAAAAAACACTTTATGATTTTTTTATTTTTCATTACAATACCTCTTTAACATAATTTAGTAAAGGATTTGATGAGCATGCTTAAATCATCTTTAATTACTTCATCTTCTAAAGTATTATACGTAATAATTTGAGTTTTCATATCGTTTAATATCCCCATAAATTTATTATATATAAGTACCTCCTTACTTATAATTCCTATAAAAAGTATAGCATAATTACGCATAAAAAATATGGTATATAGAAATTGATGCTTTAATTTCCATATACCATATTTTATATTATTTTTTTAATTTTAAAAGAGCTTCTGCAAATGGGTTATTAAAAGCTTCATCATTTTTATTTTGATTTTTTAAATACTTTTTTATATCTTTTTTAGATGCTTTGTTTTTTTCTTCTTTTTTACGCTTATTAAATGCTGATAACTTTTCTCTATATCCACATTTACAAACAAAAATTCTTCCGTCACCTTCACCTTTTAATTCTAACTTTTTATGGCAATTTGGGCATCTAGAATTAGTAACTTGTGAAATAGTCTTTCTAGTATTACATTCTCTATCTTCACAAACTAGTATTTTCCCTTTCTTTCCATTTACCTCAAGCATATATTTACCACATTCTGGACACTTATTTCTCGTTAAATTATCATGCTTAAATTTATTATCACTATTTTTTATTTCTTTAACAATATCTTTAGAATAATTATTTATTTCCTTTAAAAATACATCTTTACTTAGTTTTCCTTTCGAAATGTGATTTAGCTTACATTCCCATTTTGCTGTAAGTTCTGGTGTTTTTAAATCACTTGGGACTAAGTCTAACAATTGTCTTCCTTTAGATGTTATGTGTATCTCTTTTCCTTTTTTCTCTACTAAAAATGAATTAAATAATTTTTCTATTATATCTGCTCTAGTTGCCACTGTACCTAAGTTATTCTTTTCCATAGATGTAAGAAGTGTACCTTCATTTAGATATGATGGAGGATTAGTTTTTCCACTAGTTTTATTGATCCTACTTATATCTAATATATCGCCTTTCTTTAAATCAGGTATACTATCATAATCCTCTTCATCATCTATATCTTTATAGTTTTCTTTCCACCCTAAGTTAATTATTTTATTTCCTTTTAACGAAAACTGTTCACCTTCTATTTCACCTATAGCTATCGTTTGAACATATTCATATGGAGGACATAATACACTTAAAAATCTCTTTACTACTAAATCATAAATCTTTCTTTCCTTATCACTTAAATCGCCTAAAAATACTCTTTCTTCTGTTGGTATTATTGCGTGGTGATCACTTACCTTAGAATCATCTACAAATGATTTATTTCCTATTAATTTAGATTTTAATAATTTTGTACAAATTCTAGTATAGTCACTTACATTTACCGCTTTTATTCTATCTTTTAAGGTATCTACTATATCTTCAGTTAAATACCTAGAATCTGTTCTTGGATAAGTAAGTATTTTATGGTGTTCATATAGCTTTTGCATTATAGATAATGTTTCTTTAGCTGAATAACCAAATATTCTATTTGCATCTCTTTGTAATTCAGTTAAATCGTATAGCTGAGGAGAATATTTCTTCTTCGTGCTTTCACTTACTTCAATTAGTTTTAATTTATTGTCATTTATCTTTTCAATAATAGAGTTTATTTTATTTTCACTAAATGTTGATTCACTTTTATTTTTATTATCTTGCCATATAAATTTTAATTTACTATTCCCTTTAATAGTATTAACTTCTATACCATAATAATCTTTAGGTTTAAATTTTCTTATTTCGTCTTCTCTTTTTAATATCATACCTAATGTTGGAGTTTGTACTCTACCACAAGAAAGTTGAGCATTGTACTTAGTTGTTAAAGCTCTAGTTGCATTTATACCAACTACCCAGTCAGCCTCTGACCTTGCTATTGCTGAATAATATAAATTATCATATTCTTTTCCATCTTTTAACTTGTTGAAACCATCTTTAATAGCCTTGTCAGTATTAGATGATATCCAAAGTCTTTTTAATGGCTTACTTGTTTTAACTTTATCTATTATCCATCTTGCAACAAGCTCTCCTTCCCTTCCTGCATCAGTTGCAATTACAATTTCATTTACATCATCTCTATTCATTTGTGATTTTACTACATTAAATTGTTTACTAGTTTTTTTTATTACAACAGTTTTTAAATATTTTGGAAGTATTGGTAGATCCTCTATATTCCAATTTCTATATTTTTCATCATAACTCTCTGGGTCTGCTAAGGTTACTAGATGTCCTAAAGCCCATGTAACTATATATTTAGGACCTTCTATATATCCATTCTTGTCATTTTTACAACCTAATACTCTAGCTATATCTCTACCTACTGAAGGTTTTTCTGCTAAAACTAATATTTTTCTCATAAGGTATTCCTTTCTATTTTCATCGCTAAAATCTATCAAAACTTAAATCTAATATACATTTTTGACTTTCTTTATTATTCTACCATTACTATGTTCATATGTTTAGTATAAATAAGTCATCTAGTAAAAAAATATATAAATTAATATCTGTTATATTTCTACATATTATTACTTTTAATTCCAAATATATATATATATTTATCCTTAAAATAACTATCCATAATAAATACTGATGGTTATATATCTTAGTATAAAAAATTGCAATTTCAGTTATTATTCTCTTTAATCTACACTTTATCCTAAAGGGGTGGTTATATGAAAAATAAGTCTATTACATTTATATTTTGTATTTTTATTAATATTATCTTAGGATTATTTGTACAAGTTTTAAATATTCCGTTATTATTTTTAGATACTGTAGGCACAATATTCGGTGCAGTAACATTAGGTCCAATTTTAGGTGCTCTTATTGGTGGATTATCAAATATTATATTAGGTTTTGTCTCAAATCCTCTTACATACTCATATATTCTTGCTAACATTGCCTTAGGCTTAATAGTTGGATTTATTTCTAATAAGAAAGGCTTTTCTTATAAAGAAGCTTCTATTGTTGGGGTTATACTGTCTATAATATGTCCTTTAATTAGTACTCCAATTTCTTTATATCTATTTGGAGAACTTAATAGTAATGGATCTAGTCTATTATTAGCTATATTATCTAGATCAAACGAAATAATTTTTAGTGGCGTTTTTATACCTAGATTAGTAAGTAACATGGTTGATAAAATTATTTCATGTTTATTTGTAGCATTTATATTAACTAAAATATCTCAAAAGTATATAAGTAAAATTGATGAAGCAAAAAAAGAAAGTCAATTAACAGTTGAATTAGTTGAAAATAATTAAAAAATAGGCTTACTCAAAATTTATTTGAGCAAGCCTATTTTTTATCTAACTTGACCATTACCATAAATAATGTATTTTATAGTAGTTAATTCTTTTAATCCCATTGGTCCTCTAGCATGTAATTTCTGTGTGCTTATTCCTATCTCTGCTCCAAATCCAAACTCTGATCCATCTGTAAATCTAGTTGATGCATTTACATAAACTGCTGCTGCATCTACTCTTTGTAAGAATTTTTGAGAGTTTTTGTAGCTTTCTGTAACTATACATTCTGAATGTCCTGTTCCATATTTATTTATATGAGATATTGCTTCATCTAGATTTTTTACAACCTTTATAGCTATTATATAGTCTAAATATTCTATATTCCACTCATCATTGACAAAATCTATATCGTTAACTATAGATTTTGATATTTCATCACCTTTTACTAATACATTTTTTTCTCTAAGCTCTTTTACTATCATTGGCAAAAACTCTTTTGCTATCTTTTCATTTACTAATAATTTTTCTGCTGCATTACATACGCCTGGTCTAGATGTTTTAGCATTTATTATAATATTTTTAGCCATATCAAAATCTGCTGTTTCATCTACATATATATGACAATTACCTGTTCCAGTTTCTATTACCGGTACTGTAGCATTCTTTACTACAGATTGTATAAGTCCTGCTCCGCCTCTAGGTATTAATACATCTATAAATTCATTTAGCCTCATCATCTCTGTTGCAACACTTCTAGATGTATCTTCTATAAGTTGTATTGAGTTTGTTGGAAGCCCTGCTCTTTCTATTCCCTTTTTTAAAGCTTTTACTATCGCTTTATTAGAATTTATAGCATCACTTCCTCCTCTTAATATAGATGCATTTCCTGTCTTTAAACAAAGACCTGCTGCATCACACGTTACATTCGGTCTAGATTCATAAATTATACCTATAACTCCTATTGGAACTCTTTTTTGACCAATTTGAATACCATTAGGTCTTTGCCACATAGATGCAACTTCCCCAACTGGATCTTGTAAATTTACTATCTCCTTAAGACCTTTTGCCATTTCATTTATTCTTTCATCACTTAAAACTAACCTGTCTAGTAGTGATTCTGATATTCCTTTGTTTTTCGCATTTTCTATATCTTTACGATTAGCATCTAATATTTCTGATTTACTATTTATAAGCTCTTCTGACATTAAAGTAAGAGCATTATCTTTTTCTTTTGTTGATAAAACTCCTAATTCATAAGATGCATCTTTTGCACTTTTACCTATGACTAATAAATTACTCATATTTTTCCCCCTAAATTTATTTTCTTTTTCCCACAAATAAAGTTCCTATCTCTTTTCCATTTAAGATATCTAAAATTATTTCTGGATCTTTACCATTGGCTAGAATCATATCTATACCTTGTTCCGTGGATTTTTTAGCAGCTATCAATTTAGTAGCCATTCCGCCAGTTCCTAAATCACTTCCAGCTCCACCTGCACATGCCTCTAGCTCCTCTGTTATTTCTTCTATTTCGCTAATTAATTTTGCATTATTATTGTGTCTTGGATCACTATCATAAAATCCATCTATGTCTGATAATATTATCAATAAATCTGCATTTATTAATAAAGATACTATAGCTGATAGGTTATCGTTATCTCCAAAATTAACTATATTTTCTATTTCATCTATAGATATAGTATCATTTTCATTAACTATAGGTATTATTTTTTTTTCTAAAAGTATATCGAAAGTATTGCAAACATTATTTTTAATTCGATCATCTTCTATAACATCTCTTGTTAACAATACTTGACCTACTGTGTGGCTATATTCTCCAAAAAATTTACTATATATATGCATTAATTCACATTGTCCAACTGCAGATAATGCTTGCTTTTCTCTTATATCTTTGGGCTTTTCTTTTAAATTTAGTTTACTTACTCCAACACCTATAGCACCAGAACTTACAAGAGTCACTTCTTTCCCTGAATTAACTATATCTGATAATACTCTTGTTAATTTCTCAATTCTATTTAAATTAATATTTCCATTATCGTATGTAAGAGTCGATGTCCCAACCTTTACTACAATTCGTTTTGCCTCTTTTATTTTGCTACGAAAGCCCATTTTTTCTCTCTCCTTAGATTATTATTTTTTATATTCTATCTATGAAAATATGTTACTATACCTGTTTTACCTTATCAAGAAAAAATGTTTTATATTTAAAATTTTTGATCTTTCATACCTTGTTTCACTTTCCCTATATTTAATTTTTATTAATCTTATTGACATATTTCTAAATATTGTATACGATTACTAATAAATAAGTGCTATAACAAATCAATATCCGTTGAAGCTTTATAGAAGAGTTATCGTTTAGATACGCCGAAGGAGTAACACTCTCAGGAACTTTTATAAGTAGGACTGTAAAGCTTAGGAAACTCTGGAGAGACCCATTAAAGGGCGCCGAAGGGGCAAGGCTTATGCTCAATCTCTCAGGCAAAAGGACAGGGATTATACTATTATTTATGTTAGTATCTATAAATTATTATAATTACTTTAGTTTAACTAAGTATTATTTATAATTTTAATTTATATATAATAACTAAAATTATAGTTTCCATGCATATCCAGAGCTAAGTCATATAGATTTAGCTTTTTTTATTGCATTAAAATTATTAATATTTTATATTAAATTCCTGTCAATTAGTTCATTTAAAACCTCATTGATTTTGTAAAGCATAAAATAATATTATGGAGGAATGTTTTTATGAATTTAATTGATCTATTAAACAATATTGACTCATTTATATGGGGGCCACCTTTACTTATTCTTTTAGTAGGTACTGGTATATTTTTTACTTTTAAATTAAATTTTTTACAAATTACCAAATTACCTAAAGCTTTAAAACTAATCTTTTTTGCTGAAAATGATGGTAGTGGCGATATTTCAAGTTTCGGTGCACTATGCACTGCACTTGCAGCTACTGTTGGTACAGGTAATATTGTTGGTGTTGCTACAGCAGTAAAGGCTGGTGGACCTGGTGCACTATTTTGGATGTGGGTTGCTGCATTCTTCGGTATGGCTACTAAGTATGCTGAAGGTGTTCTAGCAATAAAATATAGAACTAAAGATAAAAACGGTCAAATTTCTGGAGGACCTATGTACTATATCTTAAATGGTATGGGTAAAAAATATAAACCTCTAGCTATGTTTTTCGCTTTTAGTGGTATATTAGTAGCTTTACTTGGTATAGGTACATTCACACAAGTTAATGCTATTACAGATGCTATAAAAGGAAGTTTGGGTATTAACCCTAAAGTAACAGGCATAGTGCTTGCTGTTTTAGTTTCATTGGTAGTATTTGGAGGACTTCAAAGTATTTCTAAAGTTGCTACTAAAGTAGTTCCTTTTATGTCTATAGCTTATATAGTGCTATGCTTATTGATATTAGGAACTTATATTAAAGAAATACCAATAGCATTTTCTTTAATAATAAAAGGTGCATTTAATACCACAGCTGCATTTTGTGGTTTTTTAGGTGCAACTGTATCTATGGCAATTAGAAATGGTATTGCTAGAGGTGTATTTTCTAATGAATCAGGTCTTGGTAGTGCTCCAATATCTGCAGCTGCTGCTAAAACAGAATGGCCTGCTGAACAAGGACTTATCTCCATGACGGGTACTTTTATAGATAGCTTAATCATTTGTACACTTACAGGTTTAGCCCTCATATTATCAGGTGTTTGGAAATCTGATTTTAACGGTGCATTAATGACTCAAGCTGCCTTTAAAAGTATTTTACCTACAATTGGCCCTTTATTCTTAACTCTTAGTTTAAGTTTATTTGCCTTTACTACAATACTTGGTTGGAGCTATTATGGTGAAAGGTGTTTCGAATTTTTATTTGGTGTAAAAGGAATAAATGGATATAGAACTTTATTTGTTTTAATGGTTTTACTTGGAGCATTTTTAAGATTAGAAGTAGTTTGGATTATAGCTGATATTGCTAATGGATTAATGGCTTTGCCAAACTTGATTGCACTACTTTTCTTGTCTCCAGTGGTTGTGTCTGAAACTAAATTATATATGACTCATTTAGATAAAAAATCAAGTATTAAAGAAAGTAAGACTATGGAAATGTAATTATATAAAATAAAAGGTAATTGATTTTATAATAATTTATTATATAAAATCAATTACCTTTTTGTAGTATTTAATTATTAAGCAAAGAACTTAAGTAATATACCAGCTGCTACCGCAGAGCCTATAACACCTGCTACATTTGGACTCATAGCATGCATTAATAAGAAGTTTGAAGGATTTTCTTCTTGCCCAACCTTTTGAACAACTCTTGATGCCATTGGTACTGCTGAAACTCCTGCTGCACCTATCATTGGGTTAACTTTTCCTTTAGTTAATTTACACATTAACTTTCCGCCTAAAACTCCTGCTGCTGTACCTACTGAGAATGCAGCAAGTCCCATTGCTATTATACCTAAAGTTTGAGCACTTAATAATGTATCTGCATTAGTTGTTGCTCCAACTGATAATCCAAGTAATATAGTTACTATATACATTAAAGAACTTTGAGCAGTTTCTACTAATTTAGGAACTAATCCTGATTCTTTTATTAAGTTACCAAACATTAACATACCTACAAGTGGTGCTGCTGTTGGTAATAATCCTATAACTATTATCATAACTACTATTGGGAATATTATCTTTTCTTTTTTAGTAACAACTCTAGTTTGTTCCATTTTTATAGCTCTTTCTTCCTTAGTAGTTAAAGCTTTTATTATTGGTGGTTGTATAACTGGTACTAGTGCCATATAAGAATAAGCAGCTAGCGCTATTGTACCTAATAATTCTGGAGCTAGCGCACCAGTTAATTGTATAGCTGTTGGTCCATCTGCACCACCTATTATACCTATAGATGCTGCTTGTGGTCCTGTAAATCCAAGAGCTATCGCTCCTAAGAATGCAAAGAATACACCAAATTGTGCAGCTCCTCCAAGTAACATTGTCTTAGGATTAGCTATCATTGGACCGAAATCTGTTCCAGCTCCGATACATAAGAATATAAGTGGTGGATAAATACCAAGTTTAACACCTTGATATAGATAGTAGAATAATCCACCTTTATCACCATCATGTGCAGCTTTCATTAAATCAACACCTGGCATATTTGCAAGTAACATACCAGTTGCTATTGGTATAAGTAAGTATGGTTCATAACCTTTGCTAATAGCTAAGTATAAGAAAAAGCATGCTAAAGCTATGACTATTACTTGTTTAATGTTCATTTGTGCGAACCCTGATTCCATTACGAAATCCATTAACATTTGACCCATGTCATCTTCCTCCTCTAGCTTTTTAATACTATGCTATTTTTAATATTACATCTCCAAGATTTACGTTTTGTCCTTTTTCAACATGTATAGTTGATATAGTTCCATCAACTGGAGCTATTATTTCATTTTCCATTTTCATTGCCTCAAGTATAGCTACTACGTCACCTTTTTTAACTGCTTGTCCTTCTTTAACTAATATGTTGAACATGCTTCCTGGCATTGGAGCAGTTATATCTTCACCAGCACCATTTGAAACTGGAGCTGCTTTAGGAGCTGGAGCAGCAGTTTGAACTGGCTTTTGTCCTGGCTGTACTTCTTCTACTTCAACTTGATATACTTTTCCGTTTAATGTTATGTTATAAGCTTTTATACTCATTTTAATCTCCCTTTCATTTCATAAAAATAATTTTATAATTTCGATTTTAATTTTTTATATTTTTTATAATCATGTTAGTGTAAGTTAATTATTACTTTACTCTTTTTATACTTCTTATATGAAGGTTTGGATTTAACTTTCCATTTCCAGCCATTATAGATGCTGTTAAGCAAGCTACTAATCTTTCTTCTTCGTCATTATCATCTATCACTGTATTTGTAGTAACCGGTTTAACTTCTTCTTTTTTATTTTCTTTAAATAAAACTTTAAATGAGCTAAGTACTACAGCTATTAAAGCTAAAGTTAAAAGAACGATTGTCATACTTGATATTGTGATAGATATACCATCCATAAATGTTATATTCATATTTACCACCTATTCTCTACATAGTTACTGTTATATATTGTATAGCATTTTCATCAACTTCTTCAGTTGTAGCACATTCATTGTACTTAGATTCTAAGAACTTTGGAGCTACTTGAGGGAATAATGCATAAGCTAATACATCTTCATCAGTCTTAGCTAATTCACCAGCTTCTTTTTTCATAGCTTCAAATTCAGGAGCTATTAAATCAGCAGGTCTTACAGTTATTACTTCATCATCTCCAATTATTTTCTTTTTAATTTCTTCATCTATTGATGCAGGAGCCTTACCATATAATCCTTTTACATAGTCTTTTATTTCTTTTGGAACTAACTTATATCTTTCTCCTGTTAAAACATTGAATAAAGCTTGTGTTCCAACCATTTGACTTAAAGGTGTTACAAGTGGTGGGTATCCTAAGTCTTTTCTAACTCTTGGTACTTCGTTAAGTACATCTTCATATTTATCTTCAGCATTTTGTTGCTTCATTTGAGATAAAAGGTTAGATAACATTCCTCCCGGAACTTGGTACTTTAATGTTTGAGGATCTGTTAGTAAAACCTTTGCATCAAGTACGCCTTCGGCCATATACTTATCTCTTATTGGCTTAAAGTACTCTGCAACTTCAAGTAAAGCTTCCATATTTAATTCTGGATTTCTATCCATTTCAGCAAAAGCTATTGCTAAAGATTCAGTTGGAGGCTGAGAAGTACCACCAGATAATGGAGATATTGCTGTATCGATTATATCTATACCTGCCTCAACAGCTTTCATATATAACATTTCAGCTATACCACCTGTACAATGAGTATGTAGCTCTAAAGGCAAATCAGTTACTTCTTTTAATTTCTTTATTAAGTCATATGCATTGTATGGTGTAAGTACCCCTGCCATATCTTTTATACATATAGAATCAGCACCCATATTTTCCATAGTTTTAACTAATTCAACATAGTACTCAGTAGTATGTACTGGACTTGTTGTATAAGATATTGCACATTGACAGTGTCCATTATATTTCTTTATGGCTTTCATTGATGCTTCTAAGTTTCTAACATCATTTAATGCATCGAATACTCTTATTATATCAATTCCATTTTTTATAGATAATTCTATAAATTTTTCTACTGTATCATCAGCGTAGTTTCTATAACCTAAAAGATTTTGTCCTCTAAGTAGCATTTGTAACTTTGTATTTTTAACATGCTTTCTTATAAGTCTTAATCTTTCCCATGGATCTTCATTTAAGAATCTTATACAAGAGTCAAATGTTGCTCCACCCCAAACTTCCATTGAGTAGTATCCTACTTTATCCATCGTTTCTAAAATAGGTATCATTTCATCTGTTTTTAACCTAGTTGCCATTAAAGATTGATGTCCGTCTCTTAAAGCAGTTTCAGTTATTTTTAACTTACTATCCATTAACTCACATCCTTTATTTTTAATTTAAGACCATTATATATATATATAGTTATAATGAACTCATTCACTGAACATGTTCATTATAACTATTTTTTACCTTATTATCAATATTAAATATAAAATTTTTATTAAGTTCTATGTATTTACATGATTTTTTTATAGTTGTATAATTAAATAAATAAATTATTTACATAATTTAATATAGGAGAGTTTAAAAATGAAAAAAAACTTAACAAAAAGACAACTCCAGGCTATAGAAACAAAAAACAAAATACAATTTTGTGCTAAGAAACTTATCAGAGAAAACGGATATGAAAATGTAAGCGTTAGAGATATTTGTACTGCAAGTGGTGTTGCTACAGGAACATTTTATCTATATTTCCCTTCAAAAAGTGATTTATTTGTATCATCTTATGAAAGTAATCAAAATGAGGTTGCTAATAATATAAATTATGAATTAGAGTCTAAAGATACTCTTACAAAAATAAAAGTTTTTTTCTTAAATTATATTAAATATAACGAAGATTTTGGTGTTGATGGCTTAAAAATTGTATTCTCTGATTGGAATAAATATAGAAGTGGAAAATTAGGCGAAATCCTTAAACATATAATATTAGATGGTCAACAAAAAGGAGAACTATCTACAGAACTTTCTGCAGATGAAATGTATATTTACTTAATTTCAGCTGCTAGAGGCTTACTTCATGAATGGTGCATAAGTAATGGTGAATTTAATTTACAAGAAAGAGCTTATAAATATATAACTCTTTTAATTAGCTCTTTACCAATAAAGTAATAATTATATATTTTTATACAAAAAAACTGTTAATAAAATTTTATTAACAGTTTTTTTATATAATATATTATTTTATGAGTTAAGCTATGTCTTTGCTTATTTTTAAGACATGTTTTTTATTTTTCTTTAAAGTCTTATCACAATAGTATGTTGCAATTGAAAATACTGATAATATTGATCCATATGTGCTTGCTACATTTATAAATGATGGTTTCTCATGTTCGCCATAATATGAATTTCCACCATCTATATCCTGTGGTTTTATATGTTGTACTACATATTCTAAACATGAGTAAGTTTTTGTAAAGTATTTTTGGCTATAAATAGTATAAGATCCAAGCGCTAATATAATTAGAACTACTAAAGTTGATATTAACTTTGTAACTTTGGTATCTTTTTTTATTTTAAATACATTCTTTGACATATTCATTACCCAGCTCCAATAAATACCTATGTGTATACCTATTAAAGATAACGATAAATATGATGCACCAAAATGAAGCATCTTCCAAAACATTACTCTGTCATAAGTGTTTGCCTTCATAATAAACACACCACTTAGTATTATCGTTATGATTGATATAAGTAATATTAAACTTAACAAATATGAGAATTTAGTTCTAAATTTTATTTTTCGGTCAAATAGTCTTTTACTTATATTTACTATCCATTTTCTATTTAAAATCATATGCGCAAGTATAAATATTCCAAATACTAATCCACTCATCGTATGGAATTTAAAGCTTATTAGATTTTTCTTAAAAAATGTTATAAATAAGATAGCCATTGCTATATCTAAAGTTAATTTTATTTTATTTTTTGTACTCATCTTTCCTCCAAGTAATTGATTTTCAATTTCATTTACTCTTATTATTTTACATGAATATCTAAAATTAACTTTAATTATATTTAGTTTTTTTTAATATTTTTATATTTTTATTATAAATTACAAACCTTAGTTGGAATGAAATACTGCTCATTCTCTAAGTTATTCATAATACCATCAACTTTATAAACTTCTTTTAACAGATTTATATCCATTATATTTTTAGCATTGCCACTTTTTATAAGGCAACCATTTCTCATTACAACGATATTATGGCTGTATTTTATAGCTTGATTTATATCATGAAGTACCATAACTACAGTTATACCATGATCTTTATTTATAGACTTTACAAGTTCTAAAATTTCGATTTGGTGATATATATCTAAATATGTAGTAGGCTCATCTAAAAATAAAACTTCAGGTTTCTGAGCTAATGCCATAGATATAAATACTCTCTGTCTTTCTCCACCTGATAAACTCATAACGGGTTTATTTCTATACTTTTCTAAACCTGTACAATTTATTGCCCATTTAACTATATCATTGTCATTCTTATTTTCTTTTTCAAAAAATTTTTTGTGAGGTAATCTACCATAACTAATTAAGTTTTCTACAGTTATATCATTTGGCACAGAGTTTTGTTGATGTACAGTGGCAACTTTTTTTGCTATATCTTTATACTTCATTTTCTTTATACTTAAATTATCAATTAATATTTCACCATTTTTAACTTTATTTATACCACATAATAAACTTAATAGTGTTGATTTACCACTACCATTTGGACCTAGTATTGTAGTTATTTTACCTTTTTCTATATTTATATTTAAATTTTTAATAAAATCTTTATTCTCATCATAAGAAAATTCTATATCATTTCCAATTATCATTATACTTCACTCCTTCTAAGTAAACATAAAAATACAAGACCACCTATTACCGCCATAACAACACCTACTGGAATTTCTAGTGGGCTAAATACTATTCTTCCAACTGTATCAGCTATTAAAAGTAATATTGCTCCCATTGTTATACTAAATGGTATTAAGTATTTATGAGTCGATCCCATAATTATTCTACATATATGAGGCACTACTAAACCAACAAATGCTATTACTCCGCCTATTGAAGTTGCTGTTGCACTTAAAAATACTGCAACTATACATATTAAGAACATATGTAAATCATAATTTAGTCCTAAGCTCTTTGCATTTTTTTCCCCCAGCGCTATTAAGTCACATGATTTATAAAGTAAAAATGCACCAATATGTCCGATAATTGAATACACTAATAAAAGTTTAATATCTATCCATGTTATATTAGCTAAACTTCCGGTTAACCAACTTTGTATACTGCTTATAGTTCCGGCTCCAAACTGAATAGTTATATTTGTAATTGCAGTTATCATCGCATTTACTGCTACTCCAGCTAAAACTATTCTTATAGCTGACAAGCCTTTTTTATATGACAATGAAAATACCATCATACAAGCTAATAGCCCCCCTAAAAAACCAAATAATGGTCTTATAAAATTTAATTTCGGTAAAAATAATAATATTACCACTGAAACTAATGAGGCCCCTGATGATATACCTACTATTGAAGGCTCTGCGAGTGGATTTCTTATTATAGCTTGTAAAAGTACTCCTGATACAGCTAAATTGGATCCTATAATTATAGCTGCAATAACTCTAGGAATTCTTATATCTTTTATTATATTTATTTTGGGATTATTCGTATTATATAGTAACCCTTTTATAAGTTCGTTTATTTCGACTTTTATACTACCTAAGTTAATAGATACTAAAAATAATCCTAATACTGCTATTAATGATAGAAGTATCAAAAAACTTTTCTTTTTATTTGAATTTATTTTCATTTCTATAAAACCTCATTCTCTTTAGTAAAGTATATCATGCATCATATCCAAAGCTTCAATTACTTTTAAATTTGCACTCATGCCAAAGTAGTCATTTTCTAAATAATATACATTTCCATTTTTTACAGCCTCTAAGTTTTTCCATGCAGCATCACTTTCTAAAGTTTCTTTAACTTGAGCCTTTGTAGTTTCTGGATCTGCATGAGTCATTACTACAATTTTATCTGGATTTATATTTAGCAACTCTTCTTTATTAATTTGAACAAAAGAAGAACTTGAATTTTCTAATGCATTATTTCCACCTGCCAATTCTACTAAATTACCAACATAACTTTTGCTTGTTCCAAGCATCATAGTACCAGGTGCTCCAAATATAACTAATACATTCGGCTTTTCACTATTATTAAATTTAGCTTCTAATTCACTTTCTTTTGATTCTAATTGTGATATTATCTCGCTAGCCTTTTCTAACTTACCAAACTTCTTTCCTAGAGTATTTATAGTTTCTTTTAAACCATCATAACTACTTAAGTTTACAAATTCGCTAGGTATATTATTTTGAGTAAATGTATCTATAAAGTCTTGACCTAATGTATCTACTGATACAACTAGATCTGGATTTAAAGATTTTATAATTTCTAAATCTGGATTCATTGGAGCTCCAACTTCAATTGCATCTTTTGTACTTTGTGGTAATTCATAAGATGTTTTTGGTACTCCACTTACTTTAACTCCTAACTCATCTAATATTTCAGTAACTGCAACTGATGTTGCAACTACTATCGAATCTTCACCGTAAGTTTTATCTTCTGGTTTAGCTACATTATTTTCTTTAGCATCATCATTTGAGCATCCTATTATTGTCATCATTGACATTAGTGCAAATATATTTATCAAACATTTTTTTAATTTCATGATTGTCTCCTACTTCTTTAAATTTCCTTTTACTATTAACCTATCTTTACCTTGATTAGTACAAGTAACAATCGTTAATTCTTTTAAATCATTGTCTTGATTTAAAACACTCATATTAGTAGGCTCTGTCTCAAAAATATCGCTTACTATATAAGTAAATTCACCTTTTAAACTGGTTATTTTTATTTCATCATTAATCTTTATTTTATCTAAATCATTAAATATATTATTGTACACTGTGCTACTATGTCCAGCTATACAAAAATTCCCATTTTCTCCTGGCATTGCTGTATTCTCAAAATGACCTACGTAGTATCTTATTTGTTCCTTATTAGTGCCACTTACTATAACAGAGTTTATTCCAACACTAGGTATATCAATTAATCCAATTTCGTCACCAAGATTAATTTCACTATTCTCATTATTTTCTTCATTGATTTTTTGTGTAAAGTTATTTTTAGCTTCTTCTTGTTTATATTTTGTATATATATTTAAAGACACTGAGCCCAATACTAATACTAGGCCCAGTGTAAATAAAATCTTAGATATTCTTTTCATTTACTTCTTTCTCTTAAATAATACAAATATTATTGTTATTGCTAAAATAACTACTACACCAATTATAATTACATTACTTAAATTATTTTGAGAAGATTCCTTAACTTGAGTTTGGACATTTTCACTTTCTTTATCTTCACTTGAAGAATCAACTTCTTCAGGCGTTGATTCTTCAAAAGCTTCAACTAACTCTAATGAATCTAAATTAGGTATTAATTGATATTCTACATCTCTTCCCATAGCATCTACATACATTTGTATAAGAATAGTATCATCAGGATTTGTAACTTCAAATTTTAACTTTATAGTTCCTTCTTCTAAGTTCTCTTCTACTTTTTCAAATTCTACACTTTCATCGTTAACAAGAATCCTATGGTTATTCATATATTGAGCTCCAGAAAGACCTAATGTATAGTAAATCTTTCCATCTCTCTTTTCAAGAGTCATATTCTCATCTGTATATGATCTTGACATAGAATCTCCTATTTCATTTCCATCTAAATATTTTGTTTCATTAGTTAATGTGTATATACCACTTGCTATTTCATCATTTTTATCTGCATAAGCAAAGTTTGAAGTTAATGTCATTATTCCTATTAACAATAATGACATTAATTTACTTATTTTTCCCTGTAATATATTTTTAAATGATTTCATTTAAATTCCTACTTTCTTTTTCTTCTACCTAAAATGCCTGCAGCTAAAATCATTGTAGATCCTGCTCCTATCATCATGCTTGAGTCTAAAGCTGAACCAGTTTGAGGAAGAGTTCCATCTTCATTTAAATCAAAATCTTTTACAAATGTTAATGTATCTTCTAGTAATGTTACTCCAAACTCTATATCTCTAGACATTGGTATTACATACATTCCAACTTTTATAGAGTCACTTAATTCAGATACTTTAAATCTTAAACTTATGCTATCTCCTGATTTTGATACAACAGTGTGAGATACCTTACTTCCATTTACATATATAGCATGATTTTTCATATAACTTGATCCTGTAAATGTTAATGTTACATATGTTTCTCCATCTACTATTTCTACTTTAGATGTTGAACTTAAATATTTTCTAGCCATTTCTTTACCTGTTTGACTAGAGTGAGAAACTGTATTTTGTATAGTATATAACTTTCCTTTTTTTACAGTTGCTGTAGTTTCATCAGTGTTAGTATCTGTATTTGTAGTTGTACCATTATTTGTAGTAGTTGAATTTCCATTATTTGTAGTATTATCACCAAATACTAATGTACTTTTATCAAATGTAGTTTTAAAACTTACATCTCTACCCATAGCTGTAACATTTACACTAACTAATACTTCTGAATCTATTGATGGTATTTCAAAGCTTATTGTTCTATTTTGTTTATTTACATCTAAAGAAACATTTTTCCCATCTACACTTACTCTGAAATTATCTAAGAATGAGTATTGTGCTTCTGTGAATCCTAATGTTACTTTTATTTTTCCATTTACAACTTCAATTTTAGAATTTTCTTCAAGTACTTGACGTGCCATACTATTTCCAAGCTCACTGTTTCCTGTTCCTACATAAGAAACTGTATTCTTAACAGTATAAGTACCATCTTTTATTGTTCCAGTTGTTTCCGATCCTATAGATCCCCCTGTATTCCCATTTGTTCCTGAGTTATCTTCTGATCCTGTAGATCCTCCTGTGTTTCCACCTGTTCCTGAGTTATCTTCTGATCCTGTAGATCCTCCTGTGTTTCCACCTGTTCCTGAGTTATCTTCTGATCCTGTAGATCCTCCTGTGTTTCCACCTGTTCCTGAGTTATCTTCTGATCCTGTAGATCCTCCTGTGTTTCCACCTGTTCCTGAGTTATCTTCTGATCCATTTGATGGTTTTGATACAATTATTTCTTCATATTTTATATTTGTTTTATCAAATTCAGTAGAAAAACTTACTTCTCTTCCCATCATAGTAACATTTACACTTACAACAACTTTAGAATCTATTGATGGAATTGCAAAGCTTATTGTTCTATTTGCTTTATTTACTTCTACATCTACACTTTCATTATCAACCTTAACTTTAAAGTCACCTAAGAATGTATACATTGATTCGCTGAAAGTAAGAGTAGTTTTTATCTCACCATTTTTTACTTCTATTGTAGAATTTTCTTCAAGTACTTGACGCGCCATATTATTTCCTATAGTTGCATCCCCTGACCCTATGTATGACACTGAATTTTTAACTGGATATGTATCATCTTTGATTACTTGCTTTACATCAAATTGTGGTACTATTTGGAATGCCATTGCTGAAGAATGAGCTGCTACACCCGGTATGTTAACTTTCATACTTGCTTCAACTTTCGAATTAACACTATTTAATTCTATAGTGTAAGAAGACCCTTCATTTTTATACTGAACTTCTTTTCCATCTACTATAAATTTGTGTTCATCCATAATTGCGTGTGAACTTGCTTTATATTCTACAACTAAGTATATCTTTCCATTTTCTACTTTTACTTTAACCCCTTGCATATGAGCCTTTATATGATTTGATTTATCTTGTCCATCCTTTATATATATAACATCATAATTTACATCATATATATCATCAACTAATGATCTTTCTATTGATATTCCTTCATTTGATATATAACTATCTGCATGAACATAGTTCACTGATCCTGTAGCTACCATAGAAAATATAGCAATTGCCGCTGCTGTTGTTTTTAATGCCTTATTTTTAAATATCATGTATTCCCTCCAAATATATTAATTATTTCTGTATTGACTTTTATTTTTATAAAAAGTATTATTTATTATATGATACTGATTTTCATTTACGATATGATTATACTACAAATTACATAAATATTTTTCATTATATTTATATTTTTTAAGTATTTTTACATTTTTTATGTATTAAATAAATTTTAGGAGTTATATATGAATTTTGAAACTAGCATTTTAACAGACTTTTACAATTGTTGTAATGTTCCAATAAGATTAACAAATGAAGAGTTTAAAGATCTCTGTAAAGTTGGATATACAGATTTTTTTGATAGGATATATCCTATAGAAGAAATCAAATTAAATATAAATAATTCTGAAGAAGAGTTCACAAATTTTCATTTGAAATTGAAAAATGATATAAATTATAAAATTGTTGATATGTCTAAATATAATAAAAAAACTGGATATTTTGTTATAGGGCCTTTTAGAACAAATGTTATTACTAATTTAATAAATAAAGATATTCCTTATAAACCTATCGCTTGTTGTCAATATTTAAGTACTTTAATTCTTAGTATCTATGAAGATAAATTAAAGCAAAGTACTCCATCTTCTATAATGAGTCCTTATATAAGAAAAGCGATAGGATATATACATATGCATTATAAAGAAGAGATTTCTATAGATTCTATTTGTGAAGAGTTAGATATAAATAAATGTTATTTCTGCAGTTTATTTAAAAAGTATACAGGAAACACATTTTCTTATTTTTTAAATAATTTTAGAGTTGAAAAAAGTAAAGAACTTTTGAGAAATACAAATTTAAGTTTACTAGAAGTGGCTTTTTCGGTTGGATTTAACAATCAAACTTATTATAGTATAATCTTTAAAAAGTTTACAAATCAAACACCTTCTCAATATCGTTCTTCATCACTTTTATGCGAATTAAATGAATAAAAAATGATGTAAGATAGTTTTACTATCTTACATCATTTTTTATAATTATTAATTTATTTCATCAAATTCTAAAATAGATTTAAACAAATCTCCATCTATTTCTATTTTAAAGTTACCACCTTGTAAATTTACTAAATCCCTTGCTATCGCTAAACCTAAACCACTACCTTCTGTATTTCTAGATTCATCTGCTCTTTTAAACCTTTCCATTATTTCAACTGGATCGAAATTTAATTCATAGGAAGATATATTTTTCATTGTTAAATTTACCGTTCCATCATTAACACTTATATCTATATATACCCTCGTTCTTTCTAAAGAGTACTTTACTATATTAGATAAAAGATTTTCAAAAACTCTAAACATACGTCTTCCATCAGCATATATATATACCTTCTCTTTAGGTGCATTTAGCTTTATCTCTAATCTTGTTTCTAATAATTTTTCTTCCATTTCGCCAATACTTTGTATTAGTAATTGCTTCAAATCAATCTTTTCCATATTAAGCTCTATATTTCCACTACTAGCCTTACTTGCTTCAAATAAATCTTCAATTAATATATTAAGTCTTTTAGATTTCGAATCTAATACGTTTATATAATCGTTTATATAGGACGGCTGTATATTTTCTTCCTTTTTTATTAACTGTATGTAATTAATTATAGAAGTTAAAGGGGTTTTTAAATCATGAGATACATTAGTTATAAGCTCAGTCTTCATTCTTTCACTTTTTAATGTATCCTCTATTGAGTTTTCTAATCCCTGTCCAATATTATTTATGTTTTCAGCTAATATATTTAAATTATCATCTTCTATGATAGATATTTTATAATTTAAATCACCAGATTTTATTCTCTCTGAACCTTCAATTATTTCATTTATATAGTTAAGTTTTTTTAATATATATGATGTAAAACAAATCATAGTTATAGTCATTACTATAGACACAACTCCTATACCCAAAAATAAAGATAATAAGTTTAAAATCATACACCCTATACCTATTATTGCTATTTTTCTTATTATACTAATTTTATTATTAGCTTTAATGCTACTAACTATTATATATTTAGCATTTATTAAATTTTTAATTATAAAACTAGTTTTTAATATGCCAGTCTTTTTATCAAAATATTTAAACTCACTTTTAAACATTACTATACAAAATATAAATATAAAATTAGCTATTATAATTAAAATACTAGATAAAAAATCAATATAGTAATATGTATAATTATCATTAACAAAAGCAAAAAGTAATATTAATAATACAATTATGAATTCTACTGGAATTTTGCTATAATATTTTAATAGTTTACTTTCCTTAATTGTAATATCTACCTTTCTCAATTTGCATACAACGGCTGATATTATACATAATATAGACGACACTAATCCTATAAAGAAATAATTTTTAATGAGATTTATTGCTCTTGTATACATATAATATTCTCCATATAAACTTCCTTGTTCATTTAACTTTTTAGGTATAGATAAATATAATTCCATACTATTGTTTATATTAGAAATATTACTATAGTAGTTAGTATTTATTTTTTTTCTTCATTTCCAACCTTTTTAATATAAGTATTGCTAGTTTTATTAACACTTATATTTACATATGAATTTGTATTTCTTTCAAATTCATCTACATCAGTATATTTTGTATTTGTAATATAATCACTGGTACTTTTATCTATAGCAATAAATTTTATATTATCTAGTGAATTAGATTCATAATACCCATAATATGAATTAATATTACTATCTCCATACAACTCAATTTCAATCCCTTGTACAATAGAAGGTAAAACTTTATCATCAAATCTTTCACTTTTATAAAAATTTGGCTCTATAAAACTCCACTTATCTTTATTTATATAGCTAGTGCTCATATCACTAGTTCCACTTTTAAAAACTATCATAACTGATGTTAATAAAAAAGATAAAGATATTATAAATATTGTTAATATAGTAAATTTAGCCTTTTTGTCTTGTTTCATTAAGCCACCTCTTCTTACTGTTTATATAACAAGTACTTTATATAATATTAAATTAACTAAAACCATTATAGATATAATTGCTAATATACTTTCTCTAAAAAATGTATAACAAATTAGTATACCGGCTATTTGCATTAATATATACAAAGCTAATATTAGTATACAATTAAATATTAAACTTTTACTTTTTATTATTTTCCAACTATAATTTTTCAATTTTATATCCAACTCCCCACACAACTTTTAAATATTTCGGCTCTCTCGGATTGATTTCAATCTTCTCTCTTATCCTTCTTATATGAACTGCTACTGTATTTTCTACATTAAAACTTTCTTCTTGCCATACTTTTTCATATATCTCATCAATTGAGAATACCCTACCTTTATTGCGTAACAATAGTTCTAATATTTTGTATTCAATAGGCGTTACTTTTATAATTTCTCCATCTACTTTCACTTCTTTAGTATAAGTATTTAACTCTAATCCACCACTTTTAATTACTTCTTTATTCACATCTAAATTACTATAATTGCCTAAATTCATATATCTCCTTAAATTAGAGTTTACTCTTGCTACTAATTCTAACAAGTTAAAAGGCTTTGTTATATAATCATCTGCACCTATATTAAGTCCAATTATCTTATCTGTATCTTCACTCTTAGCTGACACTAATATTATAGGTATATTCTTTTCTTCTCTAATTTTTATAGTAGCTTTTATACCATATAATTTTGGCATCATTATATCCATTAAAATTAGGTGTATCTCTTTACTCATAATTATATCTAAAGCTTGTATTCCATCATAAGCCTTATAGGTATTAAAACCTTCGTTTTTTAAATATATTTCTATAGACTCAACTATTTCTCTATCATCATCAACAATCAGAATATTATACATATATTACCATCCCTTATTTTTAAATAATATCAAATCTGCTTATTTTTCTTTCTTCCATTATACAATATATCTATTTATTTTTACCTTTACTGACAATATTGTAATAAACATTTCTTAACAAAAGATTAATCTAAATCTTACAATTTTCTTACAATAAAAAAAGAACAAGCTATAAGCTTGCTCTTTTTACTATTTTATTAATTCTAAATATCCACTTGGATGGAATAGATATATGTTAGAATTAACTTTATCAACAAAGTATCCCATATCTCCATCTACATTTGGTAAAAATACATAACCACTTAACCCTTTTTCTTGTAGTGCAGAGAAATCACCTTCATTTCCTTGGTATATATACTCAACATTAGGATACATAGATTGTAATATATTCTCTGCTAAATTTTCAGTTAAAGCTATGTTTTCTTCTACAACAGTAGTCTCTTCATATTCTGATACTTCATTTTCTTTCTCATTAATGAAAACATCACTTTTTTCTTGTTCACTATTATTTTCTTTTATAATTTCTTGAGCATCTATTATTTCTTGAGCATCATTATTCTTATTAGCTCCATCACTCATATTACCATTACTTTCATCTTCATTATTTATGTAATTATTATCATCTTTAATTTCGTTTATAATGTTTGAAGGTACATTATAATTTATACTATCATCTTTAATTGCAAAACTCATATTTTTCATCGGGTTTAAAAATACTAATAAACCTGTACATAATATAGATACTGATATAATTCCTTTTTTCATTAATACACACCCTCTTCTGCAAATAATTCTTGCTTATTTTTTATAAATTTTAATATGATTTCTATAACCTAATAGTACCACTTAAAATAGATAAATAACAGTTACATCTCTGTTACCTATGATTACAAATCAGTAACAAAAACTACATAAAATTAATTAATATACTCATATAGATATAATTACATTTAACAGTAATTATTACTTATCTTTTCGCTTTTTATTCAATTTTAATAAAATTGATTTATATACGTATATTAAATTCATTTTTCAAAATTATTCATTTATACCTTAAAGTTGTACATTTATTTACACATTGATTTTCAAGTATTTGCTTAAGTGTTAATTCATTACAAAATAATATTTTTTATTTTTTTGAATGCTTTATATTTTTTCTTGCATATTCATCCTTTTATTGCTACTATTTAACTATAAAATAATTGATAGATTTTATTAAAAGGAGGAATTACTATGAAAAAAAAGTTAGGTCTGACTTCAAAAATTTTTATAGGAATATTTTTAGGTATAATTTGTGGCTTTATAATCAAATCTATGCCTAATGGAAACTTAAAAGATAATATATTATTAGGTGGTATTATAGAAATACTAGGAACGGGTTTTATAAGTGCAATAAAAATGCTTGTTGTCCCTTTAGTTTTCATATCATTAGTATGTGGTTCTTCATCTATGGGGGATATAAAGAAATTAGGAAGAATTGGTATTAAGACAATGTGCTTTTATTTACTTACTACTGCATTAGCCATATCAATCGCACTTGGAATTGGTAAATTAATAAACCCTGGATTAGGATTAGATATGTCTAGCTTAATAACTTCAGAAACTACTATTGGAGAAAGTAAATCTTTGGTTGATATAATACTGGGCACTATTCCTACAAATCCAATTCAGTCTTTAGCAAATGGAGAAATGCTTCAAATAATATTCTTTTCTTTATTATTAGGAATAGCTATGAGTATGGTCGGTAAAAAAGCTGAATCTGTTAGAGTATTTTTTGAATCAGCTAATGATATATGTATGAAAATGGTATCTATAATAATGTCATTTGCTCCATACGGTGTTTTTGCACTAATAACTAAAACATTTTCAACTGTTGGCTTTGAAGCTTTCGCCTCTTTATTAAAGTATATGTTTGCTGTCGTTTTAGCATTATTTATCCAAGCTATATTTGTTTACTCTGGTATGATAAAAGGACTTACTGGACTTAGTTTAAAGCCATTTTTCAAAAAATTTGCAAATGTAGCTGCAGTAACATTCTCAACAGCTTCAAGCAATGCTGCTCTACCTTTAACAATAGAGACTATGGAAGACTTAGGAGTTGATAATTCAGTAGCTTCATTCACCTTACCATTAGGTGCAACAATAAATATGGATGGAACTGCAATAATGCAAGGTGTTGCTTGCATATTTATATCTCAAATTTATGGTATAAATTTAGGTATAAACCAACTAATTACAATAATATTAACTGCTACTTTAGCTTCAATAGGAACAGCAGGTGTTCCAGGCGTTGGAATGATAACTTTATCTATGGTTTTAACATCTGTTGGCTTGCCAATAGAAGGTGTTGGATTAATTATGGGTGTTGATAGATTATTAGATATGACAAGAACTACTGTAAATGTAATGGGAGATTGTGCTTGTACTTTAATTGTAAGTAGTAGTGAAAAAGAATTCAATAAAACTAAATATTATCAAAATGATATAAATAACAAAGAAAACGAAAATGAACTAGTTGATTCTATATTATAAAGAATAAAAAAGGCTATACCTGTATGAGTATAGCCTTTTTTATTCTTTATAACTACTATAATTTTAATTCTGAACCTTCCCAATCTTTCATAAATTGAGCTATTCCCTTATCAGTTAAAGGATGTAATAGCATTTGTTTTATAACTTTAAATGGTACTGTAGCTATATGAGCACCTAATTTAGCTGCTTGTAATACGTGTATTGGGTTTCTTACACTTGCAACTATTATCTCAGTTTCTATTGCATTAACATCAAAAATTTCTGCTATTTCTGCTATTAGCTCTATTCCATCTTTACCTATATCATCTAATCTTCCAACAAATGGGCTTACATAAGTAGCTCCTGCTCTAGCTGCTAATAATGCTTGAGCTGCTGAGAATATTAATGTAACATTTGTTTTAACACCTTTTTTAGATAATATATTTACAGCTTTTAAACCTTCTTCTGTCATAGGTATTTTTATTACTATATTTCTATGTATTTGAGATAACTTTTCAGCTTCCTTTACCATACCTTCATGATCTAAACTTATTACCTCTGCACTTATTGGTCCATCAACTATAGATGTAATTTCTTTTATTACTTCTATAAAATCTCTACCTTCTTTAACTATTAATGATGGATTTGTAGTTACTCCACATATAACCCCTAAATCATTAGCTTGTCTTATTTCTTCAACATTAGCTGTGTCTATAAAAAATCTCATTTATGTACCTCCTATAAAACTAACTATAGTCATTAGATTCTGTAAAATAAATATTTTTAAAGTTTATTTTTATTTTACCTAAAAATTTAATTTATTATTATATAATATTTAAAATAAGGAATCTAATAATTCCCTTCGATTTTTATAGTATAGCATCTTTTTATATAAAATAATATATAAATAAAATTTTAACACCTATATATAAAAAGTAAAAGCTTAAGTCTATATATACTTAAGCTTTTTTACTTTTATTCAATTATCTAAAAGTTATATTTCCATTTTCAATAGATTCTATTATGGCTAGTGATTGTAAATTAATACCAGCTTCTTCTAATAAGTTTCTTCCTTCTTGGAACCCTTTTTCTATTACTATTCCGATACCTGCTAAATTAGCATTGGCTTGCTCTACGATATCTTTAAGTCCTAAAGCTGCTCTTCCATTAGCTAGAAAATCATCTAAAACCAATATATTTTCATCTTTATTTAAATATTTTTTAGAAACCTTTACACTATACTCTTTACCTTTAGTAAATGAAAATACCTTTGTCTCATATACATCTTTATCTAAATTTTTAGATTCAACCTTCTTTGCGAAAACTACCGGCACATTCCCAAAATGTTGCGCAGCTATAGAAGCTATAGCTATCCCTGATGCTTCTATAGTTAATATTTTATCTATCTTTTTATCTGCAAATCTTTTTTTAAATTCCTTTCCTATCTCATTTAAAAAGTTTACGTCTAATTGATGATTTAAAAAACTATCTACTTTTAGTATATCACTTCCAGATACACTACCTTCATTTAATATTTTGTCTTGTAATAACTTCATACTCATTTCCTCCCTGATATACTAAAATGTTGATGTATAAAATAAAAACTCCTGTCAAAATTAGACAGGAGTTTTATATTCATTTTAATAAACTTATTCAATCATATTATATTTATATATTATTAATATAGATCTTATTAAGTAAAATATTTTATATTATAAACCCCTGTAGTCAAGCAATTTACGGCAGCTTGGTAGAAACATTTGAACCATATCATCAAAAATATACAGGATATATATTTAATTTTATTATATTATATATTAAAAATATATTTTCTTCAATAAATATTATATATATTTCTTTACCATATTTTCTATATTTTCTTCAGTTGCATTATCTTTTACTACTTCATCTACTCTTTTCCCTTTTTTATAAATAACTATTGCTGGTAATCCTAAGACTTTTTCTTTTATAGCTACCCTTATAGACTTTTTTGTATCAAGTTCACAAAACTTTATTATTTTGCCATACTTTAAATCTAACTCTTCTAAAAATGGTAATAATTCTTTACATGGCTCACATACTTGACTCCAAAATTCAACCACAACTATTCCATCGTAATTTAAAACTTCTTGTTCAAAATTATTCTTATCTACAGTTATCATAAGACTCACCTACAATTTAGATTAAATTTCTTAAATACTCTTCTACACTCAATGCTGCTATAGCTCCATCGCTAGTAGCTGTTACAACTTGCCTTATTTTTTTGTATCTACAATCTCCTGCAGCAAAAACTCCATTTATGTTAGTTGCCATACATTCATCAGTTATTATATATCCATTATCCATATTAATAAAATTTTTAAATAATTCCGTCTTAGGATTAAGACCTATAAATACAAATAACCCTATAACACCATCATCTTCATCCCCTCTATACTCTACCAATTCATTAGTATAAATATCTCTTAAGAAAATCTTTTCTAATATCTCCTCTCCATCTATTTTTTCAACAACCTTATTAAAAATCAAATTTATTTTAGGGTTATTAATTAATTTATCCTTCATATACTGTGAGCATTTTAATTTATTACTTCTAACAACTATATTAACTTTTTTCGCATATTTAGCTATATAAAGAGCTTCCTTTATAGCACTTTCTCCAGAGCCAACTACAAATACTTCTAAATCTGTATATAAATACGCATCACAGATAGCACAATATGATATACCCTTACCTATAAAATTATTTTCTTTAGGTATATTTAATTTTTTAGGTAAAGATCCCGTAGCAATAATTAGTGATTTGCACTTATAAGTTCTCTCTTTACTCCTTAATATTTTTATATCTGATTTCAGATCTACATCAACTATAATATCTTTAATTATATTACCGCCTAGTTCTAAATACTGTTCTCTCATACGCTTCATTAAGCTAATTCCTGTTTCATTTTTTATACTACCAGGATAATTTTCTATTTCACAAGTATCAGTTATAATCCCACCAACTTTTTTCTTTTCAATTATTAAAGTATTTAACTTAGACCTTCCACTATAAATTCCAGAAGATAGTCCAGCAGGTCCCCCTCCTAAAATTATCAAATCATATATATCCATTCATATTTCCCTCTATATTATCCCCTTCTATTTTATAAACTTGTATCATCTACGCTATCTAACCAGCATTTTATATTAGATACAACACTCTCCACACATCCATCTTCAAATGGAGATTTTAAATCACCTATTTTAATAATTTCGAGAAATGACTTTCTACCACCAACTTTACAAATATTTATATAATCTTCCCATCCTTGCACTTTATTTTCTCTTACCTTTTTCCAAAATTGAAGAGAGCATATTTGAGCTAGAGTATAATCTATGTAATAGAATGGATTTTTAAATATATGGCCTTGCTTAAACCACCACGTTCCTTTTTCTAAAAAATCACATCCTTCGTAGTTTTTATGAGGAAGATATAATTTTTCTAGCTTTCTCCATACAGATTTTCTTTCAGTCTTACTCATATTAGGATTTTCATAAATATGGTGTTGGAATTCATCTACCAATACACCATATGGTATGAACTTAATAGCTGATGACATATGAGTAAACTTATATTTTTGTGTATCTTCCTTAAAGAATAACTCCATCCATGGCCAAGTAATGAATTCCATACTCATTGAATGTATTTCACAACTTTCAAAAGTCGGGAAATTTATTTCTGGCATTTCTATATCTCTAGACATATATAATTGAAATGCATGGCCTGCTTCATGAGTAAGAACATCAATATCATCAGCTGTTTTGTTAAAATTAGAGAATATAAACGGAGACTTGTATTTAGGTATATATGTACAATATCCACCAGCTGCCTTACCTTTTTTAGTAACTAAATCCATAAGTTCATTTTCTAACATAAAATTAAAGAACTCTTTAGTTTCATCTGATAATTCAAAATACATTTGTTTACCCATTTCTATTATATATTCAGGATCCCCTTTAGGTGTTGCATTTCCACTTTTAAACTCAAAATTCTCATCTATATAAGTTAATTTATTTAAATTAAGCCTTTCACCTTGTCTTTTATAAAGTTCTTCTGATAACGGTACGATATATTCTAAAACTTGCTTTCTAAAATTAGAAACCATATTCGCATTATAATCAGTTCTCATCATTCTTATATATCCAACTTCAACAAAGTTTTTAAATCCTAGCTTTTTAGCTATATCATTTCTAACTTTAACTAACTTATCAAATACTTCATCAAATTTGTCTTCATTTTGTTCAAAATATGCATAATATGCTTTTGAAGCCCTTTTTCTTATCTCTCTATCCTTTGAAAGCATAAATGATCCTAAGCCCGAAAGATTTCTTTCTTCACCTTCAAAATCTATCTTTGCTGAAGCTAGTAATCTTGTATATTCTGAACATAATTTATTTTCTTCTTGTAGTTCTTCTATTATCTCACTTGAAAAGGACTTTATTGAGTATTCACATATACTAAAAAACTGTTGTCCATAATCTTTAATAACTTCATCTTTAAATTTTGAATTAACTATAGATTTATAAAACATAGAATTTAATTCTTCAAATAGAGGTGAGTTCTCATCCCAATACTCTCTCTCTTTCACATAAAAATCAGACTCTGTATTTATACAGTACCTTATAGACGCTATAGTAGACATGCTTTCTATTTCATTTCTAATAACATTTAACTTTTCTATAGCACTTTTTTGATCTTCATATGTATTAGATATATTTATTTCTTCTACTATATTTTAAATAAAACTTTTATTTTATTATAATCTGGTCTTTCTATAATTAAACTCAGAAAATTTCATAATATCTCCTTTTACTAATACTTAATAATTAAATTATACAATATTATATATTTTTTCTATACACTAATTATAAATATATTGGTATAATCTAACTTAGAAACAAATTATTCATTGCTTGGGAGGTTGTATGTATAAATTAATCGCACTAGATATAGATGGAACTTTGTTAAATACTGAAAAAAAAATAACACCTGAAGTATTTACTTCTATCCAAGAAGCAAAAAATCAAGGGGCAAAAGTAGTTTTATCTACTGGTAGACCGCTACCAGGTGTAACACCTTTATTAGAAGAGTTAAACCTTACTGATGATGGTGACTATGTTATTTGTTTTAACGGGGCTGTTGTTCAAGAAGTAAAAAGTGAAAAAATTTTATGTGATTTAGAAATGGAATTAGAAGACTTTAATTTGATTTATAATGAAATTTATAAAAAACACAATACATTTATTCATATAAATACACCTACTAACTTAGTAACTCCTTGTAAGATACCTGGTAAATACACTCAGTTAGAGGCTACTATTAATAAAATAGATGTTGAATATATACCTGTGGAAAAAATAGATAATAATATTAAATTCTGTAAAGTAATGATTGTTGATGAATCAGAAAAGCTAGAAGAAATAATAAAATCAATACCTAAAGAGTTTTACGATAAATACACTATAGTTAGATCAGCTCCTTATTTCTTAGAATTCTTAAATAAAGATGCTAATAAAGGAAATGCTCTTAAAGCTTTATGTGATAATATAAATCTTCCTATAGAAAAAACTATAGCTGTTGGAGATGAAGAAAATGATCAACATATGATAAAATATGCTGGTCTTGGTGTTGCCATGGGTAATGCCCGTGATAGTATAAAAGACATAGCAGACTTCATAACTACTAGCAACAATGAACATGGTGTTGCTAATGTTATAAATAAATTTATATTAAATAAATAATATTGTAATTCTAAATAAGGAGTATACGAAAATACTATATTTTCATATACTCCTTTAGTAATTTACTTTTCTATAATATGCTTAATAACTTGTAATGGGCTATGTAATAGTAATCTAGGACCTGAAAATTTCATAACATCCTTAACTTTTGCTTTCATATCTTTTTTATAGCAGTGTATTGGACATTTACTACAAAACTTTTTCACTTCTCCAAATTTACAAAAATCTAACCTTTTATTTGCATAGTCTAAAAGTTCTCTGCACTCATCGCATAGGTCATTATTCTTACTTTTATGTTTTTTATTACAATAAATTTTTATCATTAAATCTATTGTTTCTTTTTCTCTTTGTATTCTTCCCATAGTAACCTCATTAGTTAAATTCTAATCTATTATTTCTTACATATACTTTTTTATCACATATTGCAGCACTAGATTTTCTATGAGATACCATTATGATAGTTTTATCATCAGATTCGTTTTGAATACTCTTTAGTATTTGTGCTTCATTTAAAGTATCTAAGTTACTAGTTGGTTCATCAAGTATTAAAACATGCGGATTATGTAAAAATGCTCTTGCTATACCTAATCTTTGTCTTTCTCCTGAAGATAAGTTACCTCCAATTTCTCCTACATTAGTTTTATATCCATTAGGTAAAGTCTTTATAAACTCATGTATAGATGCCTTTTTAGCAGCTTCTATTACCTCTTCTTCAGATGCATTTATGTTTCCTATTTTTATATTATTTTCTATAGTATCATTAAATAAAAATGTTTCTTGGCTGACTAAAGATTGCGTTTTTCTTAATGATTTAGTCGGTATATTTTTTATGTTTTTGCCATCAATTTCTATAGATCCATTATTAACATCCCAAAATCTCATTATAAGTTTTAATAATGTACTTTTTCCACAACCACTTTTACCTATTATAGCTACTTTTTCACCTTTGTTAATTTTTAAGTTTATATTTTTTAATAATTCTTCTTCTCTTCCTTTATATTTAAATCCAACATGCTTAATATTTATACTATCCATATTCAAGTCGCATTCACCAGGCACTTCTTCTACTGCCGGAACATCATCCAGTATATTAAATAATCTTTGAGCACATGCAAAAGTATGCATTAAGTTATTGGATAAGTTACTTAAAGCAACAGTAGGACCAAATGAACTAGCTAAAAGAACTATAGCTAATATTACTTGACCTAAGTTTATAATATTAGATTCAAATAATTTTACACCTGTAAATAAAGTTACTAATATAGCTAACATTATAGTTATATCTGTAAAGGCTCTAATTATACCCTCATGTTTCTTTATTACCTCAAGTTTTTCATTTAATTTTTCACTATTTTCATTTATAGTTTTTATTCTTTCTTCTCCAGTTCCAAAAAGTAAAACTTCTTTTATACCTTTTAAAGAATCCAATAAAAAACTATTTGTATTACCGAACTCATTTCTATATTCAAGCCCTGCTTGATTTGCATACTTAGAAGATAAAACTGGTATAGCTACTCCAACAATTAAATAGAATACAAATCCTATTATCCCAAAGTAAGGATGAACAGTATATAGTATTGCTCCAGTTATAGAAGAAGTTAATATAGCTATTGCTATGGGTGCTATTGTATGAGCATAAAAAACTTCTAATAGTTCTATATCACTAGTTATAACTGATATTAAATTTCCTTTTTCTTTTGTCTCTAATTTTGCTGGTGATAGCTTTCTTAAAGCTTTGAAAACTTGATCTCTAAGTATTGCTAATATCTTAAATGCAATGTAATGTCCAGAATATTGCTCTATAGCTCTAAGCCCACCTCTTAATATTGCACATGATATTATTATTTTTATAGTAGTACTAAGTTCAAATCCTATTTCTATACCTAAAATATTACTTATAGCAACAGCTCCAAAAGTCGTTACGGCTGTTGCAGCTAAGAAACCTATAACTCCAAAAGTTATTGTTATCATCATTATAGGCGTCAGTGGCTTTAATATCTTTATTAGTCTTGCCATTATCTTTATTCCAGATATTCTTTTTTGTTCATTATTCACAAGAAGCCACCTCCATCTCATTTTCATATACATTTTCTAAATCACTTTGCTTAGTGTATAAATTATAGTAAACAGATTTATTTTTCATAAGTTCAATATGACTTCCACTTTCAGCTATTTCACCCTTATGTAACGTGTAAATTCTATCTGCATTTATTACATTTGCTAATCTATGGGATATTACTATAACTGTTTTTTCCTTTGATAGTTCTTGTATTGTTTGTAATATACTATCTTCACTTTCAACATCTATATTTGAAGTTGCTTCATCAAATATATAGATTTCAGGGTTTGTAAGTATCATTCTAGCTAAAGCAAGTCTTTGTTTTTGACCTCCTGATAATAAAGATCCCCCTTCTCCAACTTTAGTATCTAATTTATTATCTAAGTTCATTACAAATTCATATAAATTCGCACTTATTAAAGCTTTATAAAGATCCTTTTCACTTGCATTTTTATTTCCCATCATTAAATTTTCTCTTATTGTTGTATTGAATATATAAGAGTTATGGCTTATAAAGCTTACTTTTTTTCTTAAAACACTAAATGGAATATCCTCTATATTAACTCCATTTAATGTTATCTTTCCATCATCAACTTTTCTTAATTTTAATAAAAGATTAGTTATAGTACTTTTACCACATCCACTTTCTCCTACAAGTGCGACCATAGATTTATTCTTAACTTCTATATTTATATTCCCAAGAATTTGTCTATCTTTATTATAACTAAAGTTTACCTTTTCTATATTTATAGATATATCTTTTAACTTATTTATATCTTCTTTAGATATTTCACTTTCTTCTTCAAGTTCTGTATCTAATAATTTAAACATTTTTTCAGATGCAGCCATACCATTAGTGGCTACATGGAAGAATGATCCTAATAATCTAAGTGGTATAAAGAACTCTGAAGATAATAAAATTATTACTACAGCTCCACCGACAGTTACATTTCCTCTTGATAATTCATTAACCGCAATTAATATACCTAATGCTGATCCTCCAAATGCAATCAAATCCATTATAGTTATAGAACTTAATTGCATAGTTAAAACTTTCATAGTTACTTTTCTAAAAGTTTCAGCTTCTTTGTTCATCTCATCATTTTTCTCTTCATCTAAATCAAATATTTTTAAAGTTGTTAAACCTTGAAGATTTTCTAAGAAAGAATCACCTAAGTTAGTATAAATACCCCAGTACTTACTTAAAAGCTTTTTAGCAAGTTTCATAACAGCCGCTATTGATATTGGTATTAATGGTATACATACTAGTAACACTAGAGCTGCTTTTAAACTTATTGTTGCCATAACTGCAAATAAAGTTAATGGACCTAATATACCATAAAATAATTGAGGCAAGAATTTGCCAAAATAGATTTCTAGTTGTTCTACCCCATCAACTGCAATTTGGACAGTTGAAGATGTAGATAAAGCATCACTATAATTAACTCCTAAGTCTAGTAGTTTTTTATATATCTTTTCTCTTAATATACTTCTAACTTGTCCCGAAGAGTTATGTGAAAATTTACCAGCCATAAAATTAGAAATGAATCTTATTATCATTAAAGAAGCTAAGTAAATCACATATCCTCCTAAATTAAAACTAAAATCATTATTAAATAATTTATTGATTATTTCACCTACAAATAATATTATCCCTATATTGCATATAACTGAGATCCAGTTAGCTATTACAGTTAAAAATATGTATTTTTTAGGCTCTTTACATATGGATAATAATCTTTTATCTAGCATATTTTGTCTCCTTTTTTATTGTTTTTATTTTAAATGTGAAGTAGTATAACTTAGTAAGAGAAACTAGTATCAAACTTATTCTCATATATAGATTATCTATCATAATAAATGGAAATAACATCATAATATCAGCAAATAGCACTAATGTAACTTTTTGTTTTAATGTCATAGATCTTGTTTGTACAAAACTTTCTAAATGTTTTTTGTATAACTTTGTACTTTTAAACCATCTATCAAATTTTTCAGACCCTTTTACAAAGCAAACAGATGCAAGCAAATAAAAAGGTGTTGTTGGCAATACAGGCAAAACAACACCAATAGATCCTAATATAAATGCTATCATACCTATAGTTATATAAAAAAACTTTTTAATATTAGCCATAATTTCCTCCATTAATTTATATTTTACTTATTCCAATAATATTTTATATTATTTGATAACTATTTTCAATACCATTTATTTACTATATTTTTAACTATATTTATATTTTTTTATATTTTTTTGCATTATTCTGAAAATTATCTAGTTATTTTTCTAGCTAACACAGCTGTCCATACTCCAATCATAGTAACCCCTAATACCATCTCTATACTTGATAAAATTATACTATATCCAATGGGTGTTATATCCCCATATCCAACTGCTGTAAATGTAACGATACTAAAATAAAGTGAATGAAAGAAATCCAAAGCTAAATTATCTATAGGCAGCTTAATTATAAAATCTATATTATAATTTATAATATTACCTCCAATGTCCAATCCTAAAAACATGTAAATTATTGCAAATATTAATAAAATTTCTATAGAAGTTATAAGTGCATAAGTAGGCCTTTCACCATAACCACATAATATCCAGAATATGTATGACTTAAGCTTATCTATTCCCTTTAATTTTTTTTGCTCCATACACTTAGATAAATAGTAATATTCTCCAGCATTATCAAAAAGTCTATTAGCTTCATATATAGCTTCTATATTTTTATAAACTATACTTGTCCTTTCATAAAAACTACTATCAACTTTATTAATATCAATTTTATCTATAAATGTATTCTCATTAAATTTAGTTATAAATTCATCTTTAAATTCTATATTACCTATAACACTATTTATAACTTTAAAACTTCTACAGTCACAATCCTTAAAATATATGCTTTCTAAATACGACAT
>UWOR01000004.1 GCA_900604495.1 Desulfovibrio sp. Marseille-P6017 | reverse complement strand
AAGATAAGATTTCCCACCGTAAGGGTAAGACCCCAGGAAGACTACCTGGTTGATAGGTCGAAGGTGTAAGTGCAGTAATGTATTTAGCTTATCGATACTAATAGGTCGAGGACTTGACCAAAATAAACCTAAAGGTTTATATCGCCAACCAAATCATTATTAAAAGAATTTATAAGGTAGATTTCGGTTGCTAAAAATATTAAATGATAAATCAATAGATGATATGCAGTTTTTAGAGTATTAACTCTAAATATATGCGGGTGTAGCTCAATGGTAGAGTTCCGGCCTTCCAAGCCGGCTGTGAGGGTTCGATCCCCTTCACCCGCTCCAAATAAAGATTATGTGGTTATTATAGCAAAGAGGATACACCTGTTCCCATTCCGAACACAGAAGTTAAGCTCTTTAGCGCTGATGGTACTCGGAGGGCAACCTCCCGGGAGAGTAAGACGTAGCCACGTAATCTTTTTTTTTATAAAAATTTAGATTTTACTTCTTTTAATTTATATTAAATAATTAAATTTATTAATAGAAATTAAAAATTTTGAGTTTACATTATACAAAAAAACTACCTAATATTAATAACTTTTTTTATTAAGAAAGTATTAATATTAGGTAGTTTTTTTATGTTAATATTAATATAGAATCTATTAACTACTAAGGGGGATTGCAGTAATGGATATTATAAAAAATTTAAGGAATCAGGGGATAAGTGATAGCTTAATAAATGATATACTATATTTTAGAAAATATTATAGTATAGATAAAGATTTGCAATATAGAGTAAGTAAATCTAAGACATATTTTTATGGAAAAGAAATATTATCTATGTGTATATCGGCTATTTTGGAGGGAGAAAATATACTTCTATCCGGTCCAAAAGCAACTGGAAAAAACTTATTAGCAGACAATCTATCTGAGTTATTTAACAGACCACAATGGAATACATCTTTTAATATAAATACAGATAGTTCAACTTTAATTGGCACAGATACATTTATAGATAATGAAGTAAAGTTAAGAAGAGGATCAGTATATGAGTGTGCTGTTCATGGTGGATTTGGTATTTTTGATGAAATAAATATGGCAAAAAATGATGCTATAGTAGTTTTACATTCAGCATTAGATTATAGAAGAATAATAGATGTCCCAGGATATGAAAGAATAAGTTTGCATCCAGCAACAAGATTTATAGGAACAATGAACTATGAATATGCAGGGACTAAAGAATTAAATGAGGCTTTGGTTTCTAGGTTTATGGTAATTGATATACCTTCTGTAAAAGAAGATAAATTAAACTTAATTTTATCTAATGAATTTCCAGATGCAGATGAGGATAAATTAAATCAATTTATAGGATTATTTTTAGATTTGCAGTTAAAATCTCAAAATGGAGAAATATCTACAAAATCTATAGATTTAAGAGGATTAATAGGATCATTAAAAGTCATAAGAAGAGGCCTTTCTCCATTAGAGGCAATCAATATGGGAATGGTAAGTAAAAGCTTTGATGTATATGAAAAAGAAATTGTTGGAGATGTCATTAGAACTAGAATACCAGAAAAATGGACTAGC
Source organism: Desulfovibrio sp. Marseille-P6017 (assembly GCA_900604495.1). Next base: position 284,789 of record UWOR01000004.1, on the reverse strand, counting down.
GAAGATATATTTTCAAATAAACAAGTACATAAATTTAATGAGTAATATTTAGGTGATACTATGAAATGGGTATATAGTGATTATGATTTAGATAATAGAGTTAATAATATTGCTTGGACTATAAGTGGAAATTATAATGAACATATTGAAGTTTTAGAAAAAAATTACTCTTCAAAAGATGTATATTTATATTTGGGAATTATGGCTGGAGCTAGAAGAAAGTATGTAGATTGGAATATAGTGAAGAAGTATTTACCCAATAGAGTTAATAAAGGATATAATAAAGATACTTTATTAACTCTATTACAAGTAGTTTTAAATAACTTAGTAGAATCTAAGGTTATAAAGGATAGGCCTGGAATTGAAGATATAAGATCAAAGGCATATAAAGATATAATTAATGAATTTAATACAATATATAAAAATGATATTTTACAAAAAATTAAGTATATATTTATTTTAGAAGGTATAGGAAAACATCCTTTTGTAGATGGGTTAAGTAGAAGAATTATAAATGATATTAAAAATATAAACCTAGGTAATGAATTAGTAGAAATATTAAAAGATATAGATAAACTTTATATAAGATATTTTAATGAAATAAAACAAGATTTAAAATTAAGTGAATGTAGCCAAGATATAGACTTCAAAGATGTAGATATAGATTTTGATACATTTTCAGATTTTATGTATGATGAATTATATAGTGATGAGGAAGATTCTATAGAAAATGAACTTAACTCAATATCTTCTTCTATGCTAGTTGAAAGTATAGGAGAAAGGAAAGTTAATAGTGAGAAAAGTTCACTTAATAGAGTTATATATATCGATGAGGAAATTGCTAATAAAATTTATGATAAAATAGAATATTACTATGGAAAATCGTATTTAAATAAAAGTGAAATAAAAAGAATAGAAGTTAAAAATTGTAGAAATGTACATGAGGGATGTAGGGTGCATTTTACAGAAGGAGTTTTAAGATCAGAATGTAAAAATGTTTTTCAAGTTAAATATGTTACAAGACATAAAGAAAATAATTTGAAAAAGTACAGAGAAAATATAAGAGTGTATAAAAGAAGTATAAATAGATTAAAAGAAAATTTAATGAGGATACTTGTAGAAGAAAATATTACAGATAGAATTTATTCAGATTACGGGACTATTGATGCAAAAAGGGCATGGAGGGTTGGAAGAAGTAATAATACTAAAATATTTTATAGAAATATAGAAAACAAAAAAGGAAGATATGTAATTGACATATTGTTAGACTCAAGTGGTTCACAAAGTAGAAATCAGTATCAAGTTGCAATACAAGTATACATAATCTCTAGTGCTCTTACACTGGCAGGTATACCTAATAGAGTTAGCGCATTTTCTAGCTTTTTAGATTATACAATTTTAAAAAGGTTTAGAGATTATAACGACTCTATAGATAAAAATGATAATATATTTGAGTATTTTTGTTCTGGTAACAATAGAGATGGTCTTGCTATAAAATCTGTATGTGAAGGTTTATTAGAAAGGGAAGAAGAAAATAAAATTTTAATAGTACTAAGTGATGGAAAACCTAATGATGTTAAATTTGGTTCAAGTAAAGAACGAAGTATAAGAGGTGAAATATCTTATAAAGGTAAAATAGCTGTAAATGATACTGCTAAAGAAGTAAGAATTGCTAGACAAAATGAAATTTTAGTCTTAGGAGTATTTACAGGTAAAGAAAATGAAATTGATGCAGAAAAATTAATCTATGGAAAAGATTTTATATATACTAGAGACATAGAAAAATTCTCAGATATTGTTTCAAATTATTTAAAAAAAATTATAGAAAATTAAAAATATAAAAAAGGAATATAAATTATAATATAGAAATAGATATTAGTACAAAGATGTAAATTAAATAAAAAAGTATCAATAGGTTCTAACATGAATTAGATTAATAGGGAAAGAGGTGAAATTCCTCTACAGCCCCCGCTACTGTAAGGTGGACGAAACTTTTAAAAACCACTGTGGTATTAGTTACTATGGGAAGGAGAAGGAGTAGAATGAAGCTAAGTCAGGAGACCTGCCTATGATATTTTAAAATAACTTTTTCGGGGAGGAAAAGATTATGGTGAATCACATATCAGGTGATTTTATTATGAGATTAAAGCCTAACCAAATAGTTAGGCTTTTTTTATTTATAATATATACAGAAGGAAGATATTAATATGATAATAATTGATAAATATGCTTATTCAAATAAATTAATACATACAAATCCAAATATAAGATTTGCAGTAGGTATAATTTTTTTATTAGGATCTATGTTAATAAAAAATTTAATTATTTTATCACTTATTATTTTATTAATGAGTGTAATAATAGTTGGAATTGCTAAAATCGATATAAAGGGTTATATAAAGCTCTTGAAGATACCAATGATATTTTTAATTATGAGTATAACTACGACTCTTATAAATATATCTAATGATCCAAACTTACTAATTAAAAGCTTTTGTATATGTAGCAATTATATAGGTATTTCTAAAGAATCACTAAATATATCACTTCAAATATTATTTAGAGCAATGTCATGTTTGACTTGTGTTTATTTTATAATATTAACGATACCATTTAATCAACTTTTATTTATATTTAAAAGTTTACATATGCCAACTATAATTTTAGAGTTATCAATGTTAATTTATAGATTTATATTTATATTTTTAGAAGAAGTATCAGATATACGTAAGTCTCAGGAGTTAAGATTTGGATATACAAACCTAAAGACATCTTATAAGTCTTTTGGGCTTTTGGGAAATTTATTATATAAGAGAATGATGATTAGATATGAAGAGATGTGTATATCGTTAGACATGAAATTATATGATGATAGATTCTATATAGTAGGAGAATAGTATGTTTAAAATAAATAACTTAACTTATAAGTATGAAAAGGATAAACTAGCTTTATCAAATATAAATATGGATTTTGATAAAGGAGATATAATAGGGATAATAGGTAGCAATGGTTCTGGAAAATCCACATTATTTATGAATATGATGGGTATTTTAAAGCCAGATTTAGGAACTATATTATTTAAAAATGATATTATTAAATATAACAAAAAGTATCTATATGATTTAAGAAAAGAAGTAGGGATAGTGTTTCAAGATCCTGAAAAACAAATATTTTACTCTATGGTTTATGATGATATAGCATTTGCTTTACGAAATTTAGGTATAAAAGAAAGTATCATAAAAGAAAGAATAACTAAAGCACTTGAATCAGTAAATGGATTACATCTTATTGATAGACCTGTACACTTTTTAAGCTATGGACAGAAAAAAAGGGTAGCTATAGCATCTGTTATAGCTATGGAAAATAAAATGGTACTTTTAGATGAGCCAACTGCAGGATTAGATCCAATTAGTACTAGAGCTATAGTTGATATTATAAATAATTTAAAAAAGAAAGGTATAAAAATTGTTATTTCTAGTCATGATATGAATTTAATATATGAAATCTGTGACTATATATATGTTTTAAATCAAGGTGAAATAATTAGCGAAGGTAGAACAGATACTGTTTTTAATGATGAAAAAAAGATATTAAGAGCAGGTTTAGAGTTACCTTGGTTAGTAAAGCTTCATAATAACTTAGATTTACCATTATTTAGGACTGAAGAAGAGTTATATAAGTTTTGGAGTAAGTCTAAAGTAATAGTAAATCCTTAATTAGCCCTCAACCTATTTTATATAGATTAAATAAATAACCCTTAACCAAATTTGATGGTACCCTAGAATTTCTCCAAAGTTCTAGGGATATTTTGTATTTACAAGTGTATATACACTTGGTAAAATATAACATATAAACTGGGGTTTAGGAGGAATACTATGAAGAAAAAAATGAAATTATTATTTTTAATAATGCTAAGCGTAGTCTTTACTTTTGGGGTAATAGGATGTAATTCAACAAATAGTAATGATGCAGAGGCAGAAAGTACATATGAGTTTAAAATTGGTATTGTTCTTGGAGAAGGTGGTGCAAATGATCAAAGCTTCAATCAATCATCACTAGAAGGATTTGATAAAGCAAAAGAGAATCTAGGGGTTATAGGAAATTATTTAGAAGCAAACCAAGAGGCAGATTATAAGCCTAATATAGAGACATTTATAGACCAAGATGTAGACCTAGTGATAGGTGTAGGTTATACTACAGCAAAAGCTATGTTAGAAGCCGCTCAAATATATGAAGATAGAAACTTTGTAATTATAGATCATAATTATGAAGAGGAAGGAAAGGAAATTCCTCAAAATATGGCTTGTGTAACTTTTGATGAAAGAGAAGTTGCTTATTTAGTTGGATTAATAGCTAGCAATATGACGGAAACTAATAAAGTTGGTTTTATAGGTGGTATGAAAGATCCTAATATAACTAGATTTGAAGAAGGATTTAAAAAGGGTGTTAAAGATGGCAAAGAAGGAGTAGACTTACTATCTCAATATGCAAATTCATACGACGATGCTAGTTTGGGTAAATCTATAGCAAATCAGATGTATTCTAAAAATATAGATATTATATTTTCAGCTGCAGGAAATGTTGGTACAGGAGCTATAGAGTCAGCTAAAGAACAAAATAAGTATGCAATAGGTGTTGATATGGATCAAAATAGTTTAGCTCCAAATAATGTAATAACCTCAGCAATGAAAAGAGTCGACATAGGTGTATATGATATAATAGAGCAAGCTAAAGAAGGTAAGTTTAAAGGTGGACAAGTTACTGTATATGGATTAAAAGAAGGTGGGGTTGGAATAGCACCTACTACAGATATTAATGTACCAAGTGAGGTATTAGATATAATAAAAGAGCAACAAGATAGAATTGTAAATGGGGAGATTAAAATCAACTAGAGTATTTGTCGATATTTAAGACAAAATGTACCACGATATAAATTGACAATATTTTGACATGTGTGCCATAATTTAAGTATAAAATAAGTTCTTCTATGAAAGAAGAAGTAATAAATTAGAACCATGAAGGTTTTTATATGTAAAAGTAATTTTATGTGAGGATACATAATTTTATTAAAATACATATAAAAGCCTTTTTTTATGGAGAAATGTATCTATTATAAGGGGGAGTAAAAATGATACTAAAAAAATTAAGAAAATCTATTTCATTAATGTTAGTTTTATCACTTACAACAATATCTTTAGTAGGATGTTCTAATACTGATTCAAAGAATAATGATTCATCTAAAGCTAGTGCAGTAAGTGAAAGAAAGTCTAATAATGAGCTTGTAGTTGCAGTAGCAAGTGAGCTAGAAGCTGGGTTTGATGCTACAACAGGCGGACATGGTTCTATGACAAAAGTATTTTTTAGTACTTTATTTAAAAGAGATAAAGAATTAGGAATAGAAAATGATATAGCTACAGGATATGAAGTGTCTGAAGATAGATTAACATGGATAGTGAAAATAAGGGATGATGTTAAATTTACTGATGGGGAATCTTTAACAAGTGAAGATGTTGTTTATACATATGAAACTGCGAAAGAGAGTGGTTCTGAAATAGATTTAACAATGCTAGAAAGTGTAACAGCTATAGATGAGAATACAATAGAGTTTAAACTTACTAAACCACAGTCAACATTTATTGAAAAATTAGCGTATTTAGGAATTGTTCCCAAACATGCTCATAATGAAAATTTCGCAGACAATCCAATTGGATCTGGACCATTTAAATTTGTACAATGGGATAAAGGTCAACAAGTTATAGCAGAAAAAAATGAAGATTATTATGGTGATGCTGCAGGCATAGATAAACTTACTATGGTGTTTTTAGATACTGATGCTGCTTATGCAGCGGTAAAATCAGGAGATGTTGATATGGCATCTATAACAGGATCTTTAGCAAGTGAAAAAGTTGATGGTACAAAAATTGTTGATTTAGATACAATAGAAACTTTTGGTGTAGAATTCCCTATGCAAAAAAGTGGAGAAAAAGATAATGATGGGAACTCTATAGGAAATGATGTAACAAGTGATGAAGCAATAAGAAAAGCTTTAAATATAGCTGTAGATAGAGACGAGATAGTTGAAGGTGTACTAGAAGGATATGGGACACCATCAACTACAGGACTTGAAAAAATGCCTTGGTTAAATGAAGAAACTATAATAAAAGAAGATGGAAATATAGATGAAGCTAAAGAAATATTAAAGAACGCAGGTTGGGAGGATACAAATTCAGATGGAACTATAGATAAAGATGGTTTAGAAGCAGAATTTAAGTTATTATATACTGATGGTAAATATAGACAGGAACTTGGCTTAGCATTTGTTGAAGTAGCAAAAGAATTAGGAATTAAAGTTAGTTTAGAAGTTAAGACTTGGGATAATATAGTAGATGAAATACATTCAGAAGCAGTTCTATTTGGATTTGGATCAGGAGATCCATCAGAATTATACAACCTATATAGTAGTAAAGCATCTGGGGGAGGAATACCTTGGGATAATGCAGGTTACTACAAAAATGAAACTGTCGATAGTTATATAGATCAGGCTATTGATAGTGAAAATGAAGAAGAGGCTTTAGAGTTTTGGAAAAAAGCTCAATGGGATGGTTCTACAGGATTTTCTAATAAAGGGGATGCTACTTATGCTTGGCTTGTAAATGTTAATCATATATATATAATGAGCGAAGATTTAGATATAGGAACTCCAGTTGTTCAACCACATGGTGGAAGAATATTTGATAATGTAACTGAGTGGAGTTGGAAATAAATTATTAAGGTAGGACATTCTCTATATGAGGATGCCCTCTTGTGCACTAATGAACTATATTCAAGGAAGGAATTTATATATGAAAAATAGAAAAAATCTAGCCATATATATATTAAAAAAGTTAGCAAGATTAGCATCGCTTTTAATTGCTTTATGTATAATAACATTTGCATTGATGGAATATTCTCCAATAGATCCAGTTACAGCATATGTAGGTGCAGATACAAAGGTAAGCTTAGAGCAGCGTGAAAATATAGCTGAACATTGGGGTCTAAATAAACCACCAGTAGAAAAATTTATGTCATGGTTTAAATCTATGATTAAAGGTGATTGGGGTACATCTATGATATATAGAAGAGCTGTAGTAGATGTTATAGGAGAAAGGTTTATTGCATCATTGGCGCTTATGTTATTAGCTTGGGTTATATCAGGACTATTAGGATTTATTATGGGAATAATATCAGGAATTAATGAAGGAAAATTTATAGATAAAGTAATTAGGTCCTACTGCTATGTTTTAATTTCTACACCTACATTTTGGTTAGGAATATTGTTTATTATGATATTCGCAGTAAAGTTAAAATGGTTCCCTGTAGGTCTTGGAGTGCCAATAGGAGTATTATCAGAAGAAGTAACATTTAAAAGTATGATAAATCATCTTGTATTGCCAGCGCTGACACTAAGTATAATAGGTGTTGCGAATATATGTCTTCATACTAGAGAAAAAGTTATAGAAATATTAGAAAGTGACTATATACTTTTTGCAAAAGCACGTGGAGAAAGTAAGAAAAGTATTGTTTTTAATCATGTTATAAAAAATGTTTCACTACCAGCTATAACATTACAATTTTTATCATTTAGTGAACTATTTGCAGGAGCAGTTTTTGCAGAGCAAGTATTTTCATACCCTGGTCTTGGTCAAGCCACTGTTCAAGCAGGATTAAAAGGAGACTTACCATTGCTAATGGGTATAGTCATAATAAGTTTAGTATTTGTATATACAGGAAACTTAATAGCTGATATTTTATATAAGGTTATAGATCCAAGAATAAGGGAGGGACAAGAAATATAATGAATGAGGCTCGAAATGTATATATTGATAATAATAAAAGGTCCCAAATTAGTTTTGGAATAAGGGAAAAAACATTAATTTCTATAGGTATTTTTACTATATTTTTAGGAAGTATAATTATATTTGGAAGTTTAATAACAGAGGAACAAATATCTATAAATCTCCTTAACAAGAATCAAGCGCCTAGTTTAGAATTATTATTTGGTACTGATTGGGTAGGAAGAAATATGCTATATAGAACTATTAAGGGATTAAGTTTAAGTATGAAAATAGGGTTATTATCATCATTTATAAGTGGATTAATAGCATTAACATTAGGTGTAATTGGAGCTACCTTAGGAAACACTGTAGATTCATTTATAAGTTGGTTCATAGATTTAGTATTATCAGTTCCTCATACATTAATAGTAATACTAATATCTATATCAGTTGGTGGAGGATTAAAGGGGGTAATCTTAGGTGTATCACTTACTCATTGGCCATCTTTAACTAGAGTAATAAGAGCAGAAGTTATTCAAATAAAACAATCAGATTACGCAAAGATATCTAGAAACTTTGGCAAGTCTAATTTATATATAGCTACTAATCATATATTACCACATATAATTCCACAATTGCTTGTAGGTATAGTATTAGTATTTCCACATGCAGTTTTACATGAAGCATCTATTACATTTTTAGGGTTTGGGTTACCACCTCACGAACCTGCAATTGGTATTATCTTATCTGAAGCAATGAAATACTTAAGTAGTGGTAGATGGTGGTTAGCATTTTTCCCAGGTTTAAGTTTGGTAATAGTTTCGCTTATGGTAGACAATATAGGGAAAAAATTTAGCCAATTAATAAATCCAAAAACAGCATATAAATAGGAGGGAATATGAAAAAGGAACCAATATTAAAAGTTAAAGATTTAGGAGTTTCTTTTTCTCAATATACAAAAGGATTAAGAAGAAGAAATTTAAAAGTAATAACTAATCTGGATGTAGAATTGTGTGAAGGAGAAATATTAGCTGTAGTGGGATCAAGTGGTTCTGGAAAGAGCTTATTAGCACATGCTATACTTGGTATACTTCCAAATAATGCTACTACAGAGGGAGCTGTAATATATAATGGTAAAGAATTAAGCCAAATAGATAAAGAGAGATTAAGAGGGAATGAAATAGTTTTAATACCTCAATCAGTAAACTATTTAGACCCATTAATGAAAGTATCTAAGCAGGTAAAAATATCTATAAAAGATAAAAAAAACTCAAATAAAATTCAAAGAAAAGTATTTGAAAAGTATGGTTTAGATAAAAGGGTGGATAACTATTATCCATTTCAGTTATCCGGAGGAATGGCTAGAAAGGTGCTTTTATCAACAGCATTGGTATCTGATACAAAAGTAATAATTGCTGATGAACCAACACCGGGTTTAGATGAAAAATCTCTTAATGAAGCTTTACAAGACTTTAGAGAGATTGCTAATAGTGGATGTGCAGTGCTTATGATAACCCATGATATAGAAGCTGCTCTTAAGATTGCTGATAAAATTGCTATATTTTATGCAGGGACTACTTTAGAAATAGCTAGTGTGAAAGATTTTGAAAATAAAGGAGAAAATCTTAGACACCCATATACAAAGGCTCTTTATGAGGCTTTGCCTCAAAGTGGATTTAAGCCAATAAGGGGAAATCAGCCTTTGCCAAATGAATTACCAAAGGGGTGTTTATTTTATGATAGATGTGATAAATCATCTTCTGATTGTAAAATGATAAGACCGAGTTCAAAAGAGGTTAGAAACGGGATGGTGAGATGTTTATATGCAACTTAGAGCTAAAGGGATAAACTTTAAGTATAGTAATGATAGATATATATTAAAAGATATAGATTTTGAAATAAAAAGCGGAGAAATAGTAGGGTTAGTTGCTCCAAGTGGATTTGGAAAAACTACATTAGCAAAAATATTATCAGGTTATCAAAAGCCTGAAAGTGGAAGTGTAGTAATTGATGGTTATGAAAAGAAAAATAAAAAAGAGTATAATCCTGTTCAATTAATATTTCAGCATCCAGAAAAATCAGTAAATCCTAAGTGGAAGATGAGCAAGATAATAAATGAGGCATTTAAACCATCTAAAGAACTAATCCAGGCTATGGGTATTAAAGATGAATGGTTAAATAGATGGCCAAGTGAATTATCAGGAGGAGAACTACAAAGGTTTTGCGTACTGAGAGCTTTATCGAAGGATACTAAATTTTTAATAGCAGATGAAATGACAACTATGCTTGATGCAATAACTCAAGCTCAAATATGGAATGTAGTAATTGAACATGTGAAGAAATATAATATAGGGATGATAGTTATAAGTCATGAAAAAGCATTAGTAGATAGAATTTGTACAAGAGTAGTAGATTTAACTAAGTTTGCAATGCATCATGATATATATGAAAATGGATATTATAGTAATAAAAAAGAACATAAAAAACATAATCATAATCATACACATATACATAATCATGAGCATCTTCATGATCATATAGAAGGTATCGGACATGACCATAATCATGATAATGGGTTGACAGGAAGTCATATACATGAACATTTTCACGTACATGACCATGAACACGATAAAAATCATGAACATGTTAAAAGTTAAATAAAATAATATAATAAAAAGCTATGATTTATAATAAAACTTTTATAAATTATAGCTTTTTATTGTATTCTAAATAACTTTTTATTTTAGAAGAAGTAGATATTGGAGATGATTATAATATGCTATCTTACTTAAAATTTGAATAAACTATGGTTTTCGATTAAAATATATTTATAACTTTACAAATAGGAGGAATAAAATGAATTTAGATACATTAAATCCTGCCCAAAGAGAAGCTGTTGAGAAAACAGAAGGACCTGTTCTTATACTAGCAGGTGCGGGTTCGGGTAAAACAAGAGTTTTAACAACGAGGATTGCACATTTAATGGAAGATAAGAATGTTCAAGCCGCGAATATATTAGCTATAACATTTACAAATAAAGCTGCAACAGAGATGAGGGAAAGGGTAGAAGAAACTATTACAGATCTTGATACAAAAGATATGTGGATTACGACTTTCCACTCTTGTTGTGTACGTATACTTAGAAAAGGAATAAATAGAATAGGATACAATAGAAGTTTTGTAATATATGATAGTGCGGATCAAGTTACATTAATAAAAGACTGTTTAAAAGAATTAAACTTAAGTGATAAGGTATTTGAACCTAAGTCAGTTATAAGTACTATATCAGGAGCTAAAGATAAGCTATATAGCCCAGCTAAATTTAAAGAGTTATATAGAGATGATGCAAGAAATTCAAAAATAGCAGATATATATGCATTATATCAAGATCGTTTAAAAAGAAATAGTGCATTAGACTTTGATGATTTAATATATAAAACTGTTGAGTTATTTAGGGAAGACCCAGAAACATTAGAGTTTTATAGAAGTAGGTTTAAATATATAATGGTTGATGAGTATCAAGATACAAGTAAGGCTCAATATGAATTAATAAAAATGTTAGCAAGACAGCATCAAAACATATGTGTTGTTGGAGATGATGACCAAAGTATATATGGTTGGAGAGGTGCTGACATAAGGAATATACTTGAATTTGAAAAAGATTATGATGATGTTCATGTGGTAAAATTAGAGCAAAACTATAGATCAACGCAAATAATTTTAGATGCTGCAAATACCGTTATATCTAATAACATAGAAAGAAAAAGAAAAAAACTTTGGAGTGAACAAAAAGACGGAGAATTAATAAAGATACAACTTGCGTCTGATGAAATTGATGAAGCTGAATTTATAGCAGATACTATATCAAGATTAAAAAGAAGAGATAGAAGGAACTATCGTGACTTTGCCGTTCTTTATAGGGCAAATGCTCAGGCACGTCCAGTTGAAGATGCTTTAAATAGAAGTCAAATACCATATAATATTTATGGTGGAACTAAATTCTATGAGAGAAAAGAAATAAAAGACTTAATTGCATACTTAAGAGTTATACAAAATCCACAAGATGATATATCCTTAAAAAGAATAATAAATGTACCTAGAAGAGGTATAGGTCTTAGAACTATAGAAAAAATAGAAGATAGAGCTAGTTTAAAGCAAGAAAGTTTATATTCTGTACTTATAGATATAGATACTAATTCAGATATATCAACAAAAGCTAGAGCTAGTATAAGTGGATTTGTTGATTTAATGGGTACTTTAAGAACAATAAAAGAGGTATATCCAGTAAGTAAGCTAATAGAAAAGGTATTAGATACTTCAGGATATATAGATGAGTTGCAAAAAGATAGTAAAAAAGAAGAGGCAGAAGATAGAATAGAAAACTTAAAAGAATTTATATCAGTAGCATTAGAATTTGAACAAAATAGTGAGGAAAAAGATTTAGAAACATTCTTAACAACAGTTGCTCTTACTTCAGAATCTAGTGAAGATGAAGAAAATGATAAAGTTTCCTTAATGACTATACATACATCAAAAGGGCTTGAGTTTCCAGTTGTATTCTTAACAGGAATGGAGGAAAAACTATTCCCAATATCTAGAGCAATAACTTCTATGAGAGATTCTGATATCGAAGAAGAAAGAAGACTTTGTTATGTTGGTATAACTAGAGCAAAAGAAGAGTTATATATGACATTAACACAAAAAAGAACTTTATATGGTAAAACTAATCCATCAGTAGCATCTAGATTCATGGAAGAATTACCAAAAGAATGTATAGAAAGGCTTAACCAATCAGATAACGAATTAACTTATTCTAAAGCAAATTATAATATATTAGATAAATATACTAAAAAGTATATGAATAATATACAAAAATCATCCATTGCTAAGAAAGTAAATGCTACAGTTAAGGATACTGGAAAAGAAACTAATATAGACGATATTAAACCAGGATCAAAAGTACACCATCCTAAATTTGGGGTAGGAACAGTAGTTATGATGAAAGGTACTGATGTTACAATAGCATTTGATAATCAAGGTTTAAAAACAATAAATAAAGAATATACAACATTAGATTTATTATAAATTTAGGAGGGGTATTGTGAATACTAAAGAATTTGCTAAAGATTTAATAGATTATATATATAAAAGCCCAAACTCTTTTTATGCAGTAGATACATCTAAAAAACTTTTAGATGAAAATGGATTTAATGAGATTAAATTAAATGAAAAGTGGGATTTAGAAGTTGGTGGAAAGTACTATATAACAAAAAATTCTTCTGCACTAATAGCTTTTAAAATTAATACTAAAGACATAGAAAAAGAAGGATTTAAAATTATAGGTTCTCATTCTGATTCACCTTCATTTAGAATAAAGCCTAATTTTGAAATGAAAGCAGAAAATACTTACTTAAAACTAAATACAGAATGCTATGGAGGTCCCATTTTAAGTACATGGCTAGATAGGCCTTTATCAATAGCTGGTAGAGTTGTAATAAAGGGTGAAAATATATTAAAACCAATAGAAAGACTTATAAATATAAATAAACCAATTTGTATAATTCCTAATGTAGCAATACACTTAAATAGAAGTGTGAATGAGGGATACAAATATAATAAGCAAAAAGATATGTTACCTTTAATTGGATTGATAAATAACACATTAGAAAATAATAACTTATTAATTAAAGAAATAGCTAATGCGTTAAATATAGAAAAGAGTGAAATATTAGATTTCGATTTATTTTTATATGAATATGAAAAAGGATGCTTAATGGGTATAAATGAAGAATTTATATCGACAGGAAGATTGGACAACTTATCAATGGCTCATGCAAGTTTACATGCTCTTATAAATGCAAATGGAAAGAAAGGTATAAACTTAATTTCTATATTTGATAATGAAGAGATTGGTAGTTCAACTAAACAAGGTGCAGACTCTAATATGTTATTAAATACATTAGAAAGAATTTGTATATCATTAGGAAAAGATAGAGAAGAATTTTTTACATCAATGTACTCATCATTTATGATATCTGCAGATTTGGCTCATGGAGCCCATCCTAATATGGCTGAAAAGCATGATCCAACTAATAGACCAGTCCTTGGAAGAGGTCCTGTAATAAAAATAAATGCAAATCAGTCATATACAAGTGATGCTTATTCATCATCAATATATAAATGTATATGTAAAGAAGCAAATGTAGACTATCAAGAATTTGTAAATAGATCAGATGAAAGAGGAGGAAGTACAATAGGTCCTATATCATCTACTCATATAGATATACCATCTGTAGATATAGGAAGCCCAATACTTGCTATGCACTCAATAAGAGAATTAGGTAGTGTAAAAGACCATTATGATATATATAAAACATTTAATACATTTTTTGAAGTATAAAGAAAAGGAGTATTAACTATGAGAATAGGATTATGCCTTCCTGGAGGAGGAGCTAAGGGATCTTATCAAGCAGGAGTGATAAAAGCATTAAATGATAAAGGGATTAACAATTTTGCATCTATATCTGGAACATCCATAGGATCAATAAATGGATACTTTGTATTCACAGACAATGTTGAAAACTTAGAAGATATGTGGATAAATATTGAGGAAAATTCAGAAAATAAAGTTAAAATTATAAATAATACTGTGGATAATTCTGAAATTATAAATGCTTTAGAAAAGCTTGATAATAAATATAATAAAGATACTAAGTTTTTTGTAAATTATGTACATATAAGCAATAAAAATATAGAAGAAATAGTAACAGATGTATCTAATTTAGATAAGAAGGAATGTTTGAATGCTATAAAGTATAGCTCACTTTTACCATTTAACCCAAAAGGTATGTTACCATTAAAAGAACAATTTATTAAAGATTTAAATGAAGGTTTATATGAAAATGAAAAGCTAGATGGAGGATTAGTTAGAAATACTCTTGTAGAGCCTTTGATAGATGAAGATATGGACAAAATAATAATTATATCAACTAGACATGATTATAAGCTGCCAGAAAATATAAAATCTAAAATAGATGAAGATAAAATAATAATAGTTAGACCAAATAGTGTACTTACAAGCAAAGATACACTTAGATTTAATAAAGAATTCTGTGAAAGTATGTACAAAGAGGGATATGAAATAGGTAAGTTACTAAATTTAGAAAAGTAATCAAATAATATGAACAATTATATGTTAATTAATAGAATTGTATCAAATGTATTGAATAAAATTTGAAAAATTAGTATAATATAAAAGTTCTTCAAAAATGACAAAAACAGACATGGAGTTGATATAAATTATGGCAACTAAAAGAATCGCCGTTTTAGGTGGTCCAAGATGTGGGAAAACAACATTAATACAACATTTATATGTTGAAATGAAAATAGCTGGATTAAATGCAGGATATGCTTTAGAATACTCAACTGAATACTTAAAAGATAAGGGTATGATAGAGACTATATCTGAACAATATGGAATATATTTAGGGCAAAAAAAATTAGAAGATGAATTATCAAGCTTTGATTATGCTCTTACAGATTATGCAACTTTTGTACCTTACATATATGGAAGATTTATGTTAGGAAATAAAGAAAGAACTAAAAAAGAAATAGAAATATTAAAAGATTTATATTCTCTTGCATTAGAAGATATTCAAAACTATGATATGATAGTTTATGTACCAAGAGAATTTGGATATGTTCAAGACGGTGTTAGATGGCAAGCAGAGGATATAGCTTTACAGATAGATGATGCTATATTACAATTCTTAAAATCTGAAAATATAAACTTCATAGAAGTTAAAGGGTCTACAAAAGATAGAGCTAAGCAAATATTAGAATTATTAAAAATAGACTACAAAGAAACACCACAATTAAACAAAGAAGATAAGAATACTAAAACAAAATAAGTTTTGTTTTTATTATATAAAATAGTGTTAAGTTTATTCTTAACACTATTTTTAGTTTTAAGAATTAATTAGATTTAGAATTTTATTTTTATATGGCGAATATTGGCTTTATTTTTTATTATGTTAGTATATAATATATATGATATACATAATTCAATTTGGAAGGAGAATAACAAAATGGAAAATAAAAACCCAATAGTAACTATAGAAATGGAAAATGGAAAGAAGATAGTAGCAGAGTTATACCCAAATATAGCTCCAAATACTGTTAAAAACTTCGTAAGTTTAATAGAAAAAGGATATTACAACGGAGTTGGATTCCACAGAGTAATACCAGGATTTATGATACAAGGTGGATGCCCAAATGGAAATGGAATGGGTGGACCAGGATACTCTATAAAAGGAGAATTCACAAACAATGGATTCACTAATAACTTAAAGCATGAAAGAGGAGTATTATCAATGGCTAGAACAATGAATCCTAACTCAGCAGGTTCTCAGTTCTTTATAATGCATCAAACATCTCCACATTTAGATAGAGAATATGCATCTTTTGGTAGAGTTATAGAAGGATTAGATGTAGTAGATGAAATAGCTAATACAAGAACAGATAGAATGGACAAGCCAAAAGAAGCTCAAACAATGAAGAATGTTACAGTAGAAACATTTGGAGTGGATTATTCAGACGTAGAAAAAATGTAGTTTAAAAAAGTTTTAAATATAGTGATTTTTATCTTTACAATATGTCGAATTTTGTATAGAATAGTAAAGTGATAAATCCAAAAACGCATTTAAACAAAAAGAAATATTAATGTTAAACCAGTTAATTGATTACACCATCATAGTGAATCAAGCAAATAAAACGTATTTTATAAAAAAAGATGAACTCTTAGAGTTCATCTTTTTTATTTTATATTACATATTTCTAACTGCAGTAGTTAAGTTTGGTACTAATTGTTTCTTTCTTGAAACTACACCTGGTGCAAATACACCTTGAGCACCAGTAACATTAAACGCTTCAGAAATTAACTTATCTTCAGCTTTGTATATAAGATAAGAACCTTCTTGTATTATATCAGTTATAGCAAGAATTAGCATATCATATTCAGTAGAGTTTATATAAGATAAGAATTGATCTTGCTTAGCGAATATAGAGTCCATATCTAAAGTAAATACTTGACCTATACCAACTCTCTTACCACTCATATTAAATTCTTTAAAGTCCATATTTACGATTTCTTCTATGCTGAATTCGTCTAAAGAAGTTCCGAATTTGAACATTTCCATTCCATAGCTTTCCATATCAACACCAGCTATTTTACTTAATTCATTAGCAGCTTCTTTGTCTAATTCAGTAGTTGTAGGAGATTTAAATATTAAAGTATCTGATAATATAGCAGATAATAATAATCCAGCAATATGTTTAGGTACTTCAACATTGTGTTCTTTAAACATCTTGTAGATTATAGTACAAGTACATCCAACAGGCATAACTCTTATTGATAAAGGTACATCAGTAGATATTCCACCTATCTTATGATGATCAACTATTTCAACTAGGTTAGCTTGTTCTATACCATCAGCACTTTGAGCAACCTCATTGTGGTCAACTAATACTACATTTTTCTTAGTTGGATTTAAAAGGTGCTCTCTAGAAACTAATCCTAAGAAGTTATTATTATCATCAACTACAGGGTAAGATCTAAAGTCTGTGTTTAGCATAGTTTCTTTAACATCATCCGCATAATCACTTTCATTGAAAACAACTAAATTTTCTTTAGTTATTATATCTGCTAAGTAATTACATTGATTTATAATGTTTGATGTTTTATATGTATCAGCTTCAACTGATATTATAGAAACACCATTTTGTTTAGCAAGAGCTAATAATTCTTCGCTTATAGTAGTGCCGCCAGTAACAACTAAAAGTTTAACTTTAGTATCTATCGCATACTCTATCATATCGTATCTATTTCCAACTATACCGATATCACCTTCACATAATAAGTCCATCACTGTATCCATGTTGAATGATAAAGTAACAACTCTTCCTGTTACTTCTTCGTTACAATTTATAAGGACTGAACCATTAAGGTTCTTGCATATATTTGATATAGAAGTGTGTATAGTATTGAAATGTTGATGAAGAAGGCTTTCAGCTATTTCTTTCATAGTTATTATTCCTTCAAACTTACCACATTCAGATACTACAGGTAAAGTCTTAACACCTTTATCACTCATAAGAGAATATGCTTCTAAAACTGAAGCTGATGGAGTTAAAGCTTCAACTTTATCATAGCTTAAGTCCTTAACTTGTATTTTTACGTTATCTAATATTTTAGGAGCATCTACTTTAAAATAATTTAAAGCAAATTGAGCTTCTTTTCTTGGCTCTCCTAAAGCGCATGCTACTGCGTTTTCACCTAATTGATTTTTTAGGTATGTTAATGAAATTGATGAGCATATTGAATCTGTATCTGGATTCTTGTGCCCGAAAACTAATAATGTCATTTTAAAACTCCTTTCATAAAAAAGTGAATATAATTAACTAAAATCATTTTGATAATAGGTTAAGACTAAGTTTAATTCCTAAATATTATACCAAAAGGAGGCAGATATTTGTTGATAAAAAGGAAAAAAATTAATAAAGTACTTGTATTATTACCCATTTTAATACTCATAATAACGTTAGGTTTTACTATTAAAACATTTATAAATGAAAATAATGAATATGAAGATAATACAAAAGTATTATCTACGATAAGTCAAGTTTTAGATTTAAATACTGTAAAGTATACTTATAGTAATATTGTAGCAGTAAAAAAGGATAAAAGTATAAATGATATAAAAATACCTTTTACTGAGCAATCTTTTATTATTAAGTATGAAGGAATAATAAATGGAGGAATCAAACCAGAAGATATACATATAGTAGAGAATACAGGTAAAAAAATAAAAATAGAAGTAGAACAGTGTAGAATACTAGATCATTACATTGATGATGAAAAGTTATATGTTTATGATGTAAAGAATTCTATATTTAATAAATTAGATACTAATGAAATTTTATCAGATATTAGTAAGTATAAGGACGAATATGAAGAAAAAATAATTGAAGAAGGTTTTATAAATGAAATAAAAGTAAGTACAAAGACCAGCTTATCAAATTTATTAAAAAATATAGGATACGAAGAAATTATAATTACATTTAAATAGATTCTATATGAAAAAGTTTATTAAGATATAAGTATTTATAATTATCTTAATAAACTTTTTGCTTTATAAAAACAAAGAATGTATAAAATTTAACAAATGAAAAAAATAGTAAAATTGTATACAATATGCTGAATATATTAAAAAAGTATGAAAAAAATTATAGTTAAAGTATTGAAAAATAGACATTTTTTAATAGGATAAAAATAAAAACGTTTTCTTAGAAACTTATTGAAAAAAATTTAACAAAATCTATTGACACTTAAATTAAGATAAAGTATCATAAATTACATAATAAGTTTGTTAAATAACTAACGGAATTTAAATAAATTTTATGGGGGTATAAATATGAGCAAAGAGTCAAGAAAGCTAAAAGTAGTGGATAATGAATGTAGTGTTGAAAATATGATAAATGAATTAGTTGAAAAAGCAGAAAAAGCAAAACAAGCAATGCTAAGCTTAGATCAAGAAGCAATAGATAATATAGTTAGAGAAATGTCTATGGCAGGTCTTGATAAGCATATAGAGCTTGCTCAAATGGCAGTGGAAGAAACTAAAAGGGGTATCTTCGAAGATAAAGTAACTAAGAACATGTTTGCTACAGAATATATATATAATAGTATAAAATACAACAAAACTGTTGGTGTTATAGAAAAGAACGAAGAAGAAGGGTATATGTTAATAGCTGAACCTATAGGTGTTGTTGCAGGGGTAACACCAGTTACTAACCCAACTTCTACAACAATGTTTAAATCAATAATATCAATGAAAGGTAGAAATCCAATAATATTCAGTTTC
Organism: Desulfovibrio sp. Marseille-P6017; assembly: GCA_900604495.1. Next base: position 265,053 of record UWOR01000004.1, on the reverse strand, counting down.
CATCCATCAGCTCAAAAATGTTCTTCAGAAGCTGCAAGAATATTAAGAGATGCAGCTATAAAAGCAGGTGCTCCTAAAGACTGTATACAATGGATAGAAAAACCATCAATAGAAGCTACTAATTTACTAATGAAGCACGATGGAGTATCAATGATACTTGCAACTGGTGGACCAGGAATGGTTAAATCAGCTTACTCTTCAGGAAAGCCAGCTCTAGGGGTTGGAGCCGGTAATGTTCCTTGCTACATAAATAAAACTGCAGATATAAAACAAGCAGTAAATGATTTAATATTATCAAAAACTTTCGATAATGGAATGATATGTGCTTCTGAGCAAGCAGTTATAATAGATGAAGAAATATACAATGAAGTAACTGATTTAATGAAATATTATGGATGTTACTTTGTAAATAAAGAAGAAAAAGAAAAATTACAAAATTTAGTAATAGACAATAATACTTGTTCATTAAATCCAAATATAGTTGGACAAAGTCCATATACTATAGGACAAATGGCTGGAATAAATGTTCCAAAAGATGCAAAAATGATAGTTGCAGAACTTGAAAAAGTAGGAATGGAAGATCCTTTATCAAAAGAAAAATTAAGTCCAGTACTTGCTTGCTTCAAGGTTAAAAATGCACAAGAAGGTATACAAAAATGTGTAGAGATGACTGAGTTTGGGGGATTAGGACATTCAGCTGTAATACACTGTAATGACGACGATGTGATTTTAGAATTTGGTCAAAAAGTAAGAACAGGTAGATTACTTGTAAATGCACCATCAACTCATGGAGCAATAGGTGATATATACAACGTTAATACACCATCATTAACATTAGGATGTGGATCAATGGGGAATAATTCAACAACAGAAAACGTATCAGCAACTAACTTAATAAATGTTAAAAAAGTTGCAATGAGAAAAGTAAATATGCAATGGTTCAAGGTACCAGAAAGAATATACCATGAATTTGGTTCTATAAGCTACTTAGAAAAATTACCAAATGCTAACAGAGTAATGATAGTAACTGATAGAGTCATGGTTCAATTAGGAAATGTAGATAAGATAACTAATCAATTAAGAAAAAGAAGAAATCCTGTTATGATAGATGTATTCTGTGACGTAGAGCCAGATCCATCTGTAGAAACAGTATTAAATGGTGCAGAAGCTATGAGAAAATTCAAGCCTGACACTATAATAGCTCTTGGTGGAGGTTCAGCAATGGATGCTGCTAAAGCTATGTGGTTATTCTATGAAAATCCAGAAGCTAACTTTGATGATTTAAGATTAAAGTTTGCTGATATAAGAAAGAGAGTATTTAAGTTCCCTAAATTAGGAAGACAGGCTCAATTAGTAGCTATACCAACTACTTCAGGAACTGGTTCAGAAGTTACTTCTTTTGCAGTTGTTACAGATAAAGTAAATAATATGAAATATCCTTTAGCTGACTATGAGTTAACTCCAGATGTGGCTATAATAGACCCAACTTTAGTTATGACAGTACCAGCAGGTGTTACAGCAGATACAGGAGTTGATGTTTTAACTCATGCTATAGAAGCGTATGTTTCAATAATGGCAACTGATTATACAGATGCATTAGCATTAAAAGCAATACAGTTAGTATTCGATTACTTACCAAAAGCTTATAAAAATGGAAACGATAAAGAAGCAAGAGAGAAAATGCATAATGCATCTTGTATGGCAGGTATGGCATTTACAAATGCTTTCTTAGGAATAAATCATTCATTAGCTCATAAGTTAGGTGGAGAATTCCATATACCACATGGGAGAGCAAATGCTATATTATTACCACATGTTATAAAGTACAACGCTACTAAACCTTCTAAATTCGTTGCGTTCCCTAAATATAAGGAGTTCGTAGCTGATAAGAAATATGCTGAGATAGCTAGATTCTTAGGATTAAAAGCTAATACTGTAGAAGAAGGTGTTCAAAGCTTAATAGATGCAGTAAACAACTTATTAGTTGAATTAAATATACCAAAAACAATAAAAGAGTGTGGAGTATTAGAAGAACAATTCCTATCAAAAGTAGATAAATTATCTTTAGATGCTTTTGATGATCAGTGTACTCCTGCTAACCCAAGATTACCACTAGTTGAAGAGTTAAAGGGAATATACTTAACAGCTTTCGGACAATCAAAAGAAAATTAATCCTTACAAACTACAAATGTAATTTATAGAATATTCATAATAATTATTGGCTAGTTAGATTAAATGATTTATTATCTAATTAACAATAAAAATAAGGGGCCTTAAAGGCTCCTTATTTTTTTGTTCTTGTTATTAAAACTTTTTCTTTATTATTTTTTATATTAAAAATATAGTCTTTATAATCAAATTCAAAGTTTGCAAATGCAGAGAATAAATCTATATCTCTCATAAAATGTACAGTCATTAAATGGCTTTTTTTATTTATTCTTAATATTAATGATCTTACAAAGGGAAATTGAATTCTACCATTAAAAAAATCATTTTCACCACACTCTAAGTCTAAACTACGATAATTTACGTCTATAAATATATCTACATCATCGTTCTCTTCTCTTATTATTCTATATTCAAAATCTATATCTAGTTTTAATAATCCTATTTCTATCATATATGCCACCTCTTATTTTTAATATAATGTCTTAATCTAAATTATTAATAATTATAACTTATATGCTTATATTTAACTATATAAAATAAAAAAGAGCTTTCATTGGGGGAATGAAAGCTCAAAATTGGGGGAGATTGAGTTAAATATTTAATTTTCATTAATATTATGGACCCAATCAAAAATTAATATACATAAAAATAAAAAATTTATTTTTAATTTTTATCCCAATTTAAATAATGAAATGTATTTAAATAAACTTATCTTTTAGGGTTTATAAACTTAGCTCCTAAATATTTCTTTATATCTTCATCTGAAGAAAAATCATCTATAAGTATTTCTCTACCGCTATCTTCTAAAATAACTAAAACCTCACAGTCACCTTTTAAGAAGGCTTTTTGAACTGTTTCAGCTCTAACTTCTCTTTTTTTAGTTATGCCTTTTTTAGTTTTTTCATAATCTTTAACGAAATAGCTATCCATCATGTTTATTATTTTTGTATATCTAGTCATGAAATTACCTCCTACGATTAATCATATAAAATGTGTTATAATAATTGTTTGTATTAACCTAATAATTATAACAAGGAGTAATAACAATGACTAGTATAAAAAAAGTAGATATTTTTAAATGTATAGATTTTGCTAATGAAAATAAATTATTTGATAAATTAAATAATATTTATAGTAGCTTACCAAGTGGAGATTGTACTGGATGTGGTAAGTGTTGTATGGAATCAGTGGGAATTAACTTAACAGAGTTTTTAAATATATATAATTACTTAAAAGATAAAGAAATATTAAGAAAGAACTCATTAGATAGAATAATCGAGTATTATTTCTTAGAGTATTCAAATAAGAGATGTTGTCCTTTTAGGGACGAAAATAAGAGATGTTTAATTTATGAAGTTAGACCACTAAATTGTAGACTATTTGGACACTGGAAAAAGGATGATTATAACAAGAATTTAGATAACGTAACTAAAAGAAATCAAGAGTATAGAGATTTTATGAAATCAGAACATGGATTTGATATAAGTGATGAGGTAGTAAACTTTAAAATAAGATATTGCGAAGATTTTAAGCCTGATAAAGACTATTTAGATAAGTCTGATAGGCTAAGTTTTTCTGATGAAATAATGACTTTAGATTCTAGATTTTTTGCAAATGAGATTATAGATATAGAGTTTAGAGATAGAGGAATAGTAGAGTACTTTATAGAATCTCTATTAAGTCAAAATGTAGCTTATAATATAAAAGTGAAGATTTCTAAAGATGAAAGGATTAGGTGTAGAACAATAAAAAGACTTAAGAAAATTTTAATAAGATAAGTGGTGAATATATGAGTTTAATAAATATAAGGGGCAATACTTATTATATTAAAGGTGGAACTAATAGTGGATTGTATTTATTTACAGATAACATAGCTATTATTATAGACCCAGGCTTACCAGGATTAAGACCAAGAAAAATTATTAAAGAGTTAAAAGAAAATAACATAGAAATAAGTTATATAATAAATACTCATGAGCATGATGACCACTATGGAGCATGTAAAGAATATAAACTAGAAAACAAAAATATAAAGATACTATCATCTAAGCATGCGAAACTATATATAGAGAATCCAGAGCTATTTTCAAAGTATATAATCGGAGGGAAATCTAATAAGTTTCTTGATGAATTTTTTAAAAGAAGTAATCAAAGTAGCTTATATATAGATGAAGAGTTAACTTTGGGCAATGTTATTATAAATAAAGAAGTTTTTAAAATTATAGAATTTAAAGGTCATACACCTGGAAGTATAGGTGTTATGACTAAGGATAAGGTATTGTTTGTAGGTGATTTATTAGTAAGTGAAGATATGCTTAATAAATATGATTTTTTATTTGTTTTTGATATTAAAGATTATATAGAAAGTTTAAATAAATTAAAAACTATAAACTTTGAATATATGGTGCTAGGACATGGAAAAAATATAATAAACAAAGATGATAGTTATAAGTTAATAGAAAAACATGAGAATGCTATAAATAATTACATTAACCAAATTAAAGAGGATTTAAAAGAGCCTATGGGAATAGAAGCCCTATTAAAAAATATAATTGTAAGAAACGATTTACATTGCAACTATAAGGAGTTTTATTTTTATAAAAGCTCACTAGTATCAATAATAAGCTATTTATGTGATTTAGATGAAGTAAGTTATACAATACAGGGTGGGGAACTGCTTTATTATATCCAAAAAAATCAAATTATGATAAAATAAGTATGACTGTAAAAATAGAAATAAAGGGTGAGCAAGATGGAATATGAAAGATGGGATGAAGTATTGGCTCCTTATGAACATGCGGTAGAAGAACTAAAAGTTAAATTTAAAAATATAAGAAAAGAATTTTTAACTAAGGGAGAATATTCCCCAATTGAATTTGTTACAGGAAGAACTAAGAAAATAGCCTCAATTATATCGAAGGCTAAAAGACTTGATATAGATGATATAGAAGGTACTATGGAAGATATAGCTGGTATAAGAATAATGTGCCAGTTTGTTGAAGATATATATACTATAGTAAACTTAATTAAAAATAGAAGTGATATGAGCATTGTGTATGAAAAAGATTATATAAAGAATTTTAAAGATAGCGGGTATAGAAGTTATCACGTTATAATAAAGTACCCAATAAATTCAATAGCTGGTTCAAAAGAGATTTTATGTGAGATACAAATTAGGACTTTAGCAATGAACTTTTGGGCTACTATAGAGCATTCTTTAAAGTATAAATATGAGCATTATATACCAGAAGATCTAGCAGTAAGATTGAGAAGAGCAGCAGATGCTGCGTTCTTATTAGATCAAGAAATGAGTGAAATAAGAGAAGATATAATGAAGGCTCAAGTAATGTATCAAGTGAAAACTGTAACAGTTAGGGATATACTCAATAAAATTCAAGAGTTATACAACCTAGGAGATACTCATAAGGCAATAATTTATCAAAGAAGATTAGACAAAATTGATAACGAAGAAGATATAACAGAGATAATTAGATTAAAAAGAGAAATAGATGATTTATTAGAAGTGTATAAAGACACTAGAAAGAAATAAAGGGGGAGCCGTCTCAAATAATTTTGGGGTGGCTCTTTTGATTAAATTTAGGACACAAAAGAGAGGAATTAAGTATGAGTTTATATGCAATAGGAGACTTACATTTTTCAACATCTGTAAATAAGCCGATGAATATATTTGGAGGTAACTGGAATAATCATGAAGAGAAAATAATAGAAAGCTGGAAAAGTAAAGTAAAGAAAGAAGATACAGTTCTTGTATTAGGAGATACCTCTTGGGGGATAAATTTATCAGAGGCTAAATCTGATTTAGATATAATAAGTGAACTTGAAGGTAATAAGATTTTTATAAAGGGAAATCATGATTATTGGTGGACTACAGTTACAAATCTAAATAAGTTATATGATAATTGCAAATTCTTACAAACTAACTTTTACGAGTATGAAGACTATGCTATATGTGGTGGTAGAGGGTGGATTTGCCCAAATGATGTAAAATTTGATAGTAAGGATGAACAGATATATAAAAGAGAAGAAAATCGTATAAGAATATCTTTAGAATCAGCTAGAAAAAAAGGATATGAAAAGATAATAGTCATAACTCATTATCCACCTACTAATGATAAATTAGAAGAGTCAATATTTACAAAGCTGTATGAAGAATATAATGTAGAAAAAGTTATATATGGTCATCTACATGGAAGAGAATCTTTTAAGATGGGACTTAAAGGAATTCGAAATGGAGTAGAGTATATATTAGCTTCTTGTGACTATTTAAATTTTAATTTAGTTAAAATATTAGATTAATAAGTAAATTAAATGTAAATAATATAAAAATGGGGGGAAATATTAATTTTATTTATAAAGGAGAATTTAGTAAATGAGATGGATATTAGTATTCATATTTTTATATGTTATACCCCTAATAATATTATTTAGAAATTATAAAAACTTAAAACGCTCATGTATATATGGAAGTATATATGTTGTACTGGTTACAACTATAGCAATTAGTAATGTATATATGAGTGGACTTAGTAAAATAGAGGAATCTTTGTATTATAAAAATTCTGATATTGATCAAAGATATAAAGAAAAATATGAATCAAACTTTGATAATAGCATGAAAAATAATATTGCAAGGGAAGAAAATAAAGAAAAAGAAAATAAAGATAAATCAGTATCTAAAATTGAAGATGAGAAAATCAATATGGAGACTGAAAAGGATGAATCTGTTATAAAAAATAATAAAGTAACTGATTTAGAAAAGTTAGATGAATTTAAAAAAGATATTTATGATATAGAAAGGGTAGCATTAATTCCTATGAGGGAATGTATTCCATATACTAAAGACATAGCTAAAAGTCTTAGTAAAATATCACAAATTAAAGATGATATTTTATATGCACAGGAAATGTGTAGAGATGTAATCGATATATATGAAAGTATGGATATACCAAGTTTATCTAAGGGTGAATATGAATTAGTTCTTAGTAATGCAAGGGATGATGTAAAAAAAGCATATGAGCTAAGAGAAAAAGCTATGGAAAATGCAGTTAAACTTTTAGAAACAAAAAATCCTAAATATATAGGTAAAATAACGGAGTATTTAAAACTATCAGATAATCATATATCTAGCTTTAAAGAAAAAGTAACAGACTTAAAAGAAGAAATAAATGAAGAATAAGTATAAAATATTAAAAAGCTTGCCTTATTAGGCAAGCTTTTTGGTATTATATACATATACTTAGATTATAGATTTTAATTTATAATTGAAGTTGTACTATAATTTAAAACTATTAATTTAGAAGATATTAGTGGAGGGGTTTATGAAAAAATTAAACATATGTGTTGATATAGATGGGACAATAACTAGTCCTTACCATTTCCTACCGTATTTAAATGATATGTATAATAAGAACTTAACTGAAAAAGAATGTACAACTCTTGACTGGAAAGAGTTATACGGAGATGACATGGAAGACTTATTAGGTAAATTTCATAATGAATATATGCATGCTTATGAAGAAGCAGAAGTTATTGAAGGTGCAAATGAGGTTATAGCTGAATTATGTGCAACAAATAACCTATATTTCGTTACAGCAAGGAGCTCAGATTTGACTGATATTACAACTAACTGGCTAAAACAAAAAGGTTTTTCAGACATAGAGGTATATTTACTAGGTAGCGATTATAAAATAGAAAAAGCAAGAGAATTAGGTTGTCATATATTTATAGAAGATAACCCTTGGAATGCTATTCAAATAGCTAATGCAGGAATAGACGTTATCTTAATAGATACAAACTACAATAAAGACATTGATCACAATAGAATAACTAGAGTAAGTAATTGGAGTCAGATAAAAGATTTAATACAAAGTAACTACTAACACTTATTATGGGGGAGGCGATTTAATGATAGAGTTAAAATTAAAAAACAGAAAAGGAAATTTTCGAGCGAATAGCAATGAAGTAAAGGATATTTTAAATTTGCGCCCAGATTTTGAATATGTACAAGATATATCAAATAGTATAAAACAAAATAATATGATGGCATTTGATTGTAAATTATCAGAAGATATATTTTCTATGGAAGAGATAGAAGAGTTGTTAGATGAAATGGGAGAAAATATAGATGAATCTTACTTCGATGTTATTTTTGATGATATAAGAGTTTATTTAAAGGATGCAACAGATGAAATTGAAGCTGAGTTACAAGATAAATATTTAGTGGATAATATAAGATGTTTCTTTGATGTTTATAATATTGATCAAGAATTTACAGACTTTAAGTTTGTATTTTTAGTAAGCTTTGAAGATATAAAGATATCATCACTTACGAACTTAGCAAAAATAGTATCTAAAAGACAGTTAGTAGGAGCATCTAAATTTTATAGCTAGTAAATGTAAAAGGGAATGTTTAAAACATTCCCTTTTACATTTATAATATATAGTTTAAGAATTATGCTTTATTTATTGAACCGAATAATTCCATTTTTTCTTTAACACATGCTTTTATAGCTTCAAATCCTGGAGCTAATAATTTACGAGGGTCAAATCCCTTACCTTCTAAATCTTTTCCAGATTCTATGTATTTACGAGTAGCATCAGCAAATACTAATTGACACTCTGTATTAACATTTATTTTAGAAACCCCTAATGATATAGCTTTTTTTATCATATCTTCAGGTATACCAGTACCACCATGTAATACTAATGGCATTTCACCTGTAGCTTCGTTTATAGCAGCAAGAGCATCGAAGTTTAACCCTGCCCAGTTTTCTGGATATTTACCATGTATATTACCTATACCAGCAGCTAACATATCAACACCTAATTCAGCTATTTGCTTACATTCAGCAGGATCTGCTATTTCACCAGCACCAACAACACCATCTTCTTCTCCACCTATAGAACCAACTTCTGCTTCTACAGATATACCTTTAGAATTTGCTATTGATATTATTTCTTTTGTTTTAGATATATTTTCTTCTATAGAGTAGTGAGAACCATCAAACATAACAGAAGAGAATCCTGCTTCTATTGTTTTTAATGCTCCTTCATAGCTACCATGGTCTAAGTGAAGAGCAACTGGAACTGTTATGTTTAATTCTTCTAACATTCCATTTACCATTCCAACTATAGTTTTATAACCACCCATGTATTTTCCAGCACCTTCAGATACACCTAATATAACTGGTGAATTGTTTTCTTGAGCTGTTAATAATATTGCCTTAGTCCATTCTAAGTTGTTTATGTTGAATTGACCTACAGCATATTTCCCTTCTCTTGCTTTATTTAACATTTCTTTAGCAGAAACTAACATAGTTAAACCTCCATAAAACGATATTTATAAAATTTACCCATCTTCTATATTATAACTTTAAAATAAAAAAAGGTATATAGTAAATTGTAATAACTTTAAAATAAAAGTATAATAATATCTATAAATTAGTATGAGAAGAAATTTTTATTATAACTACCGTAAATGATGGTTATATTGTTAAATGAGGTCAAAATTTTTACTTAAGGAAAGGTAATATAAATGGCAAAAAAATTACGTATTGATAAAGTACTTTCAAATATAGGTTGTGGAAGTAGAGCGGAGATAAAAAAGTATTGCAAGCAAGGTATCATAGTAGTTAATGGAAAAACTGTATCTAATCCAGGATTACAAGTAGATACAGAAAAAGATGAAATATTATTTAATGGAGAAAAAGTTACATATAGAGAATTCATATATCTAATGATGAATAAGCCAGATGGATATATAAGTGCAACTTTTGATAAAAGAGATCCTATAGTACTAGATTTAATAGATTCTTCATACTTGGTATTTGAACCATTTCCAGTTGGTAGATTAGATAAAGATACTGAAGGATTATTAGTACTTACTAATGACGGTCAATTATCTCATAGAGTTTTATCTCCTAAAAAGCATGTACCAAAAACTTATTATGCTAAAATAGATGGAGTAGTTACTGATGAAGATATAAGGGCATTTGAAAAAGGTGTTATTTTAGATGATGGGTATGAGACTATGCCTTCACAATTAAAAATATTGAAAAGTGATGAAGAGTCAGAAATAGAATTAACTATACATGAAGGAAAATTCCACCAGGTAAAAAGAATGTTTGAGAGTGTAGGTAAAAAAGTAGTATACTTAAAAAGACTTTCTATGGGAAAATTAAAATTAGATGAAAGTTTAGCTTTAGGAGAGTATAGAGAGTTAACTGAGGAAGAAATAAAACTAATAGAAGAAAGATAGTTTTAAATATATAATTTAGCGGAGGAAATACAGTGAAAAGAAGAGACATAATTGAATTTGAAGTAGATAAAATGGAGTTTGGCGGAACTACTGTTAGTATGCTAGATAAGAGAGAAATCCACATGAAGGGCGGAATAAGTGGACAAAAAGTTAAAGCGGTAGTAAAAAAGGCTAGAAGTAAAAAAGCAGAAGTTAAGATGATAGAAGTATTAGAAAAATCACCAATAGAAACAGCAACTACTTGTAAACATTTTGGAGAATGTGGAGGGTGCTCTATATTATCTGTTCCATATGAAAAGCAACTTGAAATAAAAGAAAGACAAGTTATGGACTTATTTTTAAGTCAAGATATATTTGGATTCCAATTTTTAGGGATAGAGGGTAGCCCTCAAAATAGGCTTTATAGAAATAAAATGGAGTACACTTTTGGAGATGAAATGAAAGATGGACCACTTACATTAGGTCTTCATAAAAAAGGTAGACACATAGATATATTAACTGTTGATGGATGTTTACTAGTAGATAAGGATTTTATAAAAGTATTAACTTCAACTGTTAAATATTTTGATGAAAAAAAATTGCCATATTACAGATGTATGAGCCATAAAGGATACCTTAGAAATCTTGTTGTGAGAAAAGGTATAAACACTAATGAATTAATGGTTAATATAGTTACTTCATCTCAAGAAGATTTTGATATGACTGAATATAAAGAAATGTTATTAAATCTTGATACAGATGCAGAAATAGTAAGTATATTGCATACTATAAATGATGGGCTTGCTGATGCAGTTCAATGTGATGAATTACGAGTATTACATGGTAGAGATTATATCAATGAAGAACTATTAGGACTTAAATTTACAATATCTCCATTCTCATTCTTCCAGACAAATACTAAAGGAGCTGAAAAACTTTATACAATAGCTAGAGAGTTTGTAGGTGATCATGAAAATAAAGTAGTATTTGACTTATATAGTGGTACAGGAACAATAGGACAAGTTATGGCTGGTGCAGCTAAAAAAGTTTACGGAATCGAATTAATAGAGGAAGCAGTTGTTGCAGCTAATAATAATGCTAAATTAAATGGATTAGATAATTGTGAATTTGTAGCAGGTGATGTTGCTAAGACTGTTAAAAACTTTAAAGTTAAGCCTGATTTAATAATAGTTGATCCACCAAGACCAGGTGTTCATAAAGATGCTATAAGGGATATATCAGGATTTGGTGCGAAAGAAATAGTTTATATTTCATGTAATCCAAAGACTTTAGTTTTAGACTTAGTTGAATTTAAAAAGTTTGGATATGATGTAGAAAAAGTTAAGTGTATGGATATGTTCCCAAATACTCCTCATGTTGAAACTATAGTTAAGTTAAAAAAAGTACAATAAAAATACACTAATATGATCAAAAATGGCTAAACAGATTCTGTTTAGCCATTTTTATTTTTAAGAAATAAGAGTATAATATTAAGCTAGATTATAAAAAATGTTAATTTTGGGAGGATAATATATATTTATGGATTTTAGTGGATTGATTAATTTGCAAATTATGATGTTTTTACTAGTTGTAATTGGTATAGTATTAAAAAAGAAAGATGTTATTACGGAATAAGGAAAAAATGTTATTACTGATATTGTTATAAATGTTATCTTACCATGTAATGTTATAAATTCTTTTTATGTTGAATTTTCAAAAGATATATTGATAAATGGAATAACTATTCTATTAGTATCTTGTTTACTTCAATTTGTATGCACATTTCTAAGCTCTACATTATTTCAAAAGGTTAATAAGGAAAGACGTACAGTACTTCAATATGCAACTGTTTGTTCTAACGCAGGATTCTTAGGTAATCCTGTAGCAGAAGGAATTTATGGATCGATGGGACTTTTATACGCATCTATTTACTTAATACCTCAAAGAATTGTAATGTGGTCTGCAGGACTTTCTTATTTTACTGAATCCTCTAGTAAAAAAGACTTAATAAAAAAAGTAGTAACTCATCCATGTATAGTAGCAGTTGGAATAGGGCTTATTATTATGATATTTCAAATTAAATTACCGATATTTTTAAGTGATACTATTAAAAGTATTAGCGGATGTACAACATCAATATCCATGATTTTAATAGGTTCAATACTTGCAGATGTTGATATAAAAGATATGTCATCAAAGCTTATGTGGGCATTTTCTTTATTAAGATTAATTATAATCCCCCTTATAGTTTTAGTTGGATGTAAAATAACTAATATACAATCTTTAATAACGGGAGTAGCAGTTGTTTTAGCTGGTATGCCTGCTGGAAGTACAACTGCAATTTTAGCATCTAAATATGGTGGAGATGCAGAGTTTGCAAGTAAATGTGTCGTTTTAACAACAATACTTTCAATGCTTGCAATACCTATGTGGTGTATAGTATTATCTTTTGTATAGATATTTAAAGCAAGTAATTTTTATGGTTATATTATAATATATAGGTAGAGTATTTTATGAATTAGACCACAAGGGGGAAATATATTTATGATAAAATTAGTAGCAGCAGATATGGATGGAACTTTGTTAAATAGTAAAAAAGAATTATCACCAAATTTATTTGAAACAATAAATAAATTAAAGGAAAAGAATGTTAAATTTGCAATAGCAAGTGGTAGACAATATTATAATTTATTAAAAATATTTGAAGAGATAAAAAATGATTTAATATTTATAAGTGATAATGGTTCGATAGTATTTGAAGGTGAAGAGAGTATATTTATTAGTGAGATATATGAAGAAAACTTAATTGAACCAATTCAATTAATAAGAAAAATGGATAATGTATATCCTATATTATGTGGGGAAAAATCAGCATATGTTGAAAATGATGATACAGAATTTTTATATAATGCAAAAATGTATTATGAACATTTGGAAATAGTAGAGAATATATTAGAAGTAATAAATAAAGATAGAATATGTAAAATAGCAGTTTATGATGGAAATGGAGCCGAAAAAAATAGCTATCCTAAATTACAAAAATTTAGTGATAAATTACTTGTTTGCTTATCAGGTGAGAATTGGGTAGATTTTATGAATCTTGATATAAACAAAGGCCAAGCAATAAAAAGACTTCAAGAGATTTATTCTATATCATATGATGAATGCATGGCATTTGGAGATTATTTAAATGATTATGAAATGATGCAAGAATGTAAACATAGTTATGCAATGGCAAATGCTCATCCAAAGTTAAAGGAAGTTTGTAGTTATGAGGCAAAGTCTAATGATGAAGATGGGGTAGTAGAAGCATTAAATAATTATCTAACAAACTATTAAGAATTAAATCTTTAGACAAATTAGTTGGCAATTAGAAACTCTGTCCTATATAGGATGGAGTTTTTTTATAAATTTATAAGGAGATGTAAATATGAATAAAGAGGTTATATTAACAGGGGATAGACCTACAGGAAAATTACATTTAGGACACTACACAGGTTCATTAAAAAATAGAGTTGAGCTTCAAAATACAGATAAATATGAAATGTTTATAATGATAGCAGACCAACAAGCGTTAACTGATAATGCAAGAAATCCAGAGAAAATAAGAAATAACTTATTAGAAGTTTTATTAGATTACTTATCAGTTGGTATAGATCCAAGTAAATCAAATATATTTATACAATCTCAAATACCTGAACTTAATGAGTTAACAATGCACTATTTAAATTTAGTTACAGTATCTAGACTTGAAAGAAACCCAACTATAAAATATGAAATTAAACAAAGAAATTTTCAAGCGAGTATACCAGCAGGATTTCTTATATATCCAGTAAGTCAAGCAGCAGATATAACTGCATTTAAAGCTAGTATAGTTCCAGTTGGAGAAGATCAAGAGCCTATGATAGAGCAAACAAGGGAATTAGTTAGAAGTTTTAACTCTATATATGGGGAGATTCTTATAGAACCAAAAGGTATATATCCTAAGGGAAATGCAGCTAGAATGCCAGGGATTGATGGAAAATCTAAAATGAGTAAATCATTAGGTAATGCTATATACTTAAGTGATGATCCAGATACTATAAATAGCAAGGTTATGAATATGTACACGGACCCAAATCATATAAGGATTGAAGATCCAGGAAACATTAAAAATAATACAGTATTCACATATTTAGACATATTCTGTAAAGATAGAATATATCTAGAAGAATTAAAAGAAAATTATACAAGGGGTGGATTAGGTGATATAAAGGTAAAAAAATATCTAAATGAAGTACTACAATCACAGTTAGAGCCAATTAGGAATAGAAGAAAAGAATATGAAAAGGATAGAGACTATTTATATGAAATTTTAAAAGAAGGAAGTAATGTTGCAAGGAATGTAGCAACATATACTTTAAAAGAAGTCAGAGATGCTATAGGAGTAAATTACTTTAATATGTAATATATTAAAATTTAACAGAATCTTTATCCTATATTAATTATCTTAATACCATATTTATATAAGATTTTATAAGATATTAAGTATAAAAGATGATTAAAAAAGGAGCAATAATATGTTATCGTTTGAATATAAAATAAGTTATTATGAAGAAATGGATAAAGCAATAAATTACTTAAAAAAATATGATTACAAATTAGCTAAAAATCATATATATAATCTTATACTAGAAAATGATTCTAATCCAGAGGCTCATAATTTACTAGGTATTATGTATGAGCTACAAGGGAACTTAGATTTAGCAAGAAAACACTATAGAGCATCATATGATCTTGATCCAACATTCAAATCAGCAGATAAAAACCTACAAAGAATAACAAACTTTCGCTATAGTTTAAATATAGAAGATATAGACTACGGAGATAAAATTTATAGCAATGAAAGTGAGTTTTATAAAATAGAATATGATGAGAAAAACATAGGTCACTTAGTAAGAATATAGTCAAGTGCATGCTTCAATTCATATAAGTTAATATATGATTGAAGCATGCATTTTTACTTATATTGTGTTTTTATTAAATTATACATATAATTTAATAAAGTGGTTATAAGGAGGTATCTATATATGGATTTAGATGATATATATGATAGTGTTACAGAGAATAGCTATGCTTATAAAAAAAATAAACCTAAAAAATATATATTAGTAATAAATTTATTAAAAATTATACTTATTATGTCAATATCAACGCTTATAGCGTTGTTTTTTAAGCAAATTCAACTAAATGAATCGAGCATAATATTAGTCATCATACTAGGGGTTTTATTTTCCTCAAGTATAACAAACGGGTATTTATTTGGAATTTTATCATCTATACTTGGTGTATTGATATTTAATTTCTTTTTTACAGAACCATACTATACTTTTTTAGCATATAGAGCTGATTATCCAATAACTTTTTTTATTATGTTAATATCAGCTATAATAACAAGTACATTAACATCTAAAATAAAAAGGGAAGTAGAAAAATCTAATTTAAGAGAATATAAAATTAGACTGCTATATAAAAATAGTAAAAAATTATTAAAAGCAAAAAATAAATGTGAAATCATAGAAGTATGTAATAAAAGCTTAGTAGATATATTAGGTAAATCAGTTGCCACTTCTATAATTGATTCAGATGGGAACCTAAAAAAACCGGTTATATATGAATTTAAAGAAGAAGATGGACATAGTCTATTTCAATCACCTTTAGAAAAATGTTCATTTAAGGAAAGTTTTATATTAGGTAAAGAGACAGGAATAGGAACTGATTTATATCAAGATGCTTTGATATTCAACTACCCAATAAAAAGTAATGACAATGTCTTAGGGGTTATAGGGGTTGCATGTTTTAACAAGAAATCATTAACAGAAAATGAAAAGTTACTATTAAAATCAATTTGTAATCAAGTTATTATAGCGATTGAAAGAGAAGATTTGTATGAAAGAACAAAACAAGCAAATTTAGCTGTTGAAACAGAGAGACTAAGAAGTAATTTATTAAGATCTATATCACATGATTTAAGAACACCATTAGCTGGAATAATGGGGTCATCATCTGCTATGATAGAAAATTATGAGTCTATAGATGAAGTTACTAAAAAAGATCTTTTAAAAAATATCTATGATGATGCAAGTTGGCTAACAAGATCTGTTGAAAATATAATTAGTATAACTAAAGTGGATGAAGGAAGATTAGAGATCAAAAAAAACTTAGAAGTTGTTGAGGAAATAGTAGCAGAAGCGATTTCTATAGTTGAAAAATACTCTAAAAATCATAAGATTAATGTAGATATACCTGATGAAGTAATTATTTTAAATGTAGATGGATTATTAATAGAACAGGTACTGATAAATATAATTGATAATGCAATTAGATATACTCCAGATTATTCTGAAATAATAGTAAAGGTTATGAAAATAAATGATTATGTATACTTTGAAGTTGAGGATAATGGATATGGATTAAAGGACGAGGATATAGAATATATATTTGATAGATTTTATAGCAAAAATAATGGTAGGTCTTTAGATAAAAGAGGTGTGGGGTTAGGTTTATCTATATGTAAGTCTATAATAGAAGCTCATAATGGTGATATAGAAGCTTTTAATAATAGCTTAGGTGGAGCAACCTTTAGATTTAAGTTGCCTTGTGGAGGAGGAGAAGAATAATGAGTTTAAAGCCACTAATATTAATCGTAGAAGATGAAAAACCAATAAGTAAATTTATAAAAGTATCACTTGAGACACAAGGATATGAATGTATAGAAACACAAAGTGGAACTAATGCAATAAGTTTAGTTTATTCTATAAATCCAGATATAATAATTTTAGACTTAGGTCTACCAGATATAGATGGAACCGAGGTTATAAAGAAAATAAGAGATGTAACGTTATCAAACATAATAGTTGTATCTGCAAGAGAGCAAGAAAGAGAAAAAGTAAATGCACTTGATTTAGGTGCTGATGATTACTTAACAAAGCCATTTAGTGTTCCAGAGCTTTTGGCACGAATTAGAGTAGCTCTTAGACATAGGAGTATTAATAATATGGATAAAAATAAAGCTATAACTAAATTTGAAGTTAAAAACTTAAAAATTGATTTTGAAAAACATGAAGTAATTATAGATGATAATGAGATTCACTTAACTCCAATAGAATATAAACTAATGGAATTATTATGCAAAAATGCAGGTAAAGTACTTACACATAAATTCATAATTGATAAAGTTTGGGGAGGATATCTAGATACAGACACACAATCACTGAGAGTATTTATGGCAAATATAAGAAGAAAAATAGAAAAAAATCCAGCTAAACCTGAATATATAAAAACAGAGGTAGGAGTTGGATATAAGTTAATTGATGAATAAATAATCTTAATAAAATCTTTACATCAATATATATATCTTCACACAATCTTTATATCAAATTAATTATACTGTGAATATAAGTAATAGATAAATGAAATTTGATTAGAAGGTGATGTAAGATGAAGGATAGTTATTTTGAATATATAATAGTAGTAGGATGTAGCAGATTTGGTACTAATATAGCTACAACTTTATCACTAAGTGGTAAGGATGTTGTAATTATAGATATAGAAAACAATTCATTTAGAAAGCTATCAAAAAGTTATAGTGGATTTGAAATTATAGGAGATGCTACAGATATTAATGTACTTATTAACGCAGGAATAAAAAAAGCAACAATGTTAGTAGCAGCTACAAATGATGATGATGTTAATATAGCAGTATCCTTAATTGCTAAAAAGGTATTTAATGTAAATAAAGTTATATCAAGACTATACGATTCTGAAAAAGAAGTTGCATATAAAGATACAAATATAAGTTTAATTGAACCTATTACTTTAACTATAAATGAGTTTGAAAAATTAATACAAATGGATGAAAGTGAAACTAATGTATTAACAAAAAGAGTAGGTGTTTGTTAAATGAAAATTGTAATTGTAGGTGGAAGAAAAAAAACTGAATTTTTATTAAAGTCGCTTTTAAATAAGAAGCATAAAGTTTCTGTTGTAAATAAAGATTATGAATATTGTAAGTTTCTTAGTGAGAATTATAATTGCGATGTTATTTGTGGAGATGGAAGTAAAAGTTATATTTTAGAGGAATCGGGGATTAAGAGTTGTGATGTACTAATAGCGATAACATCGAAGGATGCAAGTAATTTGACAATATGTAAATTAGCTAAGAATATATATAATGTCAAAAAAGTATTCTCAGTAGTTTCAAATCCACAAAATGTAGAGGTATTTAAATTATTAGGTGTTAACGATGTAATAAGTGCGACATATATAGTATCAGATATTATTGAACAAATGGCTATGGTAGATGATATATATAACTTTATTCCTATAAATAATAGTAAAATTAATATTTTAGAAATTGGGGTAAAAGATAGTTATAATATATGTAATAAATATATAAGTGAAATTAATTTACCACAAAAATCTATAATAGGGTGCATTATAAGAGGTTCAAATAGTATTATTCCAAATGGTAGTACGAAAATAATTCCATATGATAAGCTTATAATACTTTGTGATGAAAATATACAAGATGACGTTATAAAAAATGTGAGTGAAGGTAAGTAGCACTATGGTTTTAAAAAAAATAAATGATTTTAAAGGAGTACTTTATTGTATTGGTATTTTAAGCTTTATAGTAGGATTAATACTATTACTACCACTTTTGATATTACCTTTTTACCCTGATGAAGTAAAATATATATTTGATTTTATTATACCGTCATTAATATCTATTTTATTAGGATGCATACTTAATAAGATATCAAAACATAATAAAGAAACAACATTATCAGTAGGAGAAGATGCCTTAATAGTAGTACTAGGTTGGATATTAGCAACTGTATTATGTGCAATACCATTTATATTAGGTCAAAAATTAAATTTTACTCAAGCATTTTTTGAGTCTGTAAGTGGATGGACAACAACAGGATTATCTGTTATAAATGTAGAATCAACTCCTAAGATATTTCTTATTTTTAGAAGTATAATGCAGTTTTTTGGTGGAGTAGGAATCATACTAGTTATGCTTTCTGCCTTATCATCATTATTTGGAATGAGTCTTTATAATTCTGAAGGGCATACAGATAAGTTACTTCCTAACCTAGTAAAGTCATCAAGAATTATAATTTCAATGTATCTGGGATATATAATTTCAGGGACTATATTATATGTTTTGTTTGGTATGCCTTTATTTGATGCAATAAACCATGCTATAGGTTCTTTATCTACAGGTGGTTTTTCAGTTAAATCAGAAAGTATAGGATTTTATAATAATGTTCATATAGAATTAATAACTATTATTTTAATGATTCTTGGAACTACTAGTTTTGCAACTCATTTATTGATAATAAATGGAAAGTTTAAAAAAGTAATAAAGATTGGTGAAATTAGGTTTATGTTTTTAATTTTAGGTATAGCTATACCTTTAGTTGCATTTATATCACTAAGATATATATATTCTGATATAAATAAATTAATTAGAGTATCAGTATTTGAAACTGTATCAGCACTATCAACAACAGGATATTCTACAGTTAGTTATAATAGATGGCCATCATTTGCGATTTTTATTATGATTATATTGATGCTTATTGGTGGAGGTTCAGGATCAACCTCTGGTGGTATAAAGCTGTATAGAGTATATTTAATATTAAAACAAATTTTTTGGAATATAAAAAGACGATTATTGCCTGAACATATGGTTTATAGTAATTATGTATATAAACCAGAGGGCAAGCATTTTATAAATAAAGAAAATATGATGGAAGTTTATAATTATATCACTTTATATTTATTCATATTTATCTTTGGTGTAGGAGTTATGCTTGCATATAATTATCCTTTGGAAGATGCAATGTTTGAATTTTCATCTGCATTAGGTACAGTTGGGCTATCTATAGGGATAACTAGTGCATCAGCTCCACCTATTGTATTATGGACAGAAATTATAGGGATGCTATTTGGAAGATTAGAAATAGTAGTAATATTGATAGCTATAGTAAAGATAATTAAAGGATTTAAATAACTATAAATTTAGTTATTTAAATCCTTATTTTAATGGATAAAAACACTTAAAAAGTCTAAATATAATTAGAAGAGTTATATTTAGGAGGAAGTTTAATGAAAGTAGCTAAGAACTGGATTAAGCCAATTGTATTTTTGGCTATTGGAATTTTAATTATAATTACTGTTAAGTCAGGAGATATATTCATATTGAAAAAAGAAGTAAAAACTAGTATTGGAGAGTATCTAAAGGTTATAAAGGTAACTGAAGAGAAAATGACAATAAAAGATAAATACATATTTATAGATGCAAAAACACCAAAAATTCACTATGAAAATGATGAAGTAGAAAGATATATAAATTCATATATAAGAAAAGATATTAATGAGTATATTAATCATCAGAGACAGCTAAGTAATATCAATAAGAGTAAATCTAAAGTAAATATTGATATAAACTATCATGTAGTTTATGAAGATGAAAATTTAATAAATATAATAATTTATAAAAATATAAATTTTAATAAAAATGAATTTAAATTAGAAAAAGATAGTTATGTATTTGATTTAAAAACAGGTCAAAGAATATACTTGGATAACTTTTTGAAAGATAATGAAGATTATCAAGAAGTAATAGAAAGGTATATCGAAAAAAGCTTAAAAAGTGGAGATTTGAAAAAATATAAGAATAAAATTAAAATAGATAAAAATACAAATTTTTATATAGGAGATGATGGTATAAATATCTATTTTAATCCATATAAAGAAAGTAATACTAGAGGAGAATTTGAATTTAAGATACCTCTTGGTATTTTTAAATCTAAAATAAGAATGATAAAAACAGATGAAATAGTGGCTAATATAGAAACTCAAACTATAAATAAAAATGATAAATATATTAATAGTATAATAAATATTCCTATAGTTATGACTGAGAATAAGGCAGTAGAAAAAAAGATAAATGATATACTTAGAAATGAGATAATGAACTTTTATAATCAATCTATAGAAGAAGCTAAATCATATCTAAGTAATTATCCAGAAGCAGATAATAAATTTATAGCAAATACAAATTTTGAAGTAAAGAAAAATAGTAATAATATGCTTAGTATAGTGGTGACTTATTATAAGTATAGTGGAGGAGCTCATGGAGATTATAATAATATCGCATATAATGTATATATGAAAAATGGTCAACTTTTAAATTTAAATGATCTGTTTAAAAAAGATACAGATTATAAAGGTATAATAAATAATGAAATAAGAAATCAAATAGAAAATTTAGTAAAACAAGATAAAGATAATTTAGGTATATATCAGTTTACATCTATAAAAGATAATCAGAAATTTTATATACAGGATGATAATATAGTTGTATTTTTTGATCTATATGAAATAGCACCTTATGCAGCAGGTATACCAGAGTTTAGAATTAATAAAGACATATTCAATCATATACTAAAGGATGAGTATGTAGACATATTTAAATAATTAAGCTTAATAAATAAAATGACTATATATTACTTTATTAATATATAGTCATTTTATTTATTAAATAGTAGGATTCAGTGAAGCTATTTTTGTAACTGCAACATAAATTCTTGATAATTCGTACCATGTTTTAAAGTCTACAATTCCATTTTGAGGTAATCCGAATATACCTTGGAATGTTCTTACTGCCTCTGCAGTACTTTCTCCATAAATACCGTCTTCTTTAACTTTAGGTATAGCAGGATAAGACCTTGATATAGCATTAAGTTGATTTTGTATCGTTCTTACATACTTATTGTTAGATCCAATTTGCAAAGTTTCATTAGGGTAAGATACAGGAACACCACTTACAACAGGAGCTTGATCAAATACAATTTCATCTCCATAAAAATATCTTAGAATACCTTCATAGCTGTATCCTTGGTCTCCTAAGTCTTTACTACCCCATTGAGTCATCTGGTTTGGACATTGTGATTTTTGACCATCACAATATTGTGCTAAAAGTGGCTGTCTGGAAGTTGGAGGTCTTTTTATAAATGTATTAAAAATATCATCTACAACTACACTTATAGTGTCAAAAAAGTTTCTATTATAAATAAACTTATGATCATAAGCTGTGGAAGATGTTATCGTATATGAATAACCCTTACTTCTATACCATTCTGTATAAACCCTATTTAATGTAAATGAAATTATGGCAATTACATTGGCATAAATTGTTTGTTCTGGCCATGTTGAATAAATTTCTGATGAAGCAACATTTTTTATATACTCTTTAAAAGGTATCCAATAATTCGGAGCAGACGTATTTTCAGGAAGCCCATCATGAACAACTATAAATTCTGGAACTACAGGATTATCTAAAACAACAAATCCAGTAGGTGCAGGCAGAGGTTTTAAATCACTTTCTGGGATTTTAGGAGGAAAATCACCCCATAACGTATTAGGAGGTATATAAAATACTACCTCATTTTGTCTAGAATATGAACCACGAGATCTTTGTCTTGCACTAATTGGAACTCCTTGTCTAGACTCGATAGTAGGAAATAATTGAGTCCCATTTATAATTACAGTTTCATATCCATCCGCTATGACTTCTACAGTATAAGTACTGTAAGGTTTAACATCTGAAGGTTGTTGTGAGTAAGCAATATCTGGAGCAGGTAGTGATAAATTAGTTACTTGACCAGAAATATTACTTTTTAAATTACTATATATAATTGTTTGACTTTCTGAACTATTTTCAGGAATAGAGTATATATTTATAGTAGCACCTTCTATGGGACGATTTGTTGTGGAATCAGTAACACTAACAGTTAAAAAACCATCTTGCATATAATCACCCTTTCTTTAGAGAGATTTAATCCTTATTATATTTTATTCTATGAAGTAAATCTTATTTTGTTAAGGAAATGGAAATAATAATAAATAAAATAAATAGAAAGGGAAAATGTAATGAAGATAAGAGTTTTAATATTGGCGATATCACCTGTGTTAGCCTGTTTAATTTGGATTTATTTAAAAGATAGATATGATAAAGAGCCTATAATTATACTAATCAAATACTTTATATTAGGTATTGTCACAAGTATATTAGGAATAGGCATTGAACGATTATTAATAAATATTAATATATTAGATGGAATTGATTTTATATTTTACATATCATTTGTAGTAGCAGGGCTTACAGAAGAGTCTTTAAAAGCATTGATATTAATACCAAGTTTATTAAAAGAGAAGTATTTTAATGAAAAATTAGATGGAATAATATATTCTGTATTTTTATCTTTAGGATTTGCAACTATTGAAAATATAATATATATATTGTATGAAAATGAATCATTAATTTTACAAGTTAGTTTAAGTAGAGCTATTATTTCTATCCCAGCACACATAATGTTTGCTATTACAATGGGATATTATATAGGAAAATATAAATTTGAAGAAAATCAGATTAAAAAAAGACAGTATCTTATGATGTCGGTATTAGTACCTATATTTATTCATGGTGTTTTTGATTTTATATTAATGATAAGATATAAATGGTCAATATCAGTATTTGTAGCTTATTTAGTATTGCTTTGGAAAATAAATCTAGATAAGCTAGATAGATATATGGAGCTATCTAAAATTAGATTTTTAAAATATATAAAAATAAGACAAAAAAAAATTAGACAGAGAAGAAAATAGCAATTTATTAATAAAATATATAATCTCGATAAATACTAAAAATAACACGGTATTTTTAGGAGGTAAATTTATGTACTCTATGGATAAAACTCAAGAATATGTAATCGCTAAATTTTTAGAAAGATATGATTACGGAGGAGTTTTAGAGATTTTAGAAGAATGTGGAATAGAAGAGGGAGATTTATATTTATTGATTAAGTCATGTAAATATGCTGTTAATTTTGATTTTAAAAGTGCCTTGAGTATTTTGGAGTCTATAGATTTTCAAATATTATCAAGAGGAGATGTTCAATTTTTAATTACTAATCTAGAAAATTTAATAGCTGGAGAACCTGAAGACATAATGTCAGAGCTAATAGCAAATATAAAAATCCAAATAGTTAACGAGGAATATATAGATTTTTTAGGAAGATTGTATAGATTAAAGGAAGCATTATTTAAATATATTTTTGTAAACACAAAAGAAAATAAAAAATATAAAGTATGTATGCATGGGAGAATGGTATCGAAGAAAAATATTCTATACACTTTAAAAAAGAAGTATAATATATATAATGCTAACTTAATTCATGGTGTAACAAACTACATACACAGATATGTAAGACAAACAAAAAGAATGGATAGGGTTTTAGAAATTTTAAATGGAGAGAAGCTTGAAAATTTAATAAAACTTAGAAATGATAGCCTTGTAGGTCATGGATTTAAAGGAGTAAGCAAAGAAGATATTGAATATATATATGGGAATCCGATGGAAGTTACAAAAGATTTAGTAAAGGCCTGTGAGTTACTTGATTTAGGAATAAACATAGATAAATACGACCATATTAATGAAATAGCAATACAATTAATCGGTAACTATTCTAATTATTAGTTTGAAATTGTGTTTTAGGGGAGAGGATATGGGTGTCAAAGTTATTAAAAGATACGGTATTTGAATGGGTTAAAATTATTTTAACAGCTATTGTGATTGCAATTATTATAACTCAATTTATAAGACCTACCCTAGTTAGAGGGGAATCAATGTATCCGACATTAGAAGAAAATGACTATTTAATTATAAGTAAAATTTCTTATAAAATAAAATCACCAAAAACTGGTGATATAATAGTTTTTAAAACTAACTTACTTCAAGAGGACGGGACTCATAAGGATTTAGTTAAAAGAGTTATAGCAACAGAAGGAAATCATTTAGTTATAAAAGATTCTAAAGTTTATGTAGATTATAAACTACTTGATGAACCATATATTCATAATCAATATACAACTGGAGATATAGATATTATAATTCCAGAAAATAAGATATTTGCTATGGGGGATAATAGAGAAAAAAGTTTAGATAGTAGATATGAAGAAGTAGGGCTTGTAGATGAAAGTGATGTAATAGGCAAGGTTACTGTAAGACTATATCCTTTTGATAAAATAGGAATAGTTAAATAAAATAATAGAAATTCATTCTAAGTAAAAGACATAGGAGAGATAAAATGAGTGACAAATTAAAAAAAGAAATAATTGATTGGGTGAAAACTATAGCAGTTTCACTAGTATTAGCATTTTTAATTGTTCAAGTTGTTAAGCCAACAATTGTAAGTGGAGAATCTATGTATCCAACATTAAATGATAAAGATTACTTAATTTTAAATAGATTATCATATAAATTTGGAGATATACAAAGAGAAGATATAATAGTTTTTAAAACTGATTTAAAACAGGATAATGGAAAAGAAAAGGATTTAATAAAAAGAGTTATAGCTATACCTGGTGACCATTTAGTTATAAAAGATTCTCAAGTTTATTTAAATGGAGAATTGCTAGAAGAAGAATACATACATAATGCATATACATCAGGTGATATAGATATAACTATACCAGATGAAAAAATATTTGTAATGGGAGATAATAGAGAAAATAGTAAAGACTCTAGATCAGAAGAAGTAGGTCTTGTTGATGAAGAAGATATTTTAGGTGAGGTTATGATCAGATTACTTCCTTTAAATGAAATTGGTTCAGTAAAATAGGTGATAATATGAAAATTGGAATATCTGCTCTTTTATTTAATATAAATGAAGCTTTAGATATTTGTAAAAATAATAAAGATATAAATCATATAGAAATTGGAATTGATAACTTAGAAGAATGTGATCAATTATTAAGTTATATGAATGAATTTGAAAAATTAGATATATCTATAGGAATTCATCTTCCTATGGAACTTAATACTTGTGAAAATATTAAATATATAAGACATTCATGGATAGAATTTATCAATAAAATAAATGAAAAAATAAATATATTAAATATAAAATACTTCAATTTACATCTAGGATATGCAATGACAAGTAGATTAAGAAGAAGTAGAGAGTCATATTTAGATAATTGTATAGAGTTTTTTGATAATGATAAATTAGATAAAAATATTACTATAACAATAGAAAATACATATTCTAAATATGGTGATTTTTCAAATATTGGAGACAATGTTAAAGATTTTGAGTATATATTTAATGGTGTTAAAAATAAGAATATATATTTTGTTATGATACAGGTCATTTTCTATAAATAGAGATGATTATATAAATAAATTAAGCAAAATAGAGATAGTTCATTTGAGTGATAATGATGGAAAAAAAGACAGCCATATTGGTATAGGAAAAGGAATCTTACCTGAGGAGCATATAAAATCAATTATAGAAAAAAATGTAAAGTACTTGATTTTGGAAATGAATTACATGGATATTGAAGATACACTAAGAATTTTAAAAGCGTATAAAAAGAGGTATTAATACCTCTTTTTCCTATATATAAAAAAGAAGGGAGAAAGATCATGGGGAAATTAAATTTAAATATAAATGGTAAAGTTAAGAGTTATTTTATTGAGGATAATAGTGGAATAAAGTTGGAAGATATAGCAAAAGAAAATGAATCAGATGGGATTATAACTTTAGCACTTATAGATAATAAGTTAAAAGAGTTAAATTATGTTGTAAAGGAAGAGTGTAGTATAAAATTTTTAGATACTACGAATATAGATGGAGGTAGAGTATACTCTAGGGTTTTAAACTTCATATTTATAATGGCTTGTAATGAGTTATTTAAGGACAAAAGAGTTACTATAGAACATTCATTAGCTAATGGATTATATTGTGAAGTTCATATAGGAAGAAGATTAAATGATGTTGATATAGATAATATAAAGAATAAAATGAAAGAAATTATTGATAATAATTATAAAATAGAAAAGATAAGTACAACAAAAGAAAAAGCGATATCTATATTTGAAGAATATAACATGATAGATAAAGCAGAACTATTAAAGTACAAAGAATATAATGATGTGAAAATATATAAATGCAATGATTATATAGATCATTTTTATGGACATATGTTACCATCAACAGGGTATATAAGAACATTTGATTTAAAATTATATAAAAATGGAGTAATAATCTTAGGTCCAAGTAATACTAATAAGAATATTCCTAAGGAATTTAAACCTCAACCTAAGTTAGCAAATATATATCATGAATCTGAGATATGGTCTCAACTTATTGGAGTTGAAAAAGTTCTAAATTTAAATAAAATAATAGAAAATAAAGAATATGGTGATGTAATAAGAACTGTAGAAGCACTGCATGAAAAGAAGTTATCGCAAATTGCAGATATAATTCAATTACAGAAAAAAAGGATTGTACTAATTGCAGCGCCATCATCATCAGGGAAAACTAGTTTTGCACATAGATTATGTATACATCTTAGAGTGAATAATCTAAAGCCAGTAACTATATCACTTGATAATTATTTTGTAGATAGAGATCTTACACCATTAGATGAATATGGAAATTATGATTTTGAATCAATTTATGCTATTAACCTAGAACAGTTTAATAAAGATTTAAAAGATTTGTTAGAAGGTAAAGAGGTTTGCATACCTAAATTTGATTTTAAATTAGGTAAACAAGTTAAATCTAATAAAAAGCTAAAAATAGATAAAGATCAGCCTATAATATTAGAAGGTATACATGGTTTAAATCCAATGCTAACATCATCTATAGATAATAATGAGAAATTCAAGATATATCTGAGTGCTCTTACTCAAGTAAATTTAGATGATCATAATAGAATACCTACTACAGATTTAAGGCTAATAAGAAGAATAGTAAGAGATTATAATTTTAGGGGTTATAGTGCAGAAACTACAATTTTAAATTGGAGTTCAGTAAGACGTGGTGAAGAAAAGAATATATTTCCTTATCAAGAAGAAGCCGATATTATATTTAACTCAGCTTGCTTATATGAGTTAGCTGTGCTAAAAAAATATGCTAAGCCTTTATTAGAAGAAATAAAAGATGATAGTAGTGCATACATTGAAGCAAATAGGTTATTAAAGTTTCTTCAATATTTTGTAGAGTTAGATGATATATCAGATATACCTTCAATATCAATATTAAGAGAATTTATAGGTGGAAGTAAAATCGTAGATTAGAGAATTAAGGGCTGTTTAAAAATACATTAAATTTATTTTTAGGCATGCCTTTTTGTATTATAATATATAGTATATAAAAAACAAAGTGACGGTATAATGAAGACAGAGGAGGAAGTTATATACTAATGGAAAATTTATTAAATCACATTATAAAAACAAATAAGAAGTATGCAAATTACGGACAGGTAGCAAGTTATATACCTGAATTAAGAAAATCAAATGCCGAAGACTTAGGTATTTGTATAATAGATAAAAATAATAAAATATATTGTGCAGGAGATTATAAAACTAAATTTACAATACAAAGTGTTTCAAAAACTATAATACTAGCTATGGCATTAATGGATAATGATTGGTCTTACGTTTTTTCTAAGGTTGGTATGGAGCCAAGTGGAGATCCATTTAATTCAATAATGAAGTTAGAAACAGATGATACAACTAAACCTTGTAATCCAATGATAAATGCAGGAGCTATAGTAACTACATCTTTAATTAAGGGAGATTCATTAAAGGAAAAAGAAGAAAGAATGTTATCATTCTTTAGAAAAATATCTAAAAATGAAAATTTAAATATTAATAAAGCTGTATATGAATCAGAGAAGCTTACAGGTGATAGAAATAGAGCAATGGCTTATTTATTAAAAAATGATGGAGTAATAGCTGGAGATGTTGATGAAATACTTGATTTATACTTCAAACAGTGCTCTATAGAGGTTGATGCAGTTGATTTAGCAAGAATAGGGCTTCTATTTGCTAACTATGGTGTAGATATAGAAACAGGTGAGCGTGTACTAAGTGAAAGTGTATCTAGAATGGTGAAGACATTCATGGTTACTTGTGGGATGTATGATTCATCTGGAGAATTTGCAATAAAAGTTGGGATACCTGCAAAATCAGGTGTAGGTGGAGGAGTAATGGCATCTGTACCAAAAAAAATGGGGATAGGTGTTTACGGGCCATCACTAGATAAAAAGGGGAATAGTATAGCTGGAATTAAAGTTCTAGAAGACTTATCTAAACAATTAGAACTAAGTATATTTTAATATATAGAATTTTTTGACAATTGTATACACTTCATATATAATTAGAATATAATAAAATAATTTTTTTTTAGGGGTGGGGGAATGAAAGAATTACTTGTGCTACGAGATTTAGAATGTATAAAGGCAATAGCACATCCTCGTAGAATAGACATTCTAAAAGCATTTGGGAAAGAGCCATTATCAGCCAAGCAATTGTCAGAAATGTTAGATGAGCCTCATGCAAAGATTAACTATCACATAAAAACTCTATATAAAGTTGGAATATTAGAGTTAGTAGAAGAAAAGATAAAGTCCGGAATTGTTGAAAAATACTATTATCCAACTGCTAAAAATATAATAGTTGGCAAAAAAGTTATTGACTTTTCATTAGATAATATATGGGATAATGAAGAGAAAGATATTTGTGTATCTAAATTTGAAAATATGAGTGAATTTTTTTATAAAGCAGCGGAGGATGAAATACTTGGGTCTAATAACGTGATAGATTATGATAATGTGTGTTTCACAGAAAATGAGATCGAAGAAATAAATAATGCTATAAAAATAAAAATAGACGAGATAGTAAGTAAAAAATCTGAAAATGATTCAGAAATAGAGTATAATATAGCTTTAGTAAGTATACCTATAGCTAAAAAAGAAGAATATAGTTTATAATAAGTATCAACATTAGTTGATACTTATTTTTTTGGGTATAATGAATTTATATAGAATTAATCTTTATTAAATATTAAGGAGGAGACTCATGTTTGTAATAGGACCACATATTTCAATATCGAAGGGGTTTGCCAAAGCAGCAGAATCTGCTGTTAATATGGATGCAAATACATTTCAATTTTTTACTAGAAATCCAAGAGGAGGTAATGCAAAAGCTTTTGATGAGAAAGATATAGCTAAATTCCAAAAGATAAGAGAAGAAAATAATTTTGGACCATTATTAGCTCATGCTCCATATACTATGAATTTAGGCGGAGCAAAAGATGATGTATATGAATTTGCAAGAAGAGTTATAAAAGAAGATATAGAAAGAATGAACTATTTAGGTATAGAGTATATGTGTTTTCATCCAGGCAGTCATGTAGGTGGAGGCATAGACTTTGGTATAGATAGGATAATAAAAGGATTAAATGAAGCTATAACAGGAAATGAAACATTAACTATTCTTTTAGAGACTATGTCTGGTAAAGGGACTGAAATAGGATTTAAATTTGAACAATTAAAAAAAATTATAGATGGTGTGGAGCATAATGAAAGACTAGGAATATGCTTAGATACATGCCATATATTTTCTGCAGGGTATGATATAGTAAATAGCTTAGAGGATGTATTAGATGAATTTGATAGAATAATAGGATTAGATAAACTAAAAGCTATTCATTTAAATGATAGTTTGATGCCATTTGGAGATAAAAAAGATAGACATGCTCCATTGGGAGAAGGTAAGATTGGGTTAGAAGCTATAGTTAATATAATGACACATCCAAAATTAAAAGATTTACCATTTTTCTTAGAAACTCCTTTTGATGAAGAAGGACATAAAAGAGAAATAAAAATGGTAAGAGAAATAGTAAATAGTTAATAAAATAGGAAGTATATAAAGAGTGATTTATTAGAATCTAACTTGATATACTTCCTAATTATTATTACTTTTTGGAAATAGTATAAGAAACATCGTATTCAGCGACTGGATAAAGTTCGATTTCAACTCTAGGATTTTCTTTATCGATGAAATCGAATAATAGTACAGGTTTTAACTGCTTATCATTTTTTATTATTCCGCTTTTTTCTATACCATCACATATACTTTTTGGGTAATTGTGTAAATCTCCCATTTTTTTATTAGGGAAATAAAGTTTTAAAACTAATATCAAATCTTCTTCAATAGTTTCGCCAAGGTATTGCTGGTTTATATATCCTGCAATCATATTTTCATATGCTAAATACTTTGAGTGTTTACCTGTTGAAGGCATCCATGCTTGACCATGTATGTTATGAAGTTTAAAATTTGATTTACTTATTGGTCTACCTGGTATTGTTAATTTAATCAAAATATCACATCCTTACGATTAGTAATTATAAATGTAAATATAAATTAATGAAAGGAAGATTTTATGAATAAAGAGAAATTAAAAGATTTTTGTAAAGGATTAGGATTGAAATGTGTAGGAATTTCAGGGGTTGGACCCTATAATGATTTAGAAAAGGTAATAAAAAATAAATTGGCAAATGGATATTTTACAGGAATGGAGGAACCATTAATTGAAAAGAGAATAAATCCTAAGCTTATTATGGATAACGCAAAATCAATTATAGTATGTGCATTTCCATATTATACAGGAGAAAAAGAAGGTTCAAATTTATCTAAATATTGCTATGGAAAAGATTATCATATAGTTGCTAAAAAATATTTACAAGAGATATGTGATTATTTAAATGGTGAAGTAAATAACTTTGAATATAAGATTTTTGTTGATAATGGCCCTCTAGTAGATCGATATTTGGCATATTTATCAGGGATAGGTTATTTTGGTATAAATAATAACATAATAACAGATGAATATGGTTCATATGTCTTTATAGGTTATATTGTGAATAATTATGAGTTTTATGCAGATGAGCCGTTACCTAAAACATGTATAAAATGCAATAAATGTGTAAAATATTGTCCGGGAAATGCTATATTAGGAAATTATGAACTAAATCCAAAAAGATGTTTATCATATATAACTCAAAAGAAAGAAGAATTATCAGAAGAAGAGGAAATGTTATTAAGAGATAATGAGAAAGTATTTGGTTGTGATATATGCCAGGATATATGTCCACATAATAGTAATATACAAAAAACTAATATAAGAGAATTTATAGATAATCAAATTACTAATTTAAATTATGAAGAAATAAATAATATTTCTAATAAAGAATTTAAAAGAAGATATGGAGATAGAGCCTTTAGTTGGAGAGGTAAAAAAATAATACAAAGAAATATTGAAATAATTTTAAAGGAGCCTAAATAAAATATAAAAAGGCTTCTTTTTTATATTGGAAAAAATAAGAAGTATAATACATATAATTTAATATCCTAAGATATGGTGATAAATATTAAATTATTTATATATAAGGGAAAGGGGGAAATATGCAAAAATTTAATAACACATCTGAAATAGAAGAATTAGATGAAATACTAGGTCAAGAAAGAGCAATAGAAGCTATGGAAGTGGGGCTTAAAATAGACAATTCAGCTTATAACATATATGTATCAGGACATTCAGGAACAGGGAAATCAACATATACATTAAAAGCATTAAATAAATATGCCAATGGAAATACAAAACATAAAGACTGGTGTTATGTGCATAACTTCGAACATCCTAGAGAACCTATAGCTATAGGATTAAAAATAGGTCAAGGAAAGGTATTTAAAAAAGATATAGAAAAGCTTATAGAGGCTTTATTGGATGAATTAAAAGATGCCTTTGAAAGTGAGGATTATGAATTAGGTAAAAATCAATTATTGGAAAGTTACGATATAGAAAAAGAAGCTCTTTTAAAAGAAATCAAAAAATATGGCGAGGATAGAGGATTTAAATTAAAAAATAGTAGAATAGGTATGGTATTTGTACCATTGAAAGAAGACTATGAAGATGAAGTATCAGATGAAGAGTTTTATAAAACTAAAAGAGATCTAGAACATATGGCAATTCAAACTGTATATAAAATAAGAGATATAGAAGATGAAGCAAAAGAAGCACTTTTAGAATTAGAGGAGGAAATAGGAAGATTTATAATAGATCCACATATAGAAGAATTAAGCAAAAAGTATGAAGATTATGAAAAAGTGCAACAATATTTAAAAAATATAAGAGAGGATATATTGGAAAATATCTTTTTATTTTACTTGGATGAAGAAGAATTAAAAGATAAGATTGATAAAGATCATTTTTTAAAATATAGAGTAAATTTACTTGTAGATAATGATAGTGATAAAACTAAATTATCTGCACCGATAGTAGTAGAAACTAATCCAAGTCCAGCTAATTTATTTGGAAAAATAGAATATGATTACTATAATGGAAACTTAAAAACTGACTTTACAAAGATAATTCCAGGAGCTGTACACAAAGCAAATGGTGGGTACTTAGTTCTATATGCAGAGCAACTACTTAGATATGCTTTATCATGGGATATGTTGAAAAGAACGATACAGTCTAAAAAGATAACAATAGATACTAATACCGCTATAAATCCGGAAAGTATCCCAGTCGATATAAAAGTAATTTTAATAGGTAGTAATTATGTATATAATGTTTTATACAATTATGATAGTGATTTTAGTAAATATTTTAAAATATTTGTTGATTTTGATAGTGAAATGAATAAAAGTGAAAATAATGAAATGGGAATAGCAAGATTTATAGCACTTCAATGCAAGAAAAATAATTTAAAGCATTTCACATATGATGCAGTTCAAGAAGTTATAAATTTTAGTACTAGATTATCAGGAGATGTAGATAAATTATCTACTGAGTTTAATAAAATTATGGAAGTTGTAGTAGAAGGTAATGCATATTCTCAAGAAAATAATTCTGAGTTTGTGGAGAAAGAGGATGTGAAAAGAGCTATAAAAGAAAGAAGAAAAAGATTAAATAAAATAGAATGTAAGTTAGATGAGTCAATGGAAAATGGATTTACATTAATTGATACAACAGGAAGTAGAGTTGGAGTTATAAATGGATTATCTGTATTAAGTACAGGTGAGTATTCATTTGGTAGACCATCTAGGATTACAGTAACAACAAGTGTAGGAAGTAAAGGTGTAATTAATATAGAAAGAGAAGTAAAAATGAGTGGATCTATACATGATAAAGGTGTAATGATTTTATCAGGATATTTATCTGAAAACTTTGCACAAGAATCTCCATTATCAATGAATGCATCTATATGTTTTGAACAAAGTTATGGAGGTGTTGATGGAGATAGTGCATCAGGAGCAGAGTTATACGCGATTTTATCGTCTTTATCAGGAATACCTTTGAAACAAAATATTGCAGCAACCGGTTCTATAAATCAAAAAGGGGAGATTCAAGTAGTTGGTGGAATTACGGAAAAAATAGAAGGTTTTTATTTTACATGTAAGCAAAAAGGATTAACAGGTATTCAAGGTGTTATAATTCCGCAAAATAATAGTAGAAATATAGTATTGTCAGATGAAGTAACAGATGCAGTTAATAAAGGATTATTTCATATATATACAGTTAATAATGTTGAGGAAGCAATGGAGATACTTACAGATGTGAATTTTAATAAAATTAAAGAATTAGTTAAAAATCGTTTAGATAGCTTTAATCAAATAAGAAATTCAGTAAATAAATGATTTATACTGTAAAATTAAGGGTAATATATAAAATAAAAAAGCAGGAACTGTAAAGTTTTTGCTTTTTTTATTTGTAATAGATTAGGAAATTTGATAGATAATATAAATAATAAGTTAAATTAAAGGGGAATAAAACTATGAAAGATGTAAATGAAATATTAGATAAACTAGAGGAATTATATCCTGATGCAAAATGTGAGTTAGATTATACAACTCCATTTGAATTATTAATAGCAACAATATTGTCAGCTCAATGTACAGATATAAGAGTTAATATTGTTACAGGTAAAATGTTTAAAAAATATAATACACCATATGATTTCAATAAATTAAGTGTTGATGAAATTATCAAAGAAATAAAAACATGTGGATTATATAAAAGTAAGGCAGAAAAAATAAAGCTAACATCCAAAATTATATGTGAGGAATATGATGGACAAGTTCCAAATACATTTGAGGAACTAGTAAAACTTCCTGGTGTAGGAAGAAAAACAGCTGGTGTTGTATTAAGTAATGCATTTAATGTACCTGCAATAGCTGTAGATACTCATGTTTTTAGAGTTGCAAATAGAATAGGAATAGTACATACTACTACTCCAGAAAAAACTGAATTTGCACTTATGAATACTATACCAAAACAAAGATGGTCACACTCTCATCATTTATTAATCTTTCATGGAAGGAGGATATGTAAAGCTAGAAAGCCAGAGTGTGGTGATTGCCATATAAAAAGCTATTGTGACTATTATAAAGAAGGGAATGACAACCTTGAAAAAAAATAAAATTATATCATTATTAATAGTAGCTATATTTTTTTTAGGAAATATAAAGTTAGTACAAGGTTTTGAAAGAGAAGGTAAAATTCATAAAAATATATATGTAGAGGACATAGACTTATCTAACTTAAGCAAAAAAGAAGCGAAGGATAAAATTACTAAAGTAATAAATGAAAATAATGAATTAATTTTAAAGTTTAGTGAAGGCAATTATAATATAAATAAGAATGATTTAGGTGTAAGTTATATGGTAAATGAAGCTATTGATGAAGCCTATAATGTATGTAAGGAAAATAAATTCCTTGAAGATATTAAAGTTAAAATAAATTTAGATTTAGGTAAGAAAAAAATAATAACCTTAAAATATAATTATGATGACCAAAAATTAAATGAATGCATAGAGAATATTGGTAATGAATTATATATATCTCCAGTTAATGCTACTATAAGGGTAGATAATGGAAAATTTGTAAAAACAAAAGAAGTATATGGGAGAAATATAAATAAAGATATTTTAAAAGAAAAGTTTATACAAAGCTTTGAAGATATTTATGTCAATTCAATAGATATACCAGAACAAAACATTGAACCAAAATATAAAGAAGATGAGTTATCTAAAATAGATACTGTATTAGGAACTTATGAAACATATTTTAATCCTAAAGTTATAAATAGGGTTGAAAATATAAAAATTGCATCAAATGCTACAAAAAATATACTTATTGGAAAAGATGAGGAATTTTCTTTTAACTCTATAATTATAAAATCTAAAGCAGCAAAGGAGATGAAGGAAGCTCCTGTAATTATAAATGGCAAAGTAGAAAAAGGATTGGGTGGAGGAATTTGCCAAGTATCTAGTACTATATATAATGCAGCACTTTATGCGGGTATGAATATAACTAATGTAAAAAATCATAGTATACCAAGTGCATATATTTCAAAAGGAAGAGATGCTACAGTATCACTAGGTGATATAGATTTTAAATTTAGAAATAAATTTAATACACCTGTCCTTATTTATAATGAAGTTTTTGATAATAGAATAGTTTCTACAATTTATGGAAATAAAGAGGATAAGAAAGAAATAGAGATAATAACAGAAGTAACAGAAACTCTTCCAAATAAAACTATTGAGAAAGAAAGTAAAGATTTATATGAAGGAGAAAGAGTTGTAGAACAAGATGGAAGGATAGGATATAAAGTTAGTACATTTAGGATATATAAATCTGAATCCCAAGAAAGAAAAGAGCTTATATATAATAGTTTTTATCCTCCTATGGATAAAGTTATAATTAATGGTTCAAAGAAAAAAGAAGAACATAAACAACCACATTATAAGGGTTTAAATATATTTACGGAATATGTATAATTTCTAATAGTAAGTAATAGTGTGATTATAAATATTTTCTGATATAATAATATTTAGAAAATAAAACCAAAATCAAAGTTTAAATAAAAAGTTTTTAAATTGGCTAGGAGGATTAGTATGTCATTAAATATAGTTTTAGTAGAGCCAGAAATACCACAAAATACTGGTAATATATTGAGAACATGTGCAGCTACAGGATCTACATTGCATTTAGTTAGACCATTAGGATTTTCGTTAGAAGATAAATATTTAAAAAGAAGTGGGTTAGATTACTGGGATATAGCAAATATTCAGTATTATGACAGTTTTGAAGAAGTAAAAGAAAAAAATCCAGATGGTGTATTTTTCTATTCAACAACTAAAACAAATAATTTCCACTCAGATATGAATTTTGTAGAAAATTCATTTTTAGTATTTGGTAAAGAAACGAAAGGATTACCTGAAGATTTATTAAAGGAAAATCCAGAAACTTGTATGAGAATACCTATGTTAGATCATGAAAGAGCAAGATCGTTAAACTTATCAAATGCAGTTGCGATAGCTGTATTTGAGGCTTTAAGACAAATTGGGTATCCAAATATGAAGTAAATTTAAAATATAGAATGTAAAGTATAATTTGATGAGGGGGTATAATGTATAATGAGTAACTTAAAAATTGTATGTGATAGTTTATCTGATATATCTATAGAATTGGTTAATAAATATGATATAGAAGTAATTCCACTTACTGTAATTATAGATGGAAAAGAATATAAAGATGGGATAGATATTGCAAAAGAAGAATTTTATAAGAGATTAAGAAAAGAACACATATATCCGAAAACATCTCAAGCTACTTACGCTCAATTTAAAGAAGTTTTTACAAAGTACGTAAATCAGGGGAAAGAAGTACTTTATGTTGCAGGTTCATCTACTGCAACAGGAACGTATCAAAGTGCTAATATGGCTAAGAATGATATAGATGGAAAGATTTATATGTATGATTCACAAAGTTTTTCTTATGGAATAGGTGTTTTAGTTGTAGAAGCAGCTAGGTTAGCAAATGAAGGTAAAACTGGAGAAGAGATAATTCAAAGGCTTCAAAATTTAAGAGAAAAATCCTATTTATTATTTTCAGTAGATACATTGGAATATCTGCAAAAAGGTGGTAGGATATCGTCAACAAAAGCAACTATAGCAAATATATTAAATATAAAACCTATATTAGATGTAAAAGATGGACTTGTATCTCCTGTAACTCAAGTTAGAGGTAAAAAAAATGTTGTATCTAAGATGATTGAACTGATAAAGGAGAATTGTGGTGATGACTTATCGGATCAAGTTATTTACATAGGATATAGTGATGATGAAAAAGAAAAATTAAAATTAATAGAAGCTGCAAAAGAAGAATTAAATCCAAAGGATATACAATTCTTTATGGTTGGTACTTGTATAGGTTCACACTCAGGTCCAGGAGTAACAGGAATTTTAACTTTTAAAAAATAAAATGTAGAATATATAAAATAGATGGTCTTAAAATAAATTATATTTTGATATCATCTATTTTAATTTTTTATAGAAAATATATAAATGAATTATAATTATTACTATTAAGAATATATAAAAGTTAGAAAAATAACTAAAATAATAAATAGTATGTAATAAAGGGCATAAAAACACATACTAATTAGACTTCTAACTATTAAGTGCAACACATATTTACAAAAAAATTAAAAAAAATACATAAAAAGTATGGCTAAAAAAGAAAAAATAGTGTAGAATGGAGTTAATTATTACATATATAGAATAATTTGGAGGAAATTTATGAAACTTAAAAAATTATTAGCACTAGGTTTAACTACAGTTATGACTGCTGGATTACTAGTAGGATGTGGTTCAAATTCAGGAGATGCTGATGCATCATCAGAAGATAAGGTATACAAAATAGGAATGATAACAGATACAGGTGGAGTAAATGACGAATCTTTCAACCAATCTGCTTGGGAAGGTCTTCAAGACTTAAAGAAAGAATATGGAGATAAGGTAGAAGTTAAGTATTTAGAATCAACTCAAGATGCTGACTATACACCAAATGTTGAAACATTTGTAGATGATGAATATGATTTAATAGTAGGTGTTGGATATAAATTAGAAGATGCAATAAAAAGCGCTGCTAAGTCTTATCCAGAACAAGAATTTGCTATAATAGATGCTGTTGTAGAAGCTGACAACGTAAACTCTTTAACATTTGAAGATAATGTATCTTCATTCTTAACTGGATTAGTAGCAGGTAAGATGACTGAAACTGGTAAAGTTGCATTTATAGGTGGTATAGAAAGTGATTTATTACGTACATTTGAGTATGGATACAAAGCTGGTGTCTTAACTGCAAACCCAGATGCTACAGTATCATCTCAATATGCAAACAGCTTCTCAGATGCTGCTAAAGGGAAATCAATAGCTAACCAAATGCACAGCGACGGAGTTGATATAATATTTACAGCTGCTGGTGCAACTGGAACAGGTGCAATAGAGGCTGCTAAGGAAAATAATAAAAAAGCTATAGGTGTTGACTCAGATCAATATAACTTAGCTCCAGACAATATGTTAACATCAGCTATGAAAAACATAGATGTTGCAATATTCAACTTATGTAAAGATATGGTAGAAGGTAACTATGAAGGTGGAAAAGTTATAGTTAATACATTAGCTACTGGAGGAGTTGGTATAGCTCCAACTAGTGATAAAAATGTAGCGCCAGATGTATTAAAATACGTAAATGAAATGGCTGAAAAAATAAAGAGTGGAGAAATAAAAGTTCCTTCAACTAAGGAAGAATTTGAAGCTCAATTTGCTCAAAACTAATTAAATAATTTATATAAAGAAAAAAACTACCCTAAGTTTAGGGTAGTTTTTTTCTTTATATAAATTATTGGATAAAAGAATTATAAAATGAGAAACCTACAATTATACATAAATTTCTTTCAAGGAGGTATAAGTATGAAATTAAAAAAACTGTTAACCTTTACAACATCTTTAATTTTATCAACATCTATGATGGTTGGGTGTAGCAACAAAGGTAATGAAAGCTCATCAGGTAATTCATCAAATGTTATAAAAATCGGAATGGTAACAGATACAGGTGGAGTAAATGATGAATCTTTTAATCAATCAGCATGGGAAGGTCTTCAAAGACTAAAAAAAGAATATGGTGATAAAGTTAATGTTAAATATCTTGAGTCTAAACAAGATGCTGATTATACTCCAAATGTAGAAACTTTTGTAGATGAAGAGATGGATTTAATAATTGGAGTTGGATATAAGTTAGAAAATGCAATTAAAGAAGCTTCTAAAAACTATCCAGATAATAACTTTGCTATAATAGATACACAGGTAGATGCAAAAAATGTAGATTCATTATTATTTGCAGATAATGAGTCATCATATTTAACAGGATTAATAGCAGGTAAAATGACTAAAACTGGAAAAGTAGGATTTATTGGAGGTATGGAAAGTGAAGTAATAAGTAAATTTGAATATGGTTATAAGGCTGGTGTGTTGGACTCTAATCCAGAAGCTAAAATATCCACTCAGTATACAAATAGTTACACTGATTCAGCTTTAGGAAAATCAATAGCAAACCAAATGCATACAGATGGAGTAGATGTAATATTTACAGCAGCAGGTGCATGTGGAACAGGAGCTATAGAGGCAGCTAAAGAAAATAATAAAATGGCAATAGGTGTTGATCAAGATCAAAATAAACTAGCACCCAAAAATGTAATTACATCTGCTATGAAAAATGTAGATGTAACAGTATATAATATATCAAAAGATTTATTAGAAGGAAAATATGAAGGTGGAAAAGTAATAGTAAGTACTTTAGAAACTGAAGGTGTTGGAATAGCACCAACTACAAAAGATAATGTTCCTCAGGATATATTAGATTATGTCAATGAAATTAAAAACAAAGTAAAATCTGGAGATATAAAAGTTCCAGCAACTAAGGATGAATTTGAAAAAACATATCCTAATAATAAATAGATAAAAAGCTTTCTTACTTTATGATTATTAATAAAATAATTATTTTGTAAGAAAGCTTATTTAATTAATAAGTTAATTAGAATACAGACTATTTATTATATGAAAAACTTATTGTTTATTATTTTTTATATGAAATTTAATTAAAAATAATTATGTAATTAAATTTAATCATAATGAAACAAATAGATTAGGAGTTTTATGGATAATATATA
Source organism: Desulfovibrio sp. Marseille-P6017 (assembly GCA_900604495.1). Next base: position 223,634 of record UWOR01000004.1, on the reverse strand, counting down.
AGTATATACAATTATATTTACTAATTTTGTAAATAGTATATAACAATGATAAAAGAGAGAGGCTAAATTAATTAAAATAATTTAAATAATGTGCATCTTTTAAATAAAATACAAAAAAATGTCGAAAAAAGTTTGTTATATGAATTATATTTTAGTATAATAAAAAGTGCTGATTAGTAAATAAGGAGGGTAATAAAGAGCGATGAATAAAAGTAATGTGGATTACAGTCAAAAAGTTGTTGAGATGAAAAAGATAACTAAAAAGTTCGGAAACTTCGTGGCAAATGATAATATAGATTTGACTGTACATAAAGGAGAAGTACATGCTCTTTTAGGAGAAAATGGAGCAGGAAAATCTACACTAATGAATATATTATATGGTTTATATCATCCAACTTCTGGAGAAATACATATAAATGAAAAATTAGTAAATATCGATAACCCAAATGTAGCGATTGAAAATGGGATAGGGATGGTTCATCAACACTTTATGCTTGTTCAACCATTCACAGTAGCACAAAATATAATACTAGGTACTGAGCCAGTTAAAGGTTTAGGTGCTGTAGATATGAAAAAAGCTACTGAAGATGTTAAAGCATTATCGGAAAGATATGGACTATATGTAGATCCAAATGCAAAGGTTGAAGATATAACTGTAGGTATGCAACAAAGAGTAGAAATATTAAAAGCCTTATATAGAGGAGCTGAGATATTAATACTTGATGAGCCGACTGCTGTTCTTACACCTCAAGAAATAAATGAGCTTATGCAAATTATAAGAAATTTAACTAAAGAAGGTAAATCTGTAATAATAATAACTCATAAGTTAAAAGAAATAAAAGCAGCAGCTGATTACTGTACTATAATAAGAAGAGGTAAATATATAGATACAGTTAAGGTTTCAGAAACAAGCGAAGATGACTTAGCAGCAATGATGGTAGGTAGAGAAGTAAACTTCAAAGTAGATAAAGATGAACCTAAGTTAGGTGATGTTGTTTTATCAATTGAAGATTTAGTAGTAAGAGATAATAGAAATATAGCAGCTGTTGATGGATTATCATTAGAAGTTAGGGCTGGTGAAATACTAGGTATAGCAGGTATAGATGGTAATGGACAATCTGAATTAGTAGAAGCCCTTACTGGACTTAGAAAATCTGAATCTGGAAGTATAAAAATAAATGGACATGAAGTTATAAATAATAAGCCTATAGAAGTTTTCAAAAAAGGTATAAAAAATATACCAGAAGATAGACAAAAAAGAGGTTTAATATTAGACTTTACAATAGCTGAAAATACAGTATTACAAAATTATAAGGATCCTAGATTCTCTAAAAATGGAATTTTAAATAAATCAGCTATAGAAAAACATGCAGAAGAAATAATAAAAAGGTTTGATGTAAGACCTACGGATTATACTACAAAAGCGAGAGCTTTATCGGGTGGTAACCAACAAAAAATAATAATAGGTAGAGAAGTTGACAATATAGAGGTTTCAAGAGCAGCAACAAAAGAGCCACAATTATTGATAGCAACTCAACCAACTAGAGGTCTAGATGTTGGGGCGATAGAATTCGTTCATAGTTCTTTAGTTAAACAAAGAGATGAAGGAAATGCGGTACTTTTAGTATCTCTTGAATTAGATGAAGTTATGAATGTATCTGATAGAATCGCTGTAATATACGAAGGTAAAATTGTAGGTATAGTTGATGGTAAAGATGCAGATGAAAATACATTAGGATTTATGATGGCAGGAGGTGCAGAAGATGAGCAATAATAAGATTAAGAAAAAATCTGCTGCCAATAATGCTATTCTATTCTCACTAATATCAATAGTATTAGGTTTAATAGTTGGAGCAATAGCATTATTAATAGCTGGATTCAACCCAATTGATGCATATTCAGCTATGATAACAGGTGTAATTGGTAAGCCTAAATTCATAGCTTGGACTATAATAAGATCGACTCCGCTTATATTAACAGGTCTTTCTATTGCATTTGCATACAAGACAGGATTATTCAATATAGGAGCAGAAGGTCAGTTTATAATAGGTGCATTATTTGCAACTATAGTAGGTGCGGGTATTGAATTACCAGCAATAATACACATCCCATTAACTCTTTTAATAGCAGCAATAGCTGGTGCAGTTTGGGGTGGAATTGCAGGATGGTTAAAATCTAAATTTGGAATAAATGAAGTTATAGCTACAATAATGTTAAACTGGATAGCATTCTATTTAAGTAACTACTTAATAAGAACTAGCTTCTTAGCTCAAAATAATAGTGAAACTTCAATTAGTATACATGATAGTGCAAGCATAGGTATAGACTGGTTAAAAGGTTTAGTAGGTCCAGCTACTTCAGTAAACTGGGGAATAGTTATATCTATAGTAGTTATATTAATAGTATCATTCATATTATTCAAAACAACTTTAGGATTTGAATTAAGAGGTGTTGGACATAACATGTTTGGTGCAGAATACGGTGGAATAAACGTAAATAGATCTATACTACAATCTATGGCCATAGCAGGTTTAATAGCAGGTCTTGCTGGTGCAATACAAGTAATGGGTGTATCTCATAACATATCAGTATTAGCAGCACAAGAAGGTTATGGATTTGATGGTATAGCAGTAGCATTAATCGCTAATAGTAATCCAATAGGAGTTATATTCTCTGGATTATTATTCGGAGCATTTAAGTATGGAGGAACTAAAATGCAAGCCGTTGGAGCTCCTTCAGAAGTTGTAAGTATAGTTATTGGATCAATAGTTTACTTTATAGCATTAAGTAGTGTATTAAAAATGTTATATGATAAAATGAAAGAAAAAAGAAGTAAAGGGGGTAATGCATAATGCAACAATTAGCTTTAATAATCAGTACAACTTTAATGTACTCTACACCCCTTATATTTACAGCATTAGGTGGAGTATTTTCTGAAAAATCAGGTATAGTAAATATAGGTCTAGAAGGTATGATGGTTATGGGTGCATTTGCGGGTGCAGCATCAGGATACCTTTTAGGAAATCCATGGTTAGCGTTTATAATTGGTGGACTTGCAGGTGGATTATTTGCTCTAATCCATGCTATAGCAACAGTTAGTTTTAATGCAGACCATACAATATCAGGTGTTGCTATAAACTTACTTGCACCAGGGGTAGCATTATTTGTATCAAAAATAATGTTTGATGGAGCAACAATGACTCCAACAATACCAATGGAAAATAAGATACCAAGACCATTAAATGGATTATTTGAATCAGGAAGTATCTTAGATACTATATTTAACTCATATGCTACAGTTTATTTAGCATTTATATTAGTTTTTGTAGTATGGTATGTACTATATAAAACTAAGTTCGGTCTTAGAGTGACAGCGGTTGGGGAACACCCAGGTGCAGCAGATACTTTAGGTATAAATGTTACTCGTGTTAGATATGCTGCAGTTATAATATCTGGTATACTAGCTGGATTTGGTGGAGCATCCATGAGTTTAGCTGTTGTTTCATCATTCAGACCAACATTAATATCTGGTCAAGGATATATTGCTATGGCAGCAGTTATATTTAGTAAATGGAGACCACAATGGGCGATGGTAGCTTGTTTATTATTTGGTTTCTCAACTGCTTTAACTGTTTTCTTTGGAAATCCAGAATTACCATTTGTTATAAATGAAAACTTATTATCAATGATACCTTATATAGTAACTTTAATAGTACTAGTATTATTTGTTAAGAGTTCTAAGGCTCCATCAGCGCTTGGAAACCCATACAAAAAAGGTGAAAGATAATTAATATAAAACTCGTTATTTGTACAATATAGTACATATAGCGAGTTTTTTTATTATAAATAAAAGAGAATAAATATAGTTTAAAAATACTATTTATTGAAATAATAAACTATAAGATAAGATTTTATTATTAGCTAATCCTCTTTTATATAGTTAGAAAGGGGCGATACATTTGACCAATAAAGAAATTCATATAAGTTTCTCACCTCATCCTAGGATTAAGGCCCAAGAAATTTTGGAATCTAAGGAAGTAGATAAAAATGTGAGTTTAAATGGAGGTATGGTAGAATTAGTAATCAATCTTGATATGAAAAATGATATTGACTTAGAGGAGATAGGACAGGAAATTACCGATTTAATAATATGTATAGTAAAAGATAAATACTTAAAAGAATATATAGATAAAAGATACAAGGATAGTTATTTAAATGAGCTTGATATTATATATCAATATTCATTAGAAGTCTTTAATCGAATGGAAAATTTAATTAAAGATAGTATTCTAACGAAAGTATCTAATTATTTAAAATATGAAAATTACATAAATATAGAAGGTTTTTTAAAATTTAGGTTAAAAGAAGTTATTGTGTATTTATCTTCTATAATAGAAATTGCAATAGAGGAATATCAAGAGGAAAAAGACCAAAGTGAGTTTATAAATGTGCTAAAGTATTTTGTAGATATGCAAGATACTAAAATAGATTTACTTGTAGTGAATATATTAGAGGATAAAACATTTAAATTGTATGATAGTCAAGGTAAAAAAATAGATAATCTTGATAATGAAGACATTATAAATATGGTTATAAAAGAAGAGTTAAATTATGAAGATTTTTTAATAAGCACATTACTAGCGCTTTGTCCTAGAAAAATAAAGATACTAGATTATTTAAATGATAACTCGTCTAAATTGGTAATTGAAACTATAAAATCTATCTTTGAAGAAAGAGTTAGCGTTATATCAAAATATAAATAGTTATATATATTGATAGTAAAAAAATTCTTTTTTTAATTTATCATAAGCTTTATAATTGTATATATCTAAAATAAATATACAACATTATAAGGAGATTTTTATGAGCAATATATTAAAAGTGATGCTATTAGCAAGTATTGGTGGAGTTATTGGATACATAACTAATGTTTTAGCTATAAAATTAATATTTAGGCCAATACAACCTATAAAAATACCGATATTAAACTTTGAAATAATAGGTCTTATACCGAAAAGAAGGAATGAAATATCTAAAAATATAGGTGAAATAATTCAAGATGAGTTTTTATCTATGGATGAGATACTAGAGAGTATAATGACCGAAAATGATAAAGAAAAAATTATAGAATACATAAAAGAAAAAATAAATAATATAGCACAAGAAAAAATGTCTTTTGTACCATTTCCAATAAGAGGAATGATAGAAGGATATATTATGGATGCAGTTGACTCAGAAGTAAGAGTTGCTATAAATGAGTTAAGTGAAGAAATGATAAATAAAGCGAAAGAACGTATAAATATACAAGAAATGGTAGAAACTAAGATAAATGAATTAGATCTATACGAGCTTGAAGATTTAATTATAAGAGTTGCTAAAAAAGAATTAAAACATATAGAAGTATTAGGATTAATATTAGGATTTTTAATAGGGATAATACAAGGCATTATCGTAATATTCATATAAAATATTAAGGTTGATACAAATTTTACTATCTGATATAATAGTGATAATAACTCAAGATTATTGCTAAGATAAGGACGAGTAAAGTAGAACTAATTTACAGAGAGGAAGGGTCATCGGCTGTAAGCCCATCTAAATATAGCTATTTGAAAACTACCTTTGAGCAGAACTTATTAGCATAAATTTATGTGAAAGTGTTCGGTTGACAACCTTATAGTCAACAAGAGGATTTATATTATTGTTATAAATCAACTTGGGTGGAACCACGAATTAATACTCGTCCCAATATTTTTATTGGCGACGAGTTTTTTTAATATATAAAATAAATAGGAGGCACTAGGTATGATAAAGATTACATTAAAAGATGGATCTGTAAGGGAATTTGAAAATGAACTTTCAGTTATGGAAATAGCTAAATCTATCAGTGAAGGATTAGCTAGAGCAATAGTTGCAGCTTCTGTAAATGGTAGAGTTGTAGGACTTGACTACATAGTAAAGGAAGACTGTGAATTAAACTTATTTAAATTTGAAGATGAAGAAGGTAAAGATGTATTTAGACATACATCAGCTCATATGTTAGCACAAGCTATAAAGAGATTATACCCAGAAGCTAAGTTTGCAATAGGACCAACTGTTGAAAATGGATTCTATTATGATATAGACTTAGAACACAGATTAATTAATGAAGATTTAGAAAAACTAGAGAAAGAAATGAAAAAAATAGCTAAAGAAGATGTAGCTATAGAAAGATATGAATTACCAAGAGAAGAAGCTTTAGCTTGGGCTAAAGAAAATTCAGAAATATATAAAGAAGAACTTATATCAGAATTACCTGAAGGGGAAGTAATATCATTCTATAAGCAAGGTGATTTTACTGATTTATGTAGAGGACCACATTTACCTTCAACTAAGAAAGTTAAAGCTGTTAAGTTATTAAGTGTTGCAGGTGCATACTGGCGTGGAGATGAAAAGAATAAAATGCTTCAAAGAATTTATGGTATATCTTTTGAAAAAAATAAAGATTTAGAAGAATACCTACACATGTTAGAGGAAGCTAAAAAGAGAGACCACAGAAAATTAGGTAAAGAATTAGATTTATTCTTTATACCAGAAGAAGGTCCAGGTTTCCCATTATTTTTACCAAAAGGTATGGAACTTAAAAATGAATTATTAAAATTCTGGAGAGAAATACACAGAGCAGATGGATACCAAGAAATAGAAACTCCAATAATATTAAATCAAAAGCTATGGGAGACTTCTGGACACTGGTTCAACTATAAAGAAAATATGTATACTGTAGATATAGATGACCAACAATTTGCTATAAAACCAATGAACTGTCCAGGTTCACTAATATACTATAACTTTAAACCACATTCATATAAAGAATTCCCAATGAAAGTTGCGGAACTTGGTAGAGTTCATAGACATGAATTATCTGGTGCATTACATGGACTTATGAGAGTTAGAGCATTTACTCAAGATGATGCTCATATATTCATGTTGCCAGAACAAATAAAAGATCAAATAAAAGGTGTTGTAGATTTAATAGATAGAGTTTATAAGACTTTTGGATTTGAATATCACTTAGAGTTATCTACTAGACCAGAAAACTCAATAGGAAGTGATGCAGACTGGGAGATAGCTGAAAATGGATTAAGAGAAGCTTTAGAAGATCTTAACTTATCTTATATATTAAATGAAGGTGATGGAGCATTCTATGGACCTAAAATAGACTTCCATTTAAGGGATTGTTTAGGTAGAACATGGCAATGTGGAACAATACAATTAGATATGCAGTTACCTCAAAGATTTGACATAACTTATGTTGGTCAAGATGGTGAAAAGCATAGACCAGTAATGATACACAGAGTTGCTTTTGGAAGTATAGAAAGATTTATAGGTATATTAATAGAACACTATGCTGGTAAGTTCCCAGTATGGTTAGCGCCAACTCAAGTTAGAATACTTCCTATATCAGATAAATATAATGATTATGCTAATGAAGTTAAAGATACTTTATTTGCAAAAGGTATAAGAGTTGAAATAGATGATAGAGCTGAAAAAACAGGATTTAAAATAAGAGAAGCACAACTTCAAAAAATACCATACATGATAATAGTAGGAGAAAAAGAAGAAGCGGATAAGACTATATCTGTAAGATCAAGAGATAAAGGCGAAATAGGAGCTGTATCTGTAGATGAATTCGTTAACACTATAACTGAAGAAGTAGTAAATAGAGTAAATGTAGAACAGTTTTAATTTAATAAAATAAAAATAAAAATCCACTGATATGTAACACTATATCGGTGGATTTTTTAATTAATATTAATTTACGATTTCTTTTTTTATTAAAGATTGTAATTCTTCATGAGTCATAGTCTCCTTGTCATGAAGATACTTAGAAACTATATGTAAGTCATTTATATTATTGTTTAATAGATCTAGAGTTTCCTTATAACAATCCTGGACTATACTATTTGCTTCTTTTTGAACTTGTTCGGATAAAATTGTTTTGATATTTCCATCAATAGTCATAAATCCTAATTTACTCATTCCATATTCACATACCATTTGGTTTGCTATATCTGTTACTTTTTTCAAATCATCCTTAGCACCTGTGGATTGATGATTAAATATTATTTCTTCTGATGCTTTTCCTGCTAATAGAATTTTTATTTTACTCATTAATTCTTCTTTAGTATAAATATATCTATCCTCATCAGGTAGTTGGAGAACATATCCAAGTGCTTCTCCTCTTGGAACTATTGAAATTTTTTGAATAGGACAAATTCCTAAAATATTGCTGACTATAGCATGACCAGCTTCATGATAAGAAACTATTTCTTTTTCTTTTGCTATTAAAGTAGAATTTTTAGATTCTAATCCTGCAATAACTCTTTCTAAAGCTTTATCAAAATGAAGAGCAGTTATAATAGGGCTATTGTCTCTTACAGCAAATATAGCGGCCTCATTTGCAATATTAGATAAATGAGCACCATTGAAACCATGAGTTTTTTTTGCTAGAAGCTCTAAATCAACAGATGCATCTAAAGGTTTATTATTAGTATGAACTTTTAAAATTTCAAATCTAGTGTGGAAGTTAGGTGATCCTATATGAATATGTCTATCGAATCTTCCTGGTCTAAGTAAGGCTTCATCTAATAAGTCAAGTCTATTTGTAGCTCCAACAACTATTACATTAGAATCTTTATTAAAACCATCCATTTCTACTAAAAGTTGATTTAATGTTTGATCTTTTTCATTATTACTCTCTAAGTGTCTTTTTGCTCCTATGGCGTCTATTTCATCAATGAAAATAATACTTGGTGCTTCTTTTCTAGCTTTTTCAAATAAAGTTCTGACACGTTTTGCACCAACACCTACATATTTTTCAACAAACTCAGAACCTGTTACGTTAAAAAATGATGAATTAGTTTCTCCAGCTACTGCTGATGCAAGAAGTGTTTTTCCGGTACCAGGTGGTCCGTAAAATAAAACACCCTTAGGTATTTTAGCACCCATTTTTTTGTACTTATCTGGGAACTTCATAAAATCCACTATTTCAAACAACTCTTCTTTTACTTCGTCAAGTCCAGCTACGTCTAAAAAAGTGGTTTTAGGTTTTGTACTATTTGTATCTTCGTTTTGCGTATCCTTTTCTATTTTTGTTTGTGCAAATACAGGAACAGGATTATTAAATTTTTTAAAGAAATTATTTAACATTTTCATAGACATACACCTCAGATAATAAAAATTATTAATTTATTTTATATTTTCCATAGTTACTAATATTTATTATTTAAATTTTTCCATAAATAAATTATTTATGTGATATTTTTAAGTATAGCCACAAATTGTATAATAATTACTCAATTAAGCAAAATAATAATATAATATAAATAGTAAGTTATAATAATCATTAAATAAAATTAAAAATAAAAGTTAATATATTCTTGACACAATAAAAAATATGTAGTATATTATATGAAGTAGTTAAGAAAAAACAAAGAAGAAGTCCGCTTCTCACCTTGCAACGCAAGTTCGTAAGGTCAATATAAGTTTAACCTTTATTTATAAAGAGGTTATGATTATTATGACTTATATTAGCGGATGATTTAAATATCATTCGCTTTTTTTAATATATATATAAAATTTTGGAGGTGTCCTACCATTAGCAAAGAATTGTCAATGAATGATCAAATAAGAGATAAGGAAATAAGAGTTATCTCAGAAACTGGAGAGCAACTTGGAATAATGTCATCTAAAGAAGCTCAAATATTAGCAAATAATAAAAATTTAGATTTAGTTAAGATTTCACCAAATGCTAATCCACCAGTTTGCAAAATAATGGATTATGGAAAATATAAATACGAACAAGCGAGAAAAGAAAAAGAAGCAAGAAAAAACCAAAAAACAATAACAGTTAAAGAAATAAGACTTAGACCAGGTATTGAATCTAATGACTTACAAACTAAGGCTAACAATGCTATAAAATTCCTTAAAAAAGGAGATAAAGTTAAAGTTGAACTTAGATTCAGAGGTAGAGAATTAGGACATAAAGATATTGGTAAAGAAGTAATGCTTAAATTTATAGATATAGTAAAAGAGTTTGGAGAACCAACAAAAGCCCCAGCATTCGAGGGGAATAATATGGTTGTAATTATAGATCCAAAAAAATAGATAATTAACTGAGAGGAGGAATTTATCATGCCAAAAATGAAAACTCATAGAGGTGCTGCTAAAAGATTCAAGAAGACTGGAACTGGAAAGTTAAAGAGAGCTAAAGCTTTCAAAAGACATATACTAACTAAGAAAAATGCTAAGACTAAAATGAACTTAAGAAAGTCTGCAATAGTTAGTGAAGGTGATGCTAGAAGAATAGCACAATTATTACCATACTAAGATTTAAAACAAAAGACAAAAAATAGATTAACGTAAAGATTATTAAAGGAGGTCACGACGATGGCAAGAGTTAAAAAAGCTATGAACGCTCGTAAAAAGCATAAAAAAGTATTAAAACTTGCAAAAGGATTTATAGGATCTAGAAGCAAATTATATAGACCAGCAAATACTTTCGTAATGAAAGCATTAAAGAACGCATATATAGGTAGAAAGTTAAAGAAGAGAGACTTCAGAAAACTTTGGATACAAAGAATAAACGCTGCAACTAGAATGCACGGATTATCTTACTCAAGATTCATGAACGGATTAAAATTAGCAGGTGTTGAAGTTAACAGAAAGATGTTATCTGAAATGGCTATACAAGATCCTCAAGGATTCGCTCAATTAGTAGAAGTTGCTAAATCAAAATTAGCTTAATTATACGATAAAACGGTAAACTGATATGAAGTTTACCGTTTTTTTATGTAATTTTTTAAGTTTGAATAGAGAATATTATAAATAAAATGTGTATAATATTATTAAGCAAAATAAATGATAATTAAATCAAATCCTCCTATTATTGTTTTTAGGTTAAATTTGGAATATAATAAAATAATGGTTACTAAAGCGTACTTATATAAGGAGGTCAAGAAATTGAAGTCGTTATTAAAAAGGACTATGGGTTACATAAATAATTTAGATCCTGCTCAGATAATGGTAATGGGATTTGCAGCTGTAATATTATTTGGTGCTTTTTTATTGAACTTACCAATAGCAACTAAAAATGGAGAAAGTATAGGATTTTTAGATGCAGTATTTACAGCTACATCTGCAGTGTGTGTTACAGGACTAATTGTAGTAGATACAGCAACATATTGGAGTCATTTTGGTCAAATAGTAATTATAACATTAATACAAGTAGGTGGACTAGGATTTATGACTATAGCCACTATGTTTGCACTTTTAACAAAGAAGAAAATTAATTTAAGAGAAAGACTACTGATTCAAGAATCTTTAAATCAAAGAGATTTATCAGGTATGGTAAAGTTAACTAGATATGTAATATTGATAACTCTTTTAATAGAAGGTATAGGTGCGATTCTATTATCATTTACTTTTATACCACAATTTGGATTAGGTAGAGGTATTTGGTATAGTATATTTCATGCCATATCAGCATTTTGTAATGCTGGATTTGATTTGATGGGTTCTGTTAGTGGACCATTTACATCTTTAACATCATATGTAGATAATTTTATGATAGTTATGACTATATCTATGCTTATAATACTAGGAGGAATTGGATTCCCAGTAATGCTAGATGTGATAAATACTAAGAAATTATCAAGATTGAATATGCATTCAAAGATTGTTTTAGTAACAACATTAATACTTATTGCTATTGGGACAGTATTTATATTTATTGTAGAATTTAATAATCCTAAAACTCTAGGACCATTAAGTATTTTTGGCAAAGCTTTAGCAGCGTTCTTCCAGTCAGTTACAGCTAGAACAGCTGGATTTAATACAATAGATTTGACCTTAATACAAGAAAGTAGTTTATTTATAATGATAATACTAATGTTCATAGGAGCATCTCCAGCATCAACTGGTGGTGGTATAAAAACTACTACGTTAGCATCTCTAGTTATAACAGTTAAAAGCTTTATATCTGGAAAGGCTGATATAGAAGCTTATGAAAGAAGAATAAGTGCTTCAGTTGTAACTAAGGCTGTAGGAATATTCTTTATAGCCATATCACTTGTAGTACTTGGAACTTTAGCACTATCGCTAACTGATCCAGGATTTACTTTAGTTGAATGTGGATTTGAAATAGTTTCAGCAATAGCTACAGTAGGTTTAAGTACAGGGGGAAGCCCTAATTTAACATCAATGGGTAAAATAGTAGTAATGATAGCTATGTTTATAGGTAGAGTTGGATCTTTAACTATTTTTGTGGCATTATTATCAAGAGGAGCTAAGAAAAAGCCACCAGTTAGATATCCAGAAGGAAAAATAATAGTAGGATAAATTATACATATTGAGAGGATAAAATCATGAAACAATATATAGTTATTGGTTGTGGAAGATTTGGTGCATCTGTAGCTACTACAATGCATCTTTTAGGTCATCAAGTTATGGCTATAGATAAAGGTGAAGAAATAATTCAAAATATATCAGATAAAGTTACTCATGCAGCAATTGTTGATGTGACTGATGAAGCTGCTCTAAGATCCCTAGGACTTGGAAATTTTGATGTTGCTATAGTTGCTATAGGTTCGGATATAAGGGCATCTATAATGGCTACACTTATAGCTAAAGAGATGGGTGTAAAGCAAATTGTATGTAAAGCAAAAGATGAATTACAAGCAAAAGTACTTTATAAAATAGGAGCTGATAGAGTTGTATTTCCAGAGAGAGATATGGGAGTTAGAGTAGCTCACAACTTAGTATCAGATAATATATTAGATCATATAGAGTTAGATCCAGAATATTCTATAGTAGAAATTGTTACTCCAAATAAATGGGTAGGAAAAACATTAATCGAGTTAGATTTAAGAGCTAAGTATGAGATAACAGTTCTTGCTATAAAATCTGGTAAAAGGATAAATGTAACACCTTCTCCTCAAGAAGAATTAAAGGCTGGGAGTATATTAGTTGTAATTGGACAAAATAATAATATAAGTTCTATTGCTTCAGAAAATAAGGACTTGATTAGGAGAAGATAATAATCATGACAGTTATGATAAGCAGTAAAGATAATGAAAAAGTTAAATATACAAAATCGTTGCTAAAAACTAAAAATAGAAATAAAGAAAATAAATTTATAATAGAAGGATATAGAATCTTAACCTTAGCAATAGAATGTAATGCAGATTTAGATTATGTATTTATTAATGAAGATTTTGAAAATAAAAAAGAGCATTCTCAATTTTTAGATGTTCTTAAAAATAAAAATATAAAAATATATAAAGCTACAAATAAGATATTTAATGAATTAGTTGACACAGAAAATACTCAAGGTATTTTAGCTGTTGTAGGTTTTAAAAATAGAGATATAGATAATAATATAGAAGATTCGCATAAATTTGTATTGATTTTAGATAGAATACAAGATCCAGGTAATATGGGAACTATAATTAGAACAGCAGATGCAGCTGGTGTAGATGCAATAATAAATTTAAAAGGATGTGTAGATATATACAATCCAAAAGTTATACGCTCAACTATGGGGTCTATTTTTGATATGAATATAATACAATCAACACAAGAAGAGGCTCTTAGAGTTTTGAAAAATAATAATTTTGAAATTGTATCGAGTTATTTAAATACAGATAATTATTATAACACTGTAAGTTATAATAATAAGGTAGCATTAGTTATAGGAAATGAAGCTAATGGAGTTAATGATGAACTAATAAGTATCTCAGACACATTAGTTAAGATACCGATATATGGAAATGCAGAATCTTTAAATGCAGCTATAAGTTCAGCTATATTAATGTATGAGATAAAGAAATCTTTAGTATAGAATATTGTAAGTATATATATTGATATGTTATAATATTGTATCAGTATATACATAAAATATAATTCAAATACAGTGAAAGAGAAAAGTATTTTAGATTAACTTAGTATAGAGATAAGTACCTTGGCTGGAAGTACTTTCTAAGTATTTAAAAGAAGTTCCCTCTGGAGTTTTAAAGCTGAATTAATAGTAGGCTTTAACGTTAAAACGCGTTAAGTTTATACGAGGTGGTTTAGAATATTAATTTTCTAAGCTACTAGGGTGGTACCGCGAAATTATAACCTTTCGTCCCTAGACAGGGATGAAGGGTTTTTTTTATATTTAAATAAGAAAAATTGAAAGGGTGATAAATAGTGCAAGAAAAATTACTTAATCTAAAAGATATCGCTTTAGGTGAAATACAAGATGCTTCTACTATAGAAGAATTAGAAGGTTTAAGAGTAAAATACTCAGGAAAAAAAGGTCAATTAACTGCTATCATGAAAGAAATGGGTAAATTATCGGCAGAAGAAAGACCTGTTGTAGGTAAAGTAGCTAATATAGTTAGAGAAGCTATTGAAGGTGGGATAAACACTAAAAAAGAAGAAATAAAAGCAATAGAAAAAGAAAAACAATTAGCTAGCGAAGTTATAGATGTTACAATGCCAGGTAAGACATTTACAGTTGGTAAAAAACATCCTATAAGCCAAATAATAGATGAAGTATCAGAAATATTTATGGGACTTGGATTTTCAATAGCGGAAGGTCCTGAAGTTGAGACAATAGAAAATAACTTTGATGCATTAAATGCTCCAAAAGACCATCCATCAAGAGATATGAGTGATACATTCTACATAAATAGTGAATTATTACTTAGAACTCAAACATCTCCAGTTCAAGTTAGAACTATGAAGAGTCAGGATTTACCGATAAAAGTAATATCTCCAGGTAGATGTTTTAGATTTGACTCTCCAGATGCTACACATTCACCAATGTTCCATCAAATAGAAGGATTAGTTGTTGGTAAGAATGTTACAATGGCACAGCTTAAAGGAACTTTAGATAACTTCGTTAAGAAACTATTTGGAGAAGAAACTAAAACTAAGTTTAGACCACATAACTTTCCATTCACAGAGCCAAGTGCAGAGGTTGATGTTACATGCTTTAAGTGTGGTGGAGAAGGATGTGCAATGTGTAAACAAGAAGGATGGATAGAAATATTAGGAGCTGGTATGGTTCATCCAAACGTACTAAGAAATTGTGGAATAGATCCAGAAGTATACAGTGGATTTGCATTCGGTATGGGTGTAGAGAGAATTGGTATGCTTAAATATGAGATAGATGATATAAGATTATTATTTGAAAATGATATGAGATTCTTAAATCAATTTTAATTAGGAGGTAGATAATATGTTAGTATCTTTAAAATGGCTTAGAGATTATGTTGATATAGATATGGACACTAAAGAGTTTGCTGACAAAATGACTATGACAGGAACTAAAGTGGAAAAAGTAGATTTCTTCGGAGAAGAAATAGAAAATGTTGTTGTTGGTAAAATACTAGAAATAACAGAGCATCCAAATGCTGATAAATTAATTGTGACTAAAGTTGATGTAGGAACTGAGGTTATACAAATAGTAACTGGAGCTAAAAATGTATCTGTAGGGGATTTTATACCAGTTGCAAGAATAGGTGCGAAGTTACCTGGTGGAATAAAAATTAAAAAAGGTAAACTAAGAGGAGAGCTTTCAGAAGGTATGATGTGCTCTGCTGAAGAATTAGGAATAGATGAGCATTTTGTAGCTGAACATAAGAAAAATGGAATATACATATTAGATCATGAAGATTCTTATGAATTAGGAAAAGATGTAAAAGAAGTAATGGGAATAAATGATGCTTTAATAGAGTTTGAATTAACATCTAATAGACCTGATTGTAGATCTATGATAGGTATAGCTAGAGAAGCTGCTGTAACTATAAACTCTAAATTAAAGTATCCAGAAATAGTTGTAAAAGAAGAAGGACAAGATATAAACTTTGATATAAAAATAGAAAATGAAGACTTATGTAATAGATATTGTGCAAGAACAGTAAAAAATGTAAAGATAGGTCCATCTCCATATTGGATGCAAAGAAAACTTATAGAAGCTGGTGTTAGACCAATAAATAATATAGTAGATATAACTAACTATGTAATGATAGAACTTGGCCAACCATTACATGCATTTGATTTAAGCAAATTAACTACTGGTAAAATAGTTGTTAAAAATGCTCAAGATGGAGAAAAGTTTACTACTTTAGATGAAGTTGAAAGAACTCTAGATAAAGATATGTTAGTTATAACAGATGGAGAAAAATCTTTAGCACTTGCAGGTGTTATGGGAGGACTTAACTCTGAAATAGATGATAATACTACAGAAGTTTTATTAGAAGGTGCAAGCTTTAAGAGAGAAAATATAAGAGCAACATCTAAAAAATTAGGTCTTAGAACTGAAGCTTCAGGAAGATATGAAAAAGGAATAGATACTAACCTTGCAAAAGAAGCTGTAAATAGAGCTGCTCAATTAATAGAAATGTTAGGTTGTGGAACTGTTGATAAAGGAGTAGTAGATATATATCCAACTAAGCCAGAAGTTAAGAAATTAGTAGTTAATCCACAAAGAATAAATAAATTATTAGGTGTAGAAGTGCCTATGGATCAATTTGTAGGAATATTAGAATCTTTAGAATTTAATTGTAACTTAGTTTCTAGTGAAAAATTAGAAATAGAAGTTCCAAGCTTTAGATTAGATATGGAACAAGAAGCAGATGTATTTGAAGAAATCGCAAGAATATATGGATTTGAAAATATACCTTCAGCACAATTAGAAGGAAATGCTACTGCTGGAGTTAAAACTGCTAAACAAAAGTTCATGGATAATGTAAAAAATACTGCTACATCTATAGGATTAAATGAAATATTAACTTATTCATTTGTAAGTCCAAAAGGAGTAGATAAAATACAACTTCCAGAAAATGATCCAAAGAGAAGCTTTGTAACTCTTATAAATCCATTAGGTGAAGAAACTTCAGTAATGAGAACTACAATGATGCCAAGTATGCTTGATGTTTTATATACAAATATATCTCGTAAAGTAGACAGTGCATGTGCATTTGAATGTGGTCACACATTTACTCCACAAAATGGATTACCTAAGGAACATAATCATGTATGTATAGGAATGTATGGCAAAGATGTAGATTTCTTTGCATTAAAAGGTGCTATAGAGGTTATATGTAAGAGTGTTGGATTTAAAGATTATGAAGTAATACCAGAAAAAGAAAATTCAACATTCCACCCAGGAAGATGTGCAAGATTAGAATATAATGGAATGTATGTAGGTACATTTGGAGAGTTACATCCGAATGTAATAGAAAACTATAGTTTAGGTCAAAGAGTTTACATAGCTGAATTAGACCTTGATGTAATATTTGAAAATAGTAGCAATAATATAGTTTATAGCCCATTACCAAAATTCCCATCTACATCAAGAGATATAGCTTTAATAGTTAAAGATGATGTATATGTAAAAGACATAGAAGATATAATAAAATCTAATGGAGCTGGACTTGTTGAAGCTTATAAATTATTTGATGTATATAAAGGTGCACAAATAGAGGAAGGTCATAAGTCAATAGCGTATTCTATAACATATAGAAGTAAAGAAAAAACATTAACAGATGAAGATGTGGCTAAAGTGCATGACGTAATACTAAAAGAATTAGCAGAAAAATTAAATGCAAATTTAAGATCAAACTAACTCATCTGTATAGGGGGGATTAGTGTGAATAATGTTAATAAAGTAACTGTGAAAATTCAAGGTGTAGAGTATCCAATGGTTGGAGATAAACCTGCACATGAGATGATTAAAGTAGCAAGCTATGTTGATCAAGAAATGACAAAAGTTGTAGAAAGTAACCCTAAATTAAGTACAGTTATGGCTGGAATAGTTACTGCTATAAATATAACAGATCAACTGTTTGAATGTGATAATTATAGTAGTGAATTAGCAAAAGAAAATGATGATTTAAGACGTAGAGTAGATCAAACTGATGAGGGTCTTAAGTTAGAAATAAAAAAATTACAACTTCAATTAGACAGTAGAGATAAAGAAATTACTGAAAAAGTATCTAAAATAGAAAGTTTAAATAAATTAATTGAAGAGAAAAATAAAGCGTTAGAAGCAAAAGAGGCTGAAATAGATAACTTAAGTATTTCAACAGAAGGATCTCAATCAGAAGTAGAAAATTATAAATCAGAAATAGAAGATTTAGAAATGCTACTTAAAGGAGCAGAAGAGAGAGCAAAAATTGCAGAAAGCTTATCATCAGAGTTCCAAAATAAAGCATACAAGCTACAATTAAAGTATACTGAATTAGAAAATGAATTGAAATATTTAAGAGCTATGAGATAGTTAGAAATTAGGGGATGTCTAAAATGAGTTAAATCATTCAAAGGCATCCTCTTTTAATTTAAAAATTTAAAGTAAAGTTTATATGTTTTTAATGTATACTTAAGTGGGTATAAAACTTTATTAGACTTAAAAATTAAAATATAGGAAAATAGAAGATACTATTAATATTATAAATTTCCTTGAAGGAGGATCAAAATGAAAGACATAGAATTACTAGCACCTGTTGGTTCCTTTGAAGCTTTAAAGGCAGCTGTACAAAATGGAGCAAATGCGGTTTATTTAGGAGGAAAAGATTTTAGTGCAAGAGCATCTGCAAATAACTTTGATAGAGATGAATTAAAAGAAGCTGTTAGATATGCACATATAAGAAATGTACAAGTTTTTGTTACTGCAAATACATTAATCAAGCAAGATGAAATTGAAAGCTTTGTAGAGTATGCTAAATTTTTATATGATATAGATGTAGATGCAATAATACTTCAAGATATAGGAATTGCAAAATTAATAAAGAAATTACTACCAGATTTTGAATTACATGCAAGTACACAAATGGTAGCACATTCACTAGAAGATGTTAAATATCTTGAAAATGCAGGATTTGATAGAGTTGTACTAGCTAGAGAATTAACGGTAGAAGAAATAAAAGAAATTTGTGATAATACAAGTGTTGATATAGAGGTATTTGTACATGGAGCATTATGTGTATGCTATTCAGGGCAATGTTTAATGAGTAGTATGCTAGGAAATAGATCTGGAAATAGAGGTAGATGTGCACAACCTTGTAGACAAAAATACGAATTAATTGATATACACACAGGAGAAGTAATAAATAGCAATGGAGATTACTTGTTGAGTCCAAGAGATTTAAGTACAATAGAAGAAATAGATAAGGTAATAGATGCAGGAGTTCACTCTTTAAAAATAGAGGGTAGAATGAAAAGACCAGAATATGTCGCAACAGTTATAAGTAGTTATAGAAAGACTGTAGATAACTATTTAAAAAAACATAAAGTAAATGTTTTAGATGAAACTATTAATGATTTATATACTATTTTTAATAGAAAATTTACAAAAGGTCTTATACTAGGTGAAGTAGGTAAAGGTGTAATGAACCCTGAGATTCCTAATAATCAAGGTTTATACGTAGGAAAAGTTTTAGACTTTAATAAAAAGGCTAAAAGGCTAAGATTAAAGTTAGAAAATACCCTTAAAAAAGGCGATGGTATAAATCTAGGAGGAGGAACTATTGGTAGAATAATAAAAGAGGGTGAAATAACTACAATAGCTCATAAGGGAGATATAATTGAATTAGATTTTGTTGGAGAAGCAAGAAAGCATCAAGTAGTATTTAAAACTTCAGACAGTGAGCTTATGGACAGGGTTCAAAGTACGTTCCAACAAGATAAGGAACTAGTGAAAAGCAATATAGATGCCAAGTTAACTATAAAATTAGGTCAAAAGCCAGTATTAACCTTCATAGATTCAAAAGGAAATAAAGCTTCTATAGAAGGCTATAAAGTTGTAGAAGAAGCTATGAAGGTAGCTTTAAGTAAAGAGAAGGTAGAATCTCAGATTCAAAAGCTTGGAAACACTCCATATCAATTAAATAAAATAAATACAATTCTTGATGAAGGTGTAAGTTTACCAATAAGTATAATTAATCAAATGAGAAGAGATTGTATAGATTTATTAAATGAAGAAAGAGTAAAAGTAAAAGATAGAAAATATAAACATGAAAAAATATCATATAGACCAGTTAAGGTTAGAAAAGATGTAAAACCAAAGCTTAGAGTAAAAGTTAAAAACTTAGAACAATTAAAATCTGCATTAGAATGTGAAATAGATGCAGTTTATTATGAAGATATATTAACTTTAGATAAAGCTTTAGAAATGGGGATTAAGTATAATAAAAAGGTTATATATTCATCCCCTAGAATAATTAGAAATAGAGAATACAAGAGTTTAGAAAAAGCTAATAAATTAAATTTAAATGAAGTACAAGTAGGTACATTAGGTGGAATAGATTACTTTAAAGGTAAGAAATTAAGTATAGATTACTTCTTAAATGCATTCAATAGTGAAACAATAAACCATTTTAAAAATGAAGGTGCGCAATCTCTATGTATATCTCAAGAGCTTAATTTACAAGAGATAAAAGAAACTCTACAATATACTGATATGGAAATTGAAGGTGTAGTATATGGATATGCAACCATGATGGTAACTGAATATTGTCCAATGGGAGTTTTAGTTCGTGATTGTAAAAAAGATAAAAGAGCAGCTAAATGTAATCAAAGTATATATGCATTAAAGAGTTTTAAGGGAGATATGTTCAGAATATCTCAAGATATATTCTGTAGAAGTACAATATATAATTCAAATGTTACTTGCATGTTAGATAATTTAGAAGAGATAATAAAATGTGGAATAGATGTGTTGAGATTAGATTTTACACAAGAAAATGGGCGAATGGTTAGAGATATTATAGAAGCTCATACAGAAGTACTAAATAATAATTATAGGTTGGGAGCAAAGGCAACTAATTTATATAATTATTTAGATTCAAAAGGAACTACATCGGCTCATTACTATAAAGGTGTAGAATAAAGATATGAAAAAAATTATATTAATAACTGGTTTATTACTGTTGATAATAACATTAATATCCACAATAGTATTAAAAAGTATATCATCAAGAGATAATAATACACAGTTTGCAGAGAAAAAAGCTGAAGATTTAAATCCAATATCAAAAGAAAGTGCAATAAAAGTATTAAAATCTGAATTCGGTGATGGTGTAATGAATACAATAGAAGATATAGAGGAAGAAAATGATAATTATATCATAGATGTAAATATTAATTTAGGTGCTTCAGAAGAACATACCCACACAGAAGAAGAGTTATCAACAGAAGAAGTAAGTATATCAGAAGATGGAGAGCATATAATCAACTTAGGTATTCACAAAATTAACAAATACACAGGTGAATTAGTATATAACAATTAAACATAATAAATTAATTAAAAATCAATTTATTATTTGGTAAATAAAAAATAGATTCAAATATATCTGTTTTAATGATAAATTTGAATCTATTTACTTAAATATTAATTAACGAATTGATTTTAATATTTCTAATAAGTAATTCCATGTATTTTCAGTAGATTTTATATTTAAATGTTCATTAGGAGTATGAACATCAAACATATCAGGACCTAACGATATAGCTTCAGCATTAGGCATTTTGTCTAATAATAATCCACACTCAAGTCCTGCATGAATTGCCATTATTATAGGTTTTTTGCCTGTTAATTTTTCATAAGTTTCAACACAAATTTTTTCAAGTTCAGATCCCTTTGCATATTCCCAAGCAGGATAATCACTTTCAACAACAAACTTACCACCTAAAGAGTTTGTTAATAAATCCATTCTATTTAAAATGTCATCCTTTAAAGTACTAACAGAACTTCTAACTGCACTTTCAAATAATATTTCATTATCGTTATTAACTACAACACCTAAATTAGTAGAGCTTTCTACAAGACCGTTTATATCCATACTCATAGTTTGAATTCCATTTGGAATTAGATTATACATTTTGATTATTTTATCTTTTAATTCATGCGTGAATACTTTATCAACGTTTGTTTCTTTAACTTCTACAATAAGTCCTGGATCAGAAGTACTAAACTCATGCTTAAATAAACTTTCTATTTTTGATATTTGATTTTTAGTTTCATCAAGTAAGTTTTTATCAATTACTATTACACATTCTGCCTCACGAGGAATAGCATTGTTTTTAGAACCACCATGAATATTAGCTAAATCATAATCAACCTTTAATAAATTTAGAAGTCTACCTAATAATTTATTTGAATTAGCTCTTTGTTTTATGATATCCATACCAGAGTGACCACCTAAAAGTCCTTTTATATCTATTGATAGACCTACTTTATTATCTGAAACTTGAGTATATTCAACTGGTAATGTAGTTTTAGCTGTAGCTCCACCAGCGCAGCTTACTAATATATATCCTTCTTCTTCAGAATCTAAGTTTAATATATACTTAGATTTAAGTTTAGAACTATCTAAATTCATAGCACCAGTCATACCAGCTTCTTCATCTACAGTAACTAAAAACTCTATTTCAGGATGCTCAATAGAATTATCAGCAAGTACTGCCATCCCCATAGCTACAGCAATACCATTATCTGCACCTAAAGTAGTTCCACTAGCGTATATCATACCATCTTCAATTCTTAATTTTAAAGGATCTTTAGTAAAGTCATGAACAGTATCTTTATTTTTTTCACAAACCATATCCATATGACCTTGTAACATAACACAAGGAGCATTTTCATATCCCTTAGTTGCAGGTTTTCTTATTATTATATTTAAATATTCATCTTGAATTGTCTCTAATCCTAAATCCTCCCCAAATTTACGAAGAAAATCACTTATTCCTTTTTCGTTTCCAGAGCCTCTAGGTATTTGAGAAATCTCTTCGAAATATTTAAATACTAATTGAGGTTTTAAATCTTGTAAAACTTTTTCCATAAGATAGAATCTCCTTTATTATAATTTGTATTAAAATACTTATTTTAAGTTAATAATTAAAAAAATACGCTACAAATAATACATGTTTATGTATAATATATAAATAGCTATATAAATAGTATAATACAAATGTACATAAAATAAACGATATAAAAAGAAAGAAAAAATAAAGGAGGAAGTATGAATCAAAAATCATTAAGAGTTTTAGAGTTTAACAAAATTGTTGACATATTAAAGACAAAAGTTTCATCTTCTTTAGGTTTAAAATATATAGAAAACTTAACACCAAGTTCAAATTATGAAGAAGTTAAATATATGCTAGAAGAAACTAGCCAAGCACAGGGAATACTTCTAAAAAGAGGTGGAATAGCTTTAAATGGAATACATGATATAGAAGATAAAGCAAAGAGAGCAGAAATAGGTGCATCTCTAGATCCTGGAAGTTTAATTAAAATAGCAGATACTTTAAGGGGTTCGAGAAATTTAAAAAATACACTATCAAGTAGTGAAGAAGAAGAGTTCAATTATCCAATAATTCAAGGATTATCAAATTCTTTATATGCTTATAGAGATGTAGAAGATAAAATTTATAATGCAATTATAAGTGAGATAGAAATTTCTGATAATGCTTCAACAGAGCTTAGAAATATTAGAAGGAGAATAGTTCAAAAGAACCAATCTATAAGGTCTAAACTAAATTCTATTATTACATCAACTACATATCAAAAGTACTTACAGGATGCAATAATATCTGTTAGAGGAGATAGATTTGTTGTTCCTGTAAAAGCAGAATACAGATCATATGTGTCTGGAATTATTCATGATCAGTCATCATCAGGAGCAACTTTATTTGTAGAGCCTATGAGTATAGTAGACATGAATAATGAACTTAGACAATTAAGGTTACAAGAACAAGAAGAAATAGAAAGAATATTAGCAGAACTATCAGCAATTGTAGGTGAAATTAGTCATGATATAATTTCAAATCAAGAAATACTAGGAAAATTGGATTTTGCATTCGCAAAAGGTAAATTATCTATATCTATGAAAGCTGTTGAGCCTAATTTAAATAATGATAAATATATAAATATAAAAGCAGGAAGACATCCACTTTTAGATGCAGAAACTGTTGTTGCTAATAACATTTACTTAGGAAGAGAGTTTCATACATTACTTATAACAGGACCTAATACAGGTGGTAAAACTGTAACTATAAAAACAGTAGGTTTATTTGCTTTAATGACTCAAAGTGGACTTCATATACCAGCTAACTATGGAAGTAGCATGTGTGTATTTGATAATGTATTTGCAGATATTGGTGATGAACAAAGTATAGAACAAAGCTTATCTACATTTTCTTCTCATATGACTAATATAGTTTCTATACTAAGAGATGTAACTGAAAATTCATTAGTTATATTTGACGAACTAGGTGCAGGAACTGACCCAATGGAAGGAGCTGCTTTAGCTATTGCAATATTAGAAGATGTAAAGATGGCTGGTGCAACTTGTATAGCTACAACTCACTATACAGAGCTTAAAAACTATGCTTTAACAAAAGAAGGCGTAGAAAATGCTGCAGTTGAATTTGATGTAGAAACATTAAGTCCAACATATAGGCTTCTTATGGGGATACCAGGAAAGTCAAATGCATTTGCAATATCTAAGAAATTAGGTTTAAGTGATTATATAATTTCAAGGGCTAGAGAATTCATAGATGATAGCAATATAGAATTAGAAGATGTTCTTCAAGAAGCAGAAAAAAGTAGGCTTAAAGCTATTGAAGAAAGAGAAGAAGCAGAAAAGCTAAAATTAGAAATAGAAAAAGTTAAGAAAGAGTATGATGAACGATTAGAAAAAATTATATCTCAAAAAGATAAGATGATAGAACAAGCTAAATCTGAAGCATTTAGAATAACTAGAGGTGCTAAAGAAGAAGTTGATAGTATAATAAAAGAGCTTAGAGCTATGGAAAATGAAATGGCTTCTAAAGAGAAAAATCGTAAAATAGAAGCTCTTAGAAAAGAATTAACAAACTCTATGGGGGCACTTCAGCCAACTGTTGAAAGTATGATAGTTCCAAAAGTTGCAAGTAAAGAAATTAAGAACTTAAAACCAGGAGATGAAGTTAAAGTAATAACTTTAAATCAAAATGGTAGTGTAATATCTGTTGATGATAAGAAAAAAGAAGCAGTAGTTCAAATCGGTATAATGAAAATGACTTTACCATTTAAATCATTACAAAGAGCTAAGGCTGAAGCAAAAACTACCGTAACAAAAGGAACTAGAAATATAATTAAGTCTAAATCAGGTAGAGTTAAGAGTGAAGTTGACCTTCGTGGTATGACATTAGAAGAAGCTATAATGGAAGTTGATAAATACTTAGATGATGCATGTGTAGCAGGGCTTGAATATGTTACAATAATACATGGTATAGGTACGGGAGTACTTAAGTCTGGGCTTCAAGATGTACTTAAGAAAAATAAACATGTTAAATCTCAAAGACCTGGTCAATATGGTGAAGGTGGAGCAGGTGTAACCATAGCTGTATTAAAATAATTTAAAAAGAGGTTTTTAATTATGATAATAGTATCAGCATGCTTATTAGGTATAAATTGTAAGTATAATAATTTAAATAATGATAATCAAAAAGTAAGAGAATATTTAAATGGAAAAGAATTTGTAATCGCATGCCCAGAACAGTTAGGAGGACTTAGTACACCTAGAAATCCTTCTGAAATTATTAATATAAGTAAACAAGAGGTTAGCAGATGTAAAGTTATTAGCAATAAAGGTGAAGATGTAACTGAAAACTTTGTAAAAGGTGCTAAAGAGACGTTAAAAATTGCGAAACTATACAATTGTAAAGAAGCCATAATGAAGGATGGAAGTCCTTCATGTGGCTCTAAATATATATATGATGGTAGTTTCACGGGAAAAAAAATTCTTGGTGAAGGAATTACATCAGCATTACTTAGAAAAAATAATATAAAAGTAATTAGTGAAAACGAACTATAATGGCTAAATATCTTGAAAAAACTCAAGATTTGATTTACCATAAGAAGATAAGAGAAAGAGAGAGGAGCAATGACATGCAAGATTTCAAGGTAGCAATAGGAAATTGCCTTAAAGAAAAGATAGACGATTTATCTTTAGAAGAAATATTAGGACTTATAGAAATACCACCAAATAAAGATATGGGTGATTATGCTTTCCCATGTTTTAAATTAGCTAAGGTATTTAGAAAAGCTCCTAACATGATAGCAGCAGACTTAGCAGAAAGTATAGAAGCAAAAGGAGATATAGCAAAAGTTATGCCAATGGGCGGATACGTAAACTTCTTTGTTAATAAGTCTCAATTAGCTACTAATGTTATAAATGATGTATTAACTCAAAAAGATGCATACGGAAAATCAAAATTAGGTGAAGGTAAAACTGTAGTAATAGATTTTTCATCTCCTAACATAGCAAAGCCATTCCATATAGGGCATATAAGAACAACTGTTATAGGAAATGCTTTATATAAAATATACGATTCACAAGGATATGATACTGTAAGAATAAACCACTTAGGAGATTACGGAACTCAATTTGGAAAACTTATAGTAGCATTTAAATTATGGGGAGATAAGGATGCAGTAGAAGCTAATCCAATCCCAGAACTATTAAAATTATATATAAGATTCCATGACGAAGCAGAAGAAAAGCCAGAGATGGAAGATGAAGCTAGAGCATGGTTTACAAAATTAGAAAATGGAGATCCAGAAGCTAAAGAATTATGGCAATGGTTCAGAGATGAAAGTTTAAAAGAATTTGCTAGAGTTTACGATTTATTAGATATACAATTTGACTCTTATAATGGAGAAAGTTTCTACTCAGATAAAATGGATACTGTAATAGAAACTATAAAAGAAAAAGGATTATTAAAAGAATCTCAAGGTACAAATGTTGTTGATCTAGAAGAATATAACATGCCACCAGCACTTATAACAAAAAATGATGGATCTACATTATATATGACAAGAGATTTAGCTGCAGCTGTATATAGAAAGAATACATATAATTTTGATAAGTGTATATATGTAGTTGGTTCACAACAATCATTACACTTCCAACAATTATTTAAAGTTTTAGAACTTGTAGGTTTTGAATGGGCTAAGGATTTAGTTCATGTTCCATTTGGAATGGTTGCATTAGAAGAAGGAACTATGTCTACTAGAAAGGGTAGAGTAGTATTCTTAGAAGATGTTTTAAAACAAGCTATAGAAAAGACTAAAG
This sequence comes from Desulfovibrio sp. Marseille-P6017, assembly GCA_900604495.1. Next base: position 196,488 of record UWOR01000004.1, on the reverse strand, counting down.
AAACTATGTTAGCTAAAAATCCAGATGCTAAAAATGTTGATGAAATAGCTAAGCAAGTTGGAGTTGGAGCAGTAGTATTCCAAGAATTATCTAATAGTAGAATAAAAGATTATACTTTCTCTTGGGAAAGAACATTAAGCTTTGAAGGTGAAACTGGACCATATGTTCAATATACACATGCTAGATGTTGTGCAGTTTTAAGAAAAGCTAATGAAGAAGTAAGTGCAGATATAGACTATAACTTATTAACTAACGAAGATAGTGTTGAAGTATTAAAGACTATAGCATCATTTAATAATAGTATAGTATCTGCTATGAATAGAAATGAACCACATATAGTAACGAGATTTGTTTTAGATTTAGCTCAAGCATTTAATAAATTCTATCATGACAATCCAATATTAGTAGATGATGTTGAGACTAGAAAAGCTAGACTTGCTTTAGTTGCTGTAACTAGACAAACTCTAGAGAATGGACTTAAATTATTAGGAATGCAAGCACCAGAGAGAATGTAATTAGTGTTTTAGTGCTTGTTATAACGGAGGCGTTCGGGCTGATATAATATATCCAAAGCATGCAGCTGAAAATGCTGAAAATGTAATTGGATATATTTATATCAGCCCTTCGCTACGTTATAAAATATACTACTTTAAGTAAATAATAAATAAAGTGAGAACATATACACTTATTTGAGAGCGTTGTTATAAGGTATATTATGAATAATTGTTGATAAGAATAATTATTATAAGGTATTACGAGGAGTGTAATATTTATGAAAGATAATATTATAAAAAAGTGTTATTTATCGGCTTTCGATGTAAATGATAAAAATCTTAGAGATTTGATTATTGTGAATACTAAATGTTTAGTAGATGATGGGAAGAATAGATGTGTTTTTGTTGATGTTAATAGACTAAAAGATGAGTTGATTTACTTTAAGTTTTATGGTGAAGCTTTAAGTTACAACTCTATTTTAAACTTGATATTACCTGTAATACTTGCTAATACAAATATTGATAGATCTCAAGATGAGTCTATTTCCTTAATCCAGAAATATGCTAAGTACTTTAAAAAAGAAATTAAAATGTTTGATTTTATATTAAGTGCTGTTATTTATAATGGTGTTATACATAGTTTGATTGAAAATAAAAATATAGAATATGAAGAGTTATTGCAAAGCGCTAAGGAGAGAATAATAGGGCTAGCTATAAATTTAGAAAAACCTCAAATGATTAAGTTTCAAATGAGTAGAATTAATACATTACAAATTATAGATAAATTTATAGATGGAAAATATGAAGATTATGATGATAATAATATAGTTTCTACAATTTTAAATATATTATATGATATTTATATTGAAGATAGACAGCCTGTTAATGATGGTATTATGAGTATAAAAAAATCTATATTATCTATTCTAGGAGTTGAAAGTGACCTAAATATAGAGAATATAGATTTTATTAATTCAATGTCTGAATACATAACAAAATTAAGGTTATATAAAATCAATAAAAAGATATACGATAAAACATCTGACCCTAGAAGCTTAATTAAATTAAATGAAAATGATGTTTATGTAGATCCTATATTTAACCAAATTCAGGTTGTTTCAAAAGAATTTAGTGAAAATATACTTAGCGTAAAGATAAAAGCTAAATCTGGAATCTATACATTAAAATTTAAAAAGTCTTAAAATTAATTATTAGCTTCTAGATAATTTATGAAAGCTTCTTCTGAAGTCTCAGTTAAGAAGCATAACTCTTTTACTATACTATTTCTAAGTTCAATAAAATCATTAAGGTTTGTATTTTCAGTAGTAAATTCTAGTGCTTTTATTATAAGCAATAAGTCCCTTTTTGATAATGAATTGATAGATACGTGGTCGATTAATTCCATAATAAACTTCCTTTCTTAAATATATAGTAACTAATAAACTAATATTCTACAAAATGTAATAAAAACCCTTTTAAAAAGTAGAATTTTGATAGTTTATATAAATTATTTTAACTTAAATAGCAAATAAAATATAGACAATATTGATAAAGAGGTGAAATATTTGAAAATATTATTAACCACATTAAATTCTAAGTTTATACATACAAACTTAGCAATTAGATATTTAAAAGAATTTGTAAGAGATTTAACTTCAGTAGACATAAGAGAATATACAATAAATAATGATTTAGATTATATATTAAAGGATATATATAGAAATGATTATGATATTGTACTTTTTTCGACATATATATGGAATGTATATGATATAGCTAAAGTTTGTGAAAACTTAAAAAAGGTAAAACCGAGCATAAAGATAGCTTTAGGTGGACCAGAGGTAACTTATGATAGTACTGATGCTATGAAGAAATATCCTTTTATAGACTACATACTATGTGGAGAAGGAGAATTGGTATTTAGAGATTTAGTAGAATATTTTCTAGATAAAAGAAAAATAGAAGATGTAGAGGGTATTGTATATAGAAATAATGATGAGATAATAACTAATAAACCTAAAGCATTATTGCAAAACTTAGATGAGATACCAAGCCCTTATGAAAACTTAGATCCAAAAGAATATGAAAATAGAATCGTTTATTATGAAACATCAAGAGGGTGTCCTTTTAATTGTCAATATTGCTTATCTTCAACACTAAAAGGATTAAGATATTTTAGTATAGATAGAGTAAAAAGAGATCTAAAGAAATTAATCGATGCTAGAGTTTCTCAAATTAAATTTATAGATAGAACATTTAATGCTAACAAAAAGTTTGCTCAAGAGATCATGAAGTTCCTTATGGAGAATGATAATAACTATACAACATATCATTTTGAAGTTACAGCTCACTTATTAGATGATGATACTTTAGAGTTTTTAAAAGATTGTAAAGAAGGATTATTCCAGTTTGAAATAGGGGTACAATCTACTAATCAAAAAACATTAGATGCAGTTGGAAGAAGAGATGATTTTAAAAAATTATCTTATGTTGTTCAAAAAGTTGCATCTTATAGAAATATACACCAGCATCTAGATTTAATTGCAGGTCTTCCTTATGAAGATTATGCTAGTTTTGAAAACTCATTTAATGATGTATTTAATTTAGGTATAGAGCATCTACAATTAGGTTTCTTAAAAATGATAAAAGGTACAGGTGTAAGAAATACAGCTAAAGAGCATGGATATAAATATAAAGATTATGCACCATATGAAATTTTATATAATGATTATATAACTTATGACCAAATATTAAAGTTAAAAGATATAGAAGAGATATTAGAGAGATACTACAACTCTAAAAACTTTGTATTATCAATGAGATATATAATAAAGAATTTTTATAGTAAAAGTCCATTTAAATTCTTTGAAGAGTTTGCAACATATTTTGATAAAAATGGATATTTTGACATGGCACAAGGAAAAAATCAATTATATAAGATATTATTAGATTTTTATAATGAAAAAATAAATGTAAATAATGAACTATTTAATGATATACTAAAGTACGATTATATATCATTAGGAAAGACATCTAATTTACCACAATTTTTCAATAAGGTAGAAATGGAAGATTTTAAAAATAGATGTCATATATTTTTACAAGATCAAGACAATGTGAAGTTATATCTACCTAAGTTTGAAGATACTCCAGCCAAGTTTATGATAAAGTATGTTCATTTTGAGCCTTTTAATTATAATGTAATAGAGTTAAAAGAAGATATACATAAAAATATACAACCTAATGAAAATGTAATTTTATTTGTATATGATGACAAAAAGATTTTTGAAAAGTCAAAATCATATAGTGTAATGATTTAGGAGGTTAATATGAAGTTTAGGATTGAAAAATATTTATTAAAAAAAGCAGATGAATTAGCTTTCATAACAATAAAAAATGATGGAGACTTTAAGCTACAAGGCTATACACTACCAAGTGGAGGACTTGATGTACCTATAAAAAATGAGGTACTTGTAAAAGGTATAAAAGAAAATACTGCTCAAGAAGGAATAAACTCAATGTCTATAGCAGATGCTATGATATACATTATGGGGATTGATAGTAATTTTAAGTATAATGATGAATATAGAAAGTTTCTTAAAGCATTAGAACAGAATATAAACTTAGATTTAAAAGCTTATATGGGATATATGTCTAGAAAATATTTTGAAATTGGTGAAAGTACAGATTCTTTAATATATCTAAAAGCACTTATAACAATGTTCCCAGAAGATTTAGAAGGAATGTATCACTATGCTATAGTATGTCAAGAACTAGCACAACAATATCAAAAAGACTCAGATAATGATGGAATGAATAATTTCTTACTTGAAGCATTAGATAAACTTGAAAAAGTAATAGATTTAGATGAAAGTTTTGCACTAGCATACTATCACTTAGGATATCATTATTATAATCAAGGACAATATATAAAAGCCAAAGTTATTTGGGAAGAAGCTTTAAAATTAGGGTTAGAAGATGATTTAATAGCAGAGGTTCAAGAAAATATCGGTAAAATGGATTTTAAAGTTCAATACGAAGAAGGATATAGCTTAGTATTCCAAGGAAGAAATGAAGAAGCATTAGAAAAATTATTACCATTGGAGGCAGAGCATTCTGATTGGTGGAACTTATTGTTTATGATAGGTCTTGCATATAAAAATATGAATGAAATAGAAGATGCTAAATCTTATTTTGAAAGAATATTAATATTAAAGCCTCATCAAGTTGACACTATGGTTGAATTAGGACTTTGTGAAGCAGCATCATATAATTTAGAAAAAGCGATAGAACACTTTAGCACAGCTGCAAAAATAAAGGAAGATCCTGAAGTATTATGCAATTTAGGTATGGCATATTTAAATAATGGAGAATTAGATGAAGCTATTTATTATATAGAAAGAGCATATGAATTAGATCCACAAGATGAAATAACAGTAGCATGCTTAAGAGAATTAGATAATTATAGATAATTGAAATAAAAATAGATATTATTAAAGTTCATTTTAATAATATCTATTTTTTATTAAAAAAATTTTATCTGGTATAAAATAATTAAAAAAATATATAATATTTGAGGCAGTAATTACGGTAAAAGATATAATTCAACGATTTAAAAGTAAAGCTTATAAATATAAAAGAGAGAGATTTATATCAATTTATCAAAATGATAGATAAAAATAAAAATAATATAATACATTGAAAGGAAATAGTGTTAATATTATATATGAGATCGCAATTAATAGGAAAATTAGATAATATAATTAATCATTTAAACTGTAACCTTTAACATTATTTATGTATGTTTCAAACATAAGACATTAAATTGTTGTAATGGATTTAAAATACCTATTTTATTGACTTACAAATCAGACAAACCACAATCAAAACTATATTCTATAATATATGAAATACTTATATCTAATCATATCTGATATTTATTAAACTCAAATCAAATCATAAAGTTATAAAAGTAAATTATAAAATAATGAAAAATATAAAATATGAAAGATAAGAAAATGTTTTCTGCAATGTTTTAACAAGGTAAATTTTGTTAAAAAAATATTTAAATTTTTTACCAAGCAATAGCAATTTAGTATATAATCAAATTAGGGTTTTATTAAGACATATTATAATGAGTATCACCTAGGGGGATTTTAAAATTAGAATCAAAAGGGGATAGAGATATGGATAAAAAAGCAATGACTATTGACTTAAACAGTCAAATATTATTAGACAAGGCTGAAAAAGATGGCGTAGAAACAATGTATGACAGAAAAATAGGCTTTAAAAATCAATGTGGATTTGGTTTGCAAGGTACTTGCTGTAGAAACTGTGGTATGGGACCATGTAGAATAAGTCCAAAAACTCCAAGAGGGATATGTGGAGCTGATGAACATGTTATAGTTGGTAGAAACTTTGCAAGAATGGTTGCAGGTGGAACAGCAGCTCACTCTGATCATGCTAGAGATATAGCTCATACAATGGCTTTAAGTTCAAGAGACGGTAATTATACTATAAAAGATGAAGTTAAATTAATAGCTTTAGCTAAAGAATGGGATGTTGAAACTGAAGGCAGAGATATATATGATATAGCTCATGAAGTTGCTGATGTTGCTTTAATGGAATTTGGTAAACCACATGGTGTAGCAAGGTTCTTAAAAAGAGCTCCTAAACAAAGACAAGAACTATGGAAAAAACTTGGTATAGAACCAAGAGCTATAGATAGAGAAATTGCAACAATAATGCATTCAACTCATATAGGATGTACAGCAGATATAGATAGCTTAATGCAGATGTCATTAAGAACTGCTTTAGCAGATGGTTGGGTTGGATCAATGATAGGTACACAATTTAGTGATATATTATTTGGAACACCAACAGTTAGAGAATCAGAAGCAAACTTAGGTGTTTTAGAAGAAAATAAAGTAAATATAATATTACATGGTCATGAACCTTCATTATCTGAAATGATAGTTTTAGCATCAGAAGATCCAGAATTAGTAGAATTAGCTAAATCTGTTGGAGCAGATGGAATAAACTTAGCAGGCATGTGTTGTACTGGTAATGAGGTTACTATGAGACATGGTGTAAAAACTGCAGGGGACTTCCATCAACAAGAATTAGCAATAGTTACAGGTGCTGTAGAAGCTATGATCGTTGATGTACAATGTATATTCCCAGCACTTGCAAGAGTAGCAGACTGTTATCATACAAAATTCATAACTACATCTCCAAAAGCAAAAATAACAGGATCTACATATATGGAATTCAAAGAAGAAGATGCGTTTAATATAGCTAAAGAGATAGTTAGAACTGCTGTATTAAACTTCCCTAATAGAGACAAATCAAAAGTTTTAATCCCAGAACATAAATCAAGCTCAGTAGTAGGGTTTAGTACTGAAGCGATAGTAGGACAATTAGATAGAGTTGTAAACTCTCAAATAGATCCAGCAGGAACTGTAAAACCATTAGCTGACTGTTTAAAATCAGGAGTATTAAGAGGAGCAGTTGCTGTTGTTGGATGTAATAATGCTAAAGGTGTTTCTAACTTAGCACACACAACTGTTATGAAGGAATTAATTAAGAATGATATATTAGTTGTTACTACAGGATGTGGAGCGTCAGCAGCGGGAAAATTTGGATTAATGGCAAAAGATGCTGCTAAAAAATATGCAGGTAAAGGATTAGCAACTGTATGTGAATTAGCAGATATACCACCTGTACTGCATTTAGGTTCATGTGTTGACTGTAGCCGTATACTAGATGTTGTAGGTGCAACAGCTAAGTACTTAGAAATGGATTCATCTGATTTACCAGTAGCAGGTGTTGCTCCAGAGTGGATGTCTGAAAAAGCTGTTGCTATAGGAACTTATGTTGTTGCAACAGGTATAGACGTTTATTTAGGAATAATGCCTCCAGTAGGTGGTTCATCTAGAGCAGTAGAAATATTAACTAAAGAAATGGAAGATATGGTTGGAGCTAAATTTATAGTTGAAGAAGACCCTGTATTATTAGCTCAAAAAATAATAGAAGGAATAGAAAAGAAACGTGTTCACTTTGAAGCTTTAGTAGAAGAAAAAGTGCTTCAAGGAGCAGAAGCTTAAGATTTAAGTTTTATTATAAAAGAATATAATCAGGTAAGATACATATTATGTGTCTTACCTATAGATATATATAAAATAATAAGATCTAAAAGTATTAGACAGAAGGTGGTAGAATATGAAAATAGCAGTTACAGGTAAAGGTGGAGTAGGTAAAACAACTTTTTCTTCAATGCTTTCTAGAATGTTTGCTGAAGATGGATATAGAGTTGTTGCTGTAGATGCAGATCCAGATGCAAATTTAGCATTAGCTTTAGGATTTCCAAGAGATGTTTATGAATCTATAGTACCTATATCAGAAATGAAAAAGTTAGTTTCAGATAGAACAGCAGCAGAAACAGGAACATTTAATAAGATGTTTAAATTAAACCCAAAGGTAGATGATATTCCACAGACATATTGTCAAGAGTATAATGGTGTAAGATTATTGACATTAGGAACTGTTGACTCAGGAGGTTCGGGATGTGTTTGTCCTGAACATGTATTATTGAAAAGACTTTGCAGCCATTTAATAATACAAAATAAAGATGTAGTCGTTATGGATATGGAAGCTGGAATAGAACATTTAGGTAGAGGAACTGCGCAAGGTGTAGATGCTTTTATAGTAGTTGTAGAACCAGGAGAAAGAAGTTTACAAACATATAGAAAAGTAAAAAAACTTGGAAAAGATATAGGTGTTAATCAAGTTTTTGTTGTTGGAAATAAGATAAGAAATAAAGAAGATGAAGATTTTATTATAAGTAACTTAGAAGATGGGGAAGCTTTAGGATTTATATACTATAATCAAGATGTTATAAACTCTGATAGATCAAATCAATCACCATATGATGTAAGTATTAAAACTAAAGAAGAGATTAAAACAATCAAAGATAAATTACTTGAGATAAAAGAAAGTAAGAAGCAATTAAGTTTATAAACACTTACATAAGTGTATTAAAATAAAATTAAAATTTATGGGGAGGATTCAATTATGGGATTTAAATCTGATATTGAAATTGCACAAGAAGCACAACCTCAAGATATAAGAGAAATAGCAAAAAAATTAGGGTTAGAAGAAGATGATATAGAATTATATGGTAAGTATAAAGCTAAAGTGGATTATAACTTACTTAAAAGAGATAATGGTGGTAAAAAGGCTAAGTTAATATTAACTACAGCTATAAATCCAACTCCTGCAGGAGAAGGAAAAACTACAACAACAATAGGTGTTGCAGATGGATTAGCTAAGTTAGGTGAAAATGTATTAGTTGCTTTAAGAGAGCCATCTTTAGGACCTGTATTTGGTATTAAAGGAGGAGCAGCAGGTGGAGGATATGCGCAAGTTGTTCCAATGGAAGATATAAATTTACATTTTACTGGAGATTTCCATGCTATAGGAGCTGCAAATAACTTATTAGCTGCAATGTTAGATAATCATATACATCAAGGAAATGAATTAGGAATAGATTCAAGAAGTATAACTTGGAGAAGATGTGTTGACATGAATGATAGACAACTTAGAAATATTGTTGATGGACTTGGTGTTAGAGCTGATGGTGTAGCTAGACAAGATGGATTTGATATAACTGTTGCTTCTGAGGTAATGGCTGCTTTCTGTCTAGCTAGTGATATAACAGACTTAAAAGAAAGACTTGGAAGAATTATAGTAGGATATAATTTCCAAGGGGAGCCTGTAACTGCAGGACAACTAAAAGCTAATGGTGCAATGGCTGCTTTATTAAAAGATGCATTAAAACCAAATTTAGTTCAAACTTTAGAAGGAACACCTGCATTTGTTCATGGTGGACCATTTGCAAATATTGCACATGGATGTAACTCAGTTATAGCTACAAGAATGGCTATGCATTTTGCAGATTATGTAGTAACAGAAGGAGGATTTGGTGCAGATTTAGGTGCTGAAAAATTCTTAGATATAAAATGTAGAATGGCAGATTTAAAACCAGATGCAGTTATAATCGTTGCTACAGTTAGAGCTTTAAAATATAATGGTGGAGTTCCAAAAGATCAATTAAATAAAGAAAATTTAGAAGCTCTTGAAGCAGGACTTCCAAACCTATTAAAACATGTTGAAAATATAACTCAAGTATATAAATTACCGGCGGTTGTTGCTATAAATGAATTTCCAACAGACACAGAACCAGAGGTTAACTTAGTAAGAGAGAAATGTAAGGAACTAGGCGTTAATGTAGCACTATCTCAAGTTTGGGCAAAAGGTGGAGAAGGTGGAATAGAGTTAGCTAAAGAAATTATTAGATTAACTAGTGAACCAAATGAATTCCAATTCTGCTACGAAGATGATTTAAGTATAGAAGAAAAAATAAATGCAATAGCTACTAAGATATATGGCGCTGATGGTGTTGACTTTACACCTCAAGCTAAAAAAGAATTAGATAGATTAGAAAGTTTAGGATTTGGAAAAATGCCTATATGTATGGCTAAAACTCAATATTCTTTAACAGATGATCAAACTAAACTAGGTAGACCAACAGGATTTAGAATAACAGTTAGACAATTAACTGTTTCAGCTGGTGCTGGATTTATAGTTGCTTTAACTGGTGCAATAATGAAAATGCCAGGTCTTCCAAAAGTTCCAGCAGCTGAAAAAATAGATGTTGATGAGAATGGAGTAATATCTGGATTATTCTAGTACTTGATAAGAACATAGGTTAAGGTAGTACATTTGGTACTACCTTAATTAAAATAGAGACCTTTTGTAGAATTAGGGGGAATTTTAATGAGTATATCAGGAAAAACTTGTGGAGAATTTGTAGAAGTTCTAGCTTCTAAAGCACCAGTTCCAGGTGGTGGAGGTGCATCAGCTTTAGTTGGAGCAGTTGGTATGGCTTTAGGTAGTATGGTATGTAACCTTACTATAGGTAAAAAGAAGTATGCAGAATATGAAGATAGTGTAAAAGAAATATTAAATAAAGCATCAGAACTAGAAAAAGATTTATTGGAAATGATAGACAAAGATGCAGAAGGATTTTATCCACTATCTCAAGCTTATGGACTTCCTACATCAACTGATGAAGAAAAGAAAATAAAGGAAGAAACTATGCAAAAAGCCTTAAAGGTTGCATGTGAAGTTCCTATAAATATAGTAAGAGCATGTTATAAGGCAATAAAATTACATGAAGAATTAGTTGATAAAGGATCTAGACTTGCTATAAGTGATGTAGGAGTAGGAGTTCAATGTTTAAGAGCTGCTATACTTGGAGCAGAGTTAAACGTTGTTATAAATGTTAACTCTATAAAAGATCAAGAATACATAAATAAAGTCAATGCGGAAATGAAAGAACTTATAGAAGATGGAGTTAAAATTTGTGATGAAGTATTTAAAAAGGTAGAGATTGCTTTAGGAAAATAAATAAATTTTATATTTAAGGGGGATCTTGAAAATGGAAGTATCAGTAGCTAAAGGTCAAATAATAAAAGGGAAACCAGTAGCAGATGAAATGAGCGAAAATTTAATAAAAGAGGTTAATGAATTAAGTAAAGAGGGTATAATACCTAAATTAGCTATATTAAGAGTTGGAGAAAAAGCTAATGATTTAGCTTATGAAAGAGGAGCACTTAAGAAATGTGAAACAATAGGTATTGAGACAGAGGTAATTGTTTTAGAAGAAGGTGTTACTCAAGATCAATATATAGAAGCTTTAGAAGATCTAAATAAAAATCCAAAAATAAATGGGATATTAACATTTAGACCATTACCTAAAGGTATTGATGAAGAAGTTATAAAGCATGTTATAGACCCTAAAAAAGATGTGGATTGTTTCAACCCATTAAATACAGCGAAAGTAATGGAAGGAGATAAAACAGGATTCCCACCATGCACTCCTACAGCAGTTGTTGAAATATTAAAACATTATAATGTGGATTTAAATGGAGCTAACGTGGCTGTACTTGGTAGATCTATGGTAGTTGGAAAACCGGTAGCAATGCTTTTATTAGGTGAAAATGCTACTGTTAATATATGTCACTCTAGAACTAAGAATTTATCAGAAGTAACATCTAAAGCTGACATACTAGTTGCTGCTGTTGGTAGAGCTAGAATGGTAACTCCTGAGTATATAAAAGAAGGTGCGGTAGTAATAGATGTTGGTATAAATGCTAAACCAGAAGGTGGAGGAATTTGTGGAGATGTTGATACAGATTCAGTAATAGAAAAAGCATCTATGATAACACCAGTTCCAGCAGGTGTAGGATCAGTAACTACATCTGTACTTGCAAAACATGTTATAAAAGCTTGTAAGTTACAAAATAATAAATAGATGTACTTTTAAGGGGGAATAAGGGTATGGTAATTTCTGATAAAAAGCCGATAGAAGAAGTATTAGGTTTCTTAGAAGGTGCTCAAAATATTATATTAGTTGGATGTAACCAATGTGCTGCAACTTGTAAAACTGGTGGAGAACCAGAATTACAAGCTATGAAGGAAAATTTAGAGGCTAATGGAAAAACTGTATTAGCTTGTAAAGTAATAGATCCTTGCTGTAACCTTTTGCAATGTAAAAAAGATTTAAAAGCTGTTAAAGAAGAGTTAAAGGAAGCTGATGCTATATTATCTTTAGCTTGTGGAGATGGAACACAAACTATAGTTAAAAATACTAAAAATATGCCTGTATACCCAGCAAATAATACATTATTCATAGGTGAAGTTGAAAGAGTTGGTCAATATGAAGAAGCATGTAAAGCCTGTGGAGAGTGTGAGCTAGGATGGACTGGTGGAATATGTCCAGTAACTATGTGTGCTAAAGGATTAATAAATGGTGCATGTGGTGGAGCTAAAGATGGAAAATGTGAAATAAGCCATGAAAATGATTGTGCATGGGTTAGGATATATGAAAGACTTAAAGATTTAGGTCAATTAGATAACTTAACTAAAGTTAGACCGCCAAAAGATTATTCAAAACAAAATAATCCAAGAAGTTTAGATCTAAAGAAAAAAGCACAAGAAGCTGCTAAAGCTGAAGCTTAATAACTTTTAAAGGTTAAAAAGGGGGATTTTATAAATGAGCTTATTACAAGAAGTATTAGAAAGAGGCGAATTTGCAATAACTGCTGAGATGGCACCTCCAAAAGGTACAGATCTTTCTCACCTTTTAGAATGTGCAAAAAAATGTGTTGGTAGAGTTCATGCTACTAATGTAACAGATTTCCAATCAGCAGTTATGAGAGCAACTTCTCTTGCTACATGTAAAATGTTAAAAGATATAGGGCTTGAACCAGTAATACAAATGACTGGTAGAGATAGAAATAGAATTGCTATAGAAGGTGAGATGCTTTCAGCTGGTGTATTTGGAATAGAAAACTTACTTGCTTTAACAGGAGACCATACTTGTGTTGGAGACCATCCACAAGCTAAAAGTGTATTTGATTTAGATTCTGTAAGTATATTAACTACAGCAACTACATTAAATAGTGGTGTAGATAGTGTTGGACTAGAGCTAAAAGGAAAAACTAATTTCTACTTAGGTGCATCAGTTACGCCTGAATATGCTCCAATAGAAGTACAATTGTTAAAAATGCAGAAGAAAATAAATGCTGGAGCTAAGTTCTTCCAAACTCAAGCAGTTTATGATATAGATCATTTAAGAAAATTTAGAGAGCTTACTAAAAATATGGATTGTAAAATATTAGCTGGTATAGTTCCGTTAAAATCACCAGGTATGGCTAGATTTATGACTGCTAATGTTCCTGGTATATTCGTGCCAGATGATCAAATAGAAAGATTAAAATCAGCTGGAAAAGGAAATTATGTCCAAGAAGGTATTAAAATGGCCGGAGAATTTATAAGACAAATAAAAGAAGAAAACTTATGTGATGGTGTTCACATAATGGCTATTGGAGCAGAAGAGAATGTTCCGTTAATACTTGATGCTGCAGGTTTATAAGATTAAGGGGGCGAATTAAATTTATGAAAATAGCAGTAGTAGGTGGAGGTCCAGGAGGATATGTAGCAGCTATAAAAGCAGCTATGCATGGTGCTGATGAAGTTGTAGTTATAGAGAAAAAAAGACTTGGAGGAACATGCTTAAATGTTGGTTGTATACCAACTAAGGCATTGCTAGCATCTTCTTCAATGTTAATGAATGTGAAAGAAGCTAAAAGTTTTGGAATAAATATAGAAGGTGAAATAAAACCAGATTTTTCTGCTATAATGGCTAGAAAAAATAAGGTTGTAGATCAACTTATATCTGGTATTGAATTTTTATTTGATAAAAGAGGAATCCAAACAATTAATGGATTTGGTAAATTAATAGATAAAAATACTATAGAAGTAACTAAGGAAGATGGATCAAAAGAATTAGTAAAGGCAGATAAAATAATATTAGCTAATGGATCGGTTCCAGTAGTACCACCAATGTTCCCATATGATGGAAAAATTGTAATAACTAGCGATGAAGTCTTAGGTTTAGAAGAACTTCCACAATCTATGTTGATAGTTGGAGGTGGTGTTATAGGATCTGAAATAGGTCAATTTTTTCAAAATTTAGGCACTCAAGTTACTATAGTAGAAATGGCAGAACATATTTTAGGAAATGAAGATAAAGATGTAGCTAAACAGTTGCAGAGACAGTTCAAAAAGGATAAAATTAAAGTGTTAGCAGGTGTAGGGGTACAGACTTGCGGGATAGTAGATAATAAAGTTGTAGCAACACTGTCAAATGGGAAGTCAGTGACTGCTGATACTTGTTTAGTTGCAGTTGGTAGAAAGCCAAACTTAAAGAATTCAGGAATAGAAGAATTAGGTATAGAATTAATTGGAAGAGGTAAGGTTAAAGTTAACGAATACCTAGAAACTAATGTTGAAGGTATATATGCAATAGGGGATATAATTGATACTGCAATGCTTGCACATGTTGCCTCTAAAGAAGGTGAAGTAGCAGCTGTTAATGCTTTGGGAGGCAAAAAAACAGTAAATTATAATGCAGTACCAAGATGTGTATATACCCAACCAGAAGTTGCTGGTGTTGGTAAAACTGAAAAACAACTTCAAGCTGATAATGAAGAATATAAGGTAGGTCAGTTTGATTTTAGAGCATTAGGAAAAGCTCAAGCTATCGGACATATCCAAGGATTTATAAAAGTTCTTGCTGGTAAAGATGATAAAATTATAGGAGCTTCAATAGTAGGACCTCATGCTACAGACTTATTAACTGAATTATCTTTAGCAGTTGGCTTAGGGCTAACAGTAGAACAAGTAGGAGATATAATACATGCACATCCAAGCTTATCAGAAGGATTAATGGAAGCTCTTCATGATGTACATGGAGAATGTGCTCATGCAGCTCCAAAATTAGTTAAAGCATAATACAAAACAGAGTAAAATAAATAATTTAACTTTAAGCTCTGTTTTGACAATGACAAGGGGGAAGTCTTAATATGGGATATAATATAGCTGTTGCAGGAAAAGGTGGAACTGGGAAAACAAGTCTTACAGGGCTTTTAGTTAATTCTTTAATAGAAGATAAAAAGTCACCAGTATTAGTTGTAGATGCAGATGCCAATGCTAATATAAATGAGGTGTTAGGCATAGATGTAGAGGCATCAATAGGTCAAATCAGAGAAGAAGTCAATCAAAGAGAAAAATTAGGTAATTCATTCCCTGGAGGTATGACAAAAGCACAATTTTTACAATATAGATTAAACTCTATAATTGAAGAAGGAGAAGGCTATGACTTATTAGTTATGGGGCGTTCTGAAGGAGAAGGTTGTTATTGTTTTGTCAATGGGATCTTAAGAGAACAAGTTCAAAAAATTTCAAATCATTATAATTATGTAGTCATAGACAATGAAGCTGGTATGGAACACTTAAGTAGAAAAACTACTAGACATGTAGACACACTACTTTTAGTAAGTGATTGCTCAAGACGTAGTATACAAGCTGTTGCTAGAATAAGAGATTTAGCTGAAGAATTGAACCTAAGTGTAGGAGATACAAAACTTATAGTAAATAAAGTTCCTGATGGGATTTTACATGAAGGTGTAAAAGAAGAAATAGAAAAATACAAGCTAGACCTTATAGGAATCGTACCTTTAGATGAATTAATATATGAATATGATTCAACAGGTAAACCATTAGTAAGCTTACCTGAAGATTCAAAAGCTAAAAAAGCTATTAAAGAAATAATAGCAAAATTAGAATTAAAATAGGCTTAAGGGGGAAATAATTATGGCATTTAAAATGTCTGTTCAAAAGTATTCTGGTAAAATATCAGAAGTGGAAATAGGGACAGGAGATAAGGCAATAAAGTTAGGTGGAGAAAATGTTTTACCATTTTATGGTTTTGATGGAGAGGTAGGAAATAAACAAGCAGTAGGTATACAAATATCTGATGTATATCCAGAAAGCTGGTTAGATTGTTATAAAGAAATGTATAAAGGTGTAGCTAACGATCCAGTTGAATGGGCTAAATATGTAGAAGCAAATACAGAAGCAGATTTTATATGCTTAAAATTTGATGGAGCAGATCCAAATGGATTAGATAAAACTCCAGAAGAATGTGCTACTGTTGCTAAAGCTGTTGTTGAAGCTATAAGCGTACCATTAGTTGTAGCAGGAACAGGAAACCATGAAAAAGATGGAAAATTATTTGAAAAATTAGCTCAAGCTTTAGATGGTCACAATTGTTTATTTATGTCAGCTGTAGAAGATAACTACAAAACTGTAGGTGCTTCAGCTGGTATGGCATATAGCCACAAAGTAGGAGCTGAATCTTCAGTTGATATAAACTTAGCTAAACAAATGAACGTATTATTAACTCAGTTAGGAGTTAAATCAGATAATATAGTTATGAACGTAGGATGTTCAGCTGTTGGATATGGATATGAGTATGTTGCATCTACTATGGATAGAATAAGACTTGCAGCATTTGCTCAAAATGATAAATCATTACAAATGCCAATAATAACTCCAGTTGCAATGGAAGTAGGTCATGTTAAAGAAGCTATAGCTCCAGTTGAAGATGAGCCAAGCTGGGGATGTCCAGAACAAAGATCAATAGCTATGGAAGTTTCTACAGCTGCAAGTGTATTAGTTGGTGGATCAAATGCAGTAATACTTCGTCATCCAGAATCAATAAAAACTATAAAAAATTTAATTAGCGAATTAGCTTAATTTATTTGTAAGGTTAGGGGGATATAAAAATGGCATTAAAAGCTTTAGATATATTTAAATTAACACCAAAGAAAAACTGTAAAGATTGTAGTTTTCCAACTTGTATGGCATTCTCTATGAAGGTTGCTTCAGGAGCAGTAGAAGTAGGTAAATGTCCACATATGTCAGATGATGCAATAGCTAAATTATCAGAAGCTACTGCACCTTTAATGAAAGCATTAAAAGTAGGTACAGGAGAATCTGAATATACTTTAGGTGGAGAAACTGTATTATTTAGACATGAAAAAACTTTAGTAAGTAGAAATAGATTTGCTGTTCAATTCTGTGATGGAATGAGTGAAGAAGCAGTAAATGATAAGATAGCAAACATGAAGTTAGTTGACTACGTAAGAATAGGTGAAGAAATGAAAGTTGAGTTTGCATTATTAAAATATAATGGAAACAAAGATGCTTACGTGTCATTAATAAATAAATTAAAAGATAGTGAATTAAAAATAGCATACATAGTAGATTGTGAAGATGCTGATGTTGCTAAAGAAGCTGTAGCTTTATTAGAAGGTACTAATCCAATAGTATATGGAGCTAATAAAGATAACTATAAAGCTATGATAGATGTAGTTAAAGCTGCAAATTTAGCATTAGGTGTTAAAGCATCTAGTTTAGAAGAATTATACTCTACAGTAGAAGCTATACAAAGTGCTGGTTATAAAGAATTAGTTTTAGATGTAACTGGAGAAAATATAAAAGATACTTATACTAATGCAGTTCAAGTTAGAAGAATTGCATTAAAGGAACAAGACAGAACATTCGGATACCCATCAATAATATTTGCAAATAAATTATCTAATAACAATCCAATGATGGAAGTTGCTTTATCTTCTGTATTTACAATAAAATACGGATCAATAATAGTATTAGATGATATAGATTATTCAAAAGCATTACCTTTATTTGCATTAAGACAAAATATCTACACTGACCCACAAAGACCAATGAGAGTTGAGCCTAAGATATACCCAATAAATAACCCAGATGAAAATTCTCCAGTATTAGTCACTGTTGACTTTGCATTAACTTACTTTATAGTATCAGGAGATATAGAAAGATCTAAAGTACCATGTTGGTTAGTAATACCAGATGCAGGTGGATACTCAGTTCTTACTTCATGGGCTGCTGGTAAGTTTGGTGGAAACTCTATAGCAGCATTCGTTAAAGAATGTGGTATAGCAGAAAAGACTAATAACAGAGATTTAATAATACCAGGTAAAGTTGCTGTTATAAAAGGAGACTTAGAAGAGAATCTACCAGATTGGAATATAATAATAGGTACAGAAGAGTCTATGGAAATACCTAAGTTCTTAAAAGATTATCAAGCTAAGAAAGCTCAAGAATTAGCTAACGCTTAGTATAAATAATTATTTAAAATAAATTAATTATTAGTCCATAAGGGGGAAATAGATAATGGAAAAATTTATGATTATAGGTGAAAGAATACACTGTATATCGCCAGAAATAAGAAAAGCACTAGCAGAAAGAGATCCTGAGCCAATATTAAGAAGAGCTAAAGCTCAATTAGATGCCGGTGCTCATTATATAGATTTTAATATAGGCCCAGCTGAAAGGGATGGAGAAGAAATAATGACTTGGGGAGTTCAAATGCTTCAATCTGAACTTAATAATGTTCCACTAGCATTAGATACTGCAAATAGAAAAGCTATAGAGGCAGGTCTTAAAGTTTACAATAGAGAGCATGCTAAACCAATTGTAAACTCTGCAGATGCAGGAGGAAGATTAGACATGATAGATTTAGCTGCTGAATATGAAGCTAAAGTTATAGCTTTATGTGCTAAAGATGGTATACCTAAAGATAACGATGAACGTATGGCATACTGTCAAGAAATGTTAGAAAAAGGTTTAATGCTAGGATTAGATCCATCTGACATGTTATTTGACCCATTATGCTTAGTTATAAAAGGTATGCAAGATAAGCAAGTAGAAGTATTAGAAGCAATAAGAATGATGACAGAGATGGGACTTCCAACTACAGGCGGATTATCAAATGTATCTAATGGTTGTCCAAAACATATAAGACCTATATTAGATAGTAACTTCTTAGCTATGGCAATGGCTAACGGATTTAGTTCTGCAATAGTAAACCCATGTGATGAGTTATTAATGCAAACTATAAAATCTTGCGACATAATAAATGGAGCATCTTTATATGCAGATTCATTCTTAGAAATAAACGAAGGTGCATTTGAATATAACGTATAAGATATAAACTAGTTTAAATTATTAAGCCTCAGCTATAAAGCTGGGGCTAAAAAGGGGGAAGTAGAGTGAATTTATATAATATAATTTTTACAGGTTCAGAACAAGCGTTAGATGCTGCTAAAGGAATGCTTGCTGATGCTATAGCTCAACATGGGAAGGAACATCCAGTATCATTCCCTGATACTGCATACTCATTACCTTGCATATATGCAGCAACAGGGCAAAAAATGAGTACTCTTGGAGACTTAGAAGGTGCTTTAACAGTAGTTGAATCTCTAATAAATAGAACTCATTTATTAGAGCATGCTTTAAATTCTGGTTTAGCTACAGCTTTAGCTGCAGAAGTTATAGAAGCTATAAAGTATGCAACTATGGAAGAACCATACCAAGCTCCATGTGCAGGTCATGTAGGTGACCCAATAATAAGATCTTTAGGTGTACCTTTAGTTACAGGAGATATACCCGGGGTTGCAGTTGTACTTGGTGAATGCCCAGACTCTGAAACTGCAGCTAAAATAGTTAAGGATTATCAATCTAAAGGTTTATTAACTTTCTTAGTTGGTAAAGTTATAGATCAAGTTATAGAAGCAGGAGTAAAAATGGGAGTTGACTTAAGGGTTATACCTTTAGGATATGATGTAACTTCTGTTATACATGTTGTATCAGTTGCTATAAGAGCAGCATTAATATTCGGAGCATTAACTCCAGGAGATCTTTCAGGATTATTAGAATATACTTCTAAGAGGGTTCCAGCATTTGTTAATGCATTTGGACCACTTAGTGAGTTAGTTGTTTCTGCTGGAGCTGGAGCAATAGCTTTAGGATTCCCAGTTATAACTGATCAAACTGTTCTTGAAGTTCCAATGAACTTATTAACTCAAAAAGATTATGATAAATTTGTAGCTACTTCTTTAGAAGCTAGAAATATAAAAATAAAAATAACTGAAATACCTATACCAGTATCATTTGCTGCAGCTTTCGAAGGTGAAAGAATAAGAAAAGGTGATATGATAGCTGAATTTGGTGGAAATAAAACTGAAGCTTGGGAGCTTGTTGTACATAAAGAAGCTTCTGAAGTTGAAGATCATAAAATAGAAATAATAGGACCAAATATAGATGAAGTAGAACCAGTAAATGGATTAATAAGATTACCACTTGCTGTAATAGTTAAAATAGCTGGTAAAGCAATGCAAGATGACTTTGAACCAGTTCTTGAAAGACGTTTCCATTACTTCTTAAACTATATAGAAGGTGTAATGCATGTTGGTCAAAGAGATATGTCTTGGGTAAGAATATCTAAAGATGCTTATGAAAAAGGATTTAGATTACAACATATAGGTGAAGTTCTATATGCTAAAATGAAAGATGAATTTGATACAGTTGTTGATAAATGTGAAATAGTTATAATAACTGATCCAGAACAAGTTTCTGCTAGAAAATCTGAAGCTGTAGCTAGATATGATGCTAGAGATGAAAGATTAGCATCATTAGTTGATGAGAGTGTTGATACATTCTATTCTTGTAACTTATGTCAATCATTTGCACCAGCTCACGTTTGTATAGTAACTCCTGAGAGACTTGGTCTTTGTGGAGCTGTTAGTTGGTTAGATGCTAAAGCAACTAAAGAATTAGATCCAACAGGTCCATGTCAACCAGTTGTAAAAGGAGATTGCTTAGATGATAGATTAGGTAGATGGAATTCTGTAAATGAAACAGTTAACCAAATATCTCAAGGTGCAGTTGAAAGTGTTACATTGTACTCTATACTTGAAGACCCAATGACTTCTTGTGGATGTTTCGAGTGTATATGCGGTATAATGCCTGAAGCTAATGGATTTGTTATAGTAAATAGAGAATTCCCTGGAATAACTCCAGTAGGTATGACATTTGGAGAACTAGCATCTATGACAGGTGGAGGAGTTCAAACTCCAGGATTTATGGGACATGGAAGACACTTTATATCTTCTAAAAAATTCGCGTATGCAGAAGGTGGACCAGAAAGAATAGTTTGGATGCCAAAAGAATTAAAAGATTATGTAGCTGATAAATTAAATGCTACTGTCAAGGAAATGACAGGAATAGAAAACTTCACAGATATGATTTGTGATGAAACAATAGCTAATGATTCTGAAGGTGTACTTGCATTCTTAGAAGAAAAAGGCCATCCAGCATTAGCAATGGAAGCTGTAATGTAATATTACTTAGGAGGAATAATATGAAGGTTATACCAGAATTAAGATATAGTGATAAGCATACTTGGGTAAGAGTTGAAGGAGAATATGGTTATATAGGAATAACTGATTTTGCTCAAGAACAATTAGGAGAAGTTCTATTTGTAGAAATGCCTGAAGTTGAAGATACACTAACTCAAGGGGACGACTTTGGTGTAGTAGAATCTTCTAAGGTAGCATCTGATTTAATTGCTCCAGTATCAGGTGAAGTAGTAGAAATAAATGAAAAATTAGAAGATGAACCTGAATATATAAATGAAGATCCATATGATGCATGGATAGTTAAAGTTAAATTTTCTGATGCTGATGAATTAGAAAGTTTATTAAATTCAGATTTATATGAAAGCACATTAGAGTAATTTTATTAATTAAAGATAGGAATTCGACTGCAGCGAATTTCTATCTTTAATATAGTTATATATATTATAAGGTGAAATATTTATGGCTTTAAAACTACTTTTATACAATTATCTAGCTTACTATCAAATATATCATAGGCATATTTACCCTCAGATAAAGATAGTTTATGAGTAATTATGTCAGTAGGATCATATTCACCTTTTTTTATTATGTCTAAAATCTTAGGAATATAAGCTTGTGCAGGACATTGTCCCATTTTTATAGTTATATTTCTAGAAAAGAAGTCACCTAGCGGGAATAAATTATATCTTGCACCATAGACTCCAACCATCATGACTGTTCCACCTTTTCTAATACAACGAGAAGATATTTCAATTGCTGATTTTGAGCCACCTTGTAATTTTAATAAAGTTTCTACTTTTTCAAAATTTGACATTACACCATCCATACCAACACAATCTAAGACTACATCAGCACCTCCTTGAGTAATTTCTTTTATATACTCACCAGTATCATCATGATCTTCAAAATTAATTACTTCAACGCCTTTATATGAAGATGCATGGTTTAGTCTATATGAAACTCTATCTACGGCAATAATTCTTTTTACATTTTTTAGCATAAGCCACTTTATAGCAGAAAGACCTATAGGTCCACAACCAAGAACAACTACAGTATCCCCCTTTTTTACATCTGCGTTATCTACTCCCCAATAAGATGTTGGTAAAACATCAGTAAGGAAAAGTGCCTGATCATCAGATAATTCTTCGGGAATTATTATAGGACCAACATTAGCATAAGGTACTCTTAAATACTCTGCTTGTCCACCATCATACCCACCAAATGTATCGCTATATCCAAATATTCCACCACATTCACCATATTCATTTGAGTTATCACATTGGCTATATAACTTGTGTTCACAATAAAAGCAATGTCCACATGCTACAGGAAATGGAACTATAACTCTGTCACCTTTTTTTACTTTATTAACATCTTTTCCCACTTCCTCAACTATTCCCATTGTTTCGTGACCTAAAATTGAATTCTTTTTTAGATTAGGAATCATGCCATGAATTAAATGAAGATCTGAACCACATATAGCGGTAGATGTTACTTTAACAATAATATCATCATTTTTTTCTATTTTTGGATCTTCTACATCACGTACATTTACCTTTTTTATTCCTTCATATACAATAGCTTTCAAAAAATTGTCCTCCTGTATAGTAAAATTAATTTATATTTAGTTTTAATAAAATTGAATTTAAATATTCTTGAAAAGGTATAGATTAGTTTCTTATTTAATATATATATTGTGGAAATTTATGCTAAAATTATAATAGAGACTATAATAGGGGGAATAGAGTATGATAAAGGTACTTTTTAAGTCTCATAATAAAGAGACTTATTGCAAAGAAGGGGATTTATTACTTGATGTAGCAAGGGCTGCAGATATATTTATAGATGCACCATGTAATGGTAATGTGTCATGTGGGAAATGTAAGGTTAAGGTTTTAAATGGAAATGTAGATACAGAGAAAACAAGGCATATAACTGACGATGAAGTTAAGCAAGGTTATGTATTAGCATGTAACTCTAGGGTAGTTTCAGATATTGAGGTAGAAGTACCATCTAAGTTGTCTTCATCTATGTATGGTATGAAAATTGAAGGTGGGGGGAAAGAAAAGGACGAGGCTATTTTTAATAGAGCTAAAGATATTGCTTCAAATCATAACTTAGAATTTCGTACAAATATTAAGAAAAAATATATTGAATTAGATGAGCCTACATTAGATGATAATATAAGTGACGTTGATAGATTACAAAGATATATTAGAAATAATTTGGGCTATAATGAAATTGATTTTAGATTAGATATATTAAGAAAAATACCTAAGGTACTTAGAGAAAATGATTTCAAAGTAACATTAACATACGTACAAAAAAAGAATAAGCTAACAATAATAAATATAGATTCAGGTGATACAGGAGAGTCTTTATACGGAGTAGCAATAGACATAGGGACAACATCAGTTGTAGTTTGTTTAGTAGAATTAGAGAATCAAGTACTTATAGATAAAGCATCATCAGGTAATGCTCAAATAAAATACGGAGCAGACGTGATTAATAGAATAGTATTTGCAACAAAGAAGGATGGTCTTGATATTTTATATAAAGCAATTATACATGAAACCATAAACCCATTACTTAGATCTATATATGAAAAAAATAATATAAATAAAGATGATGTTATAAGTGTTGTAGCATCTGGTAATACGACAATGTCTAGTTTGCTTTTAGGAGTTTATCCAGATTTCTTAAGAAGAGAACCTTATATACCACCTTTTTTAAGATCACCTAAACTAATGGGAGAAAATGTAGAACTAGAAGTTAATGATAGTGCATATGTTTACCTAGCACCGAATGTATCTAGTTATGTAGGTGGAGATATAACTGCAGGTGTATTATCAGCAGGGATATGGGCTAATGAAGAAAATGTATTATTTATAGATTTAGGTACAAATGGAGAGATTGTATTTGGAAATAAAGACTTTATGATGAGTTGTGCTTGTTCTGCAGGCCCTGCCTTTGAAGGTGGAGGTATTAGGTGTGGAATGAGGTCATCTTGTGGAGCTATAGAAGGGATTAAAATTAATTCAGATACATTAGAACCAACTTTAAAAATTATAGGTGATTGTGAACCTATTGGTATATGTGGATCAGGAATAATTGACTTGATATGTCAGATGATTATAAATGGAATTATAGATAGAAGAGGAAAGATACAAAAAGATATAGATAATCCAAGAATTAGATTTGATGAAAATGAAATAGGGGAATATGTATTAGCATTTAAAGAAGAATACAATTTAGAAAATGACATAATTGTAAATGAAGTAGATATTGATAATTTTATAAGAGCTAAAGGGGCTATATACTCAGGTGCATCCGTACTTTTAGATAGTTTAGGAATGGACTTTAGTGTATTAGATAGAGTTTATATTGCCGGAGGTATAGGAAATAGCTTAAATATAGAAAATGCAATAACTATAGGATTGCTTCCAGATGTATCTAGAGATAAGTTTAAGTATATTGGAAATAGTTCATTAGTAGGATCTTACTTAGCGTTAATAAGCAGAGATGCTAAAAATAAGTTAGAGGAAATTGCGAGCCAGATGACTTATGTTGAACTTAGTGTTTATCCTGGGTATATGGATGAATTTGTATCTGCATGCTTCTTACCTCATACAAATATAGAGGAATTTCCATCAGTAAAAGAACTTTTAAAGATATAGTAAGAAGTATTATAATTTATATATAGAATTGTATAACTATACATATTATAGTAATTCATATGATAGATTGTAAAAATATTAACAATACACCCTTATTATATAAATAAAATGTAAATATAAAAATAGATAATATAAGCACCAAAAATATCCAAATTAAATTGACTTTGGATTAAATAAAGTGATATACTTTATTTAAATAAGAGTATATTTTAATTGAGATCATGAAGATTTCTTTGGTGTATTGTAATGCCTAAAGGAGTCTTCTTTTTATTTTTAAAATAATATGGAGGGGATTATATGTGTGAATCAGCAGCATTTATGTTAAAAAATAATGAATTAAAAAAGGTTATGGATAATGTTGTTAGCGTAGACCCAGTTGAAGGTAAGGTTTACTTAACAGATTTACTTGGGGATCAAAAAATAGTAGATGGAGTAATAAAGGAAATAAGACTTATGGATCATAAGATAATATTAGAAGAATCAAAATAATTTATAAAATAATAGGGGTAAATTAATATGATAATAGCAGTTATAGACGGAATGGGTGGAGGAATTGGAGCTCAGATAGTATCATCATTAAGAGATGAGCTACCTACATATATAGATATATATGCATTAGGTACAAATTCAATAGCAACTAGTGCAATGATGAAATCTCATGCAAATAAGGGCGCTACAGGCGAAAATGCAATTGTAGTTTCATCTAAAAAAGCAAACGTAATAGTAGCACCAATTTCGGTCATAATGCCTAATTCTATGATGGGAGAAGTTACATGCAATATTAGTGAGGCTGTTGCAAACAGTGAAGCTTTAAAAATTTTACTACCTATAATGCCAGAAAATATAGAACTAGTTGGACTAGAAAATAAGCCACTTGCATTATTAGTAAAGGATGCAATCAAAGTTATAAAAAAGGAATTTAATATAAAATAATTAGGGGGAAATAATATGTTTACTAAAGATAGAATAAGATTTCATCATGCAGATGACCATGACCATGGGGATTTAGGAGGACATGATCATCATCATCCACATACACATAGCCATGGTGATAATGAAATAAACAAAGATGAAAAAACATTAAAAATATTGCTAGCTCATTGGGTAAATCATAACGAATCTCATGAAGAAGGTTTTAGAGAATGGGTAGATAAAGCTAGAAATATGGGTAAAGATCAAACTGCAGAAAATATAGAAAAAGCAATTGAATGCATGCAACAAGCAAATCAAATGTTATTAGAAGCAAAAAAACATATGTAATTTATATAAAAAAGATAATAGACTTAAATCTATTATCTTTTTTATATAAATTTAATTAATAAATTACGATATTATAAAATATAGGGGAATATGAAAAATATAAGTAGAATACTAAATATAATGTAGAAGTATGTATAAAACTAAATTTTCTGAAACTTAGAAAATATATTTACAAAAAAATCCATAAAATATAATATAAATATGAGGAAATATTGAAGTTTTTCAAAACAAGGGAAAATTAAGTGAGAATTATATGTTTGTCAGAAATAGTTTAATGTTATATTATAATAGGCATATAGATTGATGCTGTGCATATAATCATAGTTATGACCGTAAACATACTCAATAGTTAAACATAATAGAGAATAAGACCATGAAGGTTTAATACAAGAGATAATATATTATATCTTTTGTTAACTTCATGGTTTTTTTATAAAAAAATATATACAAATATGAGGGGGAAAATAAAGATGGTAAAAAATAAGAGTTTAAAAAGATTTCTAGCAATATTAACAATAACAGGATTATCTTTATCTGTAATAGGATGTTCTAATAATTCAAATAATAAATCAGAAACACCAGCTTCATCAGTAGAAGCTAGCAATTTTGAGACGATAGAGTTTGTTTATTCGGATGGAGCTAAAGATTATGATGTTAAAGTTGATAGCCCAAGAAAAAAAGCAGTTACATTATCTCAATTCATGACAGAGATGTTACTGGCATTAGATTTAGGGGATAAAATGGTTGGTACAGCTCTTTTAGATAATCCTATACTTCCTGAATTTGAAGAAGATTACAAAAAAATACCAGAACTTGAAGTAGGAGAAGGTCACTCTATATCTAAAGAAGCATTTTTAGCTACAGGTGCAGACTTTGTAAGTGGTTGGGACATGTCTATAAGTGAACAAACTACAGGGTCACCTGATGAACTTATAGAAAAAGGTATAACACCATTTTTAGCAGCATCATATAAGTCAGATGCAACAATAGAAACAGTTTATGAAGATTTTGAATTATTAGGAAAAATATTTGATGTACAAGACAAAGCTAAAGAAGTTATAGATAATATGAAAGATGATATAAAAGTTGTAACTGATAAAGTTGGAGAAGTTAAAGATGAAAATAGAGTAAAAATGATGGTATATGATTCAGGAGAAGATAAAGCAATGGCTGTTGGATCAGGTCTTGCAAATAATTTAATAGAGCTTGCTGGTGGAAATAATATATTCTCAGATCAAAATCAGCCATACATAAATGCTACATGGGAAAGTGTGGTAGCTGAAAATCCTGAAGTTATAATAGTAACTGATTATTTAGCAGGATCTCCAGTAGAAGAAAAAATAGAATTTTTAAAGAATCATCCAGCACTTAAAGAGGTAGATGCAATTAAAAATGATAGAATATATGTTGTAGGATTAGCTGACTTATCTCCAGGAGTTAGAAATTCTCAAGTCATAGAAAAAATGTATGGATATTTCTACGGAGAAAATAAATAATGGATTTAAATATTAATAGAAGTAGAAATCTCTCTAAAAAGAGAGGTTTCTTATTTTGGTTTTTAGGGCTGAGCATTTTTTTAGTAATGACTATAATAGGTGCGATAGCTATTGGTAGTACTTATATAGAACCTGGAGTAGTATATAAGGTACTACTTAATAAATTATCTAATGGAGCTTTATTTAATACGGAGTGGAACACAATGTATGAGAGTATAATATGGGAAATCAGACTTCCAAGGGTAATACTAGGAGCAATTTGTGGAGCAGGTCTTGCTCTTTGTGGTGTTCTTATGCAATGTGTTACTAAAAATCCAATAGCAGAACCATATATACTAGGAATATCATCTGGAGCATCTTGTGGAGCTGTTGCAGTAATAGTATTAGGTGGAATATCAACATTAGGTATAACTAGTATAACAGGTGGTGCTTTTTTAGGATCTATATTATCAGGTGTATTAGTATTTGCTATAGGTACTCAAATGGGACGAACTACATCAACTACAAGATTAGTTCTTTCTGGTATGGCTATATCAACAATATTTAGTGCTTTGACAAATTTGCTTATATATTCAGCAAAGAATTCTAATCAAGCAAAGAGTGCATTGTTTTGGACTATAGGAAGTTTGGGAGGAGCAAAGTGGGATGTATTATTACTACCATTTGTAGCATTAATATTTGTAATTATAATATCACTTATAATGTCTAAATCTTTAGATGTGTTACTATTAGGGGATGATAGTGCAGTTATACTTGGTATTAATATAAAGTTAGTTAAATCAATAATAATATTATTAGCAACCCTACTTACATCTACATTAGTTGCTATAACAGGGGCAATTGGATTTATAGGTCTTGTTGTACCACATATTTGTAGAACTATTTCTGGAAGTGACCATAAAAAGCTTATAGTCCTATCAAGCTTATTTGGAGCTATATTTTTAATTTTATCTGATGTTGTAGCGAGAGGGTTATTTCCACCAATAGAAATACCTATAGGAATAATAACATCATTAGTTGGAGGTCCATTCTTCTTATATCTTATTTCTGCAAAAAATTATTCTTTTGGAGGAAATGAGTAATGTTTAAAATCGAAGTTAAAAATTTAAAATTTAGTATAGATAAAAAGGAAATTCTAAAAGACATTTCATTAGAGGTTCCTAAAGGAGCATTTGTTGGAATTATAGGGCCAAATGGTTCTGGAAAATCTACTTTACTAAAAAATATTTATAGATTATATAAACCGTCAAGTGGAAGTATATTTTTAGATAATAAAGACTTATCTAAGGTGAAGGATAAAGAATGTGCAAAGGAAATTGCAGTACTAGCGCAAGAAAGTACATCACAATTTGATTTTACTGTTGAACAAATAGTTAAAATGGGAAGATACCCATATAAGAGTGTTTTTGAGGATTACTCTAAAAAAGATTTGCAAATGGTTAAGGACATGCTTAAAAAAGTTGGATTAGAAAATTATAGTGAAAGAAGTTTTTCAAAGTTATCAGGGGGAGAAAAGCAAAGAACGTTAATCGCTAGAGCTTTAGTTCAAGATACTGATTTTTTAATACTTGATGAACCTACAAATCATTTGGACATAGGATATCAAATTCAGCTTATGGATTTAGTTAAAAGTTTAAACATAACAACATTATCAGCAATACATGATATGAATATAGCAGCTATGTATTGTGATTACTTAATAGTCATGAAGGATGGTAAAATAAAACAGTTTGGTACAGTTGAAAAGGTTATAACAAGTGATATGTTAAAGGAAGTATTTGGGGTAAATGCATACGTAGGCACGAATCCTATTAATAAAAAATTGCAAGTATCTTTTATGCATAGTCATGTACATATAAATGGTATAGGTCATGATCATATTCATGAAGATGGATTTAGTGGAGAACATAGTCATTTCCATGAACATGTGTAGTACTTAAAAGGAGTTTACTTTTATTTTAGTAAATTCCTTTATTTATTTTGTATACATAAACAAAACATATAAATAATATAATATACTTTTAATATAAAATAATGTTTTAGGGGGAGATTTTATGAGAGATGGTCATATACATACTCAATACTGTCCACACGGTAGTAATGATGAGATTGAAGATTATATAAAAAGAGCTATTGAGATTGGGTTAAATGAAATAACTTTTACAGAACACTTACCATTACCTGAAGATTTTAAAGATCCATCGCCTGAAAATGATAGTGCTATGGATATAGAGAGTTTACATATGTACATTGATGAAGTAAATAAGTTTAAGAAAAAATATAAGAATAAAATAAAAATAAACTTAGGTATAGAAGTTGATTATTTAGAAGGATATGAAGAGGAAACTAAGTCAATGCTAGATAAGTATGGTAAGTATTTTGATGATTCTATTTTATCTGTTCATATGTTAAATATTAATGATAAATATTATATAATGGATTATAATAAATATGAATTCGGAAATATAATAGATATATTAGGAGGACTTAGCAGTGTTTATTATAAATATTATAAAACTGTTAAAAAAGCAGTAAGTGCTGACTTAGGAGATTATAAGCCAAAGAGAATAGGTCATTTAAATTTAATTAGGAAATTTAATAAGGTATACCCATACAATTATGAAAATAATATAGTACTTGAAGAATTATTAATGCTTATAAAAGAAAATGGATATGAATTAGACTACAATGTATCTGGACTTTTAAAAGAAGATTGTGGTGAAGCATATATAAGTGGTGAATTACTAGAGTTAGTAAAAAAATATAAAATACCTGTAGTTCCAGGTTCTGATGCACATAGTGTAAATAATATGAAGAATTATGATAAGATAGAATGTTTGATAACAGAATGAATTAATTTAAATTTGGAATTAAATTGTAAATATATTATTGACTTATTATAAATAATAATATATAATTAAGTTATATTAAGGAGAAGTACTCAAGTGGCTAAAGAGGATCCCCTGCTAAGGGATTAGGCTGGGTAAACCGGTGCGAGGGTTCGAATCCCTCCTTCTCCGCCAGTAAAGACTATCGATTTAGATAGTCTTTTTTTTATGCTTAAACAAAAAGATGGGTAATACCCATCTTTTATAATTTTATTCTTACTCGGGGAAAGTAGAATATAGATAAAATTTAGTTACAGTTTCATATAAATAAAAAAGTCAGAAGGAATAGCCTTCTGACTTTCTAAAGATATTTTCAAATATCTATTATTTTTATGAACTTTTTATCTTAGTTAAATAGTATCTGAATAAATATATAAAGTCAACTGAAAATCTATAAATAATATAAATTATATTTATAGATAATAAATAGATTATAATGTATAATATAAAGTATAAAAATTATTACTTATATATATTAATAATTAAATTTGATAATAAATTTGGTAACTCATGAAGGGTTACTATTTAACCATGAAGGGTCTATGGATATTGTTATAAATATCTATAGACTTTTTTATTTGAAAATTAATTTTATATATAAAAATAAAGTATAAAATGAAGGTGGTATATGGATGAAAAAAGAAAATATTGAAAAATTATGGTCTTATTCATCTAAAGGGTACAGTGACATTATAAAAAATGAATTAAATAGTTTTAGACCAAAGGTATGGACAGAGTTAATTGAAAAACAAGTAGATAATAAAGATAAACTAAATATTTTAGATATAGGAACTGGACCTGGATTTTTTTCTATAATATTAAGTAAAAGAAATCATAATGTTATGGGTATTGATTGTACTAAAAATATGATTGATGAAGCTAGAAAAAATGCAGAGTTTGCAAATGTTAATCCTAAATTTATGGTAATGGATAGTCATGAATTAGAATTTGAAGATAATACATTTGATTTAGTATTAAGTAGAAATGTAACTTGGACATTAGTAGACCCTATTAAAGCATATAAAGAATGGATGAGGGTGTTAAAGCCAAATGGAACTTTATTGATATTTGATGCTAATTGGAACTTGCATAAATATGATAAGTCCATACTTAAAGAAGTAGAAGAAAGAGAAATTAAATTTAGAAATAAGTATGGTAAACCTTATGATACTTATGAAGGTCCTAATGAAAATAAGGATATAGGTTTTAAATTACCACTAGAAGATAAAATAAGACCTAGTTGGGATAAGGTAGTTTTAGATGATATTGGATTTTATAATATAAACTATGACTTAGATATTACAAAAAAGGTATGGGATGAAAAAGAGCAATTACTTTATGGAGCTACTCCAATGTTTATGGTAAAAGCAAAAAAATTATAGATAAATTTATATTAATAGAGAATAAATAAAGTCATGAAGATTTTGCAAATAGTATTTTGCATTTGAATTCATGATTTTTTTAGGGGGTATGGATAATTATGGATTTAAGTGAAAGAATTAAGGAATATTGGAATGGAAGAAGCGATGAATTTTGTAACTTGCGTATGTCAGAGTTAAATAGCCCTAAAAGAAATTTATGGCTAAAAGAGATAAAAAATAATTTTAATTATATAGACAATGTAAAGTTAAAAATTTTAGATATAGGAACTGGAACTGGATTCTTTGCAGTTATATTAGCGTCACTAGGACATGATGTAGTTGGAATTGATTTATGTGAGAATATGATAAGTAATGCAGGTAAGACTGCAAAATCGCTTGGCTATAATATTGATTTTAAGGTTATGGATGCACAGAAACTAGATTTTGAAAATGAAACATTTGATATTATAATTTCACGAAATTTAACATGGACATTGCCTGATGTGAAAAAAGCTTATAAAGAATGGCATAGAGTTCTTAAGAAAAATGGTCGATTAATAAACTTTGATGCAGATTATGGAGATGTATCATTTTCAGAGGAAGCTAAAACATTGGACATAAATCATGCTCATTCTAAAATAGATAATAAAATTTTAAAGGAATGTGATGATATAAAAAATCAATTATATATTAGTGGAAAATTAAGACCTAATTGGGATATTGAAGTTTTAGATAATATAGGATTTATTAACTGTGAGACTGATATCACAGTTAGTAATCGTATTTATCATGATGAAGATGAATTCTGTAACCCAACAAAGATGTTCAGTATATGTGCAATAAAATAATATACAAAAACGACATTCAAGTATATTATTCGACAAAAAGAGGTATATATAGGTTGAAATACAGTATTGTAGCCTTTTAAATGCCATAAAGTTGAGCTATTAATGACACAATAATGACATAATCAAATAGTATAATTTATTTTGTAAATAAAGTTGACAACAAAAATTAAGTATAAGTCAAAAAATAAGGTGAGAATATATGAGATTAAAAAAATTAGCAGTCACAGCACTATCTACTATAATGTGTTTATCTATAATTGGCTGTAGTAGTAAAAATAGTGGAAAAGCAGATGCAGGGGAAAAAGATCAAATAGTATATGCAAGTACAAAAGATATAAGGGATATAAATCCACATCTTTATTCTGGTGAAATGGCAGCTCAAAATATGGTATTTGAGTCACTTGTAAAAAATACAGACGATGGTGTTGAACCATGGTTAGCCAAATCATGGGACATATCAGAAGATGGAAAAGAGTATATTTTTTATTTAAGAGATGATGTTACATTTACTGATGGAGAAAAGTTTAATGCAGAAGCCGTAAAAATGAATTTTGATGCAATAATAGAAAATGTAGAGCGTCACAACTGGCTAGACCTAGTAAACGAAATAGAAATAACAGAAGTAGTTGATGAATATACATTTAAATTGACATTAGAACATCCATACTATCCAACACTAGAAGAGCTAGCATTAACTAGACCATTTAGAATGTTATCTCCAAATTGTTTTATAGATGGAAGTACTAAAGATGGAGTTAATGGATATATAGGTACTGGTCCATGGGTACTTTCAGAACATAAGGAAGATCAATATTCAATATTTATAGCAAATGAAAATTACTATGGTGAAAAGCCAAAGGTAAGTTCTATAAAGTGGAATGTTATGACAGACCACCAAACAATATTATTAGCACTTGAAAAAGGTGAAATAGATTTAATATTTGGTTCTGATGGAGATATGATAGACCTTGATACATTTGTAGCTTTAGAAGAGCAAGGTAAATATGAAACACAGATGAGTGAGCCAGTTGCATCAAGAGCCATACTTCTAAATTCTAATAAAGAAATAACTGGAGATGTAAAAGTTAGACAAGCTTTACAATATGCAGTAGATAAAGAAACTATATCTGATGGTGTTTTAAATGGAACTGAAACTGTTGCAGATACTTTAATGGCAAAATCAGTACCTTATTGTGATATTGATTTAGAAGTTCGTTCTTATGATGTAGATAAAGCTAATTCATTATTAGAAGAAGCTGGTTGGATATTAGGTGACGATGGTTATAGATATAAGGATGGTAATAAATGTTCTATGACTATATACTACAATTCAGATAATGCTCAAGAAGGAACTATAAGTGAATACTTACAAAGTGATTTTAAAGCAGTAGGTGTAGAACTTAAGGTAGTAGGTGAAGAAAAACAGTCATTCCTTGATAGACAAAAGTCTGGTGATTTTGACCTTCAATACTCATTATCTTGGGGAACTCCATATGATCCACAATCATATGTTTCATCATTTAGAATACCAGCTCATGGAGATTATCAAGCTCAGCTTGGAATGGACAAGAAAGAATGGTTAGATGAAACTATAACTAACCTTATGATAGAATCTGATGAAGAAACACGTACAGAAATGTATAAAGAGGTATTTACATATTTACATGAACAATCAGTATATATACCACTTACATATTCAAGAACCAAAGCAGTTCATGTACCTAATTTAAAAGGAGTAACATTTAACCCTTCTCAATATGAAATACCATTTGAGAAAATGTATTTTGAGGCTAAGTAAGATTCAAATAAATTTAAATATAAATTTTTATGCTAGGTCAATGAGGCTAAGAATATAATTTGCAATAAAGTTTATATTCTTAGCTTTTTATTTTCTAGTAATGACTAACAAGGGGGAAGTATGAGAGATTTTATTACTAAAAGATTAATTAGTATGATACCTATATTAATAGGTATATCATTTTTATCATTTGTGATAATAAACCTTAGTCCAAGTGATCCAGCAGAAGTTGCTCTTCGTGTTAATGAGATAACAGTTACTGAAGAAGCGGCACAACAAATGCGTGAAGAATTAGGTTTAGATAAACCATTTTTTGAAAGATACACGACTTGGTTAAAAGACTGTTTAAAAGGTGATTTTGGTAATAGTTATGTTAATAAAAAGCCAGTTGCTAAGGAAATAGTGGAGGCCCTACCAGCAACTCTTAAATTAGCAGGTGTATCATTAGCGATAACAATAATAATTAGTGTAATAGCGGGTGTACTTTGTGCCGTTTATGAAGGAAGCATAGGAGATAAAATAACAAGAGGGGTAATATTTTTAGGAACAGCAATGCCTAGTTTTTGGGTAGGACTTCTTTTAATGTGGTTATTTGCAGTTAAGTTAAATTTATTTCCAACAAGTGGGATGGAGACTGCAAATTCTGTAGTTTTACCAGCAATAACTTTATCTCTTGCATATATTTCAACATATGTAAGACTTATAAGAAATAATATGGTAAAAAATAAAAAAGAAAATTATGTACTTTATGCTAGAGTCAGAGGTCTTAAGGAAAGCACAATAATCAAGCATGTATTTAAGAATTCATTACAATCTTCAATTACAGCTTTAGGTATGTCTATACCAAAATTAATAGCAGGAACTGTAGTTGTAGAAAATATATTTGCATGGCCAGGTATAGGAAGACTATGTGTAAATGCTATATATAATAGAGATTATCCAATTATACAAGCTTATATATTAATAATGGCTATTTTATTTGTTGTATGTAACCTATTAGTAGATGTGATATCAGTAATGATTGATCCAAGAATGAGATTGGAGGCATAATATGAAGTTTTGGAATAGATTCAAAAAAGACAAGCTTGGCATACTAAGTATGATAATAATACTCGTTGTTATGGCACTAGGTATATTTTCGCCAGTAGTTGCACCACATGATCCAACTGAGGTGAATATTAAAATAAAACTTATGAGAATGTGTGCAGAGTATCCATTTGGTACAGATCAATTAGGAAGATGCGTATTATCTAGATTATTATATGGAATAAGAACAACTGTATTTTTATCATTAATAGCAATGTTTTTAACTATAGCTATAGGTACTACACTTGGAGTTATAGCAGGATTCTTTAGAGGATGGTTAGATGAAGTAATAATGAGAATTTGTGATATAATGCTTTCTTTCCCAAGCGAAGTTATGATACTTGCTATAGTTGGTATTTTAGGTACAGGAATAGAGAATATAATAATTGCCAATATAATTGCAAAGTGGGCATGGTATACTCGTATGATTAGATCAATAGTTATTCAATATACTGATAAAAATTATATAAGATTTGCAAAAGTATCTGGATGTAGTACTTTCCATATAATTAAAAAACATTTAATACCAGGGGCAATAGGTGAAATAGGTGTTCTTGCAACATTAGATACTGGATGGGTTATATTAAATATTTCAGCATTATCATTTTTAGGGTTAGGTGTACAAGCTCCAACTCCAGAGTGGGGGATGATGTTAAGTGAAGCTAAGAATATAATGACTATATATCCATCTCAAATGCTACCAGCAGGAATTGCAATATTAGTTGTAGTTGCAGCCTTCAACTTCTTAGGTGATAGTTTGCAAGAAGCACTAAATCCTAAAAAGAGTATAAATTAAATGGGGGTAAGAGTATGAGTTTATTAGAAGTAGAAAATTTAAAAGTTTTAGATATAAAAACAAAAGAAGAAATAGTTAAAGGGGTTAGCTTTAAGTTAGAAAAAAATACTTGCTTGGGTATTGTTGGTAAGAGTGGTAGTGGAAAATCTATGACTACTAAAGCTATATTAGGTCTTATTAGCCCAAATTTAAAAACTGAAGGATTAGCTATATTTGATAATAAAATAAATTTACTAAAGTCTAATAGAGAAGAACTTAGAAAAATAAGAGGGCAAAGAATTTGTATGATTCTTCAAGATGCTATGTCAGCTTTTGATCCACTGTATACAATAGGGTATCAGATGATAGAAACTTTGATAGAAAATAAAAATTTATCTAAGTTTGAAGCTGAAGAATTATCTATAAAATCTTTAGAAAAAATGCTTATAAATGAACCTAATGAAGTAATCAAAAAATACCCTCACCAATTATCTGGTGGAATGTTGCAAAGATGTATGATAGCTTTAGCTTTATCTATGAACCCAGATGTAATAATTGCAGATGAACCAACAACTGCTTTAGACTCTATAAATCAACGTGAAGTAGTAGAGGAGTTTAAAATATTAAGAGAAGTAACTGGAACATCTCTTATATTTATATCTCATGATTTAGGAGTTGTTCAGCACTTAGCTCAGGATATACTTGTCATGAGAAAAGGTGAACAAGTTGAGTATGGAAAGGTTAATGATGTATTCTCTAATCCAAAGCATGAGTATACGAAGTATTTGGTAGAAACAAGGTTAGAACTAACAAAATCCTTTGCCAAGTCTATGAATAAGGAGGTAGCAGTTTAATGCTATTAGAAGTTCAGAATGTACATAAGAGTTATTCAAAATTAGGTAAGAGAGAAAAACAACATGTATTAAAGGGGATTAGCTTCTCTATAAAAGATGGTGACTGTGTAGGCCTTATAGGTGAAAGTGGAAGTGGTAAAAGTACATTAAGTCGTTTAGTATTAGGTCTTGAAAATCCTGATAGTGGGATTATAAATATAGAAGGTAAACCTGTAAAAAGGTGGATAAAGGGAAATAAAGGAAAGATGAGTGTAGTTTTTCAGGATTATACTTCTTCAGCAAATCCTAATTTTACAGTGAAAGAAGTTATAAGTGAGCCTCTTAAGGCATTAGGAAAAAAAGATAATCTAGATAAAGTAGTATTAGAATTATTAGATAAAGTTGGATTACCAAATAACTTAGTGGACAGGTATCCACATGAATTAAGTGGAGGGCAATTACAAAGAGTGTGTATTGCAAGAGCTATATCAACAAAACCTAAATTTATGGTTTTAGATGAAGCGATAAGTTCGCTAGATGTATCTATACAAGCTCAGATATTAGACTTATTAAAAGAATTAAAAGATGATTTAAATATGACATACTTATTTATAGCACATGATCTACAAGCTGTTACTAATTTATGTGATAATGTAATGTTTTTATATAGAGGAGAAATAGTAGAAAATATAGACAGCTCAAATCTTGCAAATGCAGAAAATGAATATGCTAAAAAATTACTAGACTCAGTAATACCTTTTACAGTTTAACTATATACTAAGATGGAATATGATTTTTCATATTCTATTTTTTTATGTTTAAGTAAATTAATATAAATTTAATATAACTGGATATAAGAAAATTTTCAACAAAAAGATTGACTCTTGTGTTACAAAAGACTTTATAATGTGTAATAGAAAATAGGAGAGGAGACAATAATATGATAAATGAATTTTTAAAATACGCTATTCCATCCGCATTTTCTATGTTTATATCGGCATTATATACAATTATAGATGGAATATTTGTAGGACAAGGTGTAGGAGATGCAGCACTTGCAGCGGTTAATATAGTTTTACCATTTACAGTAATCTTAGTTGGTATGGCAAATATGATGGCTGTAGGCGGAGGTGCTTTAGTTTCGAAAAATATAGGAGCTAAAGACATTGATAAAGCAGTTAATATATTTAGACAGGTATGTAAATTTCTGTTAATATTAAGTGTATTTATCAGTATAATATGTGTAATTTTTACTAAGCAAATAGTACAATTACTAGGTGCAACAAATAATTTACAAGGACTATCTATAGAATACTTAAGATTCTATGCGTTATTCTCTATACCAAATTTAATAGGTATAGTTTTAAATAGCTTTGTTAGAAATGACAATAAACCTAAATTAGCTATGGTTTCAATAATATCAGGAGCTATAACTAATATAATACTAGATTATGTATTTATATTTAAGTTTGGATTTGGAATAAAAGGTGCAGCAATAGCTACAGGATTAGGTCAAATAGTAACTGTAAGTATATTATTACCTCATTTCATAAGAAAAAAAGGATATCTAAGTTTTGGACAGGTAAAATTAAAAATAGATACTATAAAAGAATTTTTAAAGATAGGATTCCCATCATTTTTTGCACAAGCAAGTTTCTCTGTTATAGTATTACTTCATAATGTGATAATAACTAAAACTATAGGAGAAATAGGTGTTTCTGCATATAGTATAATTAACTATATAGGTACCAATATATACATGGTATTATTTGGTCTAACACTAGGTACGCAGCCACTAATAAGTTATAATTATGGAAGAAAAGACAGTGAAAAGATGATGCAATTTTATAAAATAAATTGTATTTCATCTATCTTATTTACTTGTATAGCTACTATAGTTTGTTATTTATTTGGAAGAAATTTAATACAAATATTTACATTAGATAAGGAAATAATAGAATTAGCGTATATAGGAATAAGAGTAACTGTTTTAAGTTATTTCTTTGTAGGATTAAATTTAAATACAATAGTTTATTATCAAGCTATAGAAATGCCAAAGTATTCAAATTTAATTTGTTTATTTAGATCAGTAATATTCTTACCAATAGGACTTATAATGCTTTCTAAGGTATTTGGTATAAATGGAGTATGGGGTGGAACTTTATTCTCTGAAACTATTACATTTATATCTATAAATTTAATTACTAATATCAAAAGAAATACATCAAAATCTACTGAATATTATAATGTTACAGAAATGGCATAGAAAATAATGGGTGTGAAATAATATATTCACACCCTTTTTGATTAGGAGAGAATAATATGAAAAAATATTTTTCGATAGGAGAAATGTCAAAATTACATAATATATCAATTGAAACACTAAGACATTATGATAGGGTTGGAATACTTAAGCCAGAATATATAAATGAAAAAACAGGATATAGATATTATTCAACACAAAGCTTTATAACAATAGATCTAATTAAAAAATGTAAAGCAATTGGATTATCCTTAGAAGAAATAAAAGAAATAAAGAATGATTATACGTCACTAGACTCAATATTAAATATCATAAAAAATCAAAAACATATTATAGATAAAAAGATAGTAGAATTAAATAATATTAAAAAAAGTATACAGAATCTTGAAAGTAGCATAAGTGAAGCTTTAGACGTTGGGATAAATAAATTTTTTATAAAATATAATAAAGAAAGAAAATTAAAAAAATATACATATACAAGAAGATATACAGAGGAATTTGAAATACAATTAAGAAAATCACTAAGAGAAATAGAAAAAGAATATAATTGCTCAGATGTAAAAATAGCATTTGAGACGTCTTATGATGGAATAGTAAAACAAAATGAATTGATATACACAAAAGCAATGTTAGAATTAGATTATAATGTATTAATTAATGAAGAAGATATAGTAACTCTTAAAGAAGGTAATTATTTGACTTTTTATTTTGATGATAATTTTTATGATAATAAAAAGTATTATTATAATGTAATTGAGTATATAAAAAATAACAATATAGATGTTATTGGGGAATTTTATGAAATATATGAGATGACCAGAGTTAGCAGTAATGGAGAGGTAAAATCATTAGCAAAAATTGAAATACTACTAAAGTAAAATTGTAAATCAATTAGAATTTGTATAAAATTATTTTGAGGGGATGAGCAAATGAGAAATAGTAGAAACAGAGTTTTTAATATGTTAAAGAGGATTCAAAACTTAAAATACAAATTAGTTTTGGACTCGTTAATTGTAGGTGTTTTAGTTGGGCTAACTATTGTGGCTCATAGATTAATTTTAAATAATATTTCACCTATATTTTTAAACTTATATAAAAAGGCTAATGAAAGTTATATATTTATAGGATTAGTTTTTTTATTAATGATAGCATTAGGATATTTAGTTGGTAAATGTGTAAAAAAAGAGCCCATGATAAGTGGAAGTGGTATACCACAAGTAGAAGGTATATTAACTAGAAGATTAAGTATTAATTGGTTTACGACACTATTATATAAGTTTGTTGGGGGACTTATTTGTTTATGTGCAGGGTTATCTGTTGGTAGAGAAGGTCCTTCTGTTCAAATGGGAGCTTGTATTGGAGAAGGAGTATCTAAAAAGTTAAA
The DNA here is from genome assembly GCA_900604495.1 of Desulfovibrio sp. Marseille-P6017. Next base: position 155,611 of record UWOR01000004.1, on the reverse strand, counting down.
AAATCTAGATAATGAGGAAAAATATTTAATAACTAGTGGAGCTAGTGCAGGGTTATCAGCAGCATTTAATGCACCAATATCAGGAGTTATGTTTGCATTAGAAGAGACTCATAAAAATTTCTCACCATTAGTTTTATTATCTGCAATGATAGCATCTTTAGGTGCAGATTTTGTATCTAAGCAATTCTTTGGAGTTACACCGTCATTATATTTTGAAAAAGTAAATAATTTGCCGTTAAAGTATTATTGGTCATTAATTATTTTGGGATTAGTAATAGGAGTTAGTGGCGTTATTTTTAATAGAGGAATATTAAAGACTCAAGAAATATTCAAAAAATCTAAATTGAGTACAGAGTTAAAGTGCATAATACCATTTATTATTACGGGAATAGTAGGTATATTATGTCCTATATTACTAGGTGGTGGACATGATTTAATAATGGATTTAAAAAATCAAAATTTCTCATTATCAATATTATTAAGCTTTATAGTAATTAAATTTTTATTTACATTTATATGTTTTGGATCAGGCGTGCCTGGAGGAATATTCTTTCCACTATTAGTTTTAGGTGCATTAGTTGGTAATTTAACAGGAGATTTATTTGTTACCTACTTAGGTATAGAGAATACTTATATTGTTAATTTTATTATTCTCGCAATGGCAGCTCATTTTGCAGCAATAGTAAAGGCTCCTATAACAGCAATAATTCTAATATCAGAGATGACTGGATCATTAGATCATTTATTGGCACTAGCTATTGTAGTCGTTGTATCTCAGTTAACGTCAGATATATTAAATTCCAGTCCAATTTATGAAAGTTTACTAGAAAGAATATTATTAAAGTCACCATACAAGTATGATGTAAATGAAAGTAAAAAGTTATTATTAGAAATGGCAGTACATATGAATAGTGATATAGATGGAAGGAAAATAAAAGATGTATCATGGCCTAAAAATTGCTTAGTAGTTTCGATTTTAAGGGGGAATAAAGAAATAATACCTAGAGGTGATACTGAAATAATAAGTGGAGATTATCTTACAATAATGATGGATGAGAGTATGTACTCTAAAGTAATGGATGAAATAGAGTTAATATCAACTATTAATTAAAAAAAGAGGGCAATTAACCCTCTTTTACTATATCTTTTTCTAAAACATTTAACTTTTTAGCTACAATACCTGTAGTGCTAGCTTGAACTAAAAGTGTAAATATAATCGCCATAAATACTGTAGATGAAATCACATTATACCCAGGTATTTTAGACGATACTACAATACCTGATAATGCTGCAGGTATAACTCCAGTTTCTCTCACCCACATCATAAATATTTTTTCATTCCAGCTCCATTCAACTTTCCTATCAAAAGCTGTACAAATCATTACAACTATTGGTCTAGTTACAAATGTAAAAACTAGTATAACTAAAAATACTTTATTACCATATTTAATTAGGGAATTCAAATCTAAATGAGTACCTAATATTATAAATATACACATTCTAGCGATTTTTGATATATTTTCTCTAAAATGAATTCCTTCCATATAAATTTCATCAGCAATCCAAAATCCAAATACTTTTTTATTTCCAGCAACTAAACCTGATATAAAGACAGACATATATCCACTACCACCAAGTTTTTCTGAAATTTCATAAGCAAATATTACTATTATTATAGAAATTAAAGCCTCATATTTTGCAAATACACCATATTTTTTTTCTGATGTTAGTGCTGTAGCTATTAGTGCAATGATAGTACCTACAACTATTCCAACTACTATCATATAAAATAGTTTAAAAATGATTTGAGATAAATACATTTTTCCAGATGATGTAAGGCCTACAAATACAGTTGAAAATAATATAGCTCCAAATGCATCATTAAATGCAGACTCACTTATTACAGTTTGCTTTAACCTATTTTTAACTGGAAATTGTTTGAATACTGGTATTAAGCTTGCAGGATCAGTAGAAGCTATTATAGAACCTAAAAGCATACTAGTACCAATTGGTAAGTCTAATATAAAATAAGATGGTAATGCTACTATTCCAGCTGTTATAAATACCCCAAGAGATGATAAAAGTAAAACTGTTATTTTAACTTCATTTAAAATTTTTAATTTTACCTCTCTACCACCTTCATAAAGAATAAATGCAGAACCAAATGTTAGTATAAGTTCGTTGGCAACTGGAAAAGCATCTATATTAACTGCATTTAAAAATGTAGGTCCAAATGCAACTCCAAACAAAAGGTATATAACAACATCAGGTATTTTTAATTTTTCTCCTATAAATCCACCAATTACACCTAATACTGTAATTGATGCTATTATGAGAAGTAATTCGTTAGAACTTATTTCTGCAAGATTCATTTCGCCCATAATTCTACCTCTTCTATAAATATTAAAATATCTATATGAAGTTAGTATATACAAAAAGTATTATTTATATAAATTTAATTATTTAATGTATATAGTTATAAATTTAGATACTAAAAGCCTATATTAAAGTTAATTCCTTTTTTACTAAAAAATTACATAATGAGTTTATATTATCTTCTAAAATATCAGCATTAAATTTTAATGGTATTATAGTTGATAATTTATAAAATAATATTTCATTGTTATTTGAATCTATTCCTTTGTTTATATCTATATCAATATTTAAATTATTTTTTTCAGAGAAGATAGAATAGTTGTCTTTATAAATTTTTATATTATATATATCACCTGAAAAAATTTTATACTTCATAATTAAATTAGTTTTAGTTATTTTATAATTTGTAGGAACTAATTTTAGTATTTGATTATTTATATCTAATATTAATGGATTTAAATTTTTAATAATAATATCTTGTATTTTAAGCATTTTAGAAAGATAATAAATATCTTCATAATTATGAAGTAATATATTGCTTTTAATAGTTTCATTTTGTGAAGCTTCAAACTCTTTATAAAGTTCTACACTTTCTTTTCCAGATATAGTATCATTTCTATCTATTCCAAGGTATTTTTCTATAGTTTTAAGTTTACAATCTAAAAGACATAGTTTTTCTTTATAAGGTTTAACGATTCTTAATATATCTATATCATCATCTTTATTTAAGTGAAAGTCTATGTTATGTTTTTTTAACCTAGAATTTAAAAAAGGTATATCAAAAGTAAATCCATTAAAGGTTATATGTTTTTCAAATGAATTTATATTATTTATAAATGCTAACAATAATTCTTTTTCTTCATTTTCATTTAAAGCAAAGAATTGTTTTATTATTGTTTTATTATTTTCATTATAAACAATTCCAATTAATATAACCTTACTAAATTTGGGACTAAGACCAGTTGTTTCTATATCAAATACAAAGTGATTTTTAGGGATATCTATAAAATCATCACATATATGCTTAATTATCTCCATAAAATTTCTCCTTTTTTAGATTCTATATTATAATAGTTTGGTAATATTATAAAATATTATATAAACATTATAAAGTAAGAAAATAATACTTCAAGGTGGTAATTATGATAAATATAGATACATTAAATGAAAATCAAAGGCAGGCAGTATGTCACTTAGATGGCCCTTGTATGGTTCTTGCAGGTCCTGGTTCAGGAAAGACAAGAGTTATTACTCATAGGATTGCAAATATGGTTGTAAATAACAATATAAAACCAACGAGCATACTTGCTATAAGCTTTACAAAAGCATCTTCTATAGAAATGAAAAATAGATCTATGGCTTTAAGTAAAGATTTAAAAATGAACAAAGTTACATATGGAACATTCCACTCAGTATTTTTTAGGATATTAAGACATTTTGAAAAATATAGCTTAGATAGTATATTAGACGAGAAGTCTAAAAGACTAGCAATAAAGGGAATTTTAAAAAGCTTAAATATTGAAAATGGAGAAGATGATGAAGTAATTGGGCAATTTATAAATGAAATTTCCTTTGTCAAAAACGAATTAATGGATAAAGTTGATTTTAATTCAGAAGTTATGAGTAAAGATGAGTTTATTAAAGCCTATAATTTATATGAGGAGCATAAGCATCAAGTGAAAAAAATAGATTTTGATGATATGCTACTTAGAACTTATTTTTTGCTTAAAAATAATATGAAAGCTTTAGAAACAGTAAGAAATGCATATAGATATATTTTAGTAGACGAATTTCAAGATATAAATAAAGTTCAATTTGAGGTATTAAAGTTAATAGCTAATCCTTTAAATAATATATTTGTTGTTGGAGATGAAGATCAAAGTATATATGGATTCAGAGGGGCAAGACCAGATTTTTTATTAGAATTTGAAGAATACTTTGAAGGAACTAAAAAGATTCTATTAGATATAAATTATAGATCTAAAGGTGAAATTATAGATATTGCAAATAGATTAATAGAAAAAAACTCAAATAGATATGAAAAAGTAATAAAATGTAGTCAAGGAAATGGAGGAAATATAAATTATATAGCTCCAAAAGACTCAGAAGAAGAAGCTGTTATTATTGGAAAAGAAATATTAGATGAGGTAAAAAAAGACTTTGTAGAGTACAGTGATTTTGCTGTTATATATAGAACTAATATACAATCGAGAGCTTTAGTGGATGTATTTATGGATATGAGGATACCTTTTGTAGTTAAAGATTCTATAGTTACTATATATGACCATTGGGCATCTCAGGATATACTTGCATATTTAAGATTAGGGCTTGATCCTAGTTCAACTAAAGATTGGGTTAGGATTATAAATAAGCCATTTAGATATATATCTAGAGATAGTATAAATAGTATAAAAGATGAGAAAGACTTTATAAATGCTTTAATAACTAAGTGCAACCTTCATCCAAAACAAGTAAAAACTATAAATGACTTAGATATTGATTTAAGTTACTTAAAAACATTAAGTCCTCAAAATGCAATTTCTTACATTAGGACAAGTTTAGAATATGATATATATATCTTAGATTATTGTTCAAATAGAAAGATTAAAACAAATGGATTAATTGAGATTTTAAACGAATTAGAAAGTTCTGCAAGTAATTTTAAAACGATAAAAGATTATTTAGATCATATAGATAGAGTGAAATCAGAAGTTGCAGATAATAAACACAAAGATCAAAGCGATGGTGTAATATTTACAACAATGCATAGTGCCAAAGGATTAGAATTTAAGAACGTATATATTATAGGAGTAAATGAGGGAACTATACCTCATGAAAAATCATATGATTTAGATGATGACGATAAAAAAGATAACCAAATTGAAGAAGAAAGAAGACTTATGTATGTTGCTATTACCAGAGCTGAAGAAAATTTATGTATAAGCTCACCACAAAATAAGTATGGAAAAAAAGTATCTGTATCAACTTTTATAGATGATATTAAAGCTCCTACTAAAGAAGAAATGGATAATATAAATATAGGTGACACAATATACCATAAGAAATTCAAAGAGGGAACTATAGTATCTAAAGATGGAGATTCTATTAGAGTTAAGTTTTCTGATGGAACAAGAATTTTAAATTATAGAGTATGTGTATTAAATAATGTTATACATATTTAAATATGTAAATATTTAATAATGAATACATTATTCATAAAATTAAAAAAATATATATAATTCAAAAAATAAAATTGACACTTAAGGCTTATAACACTACAATTGTATTAACAATTTCAAATAAGAAATCCTAAGAAAAAGAAAGTAACCTAAGTGGATTTTCAGCGAGCTAGGAATTGGTGTGAGCCTAGTATTGAAGTTTAGAGTGAAAAGAGCTTTGGAGGAGATTATCAGAAATTAATAGTATGATAATTGGATAGCCCGCCTTAAGGGTTTGAGAGGATAAGTTAAACTTATCAAAAAGAGTGGTAACGCGGATATAATTCGTCTCTTAGTCATTATGACTAAGAGGCTTTTTTATTTGTAAACATTATTTTGATATGAATGATTTATCAAAAAGAGTGGTAACGCGGATATAATTCGTCTCTTAGCTATTATAGCTAAGGGGCTTTTTTTATACTCAAATAAATTTTTTATTATAAATAGGGAGGAATTATTATGAAGATATTAAAGAAATTAATGGGTTTAGGTATAGTATTTACACTATCATTAGGAATGGCAGCATGTAGTTCATCAAATGAAAGTAAAGATGAAGCTAAGGATGAATTACAACAGATAAAAGATTCTGGGAAATTAGTATTAGCAACAAGTGCAGAGTATTCACCATATGAATTCCATAAAATGATAGATGGTAAAGATACCATAGTTGGCTTTGATGTTATGATAGCTAAAGAAATAGCCGATGAGATTGGCGTTGATTTAGAATTTATGGATATGGATTTTGATGGATTATTAGGAGCGTTAAATGCAGATAAGGCAGATATAGTATTAGCCTGTATGACACCTAATGAAGAAAGAGAAAAAAGCGTTGATTTTTCTAATTTATATTATGAAGATAAAAATGTAGTAATAGTAAAAAAAGGTGATGAAGATAAAATAAAATCTGATGAAGATTTAAAAAATATAAAGATTGGAGTTCAAAGAGGAAGTACTCAAGAAGCATTTGTAGTAGACGAATTAGGTTGTACAGACTATAAAAGTTTAGCTAAAACACCAGATTTAATGTTAGAACTTCAAAATGGAAATATAGATGCTATAGTAACTGGAAAGAATGTTGCTGCAATAAATATTGAAAACTATGATAATGTTGCAATAGGAAATAGTAATGTAGGAGAAGATTGTGAAGAAAGTGCAGCAGTAGCATTTAAGAAAAGTGATAAAAATGAATCTTTAATAGAATTAACTAACAATGTTATAAAGAAATTACAAGATGAAGGCAAAATAGATGAATATATGCAAGATGCTATAAAATTAGATGATGAACAATAAGGATTAATGATTTAGGAGGTGGGAACATGGATTTTAGTTTTTTAAGTAAATATGGAAGCTTATTTTTAGAAGGAACATCTGTAACAGTAATAATTTCACTAGTGGCATTATTATTTGGGTGTATTATAGGTATGTTAATTTGTTTAATGAAATTATCTACATTTAAGGTATTAAAAGCTGTAGCAATAACATATATAGAAATTTTAAGAGGAACACCTCTATTTGTTCAAATATATATAATTTACTTTGGGTTACCACAGGTTGGAATAGATTTTCCAAGTATATTAGGGATATCTAGTGATTTTATAGCAGGTGCATTTGCTTTATCAATAAACTCAGGAGCCTATGTGGCTGAAATATTAAGATCAGGAATACAATCAGTTGAAAAAGGTCAAATGGAAGCAAGTAGATCTTTGGGGTTAGGCTATGCAGCAACAATGAGATATGTAATAGTACCACAAGCTATAAAAAATATATTACCATCTTTAGCTAATGAATTTATAACTCTAGTGAAAGAGTCTGCAATAATATCAGTTATAGGTGTACGTGAGATAATGTTTACTTCATCAATAGTTAAGAATGCCACATATAAACCATTAGAGCCACTTATAGTAGCAGCTATTATATACTTTATATTAACGTTTACATTATCTAAGTTAGTAGGTAAATTTGAGAAAAAGCTAGCTAAAGCTAATGCATAGATTATAAAAAAAGGATAGTGATAATATGATTACAATAAAAAATTTAAAAAAATCATTTGGAGATGTACATGTATTGAAAGGTATAGATTTAAAAGTTGATAAGGGAGAGATAATGGCTATAGTAGGTCCTAGTGGTTCTGGCAAGAGTACATTGCTTAGATGTATGAATTTATTAGAAGAACCAACTGAGGGAGAAATAATATTTGAAGGAACTAATATAGCTGATAAAAAAGTTAATATAGATGAAATAAGACAAAAAATAGGAATGGTATTTCAAAACTTTAATTTGTTTCCTCATAAGACAATATTAGAAAATATCACTTTAGCACCAGTAATATTAAAGAAGATGAACCAGTCAGAGGCTAATAAGAAGGCAGAGTATTTATTAGATAGAGTTGGGCTTTTATATAAAAAAGATGCTTATCCAGCACAATTATCAGGAGGACAAAAACAAAGAATAGCTATAGCTAGAGCTCTAGCTATGGAGCCTGATATGATGTTATTTGATGAGCCAACTTCAGCTCTTGATCCTGAGATGGTAACAGAAGTTTTAGATGTTATAAAAGAATTAGCAGAAGATGGGATGACTATGGCTATAGTTACACATGAAATGGGATTTGCAAAGGAAGTTGCTGATAGAGTTATATTTGTGGATGGTGGCAAGATAATTGAAGATGATTGTCCAGAAAATGTATTTAATAACCCTACACATCAAAGAACACAAGAATTCTTAGCGAAAATATTAGCTTAGTAGTAAGAAGAGATAAAGATATTTTAGCTAAAAACTAATGGATTTTTTTTTATATTTTAAGTTGAATTATAAACCGGGGGGATATATTATATGAAATTAAAAAAATTAATTATATTTGGATTAAGTTTAGGAATGACATTATTTATGATTGGATGTAGCTCAAGTAGTGATGAAAATACATCAGAAAGTAATAAATTAGAAGAAATAAAAAATAGAGGTAAGTTAATTGTAGCAACTAGTGCAGATTATCCTCCGTATGAGTTTCATAAAATAATAGATGGAAAAGATACTATAGTTGGATTAGATGCTATGATAGCTAAAGATATAGCAGATGGAATAGGTGTAGAATTAGAATTTTTAGATATGGATTTTGATGGGGTACTTGGGGCAGTAAATGCAGATAAAGCGGATTTAGTTTTAGCTGGTATGACTGCTACAGATGAAAGAAAAGAAAGTGTAAATTTCTCAGAACCTTACTATCATGAGAAAAATAAAATAATAGTAAGAAAGGGAGATGAAGATATAGCTAAAACTGAAGATAATGTAAAAAATATGAAAATGGGTGTACAAAAAGGAAGTATTCAAGAAACTTTTATAGCTGAAACTTTAGGATCTATTAATTATAAAAGTTTAGCTAAGATACCTGATCTAATTTTAGAACTTCAAAATGGAAATATAGATGGAATACTTTGTAGTGAGAATGTAACCAATATAAATATAGATAGCTATGAAGGAATATCGGTAGCAAATTCCACAGTAGGAGAAGATATACATAAAGGTGCATCTGTAGCATTTAAGAAAGATGACAGCACAAAAGAACTTGTAGAAGTAGTAAATAAGATATTAAAAGGCCTTAATGAAAGTGGGACTATAGATAAATATATGGAGGGAGCTAGAAATTTAGCTAAAGAAGAGTAGTTTATAAATTTAATTAAACTAAAATTCCTTTATGGCAGTGATAGAAGTATAAAATCAGTGCATAAAGGAATTTTTTTATTAATAAAACAATTATTAAACTCTAGAGAATAAATCTTCTAATAAATTTATACTATCACCATAAAATGTTGTAAATTCTTCATTTTTACTATCAGCTATAGAAGCAACTGGTATAGAAAGTGACACATCGGACATTAGGCTGATACTGCTATTAGGATTTGAAGTTATGCAGATAATATCTCCTCCAAGGTCAGATAACTGTTCAATCTTTCTTATACATGAAAAGTTTTCTCCAGATTTTGATACTACTATTAATGTAGGAGAATGATCTCTTTCATACACTATAGGTATTTCTAAGCCATGTAATAATATAACATTGTATTTCTTTACTAAAAGCTTTCTGTGTATGTATCCAGTTACAAATTCACAAAAGCCCTCTCCATAAAGATAAATATACTTTTTCTTGTTTAAATATTTTTTTGATAGCTCATCAAGATCAGCTAAAGGGATTTTAGAACACCAGTTGAAATAATTTTCCTGTTCATTATTATTAGTTAAACTATCTGATGTCATTCTTTTTATATCAAAAATCAACTCATTATAACCACTGTATCCAAGTTTTTTTGAAAGTCTAATAATGGACGCTGTAGAAGTAAAGTTTGACTTAGCAAGTTGCCTTATACCTTCTTTTTTTACCTTATCTGGATTTGTAAATATGTATTCAAGTATTTTTGTTTCTGAATCTGATAAATTTTGATTCTTAAAGATTCTCCCAACATGAAATGTTTTGATCATATATATCCCCTTTTTTAAATTTTTACATTTAATATATAAATATTATATCATAAAGAATTTATATTTTGAAACATGTTACGCTATTGTACATATGTTACAAAAGTAGTTAGAAGTATATTAATGTAGTAAAAAAGGATATATAATTTAAATATATCAAAGAAAAGGGGGAGAATGATATCAAGAGACTAATTATTAACGCAGATGACTTTGGATATTCTAATGCTGTAAACTTAGGAATAATTAAGAGTCATATAAAAGGTGTTTTAACATCAACAACATTAATGGCAAATATGTCAGGTACAGAACATGCAATTGAACTATCTAAACAGACACCTACATTGGCAGTAGGGGTACATTTAACATTAACATGTGGTAAACCTATTTTAGGTAAAAATGTAAGATCGTTGATAAAAAATGATGGAAGTTTTCATAATTTAAGTGATTTTGAAAATGAAAGTATAGAAATTGATAAAAATGAACTTTATGATGAATGGAAATCTCAGATAGATAAATTATGCTCACTAGGGATTAAATTAAGTCATATTGATTCACATCATCATATACACACATTTAAACAAACATCTGAGGTAGTAAAAACACTTTCTAAAGAATATGATTTACCAGTTAGAAACTGTAATAGAGTAGTAAATGAGGATGATATAAATTTTTTAGATTTGTGCAATTATGAACCAATTAGAGATATGTCTAATAAGTATATGTCAGTTAGAGATAAGTGTTTTAAAATTATAGAGTCAAATATACTTAAAAATATAGAATTTAAAAAAAGTGAGGCGATGTGTCATCCTGCATTTATAGATAGCTGTTTATTGGAAGGTTCATCTTTCAACATTCCTAGAGCAAGAGAAGTAGATATTCTATGTGATCCATATATGAGAGAACTTATAGATAAGTATGATATAAATCTTTGCAATTATAATAATATATAAATTTAAAGGGGGATATTATTTTGGCTAATTCACTTAGATTAGTAAGTAATCAATTATCTAAATTAGGAAAAGCAATGCTAATTCCAGTTGTTGCTATGCCTGTTGCAGGTCTTTTATCTAGACTTGGGCAACCAGACTTATTAAACTTAGATATATTAAAGATAGCGTCAGACGTTATATTTGGAAACTTAGATTTATTGTTTGCAGTTGGATGTATACTAGCATATACAAAAAGTAAAGATAAATCATCTGCAGTTTTAGCAGGAGTACTATCAGTTATGGTATTTAGGCAAGCGCTTACATACTTAAATGAAAGTATTAGCATGGGGGTATTTGGAGGTATAGTATCAGGTATAAGTACAGCTGTTATATATAACTATAGTAAAGACTGGAAAGTTCCTAGTATGTTTTCTTTCTTTGCAGGTGAAAAATTAGCTATAACTTTAGGTCCAATATTTTCACTTGTTTTAGCTGGAGTTTTTAGCTTTATATGGCCTCCAATAGAAGCTGGATTAGATACTTTTGCAATAGGACTAGGATCTATGGGAATCTTTGGAGTATTCTTATTTGGATTTTTAAACAGAGCTTTAATACCAACAGGATTACATCATGTTTTTAATGCTTATATATTTTATGAGTTAGGTAGTTATACAACAGCCAATGGAACAGTAGTAACAGGTGAAATGACAAGATTTTTAGCAGGGGACCCAAGTGCAGGATCATTTTTAGTAATGTTTTACGTAATAATGGTATTTGGAATACCTGGTGTGGCTGCTGCAATGTATAAAACAGCACGCCCAGAAAATAAAGAAGAAGTAAAAGGATTAGCAAACAGTGGAGCCTTAACTTCAATAGTGGCAGGTGTAACAGAGCCGATTGAATTTTCATTCATGTTTACATCTCCACTTCTATACCTTATACATTCAGTATTTACAGGTTTGGCTGGAGCAGTATTATACATATTTAATTCAAGACTTGGTTTTGCATTTGGATTTAATATTATAGATTTAGTTTTAAACTGGAGTATGGGTAATAATGTAATTTATATTATACCCGTTGGTGTAGCATTTTTCTTCTTATATTACTTTACATTTAAAACAATCATTCTTAAAAAAGATATAAAAACTCCAGGAAGAAGTGAAGCTATATCTGAAGATATTGATGAAGAATCATTAAAACTATCACACTCAAATTATGGATATATGGCAAAAAAATTATTACAAAATGTTGGTGGAGCAGAAAATATAATAAATGCAGAAAATTGCGTAACAAGAATGCGTTTAGAAATAAAAGATATAAATTTAATAAATGAAAATAATATAAAAAATACAGGAGCAAAAGGTGTAGTAAAGGTAAGTAAAAATAATATACAAATCATAATAGGTACAGAAGTAGTTCATGTTATGAAGGCATTTAATGAACTATTAAGTGAATCAGTAAGTGAGGGAGTGAGATAATATGGGAAATAAAATTGTAATAGTAGGTGGAGGATCTACACATACACCAGGTATAGTGGAGGTACTTAGAAATAGATCAAAAGATTTAAAATTAGAAGAATTAGTACTATATGATACAAATGAAGAAAGAAACAATCTTATTGGAGAATTTACAAAAATTTATTATAGAGATAATAAATCAGATGTTAAAGTTTCTTACACTACAGATATAAGAGAAGCTTTTAAAGATGCTAATTTTTTATATGTTCAAATAAGACCGGGTCTTAATAATCAAAGAGAAATTGATGAAAAGATATGTTTAAAACATAATGTTGTAGGACAAGAAACATGTGGTTTAGGAGGATTCTCTTTTGCATTAAGAGTTATACCTGAAATTTTAAAAATAGTAGAGGTAGCTCAAGAAGTTTGTCCTGATGCTTGGATATTAAATTATACGAATCCAGAAGCAATAATTTCAGAAGCAATATATAAGAAATTCCCTAAGGCTAAGTGCTTATGCATATGTGATATGCCAATAAGCATAGAAGAAACATTAGCAGATTATTTGAATATTCCTTATAAGGATTTAACTTTTAAATACTTTGGTTTAAATCATTTTGGATGGTGGACTAATATTTATGATAAGAACGGAAATGATTTATTACCAGGAATAAGAGAAAAAGTACAATCAGGAGAACTAAAGGGATTAATTCAAACAAACGAAGAAATTATAGGCGATGACTATTGGACTAAGACATTTCAAAATGTAATTAAAGCATTTAAAATGTATCCTCAGTATTTCCCTAATTGTTATTTACAATATTATTATTTTGCAGATGAAATGGTTGAATCAGATAATATCGAATTTACGAGAGGGTCTTATGTATTAAGCACTAGAGAAATTACAGTATTTGAAGAGTGTAAAAAAGTTATAGAATTAGGTACAGCTAAAGATTCAAAATTATTAGGTGGAGTTCATGGAAATTATATAGTAGATATAACTAATGCTATAATACATGATACAAAAGAAAGATTTATAGTAAATATAAAAAATAATGGGGCAATTAATAACTTTAATAGTGATGCAGTAGTAGAAGTACCTTGCTACGTTGGAGCAACAGGAGCAGAACCTGTGACTGTTGGAAATATACCGACATTCCATAAGAGTATGATGGAAATGCAAAAAGGATATGAAAAGTTAACTGTTGAAACAGCACTTACTGGATCTTATGATACTGCTATGGAAGCTATTTTACTTAATAAGACAATACCTTCTTACAGAGTAGGAAAAGCTGTTTTAGATGATTTAATGAAAGCTAACAAAGATTATTGGCCTACATTTAAATAAATAAATTATTAATACATATAAACACTCAGATTCTTGTGAATAGGGGTGTTTATATGTATATATTATAAATATTTAGCATGATTAATAATTGAGGGAAGATTACTATTAAAAAGGAGACTATATTATGTTAAAAATTTTAAAACGAAGTTTAGTAAGCTTAATGACATTATTGACGATTGTATCAACTTTATTTACTTCATTAGTCTATGCAGAAGATCAACCACCTAATCCGACAACAAAAGATGGATATACACTAGATTTTTCAGATGAATTTGATGGTCCAGAGTTGGATAAGACAAAGTGGACAGATTACTATTTACCTAACTGGGCAGAAAATCCAGAAAATGCAAAAGCAAATTATAGATTTGAAGATGGTTCCTTAATAGAGTATATAACAGAAGATCAAAAACCATGGAGTCCTGAACATGATGGAAAAGTTCGTTCATCAGCTATAATGTCATTCGATAAAAATTGGATTCATAATTTTAGTGGTACAACTGAAAATCAAGATAGAGATCCTTGGATAGGATATGCTACTACTTATGGATACTTTGAAATTCGTGCAAAGTTTGCTGACTGTGGAGGTGGGGGTCATCAAGCTTGGTGGATGGTAGGAATGCAAAATGATACTGATGATTGGTTTAATTCAAAAGAAACTGGGGAAATAGATATTATAGAATCATTTTTTAGCAAACCGGATACTTGGAGGATTGCAGCATATGGATGGAATGATCCAAACTTTCAAACAAGTTGGATGATTTCTGAAGAATCTGTACCATCAGGAGATCCAACATCAGAATATCATATATATGCATTAGATTGGTCACCAGGAAGCTTAAAATTCTACTATGATAATGAACTATATAAAGTAATAGATCAATCTCCTAATTATCCTATGGGAACAATATTAAACATATATACAGATGCAGGTTCAGGAGAACATAATGATGTTTGGCCAAAACAATGGGCAATAGATTACTTCCGTGTTTGGAAAAAAGACGGAGGATATGAAGAACCTCTATATCATATAAAAAATAGAGAGACAGGAAAATATTTATACATAGAAGAAGATAAAAATGAAGTTTTATATGGAGATATTAATGAATTTGATACAAATGGGGTATGGAAAAAAGAAGCTGCGGGTGAATATGTTCGCTTAAAAAATGAAAAAACTGAAGAATATTTACATATAGAAAATCAGACAAGTTTTTTAGAACATGGTAAAGTACTTCCGACATATTATAGTGCTCAATGGAAAATGGAAAAAGAAGGTAATTACTTAAGGTTTAATAATAGATGGAAAAATAACATGTATATTCATACTGAGGATGAAAACGGTTTAGTTCAGTATGGGAATGTACCGAACAGTTATTGGAGCAGTCAATGGGAGCTAATCCCTGCAAATTTAGATATTAAATAGATATATTTATTGCAAAAGGATCTAGAACTTTCTAGGTTCTTTTGCAAAAGAGAAAGGGAATATGCTATGAAGATTTTAAATATATTGATATTTTGTATTATTATTTCAACTTTTGCAGGTTGCTCGGAGAATGGGAATATTACTAATGCAGATAGTAGTAGTTTACATAATATAAATTTAAATGAAGAAGAAAAAAAACAATTAGAAAGAGAAAGTCAAACACTATGGACTGTACTAGATAAAGATGGAAATGACAAAGAGATGCTACAAAGTAATAATGAGGATGTAAATAAGATAATAGATATTATAGAAAAACATTGCTTAACTGTAGATAATAGAGACTTTAAGGATTTAGATGTAGAAGACGAATATGATTTATATAGTTATAATTTTATTAAGAAATTAGAAAATGAAAATTATAAAGAATTAGTAAATAATATGTATAAAGATAATAAATTAGTATTGAATCATAAAAATTTAATATGGTATCGTAATTATTTTAATGAAGACATGACTACTTGTAAAGTAACTATTGAATCAGAATTTGTAATTGATAAGGCTAATAAAGATTATCTTGATAAAAATAAAATGAATTTAGACGAAGTTTATCAAGAGAAAAGAGTATATTATGTAGAAAAGTTAGAAAATGAATGGAAAATTGTTAATATAGAAAAAGGTGCTTTGACGAAAAGAAATCAGGCAGGATAAAGCAAAGTCCACTTTTACATAAATAGAAAATATTATGTGAAAGTGGACTTTAAATTTTATTATATTAAAAAATAATTTATTAATTTTAATAGTATATACCTTTTTCAAAGTAATCTTTTATTTCTTCTAAATTATTTGTTTTTCCTAAAGCTAAAATTAATTTTAGTCTTGCTTTGTGACCTGGTAAATCACCACCAAATATACAACCTAGGTTTCTTAAGTCTCTACCTGAACCAAGGTATCCGTAACTATCAAATACTCTACCAGAATTACATCTTGACACTATAACAACTGGAATATTGTTTTCTCTAGCATATTTGACACCCTCATACATTTTTGGAGGTATGTTTCCTCTACCCATAGCTTCGATGACTATACCTTTATATCCATTATCTACAGCTAATTTTAAAAATGTTTCATCCATTCCAACTGCAGACTTGAATAAAGCAACTTTATTTTCTACCTTATCAGTGTCAATTATAGTTCTATTTGTTATTTTCTTATATAAAAGAAATTCATTACAGTCTATAACTCCTAGTGGTCCGCCAGTTACTGATTGGAAGGTATTTAAAGCTAGAGTATCAGTCTTAGTAGCTTCAGAAGCAGCTATAACCTCATTGTTTAAAACAATAAGAACTCCTTTTTTACGGGCACTATCTGATATAGCAGTACAAACTGCACCAGATAAGTTACTTGGACCATCATATCCAAGTTCAGAGCTACTTCTCATAGCCCCTGTAACTATTACAGGCTTTTCATTATCTATAGTTAAATCTAAGAAATAAGCAGTTTCTTCTAAACTATCAGTACCATGAGTTATTACTACACCACAAATATCTTCTCTTTCTAAAAGATTATTTACGTAGTGTTTTAATTCCATCATTCTTTCTGGTGTCATATGAGGTCCTGGTATTTCATCAAAATTTAAAACTTCAACATTAGCAACTTTATCAATATTTGTTACCATAGACATTATTTGTTCACCAGATAAAGTAGGTATTGCTGCACCGACTTTTTCGTCAACTGTCATAGATATAGTACCTCCAGTGAAGACTATAGCTACTTTCTTCTTATTAGTCATAATATCCCACCTCTTAATTAAAAATTTATTTTATACTAAATATAAATTATATCAAAAAGAATAAAACTAATCTATGTTATGGAATGATAAATAAAATCCTTTAATGTAAAAAAATGCAAAAAAAAAGAGCTGGGGAAGCTCTTCTTTTTTGTTTAAGATGATTTCCGTTATCATCTTAAACTAATGGATATAAAGTATATCCGTTCAAAAGGGGTATTGGGAATAGAGATTTTAATTAAGGTTATCAGGGGGATAACCATGTATTAATAATAACAATATTCGACAAGAAAATCAATAGTTTTTACAAAAAAATTGTCATAAATATGTTAAATCTATGTTAAATTTGAAAAAATCAAAGTAAGCTTATATTTATTAAAAAAATATAAAAAAATAACCTACTTCTTTTCCGATCTGAAGTAGGTGTCAAATGAATATAAAAGTATTCATTTAAAAGGGGTATTGGGAATAGAGATTTTACTAAGGTTATCAGGGGGATAACCATGTATTAATAATAACAATCTTCGACAATAAAATCAATAGTTTTACAAAAAAACTTTAAAAACTTTTCGACAAATTGAAAGCTAAGAAAAATATTAAAAAACTAGGTTTTTAATGGTATAATAAGAAGATATGAATAAATCCAATAAAAATAGATATTAGCTTAAAAACATTGGAATACTAACAATGAGAAAATTTTATTTAACCTGATAATTAATTTATGAAATTGTCAAAACTAAATAAAAGGCTAAAGGTAATATATTAATGAAAGAAAGTTGGTGTATTATATGGAAATATATTTAGATAACAGTGCTACAACTAAACCATATAAAGAAGTTGTAGATAAAATGGTTTATGCCCTTACTACTGATTATGCAAATCCGTCTTCATTACATAGAAAAGGTATAGAAGTAGAGAAAAATATAAAAGCAATAAGACAAGGTATCGCTAGAACTATAGGTGCAAAGGATAAGGAAATATACTTTACATCAGGTGGTACAGAATCTAATAACGCTATAATAAGAGGAGTTGCTAATTTATATAAAAAGAGAAAGAACCATATAATATCAACAGAAATTGAACATCCATCTGTTTTAAATACTTTAAAAGATTTAGAAGAAGATGGGTTTGAAGTTACATATTTAAAGGTTGATAAAGAAGGAAAAATAAATATAGATGATTTAAAAAATGCTATAAAGTCAAGTACAATATTAATAACTATAATGCATGTAAATAATGAAATAGGAAGTATACAGCCAATAGAAGCTATAGGGAAGTACTTAAAATCATTAAGTGATAAAATTTATTTACATGTTGATGCAGTTCAATCTTATTCTAAGATAAACTTTAAGCCATCTAGATATAATATAGATTTTATGAGCGTTAGCGGTCATAAATTACATGGTCCTAAAGGAATAGGATTTATGTATATTAAAGAAAGTAATAGACTAAAACCAATACTTACAGGTGGAGGACAAGAAATAGGAATAAGATCAGGTACAGAGAATGTTCCTGGTATATATGGAATAGGTGAAGCTGTAAGAATTTTAAATAAGGACCTAAATCAAACAATAGATAAAATTAAAGAACTTAAAAATTTATTAAAAGAAGAAATTATAAAAAATATAGATGACATAAAAGTAAACTCTCCTGAAGATGGAGTTTGTCATATATTAAATATATCCTTTAAAGATGTAAGAGGAGAAGTTTTACTTCATTATTTAGAGCAAAAAGGTGTTTATGTATCAACAGGTTCAGCATGTTCATCTAAGAAAAAAGGAAGTCATGTATTAAATGCAATAGGACTTACTGCAAATGAAATAGAAGGTGCAATAAGATTTAGTTTATCAGACTTAAATACAAAAGATGAAATATTAGAAGTTGTAAATATATTAAAAGAATCGGTAAGTGATTTAAGAATGATTATAAGAAGACGATAATTATTAATAAATTTGAATTATTAATTATAAATAAAGAAAACCTATAATAATAGGTGAAGACATAAAAATTTATCTAAGAGGTGACAAATTTGTATAATATACTAATAGTTAAGTACGGAGAAATAGGTGTAAAAGGAAAAAATAGATACCTATTCGAAAATAAGCTTGTTAAAAATGTAAAGAATATGCTTAAGCCACTAGGGAAATTTGATGTATATAAGGAATACGGAAGAATATACGTTAATTTAGAAGATTATGATTATGAAGAAGTAGCAGAAGAAGTAAGAAAAGTTTTTGGAATTGTTGGAGTTTGTCCTGCTATAAGAGCTGAAAAAGATTACGATAAATTAAAAGAATTAGCACTTCAAGTTCTAGAAGAAAAGATAGAATCAGGAGCAAAGACTTTTAAAGTAGAATCAAAAAGAGGAGATAAAGATTTTAAATTTACTTCTCAAGAAATGAGTATAGATATAGCAGGATACTTAGTATCAAAAGTTCATGATAGAATAGGTGTAGATATAAGAAATCCAGAGACTAAGATAATATGTGAATATAGACAAAATCATGTAATGGTATATAGTGATACAGTGCCAGGATATGGTGGATTACCATTAGGTACTAATGGTAGAGCAATGTCACTTTTATCAGGTGGTATAGATTCTCCAGTTGCATCTTGGATGGTTGCAAAGAGAGGTATGGAAATAGAAGCAATACACTTCCATACATATCCGTTTACTAGTGAAAAATCACAAGAGAAGGTAAGAGATTTAGCAAGAATATTATCTAAATACTGTGGAAGGCTTAGACTTCACAAAGTAAATATACTAGAAATACAAAAAGCTATTGGTATGAATTGTAATGATGAAGAAATGACAATCATATCAAGAAGATTTATGATGCAAATAGCACAAAGAGTAGCAGAGAGTAGAAGATGTGATGCTTTAGTTACAGGTGAAAGTATAGGACAAGTTGCTTCTCAAACAATACAAGGTTTAACTTGTACTAATGCTTCAGTAACTATGCCAGTATTTAGACCATTAATAGCAATGGACAAAACTGAAATAATAGATATAGCTCAAAAAATAGGTACATTTGAAACATCTATATTACCAGAAGAAGATTGTTGTAGTGTATTTGCTCCTAAAAAGCCAGTTACTAAGCCTAGACTTGAAAGAATAGAGAAGTCAGAGTCGAAATTAGATGTAGAAAAATTAATACAAGATGCTATAGATAATATAGAAGTAGAAGATATAGAATTTTAATAAAAAAGGGTTTTTAGCTTTATAGCTAAAGGCTCTTTTTGCCATTTAAGGATATTGATATTTTGTAACGAAAGCAATTTAAAATACATATAATACTAATGTAAAAAAATTAAAGGGGATGTCTTATATGACAAGAAAGGAATTAAAATTTAGAGCAAAACAACAATTAAAAGGTAATTGGTGGACTGCAATAGGAGTAATATTAATCATTGCTATTATTGAAGGTTTATTAGGATTCTTAGGTACTAAATATGAGGAAAGTGTATGGTATCCAACAATAATCGGAATAGTAACATTTTTAATTGTAACACCATTAGTTTTAGGTAAAACTATATTCTTTTTAAAATTATCTAAATCTGAAGAGGGAAGATGTTCAGATGTATTTTTAGGATATAAGAATTATTTGAAGGTAATTGGAGTATCAATTTTAAGTGAAATAATTATATGTATAGGATTTATTGTATTTATAATACCAGGAATTATTTTATCTCTTATGTATTCACAAGTTTATTATATATTAGCTGAAAACCCTGATATAGGCATAGTAGAATGTCTAAAGAAAAGTAGAGTGATGATGCAAGGTCAAAAATGGAATTACTTTGTATTGATGTTAAGCTTTATATTATGGGGAATATTAACAGCTATTACAGCTGGAATAGCTGGTTTATATGTAATACCATATTACGAAGCTACATTTACTAATTTCTATTTAGATATAAATGATAAAAAGGAATTAGCATAATATATAAAAATAAAAGATCAGCTTATGCTGATCTTTTATTAAATATTTCTACATCGTATTTAGACATTATATCTATTGCTCTATCTATATCTTCTTGAGTTCCGTCCTCAATTTCTTTTAATTCATAATCTAAGCCCATGTTCTCCCATTTATGAACACCCATAGTATGATATGGAAGTATTTCAAATCTATCTACGTTATTTAAAGTGCTTACAAATTGAGCTAACTTTTCTAAGTTTTCAACATCATCAGTTACACCAGGTACTAATACGTGTCTTATCCAAACTGGTATATTCATATCGCTTAAATGTTTAGCTAATTTTAATGTTTTTTCAATTCCAACACCAGTTAAAGCTTTAGACTTTTCTTCAACCATATGCTTTATATCTAGAAGTACTAAGTCTGTATTTTCAAGAACTGGAGCTATAGTATCTATATTTACAAAACCTGAAGTGTCTAAGCATGTATGGATTTTGTTCTTTTTAGCTTTAGCAAATAATTCTGCTAAGAACTCTGGTTGTAATGTAGCTTCTCCGCCAGATACAGTTATACCTCCACCAGATGCTCTCATATATGAAGAATATTTAAGTGCTTGTGATATTATTTGATCTGTTGTATATTCAGTTCCGCTTTTAGTATCCCATGTATCTCTATTATGGCAGTATTTACATCTTAATGGGCATCCTTGCATAAATACTATAAATCTTATTCCTGGACCATCTACTGTACCAAATGTTTCTATTGAATGAACTCTTCCTTTTATCATCTTATTCACCTCATAAGTATATATTTAATCTTAATATTTTTATAATTTGTTAGGTTATAGCTTTATTTATTATTGAATACATATAAATTTAATAGTTGGTTACAATATATTGTATACAAAGTAACCATAAATAAATTATATGATATTTATTAAACAAAGTCTATAAATTATCTTAAATTTATTGTATTGTATTATATTACATTAATACCCATAAAAAGGTACCTAAAACTATTTTTATTATATTTTATAAGAATTTACAGAATATTATAAATTGGAATATAAGTAGTAGAGTATATATATATATAAAAAGAGTACAGGTGGATGAATCCTGTACTCTTTTAAGACGTAAGTTTTAAATATTATTGGATGATTGTAATATTTAAATTTTAGTTTTTTATTTAAAAATTAGTATAGTTTATTTAAATTAGTATAGTTTATTTAAATTAGTATAGTTATTTGATGTTATAAATTAAGCCATTTTTCCGTGGAATGTTCTGTTTATAACGTCTAATTGTTGTTCTCTAGTTAATTTTATGAAGTTAACAGCGTATCCTGAAACTCTTATTGTTAATTGTGGATACTCTTCTGGATGTTCCATAGCATCTTCTAAAGTAGCTCTATCAAATACGTTAACGTTTAAGTGATGAGCTCCATCTGCAAAGTATCCGTCCATCATTGCTGATAGGTTAGTTATTCTTTCATTCATATCTTTTCCTAAAGCACCTGGTACTATAGAGAAAGTATTAGATATACCGTCTTGAGAATGCTCGTATGGTAATTTAGCAACTGATGCTAATGAAGCTAAAGCTCCGTTAGTATCTCTTCCGTGCATTGGGTTAGCTCCTGGAGCAAATGGTTCACCAGCTCTTCTTCCGTCAGGAGTGTTACCAGTCTTCTTACCGTAAACAACGTTTGAAGTTATAGTAAGAACAGATTGAGTATGAACAGAATCTCTGTAAGTTTTGTTCTTTCTTATTTTGTTCATCATAGATTCAACTAAGTATACAGCTATTTCATCAGCTCTATCATCGTTGTTTCCGTATTTTGGATAGTCTCCTTCTATTTCGAAGTCAACAGCTATTCCTTGCTCGTTTCTTATAGTTTTAACTTTAGCATATTTTATAGCTGATAATGAGTCAGCACAAACTGAAAGTCCTGCTATACCACAAGCCATAGTTCTGAATACATCTCTATCATGTAAAGCCATTTCTAATGCTTCATAAGAGTACTTATCATGCATGTAGTGGATTACGTTTAATGTATTTACATAAAGGTTAGCTAACCAATCAGTGAATGGTTCGAATCTAGCCATAACTTCATCATAGTCTAAGTATTCAGAAGTTATTGGTTCAAATCTTGGTCCAACTTGAACTAATGATTTTTCATCCACTCCACCGTTTATTGCGTATAATAATGTCTTAGCTAAGTTAACTCTAGCTCCGAAGAACTGCATTTGCTTACCTATTCTCATTGCAGATACACAACAAGCTATACCGTAGTCATCTCCCCAGTATGGTCTCATTAAATCATCGTTTTCGTATTGAACTGAACTTGTATCTATAGATACTTTAGAACAGAAGTCTTTAAATCCTTGAGGGAATTTAGTTGACCATAATACTGTTAAGTTTGGTTCTGGAGATGGTCCAAGAGTGTAAAGAGTATTTAAAACTCTGAATGAGTTCTTAGTTACTAATGGTCTACCATCAACACCTATACCACCGATTGATTCAGTTACCCAAGTTGGATCTCCTGAGAATAAATCGTTGTAATCTGGAGTTCTTAAGAACTTAACCATTCTTAATTTCATTACGAAGTGGTCCATTAATTCTTGAACTTCTTCTTCAGTTATAGTTCCGTTAGCTAAATCTCTTTCGAAGTATATATCTAAGAAAGTAGAAGTTCTACCTATAGACATAGCAGCTCCGTTTTGATCTTTTATAGCAGCTAAGTAAGCGAAGTATAACCATTGAACAGCTTCTTTAGAGTTAGTAGCAGGTCCAGATATATCAAATCCGTAAGAATTTGCCATTCTCTTTAAAGCTTCTAAAGCTCTTATTTGTTCAGATATTTCTTCTCTTAATCTTATAGTATGCTCATCCATGCAAGAAACTTCTAAAGAATCTTTTTGAGCCATTTTATCTTCTATTAATCTATCAACACCGTAAAGTGCAACTCTTCTGTAGTCTCCTATGATTCTACCTCTTCCGTAAGCATCTGGAAGTCCTGTTATTATACCAGATCTTCTTGCAGCTCTCATTTCAGAAGTGTAAGCATCGAATACACCTTGGTTGTGAGTTTTTCTGTATTTAGTGAATATTTCGCTTATTTCTGGATCGCATTCGAATCCGTAAGCCTTACAAGAAGTTTCAACCATTCTTATACCACCATAAGGCATAACAGCTCTTTTTAAAGGTGCGTCAGTTTGGAATCCAACAACTGTTTCTAATTCTTTATCTAAGTATCCTGGAGCGTAAGCATCTATTCCAGAAACTGTTTTAGTATCAACATCTAGAGTTCCGCCATTGTCTCTTTCTTGTTTGAAAAGAACCATAGCTTTTTCCCATAATTTTTTAGTGTTTTCTGTAGCTCCAGCTAAGAAAGAATCATCTCCCTCATATGGAGTGTAGTTATCTTGGATGAACCCTCTAACATCTATTTCTTTAGTCCATCTACCAGTTTTAAAGCCTTCCCATGCATTCATTGTCATAGTGAAATCCTCCTTGTTTAAGATCAGGTATAATTTTGAACTTAAAATAAGTTTTATTATATAAATTTTATCTAGCTAGATTTATTTTTAACAATTAGATAATACCATATATTTAGTATTTTGTATACAAAATTTATAAGTAATTTTGTATTTATATTTAATTAAAAGTATAAGGTCTATACCTGTATTTTTTATTATTAATTTCTATGTTATATAGATACCCCTATTTTTTGGTATTAAAACAAAAATATTATAATATTTAGAAAATATAAAAAATTTTTTGAAAATACATTAACTATATAAATATTAATTTGGCATATATTGGACAAAACTGAATAACTATTAAATATGAGGGGAGGGGATTTTGTGTTAATAACAATAGTTTTATTTTTAATAGGATTTGTATTAATAACTAAAGGTGCAGATATTTTTATAAATTGTACAGTAGAAATAGGGAAGAAAACTCATATATCAGAACTTGTATTAGGAGCTACTATAGTTAGTTTTGCGACAACACTTCCAGAACTTACAGTATCATTATGTGCTTCTATAAATAATCAAACTACTATGAGTCTAGGAAATGCAGTTGGATCTATAATATGTAACACAGGTTTAATATTAGGACTAGTTGCGCTTATAAGTCCATTTAAAGTTGAAAGAAAAATGTTTATATCAAAATCTACATTATTATTAATTTCAATTTTAGCATTAATTATATCTGGTCTAGATGGAGGTATAAGTGGAATAGATTCTATAGTACTTTTAGCAATCTTAGCTATATTTATGTATAACAACTATAAGAGTGTTGTATCTAGACCGGTAAGAAGTGATAATATCAGTAGTTCATCAGCTAACGCAAATGGATTTAAAAAAGGAGAATTAGCCAAAACAATAATATTGTTCTTACTAGGATTAGCTATGATGGTAATAGGATCAAGATTATTAGTAGATAATGGATCAGATATAGCTAAGATGATAGGCATACCAGAAGGGATTATAAGTTTAACTATAATAGCTCTTGGAACATCTTTACCAGAATTGGTATCATCACTAACAGCAATAAAAAAGAAACATCATGCTATTTCTGTTGGTAATGTACTTGGAGCTAATATACTTAATATAACATCAGTTATATCTTTATCATCAGTGGTAAATGATATACCTATATTATCTCAAAACTCATCAATAGATTATCCTTTTATGATAGCTTTAGTTTTAATGCTTATACTTCCTACAATTAAAAATAACAAAATATATAGGTTACAAGGATTGATGTTATTACTAATTTATGGATCATATATAGTTACTTTATACTTCATGTACATGGCATAATTTAAATTAATAAAAGTAAAATATTACATATTTAAATTATAAGGTTCCTCAAATTGTACATAATACATATATAAAGAGGTAAAATACTAATTGCATATTAACTGAAATAAATATATAATGGATAGGTTAATATAAATTGATTACGGAAAGGAAACAATATATGAATATAACTAAATTTGAAGATTTACCAATTAGCGACAGTATAAAAAGAGCAATAGCAGATATGGGGTTTGAGGAGCCATCACCAATACAATCACAATCAATACCTGTAATATTATCAGGGAAAGATGTTATAGGGCAAGCGCAAACTGGAACGGGAAAAACAGCTGCGTTTAGTATACCTGTATTAGAAACTGTTGATCCTGAAGATAAAAGCTTACAAGCAGTAGTGCTTTGTCCAACAAGAGAACTTGCAATTCAGGTATCGAAAGAAATAAAAAAATTATCTAAGTACATGCACGGAATAAAATCATTACCAGTTTATGGTGGACAACCAATAGATAGACAAATAAAATCATTAAAAGGTGGAGTACAAATAGTAATAGGAACTCCAGGACGTGTAATAGATCATATAAACAGAAAAACATTAAAAATGGACAATGTTAAAATGCTTATATTAGATGAAGCTGATGAAATGTTAGATATGGGATTCAGAGAAGATATAGAAATGATATTAAATAAAACTCCTGAAAATAGACAAACTACTTTCTTCTCAGCTACTATGCCAAAGGGAATATTAGATTTAACTAGAAAATATCAAAATGACCCAGAACATATAAGAATAGTAAGAAAAGAAATAACTGTACCAAATATATCTCAATACTATATAGAAACTAGAAACTCTAATAAATTAGAAGTTTTATGTAGATTAATAGATGTATATAACCCTAAATTATCAGTTGTATTTACTAATACAAAAAGAGGTGCTGATGAATTAGTAAGTGAGTTACAAGCTAGAGGATACTTTGCAGATGCTCTACATGGGGACTTAAAGCAAACTCAAAGAGATATAGTAATGGATAAGTTTAGACAAGGAACTATAGATATATTAGTTGCTACAGACGTTGCAGCTAGAGGTATAGATGTAGATGATGTTGAAGCGGTATTTAACTATGATTTACCACAAGATGAAGAATACTATGTACACAGAATAGGTAGAACTGGTCGTGCTGGTAGAACAGGAGTATCTTTCAGTTTCGTATTTGGAAAAGAAATGAGAAAAATGAGAGATATAGAAAGATATACTAAAGCTAAATTAGTTAAGCATAGTATACCATCTGTAGCAGATGTTGAAGAAAAGAAAGTAAGTGCATTCTTCCATAAAGTTAAAGGTGTAATGGATGAAGGTAACTTAACTAAGCAATTACAATGGTTAGAAGGATTCTGTAATGAGTCTGAAGTTGAAATAATAGATGTAGCAGCAGCTTTAGTTAAATTAGCTTTAGGTGATGAAGAAAAACAAGAAATAATAGAAGAACCATCAAGAGATAGAAATAGAGATAGAAGAGACCGTAAAGGTGGAGACACTGGTGCTAAAGAAGGTATGGTTAGACTATTTATAAATGTTGGTAGAAGCCAAAGAGTTCAAGCTAAAGATATATTAGGTGCTATAGCTGGTGAAGCTGGAATATCTGGTAAATTAATAGGAACTATAGATATATATGATAAATATACTTTCGTTGAAGTACCAAAGCAAAATGTTAAAAAGGTATTAGAAAGCGTTAAAGATATAAAAATAAAAGGAAATAAAGTTAATATAGAAAAAGCAAACTCTAGAAGAAAGAAGTAATTTTTTAGAGTTAGTATTTAAGAGGTGTAAATATAAATTATATTTACGCCTTTTTTATTAATAACACTGAAAATTTGTATTTAAGAAAGAATATAAAATAAAAATAATGTATACTTAAAACTAAAATGATATGACAGGAGGTTTTGCATGAAGGTTTTTAGTACAGGTTGTACATTAGATTGTTTTGATGCTTGTAGAATGAATGTTTATGTGGATGAAGGAAAAGTTGTTAAAATAGAAGGTGATAAAAATCATCCTTTTACTAAAGGGTTTATTTGTAATAAAGGGAGAGCTCATTTAGATAGATTAAATCATCCAAATAGAATTTATAATCCGCTATTAAAAGTGGATGGAAACTGGAAGGAAATTAGCTTTGAAGAAGCTATAAAAATAATGTCTGACAAGTTAAATTTTTATAAGGATAATTATGGATCAAAATCAGTTTTATATTATGAGCAGTATGGAAATGGATCACTATTAAAATCAATTGGTGATATATTTTTTAATTTTTATGGTGGAGTTACTAAGCAAAAGGGAGGACCCTGTTGGAGTGCAGGTATTAAAGCTCAAGAGTATGATTTTGGAAATGTTAAAAGCCATAGTCTTGAAGATATGAAAAATAGCAAGAATATATTTATATGGGGAAAAAATCCTGCGTATACAACTATTCATACTATGCAAATATTACAACAAGCTAAATCAAATGGGAGTAGGGTAATTGTTATAGATCCAATTAAAACGCATACAGCCAATATAGCTGATTATCATATTCAATTAAATCCAGGAACTGATGGAGCATTAGCTATGGCTATTGCTAAAATTATCATAGAAGATAATCTTGTGGATAAAGATTATATAGATTCATGTGTATTAGGTTATGAAGAGTATAAATCATATTTAAATACACTAGAATTAAATTACTTATCCACAGAATGCGGGGTAGATTTAGATATTATAAATGAGTTAGCTAAAATCTATAGTGAAAAATATAGCTCTATTTGGTTAGGATATGGACTTCAAAAATATAAAAATGGAGGAAATACAATTAGAGCAATTGATGCATTGGGAGCCATTACAGGACAAATTGGACATATAGGTGGAGGTATTAATTATGCTAACAAATTATATCCAAGTGTATTAAAAACTGATCCATACGATAGTAACAGTTATGCACAAAATAGAGAGGTATATGTGCACAATTTGAGTGAATTTATTGACAATTCATATAGAGATATGGTGGATAATGTGAATAACGCTTTCATAAAGATGGCTGTAATTGTAAAAAGTAATTTGCTAAATCAGTTGCCTAATCTAAATAAATTAGAAAAGTCATTTGAGTCTATTGATTTCAAGGTTTGTTTTGATATATTTATGACTGATACAGCTCAAAAATGCGATTTATTTATTCCTTGTTCAAGTACTCTTGAAAGTGAAGATTTACTGTTTAGCTCTATGTGTAATCCTTATATAACTTACAATGAAAAGGTGATAGAACCAAGTAATAAACTTATGGATGAGTATTATTTCTTTAGAGAATTAGCTAAATATATGAATATAAAAGAGTATCCACAAGTATCTAAAAAGGAGTATTTAAATAAAGTTATAGAACCTCTAAAATCTGTGGATAAAGAAATAAATCTTGATAGAATAAAAAATGATTATATAACTGTATATAAGGATATTCCATGGAAAGATAAGAAGTTTGATACTATATCAGGAAAATATGAATTATATTCAGAAAAGATACAAGATTTGGGGTTAACACCTATTCCAACATATATTCCGCCAGAAAATTTAGAGGGTAAGAAATTACGATTAATAACAACTCACCATAAAGATACTTTATTTAGTCAACATTATATGGATAAAAAAGGAATTTCTAAGGCATATATTAATAAAAATATGGCAATAATTAGGAATATAGCCGATGATGAGATTGTTTGCCTTCAATCCAGGAATGGTAAAATTAATGTACAAATAAAAATTAATGACAATATAGGTGATAATACTATTTTAATGTATGTAGGTTGGTGGAAAAAACATGGCAACCCTAATTTTGTTACAAATAGCGGTGTATCAGATTTAGGAGGACAAGTAACATATAATGAAACTTTAGTAGACATAATAAAACAAAACTAGTTAAAATTCATTGAAGGATAAAAAATTAATCTAATAGAATTGATTATCATTGGAGTTTTGATTATTTACTTTAAGATGAATTTTAATTAGGGGGGACAAATAATGGTAAAATATTCTTTGAATAATAAAAACTTGCTAGTTAAATTTGAGATGACAGAATTAGATCATCATATAGCAGGTGCTATAAGAGAAGAAATTGATGATATTTTAATGACAAGATCAGTTAAAAATATAGTTTTTGATTTTGAAAATATTAACTTCATGGATTCTTCAGGAATAGGTGTGATAATAGGTAGATATAAAAAAATATCAAGTGAAAAAGGTACTGTATCAGTTATAAACATAAGTCCTAGAGTAAAAAAGGTTTTTGATTTATCAGGAATGAACAAAATTATAAAAGTTTGCAGTACATATGAAGAAGCATTAAGTTCTTTGTAAGGGGGAAATGTTTATGAGTAATATTATGGAAGTTAAGTTTTCTGCTAAATCTGAAAATGAAAGTTTAGCTAGAGTTATAGCAGCATCTTTTGCA
Organism: Desulfovibrio sp. Marseille-P6017; assembly: GCA_900604495.1. Next base: position 125,398 of record UWOR01000004.1, on the reverse strand, counting down.
GCAAAGTTAGATCCTACTTTAGACGAAATAGCGGACATAAAGACAGCTGTATCAGAAGCTGTAACAAATGCTATCATACATGGTTATGATGAAGATGAGTCCAAGTTTGTATATTTAAAATGTAAATTAGAAGGCAATAAGATAGAGATTATAGTTGAAGATAAAGGGAATGGAATAGAAGATGTAGATTTGGCTATGCAACCGTTATATACGTCAAAGCCAGAGCTTGAGAGATCAGGAATGGGATTTTCTGTTATGGAAAGCTTTATGGATGATGTAAAGGTAAGTTCTATAAAAAATGAAGGTACAAAAGTTATTATGCTAAAAAATATAAACTTACCTAAATAAAATCCAAAAAGAATAGAGGTTTTATTATGGGGATAACTGCAAATAAAGAAGAAAAAAAGAAATTACTCAGCCATGAAGAGACGTTAGATTTAATAAAAAAGGTTCAAAATGAAAATGATGAAGAAGCCAAAGAAATTTTAATAAAAAATAATTTAGGATTAGTTAGAAGTGTAATATCTAAGTTTTCTAATATAGGATATGATAGAGATGATTTATTCCAATTAGGCTCAATAGGCCTTATTAAATCTATATATAAATTTGATCCTAAATTTAATGTGAAATTTTCTACATATGCTGTTCCAATGATATTAGGAGAGATAAAAAGATATCTAAGAGATGACGGGATGGTTAAAGTTTCTAGATCATTAAAGCAAACAGCTATAAAAGCAAAATCACAAAAAGAAATTTTAACTAAAAAATTAGGAAGAGAGCCTACTGTAGATGAAATAGCTAAGGAACTAGATGTTGAAAAAGAAGATTTAGTAATGGCTATGGAAGCAAACTTTTCAGTTGAATATTTACATGGAGTAATTCATGAAGAAGAAGGATCTCCAATATGTTTAATTGATAAAATAAGCTTAAAGGGTGAGAATGAAGAAGAGAAGTTAATTGATAATTTACTTCTTAAGCAAGTTCTTAATAAGCTAGAAAAAAGAGAGAGACAAATTATTGTTCTTAGATATTTTGAAGATAAAACACAAAGTGAAATAGGAGATATATTAAATATATCTCAAGTTCAAGTTTCTAGAATAGAGAAAAAAGTACTGTCGAAATTAAAATCTTATATTAGTTAATAAAAATTAATATTAAATACAAAAATAAACCTTTTAATAGTTATTTATGATTAGTGCAATACTAATAATTAGCTATATAAAAATAAGGTTTATTTTTTTTTATATAACAAATAATAGAAATAAAGGGAGGGTGCAAACTATGGATTATATTTACTTAATACCTAAAAAGTTAAAACCTTTTCATTCAAATACAAAGAATATATATATTAAAGATATTTATGAAGTTTATCCTAAAAATAAAGATGCAACAATAAATGAGATATGTATAAGAGAGTATAAAGATAATGACTTAAAATATGATGTTATACATTTAGGTGAAATTATAGAAAGGATAAATGAAAATCTACCAATGGTAAGTATAAACTTTTTGAAATGTGATGATATAGTTATCTTTTTTGACAAATTTAAAAAAGATAGAACTAAATACATAAGAGTAGTAATAGTATCAATAATAGTATTTATGGGGTCTATTATGGGAATTATGAATTTTCATGCAGATGTAAATATGTATTCATCTCAATATAAAATGGTAGAAGTATTAACTAAAGATGCTAAAAAATATTTGCCATACTTTCAAATTCCATACTCAATAGGAATTGGTATAGGTGTGGCTATGTTTTTTAATAAATTTATTCCCAATTATTCAAAATACGAGCCTAGTCCTATGGAGTTGAAGATGGTTTCTTTGAACAAGGAAATAGAAAATCAATTAAGAGGTAAGGAAGAATAATGTGAAATTTTTTTTAGTGGTTTATGGAATATCATCGGGAATAATCGTTGGAGCTGGAGTAATATCAATACTTATTTTAATAGGTATTGTACCTAGAATATCTCATGTTACAAATACAAAACAGTTTATAAGCGTATATGAAAATTTATTAGTAATAGGTACATTCATAGGTAGCATACTATCACTTCATAATTTAGGAATACATCAAGGTAGGGTAATAACTATAATTTCAGGATTATCTTATGGTGTATTTTTAGGTTTTTTAAGTTCTGGATTAACTGAGGTAATATATTATATTCCCGTTATATCAAGACGCTTAAAACTACCAAAGAATTATTTAAAATATGTAGTAATATCCTTGATGATAGGCAAAGTAATAGGATCTCTTTTAGGATGGGCAATAATATAAGGAGGTAGTAATTATGGGAAAAAAAGATGACTATAATAAATATGTCGATGAGATAAGTCCTAAACCTACGTATATAAAAAATTATATTCTTGCATTTATAATAGGTGGATTAATTTGTATGGTAGGACAAGGAATTAATGATTTTTTTAGTAATGTTGTAAATTTGGACAAACTAGCTGCATCTTCAGCAACATCGATAACATTAGTCTTTCTAGGATCTTTTCTTACTGGTCTAGGTGTTTATGATTTACTTGGAAAGAGGGCAGGAGCCGGGTCAATTATACCTATAACTGGATTTGCAAACTCTATAGTATCTCCAGCTATGGAATTTAAGAGAGAGGGATATGTATTAGGTGTTGGAGCAAATATGTTTAAAATTGCAGGCCCTGTATTAGTTTATGGAATAGGTTCTTCTATATTATTTGGATTTGTTTATTATTTAGTTAAAATGTTTATTTAATTTATTCAGTGGTAAGGAGTGAGACAATGAAGAATAAAAGAATTGGAAAGAGAACAGTAGAATTGCAACATAAACCAGCTATAATTAGTACCGCATCAATAGTTGGACCTAAAGAAGCTAAAGGTCCACTTAGAGATTATTTTGATAAAATTTTAGATGATGATTTAGATGGTGAAAAAACTTGGGAATTAGCAGAATGCAAGATGATGAAAGACACTATAGAATTAGCTGTAAAAAAATCAGATAAAGGTATGAAGGAAATAAATTATCTTATAGGTGGAGATTTAATTAATCAGATATGGCCATTTTCTTTTGCAGCAAGAGATTTAGACGTACCTTTTATTGGAGTTTATGGAGCATGTTCTACTATGGCTCAAAGTATGTGTCTTGGAGCTATGTTAATAGATGGAGGTTTTGCTCAAAATATATTAGCAGGAACTTGTAGTCATTACTGTACAGCTGAAAGACAATTTAGATATCCATTAGAGTTAGGAACTCAAAAACCTATGACTGCTCAATGGACAGTTACTGGAGCTGGATGTGTACTATTATCTGATCATGGCGATGCTCCTAAGATTAAATATGTAACAATAGGTAAAATTATAGATAAGGGAATAAAAGATGGAAATAATATGGGCGCAGCTATGGCTCCAGCAGCTGTAGATACAATATTAGCATATTTTAATGATACAAATGATGATCCAAATAGTTTTGATTTAATTGCAACAGGTGATTTAGGAACAGTAGGTAAGACTATAACTTTAGACTTACTAAAAGATAAAAACCTAGATATATCAAAAGTATATACAGATTGTGGATTAGAAATATTTAATTTAAAAGAACAAGATGTTCACTGTGGAGGAAGTGGATGTGGATGTTCAGCAGCAGTATTTTCTGGATATATCTATGATAAGTTAAAAAAGAAAGAATTCAATAAAGTAATGCTAGTATCAACTGGAGCTATGTTATCACCAAATAGTACATTGCAAAAGCAAACTATACCTTGTATAGCAAATGCAGTTGTAATAGTTAATGAATAGGAGGTGATTTTCTTGATAATGGATTATATTAAGGTATTCCTTGTTGGAGGAACAATTTGTTTAATAGCTCAGATAATGATGGACTATTTTAAAATGCAGACACCTTATGTAATGGTAACTTATGTAACTAGTGGAGTTATATTAACATTCTTAGGTATATATGAACCTATAGTTGATTTTGGAGGTGCTGGAGCTACAGTTCCTTTAATAGGATTTGGTTATTCATTGGCAAAAGGTGTTATAAAAGGCATAGGAGAAAATGGACTTTTAGGAGTCTTTACAGGTGGAACAATAGCTACTGCAGGTGGTATAGCTGCTGCTATCTTCTTTGGTTATAGTATGGCTGTAATTTTTAATCCAAAGGCTAAGCCATAAAATTTAAATTATATTTAAATAATCAAAAAGCGATAAACTAAATTTAGTTTATCGCTTTTATCATTATATCTAATATTTATAAGTTTTCTATTGAGCTGGAGGTATAGGTTCTGTTCCACCGTTATCAGTAGCACCATTACCAGTGCCGTTGTTTGTACCAGCGTCAGTACCGCCAGTAGTACCATTACCAGCACCATTATTTGTTCCATTATCAGTAGTACCATTACCAGTACCAGTACCGTTGTTTGCACCAGTATCTGTATTAGTATCAGATGGAGGTGTAGTTGTTCCACCTTCATTATCTGGAGGATCAGAAGCTGTGTCATCAGTATTATCTGGTTCTTCTTCTACATCTTCATCTTGTGTATTTGTCTGAGTTTGGTAAGAGCTTACTCTTCTAGGAGAAGTTCCATTTATAAATGCAGCTCTTGCACCACCTGAAGATGTTCCTCCATCTATTAAGTTTATATTTGAGAAATAGATGTTAGAAGGTACTGTAAAGCTTGCTTTTGTAAGCCCAGAATGAACTTTCTTCATAACTGCAGACCATAATCTAGCAGCTGTACCACTACTTCCATCAACACCTCTACGTGCTATTGTTTCACCAGTATTAGGGTCTTTTGTACCAGCATCATCACCTATATAAGTTGATGCAACGTAATATGGAGTATATCCGACAAACCAAGCATCTAACTTACCGTTAGTAGTACCTGTTTTACCAGCAACCTCGATACCTCCACCGATAGCAGCTGAACCACCGATACCTTCAGTTATAACAGATTTTAGCATATCAGTTATAACGTAAGCCACATCCTCAGATACAACTTTGTGTTCATCTGGAGTAGCTTTTACTAATAATTGTCCATCGTAAGTTGTTATAGTTGTAAATATAGTTGGCTCTATATATACACCGCTATTAGCAAGTGTACCATATGCAGAAGCCATCTCTAGTGGAGATACACCGTATGTCATACCACCTAATGTTAAGGCAGGGAAACGTCTATCTCCTTCATTTATATCACCAGTTTTACTATCTTTTAAAGTTGTAATTCCAAAGTTCTTTAAATAATCAAGCATTATATCTACACATTCTTCGTAACTATCGCCTAGCATTTCAGCTGTTTTAATAGCGATTGTATTTGAAGAATAAGCAAGAGCTTTACGAAGTGTCATATATCCGCTTCCTGCAGTTGTAGTAGCTGGATTCCATTTGTTATTTTGGCTAAATTTATATCCACCTCTAGCATCACTTAGTGAGTCTGCTTGGGTAATTTCTAAAGTATCTATAGCTGGAGTATAAACTGATAGTGGTTTTATAGTAGAACCAGGTTGCTGAGCGGTTGTAGCTCTATTAAGAGTTTTTCTTCCTTTTATGTTTCTACCACCAACTAAAGCTTTAATTTGTCCAGTTTTATAGTCTAATATAACCATTGCAGATTGAGGTTGAGGTATACCATTTATATATTTTGTTCCAGGGAAGTTATTAGTATTTTCATATTCGCCTTCTAATATATCTTGCATACTAGAATCTATAGTAGTGTATATGTTTAAACCACCATTACGGAATAAGTTATCAGCTTCATCCCAAGTATGTCCTTGATTCATTAAAGCGCTAATAACCTCAGACTCTATAAGGTCTTGTACTGATGTAACTACAGTATCCTCTGTTTTAGGTAAACAAATTTTTATTTCTTCTGCTACAGCCTTATCATGTTCTTCTTGTGTTATGTATCCTAACTCTAACATTTTAGCTAAAACAACTTCTTGTCTTTGTTTAGCCTTAGAATTATTAACAGCTTTTCTAACTATTAACGTACCTTTCTTTAACTGAGTATGTGTATCTGTATCAATAAGTTTCCAGTCATAATAAAGCTTATCTATAATGTTAAAGTCAACATCAGTTGGATCATCCCAATTATCATCTGTAGTATTTGTATAGAATAATAATCTATTTTCTAAATCTTCTTTAGTTTCACTTCCATTTAGCTTGTCTGGAATATAAGCAGAGTACGCAGATGGATTTTTAGTAGAACCTGCAAGTAAAGCTGATTCTGCTAAACTTAATTCACTGGCATCTTTACTAAAGTAACCATGAGCACCTGCTTGTGCTCCAATAAGCCCTCTTCCAACGAAGAAGTTATTTAAATAAGCTTCTAATATTTCGTCTTTAGATAAAGTTTTACTCATTTCATATGCATAATAAATATCTTTTACCTTACGAGGTAAAGTTTGTTCTGAAGATGTTAGTAGCATTTTTGAAACCTGCATTGGTATTGTACTACCACCTTGTGTTTTTCCTAATAAAGTTTTAACAGCAGATCTGAAAAGCCCCTTTATGTCTACACCGCTATGCTCATAGAAACGTTCATCTTCTATAGCAACTATAGCATTTTTTAAGTGATCAGACATATCATCTAGTGATACTGGTTCTTTTTTATTTGTGCTTGGAGCATTTGATAAAAGTGATCCATCAGCATAATAAATTTTTGTTGTTTGATAAGTTTTCTCATCTAAAAGAGCTTTTGTAACTGGCTCTACATTTCTCAGAGAAGAGAATACTAATCCAGTTCCTGCCGCTGCACCAACTACTAACAAGGCTAAAATAAATACACCTGTTAACCTAAAAAATCTAAATTTATCTTTTTTATTATTTGATTTTCTAGACTTTGATCTGCTACTACTATCATTTTGAGTAGAGTTAGTAGTAGTCTTAGTAGGGTTATTAGAGGAACTAACCTTTTTTCTTCTTATTTTATTTTGATCTTCATTATTGCCATTGCTCATAAGTTAAACCTCCTTACTTAATGCAATATTATAACATATATAGCGATGTTTTTGTAAAATATACATAAAAATGAATATAGTGTAACTTATATTACTTTTTATATGTCTACTTACAGTATATAAGTTAAATTACTTAACTTTCTACCTACATATAAATTATATTATTATTTTTTACTAATATTATAATTTTTATGTTAAGGTCAAATATTAATAAGGCATAAACTATTATGGGGGTGATTAATTGAATAAATATAAAAAGACAGGAATAATATTTTTATTACTATTTATACTTTCTTTTTTTATAGGAAGTTTTTTATACATAGATAGAACATTACGACCAACAATTACAGTACTTGCTGAAACAAAAGCACTTGAGATTGCAAATAAGTCTATAAATAAATCAGTATCAGAAGTTGTAAAAGGACAAATAAATTATACTGATTTAGTAAACGTTCAAATGGATTCTGAAGGGAAAATAACCATGCTACAAGCTAATACTGTATTAATGAATTCGTTGGCATCAGATATAGCACTAGAAATACAAGATGAATTAAAAAAGATTAAATCTACAAGTTCATATATTCCTATTGGAACAGCTTTAGGAAGCCCTATACTAGCAAAATATGGTCCACAAATAAAAGTATCAATTGAGCCAATAGGAACAGTATCTGTAGATTTTAAAACCAAATTTGAATCATCTGGAATAAATCAAACTAGACATACTATTTATATAGAAGCAAATACGAAGGTAAAAGTTGTAATTCCACTGACAACTTCAACTCAAGAAGTTAATGTACAAATACCTGTATGTGAAACTATAATAGTAGGGGATGTTCCACAAAGTTATGTAAATATACCTGAAACAGGAGTGCAAAGCGTGATACCAAATTTAAATAATACAACAAACAATAAAAATAATTAAAAAATATAAGGGATGTTTAAATTTTAATTTTTACATCCCTTATAAATAGAAGATATATATAATGCGTATTTAATTATTCATAATCCATCCAATAAAAACACCATAACCTATAGATGGATCATTTTCAACTGCGTGAGATACAGCACCGATTATTTTATTTCCTTGTACTATAGGAGTACCACTCATTCCTTGAACAATACCTCCTGTTAATCCTAGTAAATCTTTATCAACAATACGTATTTTAAATGTTTTAGGGCTAGGAGTTCTTTGGTTTTCGATTCCAATTATTTCTATATTATATTTTTGACAAACATTAAATTGATTTTGTAAAATTATTTGAGCTTTTCCTAACTTAACTTCATCTAGAGAGGCTACTTTATATTTTTTTAATTTTGAAGTATCTAAATTATCTATACTCCCTTTTATTCCGTAGTTATCATTTTTTGTAAAATGTCCAACGGTAAAGTCACGTCTTGCATTTATACAACCAACGCTACCTTTACAAGACTTTTGAATTGTAATATCAGTTGTAGTAGATATTGAGCCATCTTTTATAGCTATCCTTTTTGAGTTACCTACATTTATAGGATGACCAACAGCTGCAAATTCTTTATTATTACAATCAATATAGGTTAAAGTAGCAAATCCGGAAATTAAATTGTTGAAGTTAATTTTTTCTAAAATTTCTTTATTACATTTAATACTTAGAGTGTTTCCTCCTCTATTTACTAAAATGGAAACATCACTATCTTTTGGTAGAGAATAAAGTATAGATGAAAATTCACCATAATTACTTATAGGTTTATCTTGTAATTTTAAGATTGCATCACCAATTTGTAATGGACAATTTTCAACTTCATTTCTTACTATAATAGTTTTTAATTCTGCATCAATTTGTAACACGTTGCCCATTGGAACTAAATACTCTGTATCTAATTTATCGGCATTTTGTGCATAAATAAAACTATTTGGCAAAGAATATAAGCAAAATAATAAACATGAAAAAATTATAATTTTTGACTTAATCTTTAAATTTTTTATATTGAAATTTTTATTAATCATAAAACACCTTCTTTCTGAGCAACTTTGATGATTAATGGTGCTTTAATATTATAGTGCACATTAATTAAGTTTTAATCCTTGGAAAAGAGATTCAATAAAACCGTACTTTTCAAAAAAAAACAAAGGATATTTATAAATAAAGCATTTTCAATTAGTGTAATAAAAAAAGAAATAAAACACTTTAAATTTTTTGAAAGTGTATTTATTTCTTTTTTATTTTTCTTCTAGTAACTTTCTTTATTCGAGTTTTATTTTTTTTTGAAGCTCGTGTAATAGCTACGTCTGGAATAGGAGGAACAAATACCTCGTCTGAACTATCAGGATTACAACTTTTAACTGAGGAGACTAAGGCAAGCTCATCTGATAACACTGCTAAAAAAGTAGATAATATATTCAAATCATTAACATTTAATTCCTCAGCTAAAGCAACTGCTAGAGTAGAGGCTAGAACTATGTAATCTAAATATCCAAAACAACAAAGCTTTGAATCACTGCTATCATCATTATTACTATTACCGTTATTATTATTAAAGCCATTAGAATTATTACTAGTATTACTAGAACTATTTGAATTAGAGTTAGAACTACCATTATTACCATCATTAGAGTTAGAATTATTTTCGTTTGTTTGATTATTACAAGTACTACTAGTTTGACTTGTAGATGTATTATTAGAGTTACTTCTTTTGATTATTTTTTTTTTATAGCATCTATTATTAGACGAAGATACATTTTTAGGCATACTTTTAATCTCACCACCTAAATTTACGATATATAAATATATATGCATTAAATAGCAAATATAAATGAAAAACTAAGTAAAAATAAAATTTAAATAATCTGGGGAGAATAAACTAGAAAATAACTTTATACAAATTTAAAAGTGAAAGGAGAATAAAATGAAAAAATATAGAGTGATAATAATGGCAATAATAGCTATGGGAATAATTCTTATAGGTACATCAGACCCATTAAATAGTCTTTACAAAGCAACAGGGTTAATAAGTAAGGGAATAGATAACGATAAAGATAAAAATAGAGAACAAAAGGTCGAGGATAAAAAACCTACATCAGAAAAAGATGATGAAAATAGTATAAAAGATAATTCAAAATATTTAATATGTATAGATCCCGGACATCAAGAAAAAGGTGATCCAAACTTAGAACCAGTAGGGCCAGGTTCAGGATATCAAAAAGCAAGAGTTTCATCTGGTACAGAAGGCGTAGCAACTAAAAAGCCAGAATATGTTCTAAATTTAGAAGCATCTACAGTTTTAAAACATATATTAGAAGGTAAAGGCTATAATATCATAATGACTAGAGAAAGCCATGATGTAAATATTAGTAATAGTGAGAGAGCAATTTTTGCAAATGATAAAAATGCAAATTTGGTAGTTAGAATTCATGCTGATAGTATAGACAATTCATCTAAAACAGGAGCATCAATATTAATTCCAGAGGAAGGTGGAAGATACACATCCTCTATATATGAAGAGAGTAATAAGTGTGCGGAATTAATTAGGAGCAGTATGAAAAATTCAGGAATACAAATAAATGGAGTTTTTCAACGTGGTGACTTAACTGGATTTAATTGGTCTAAAGTACCAGCAGTATTAGTTGAAATGGGCTTTATGAGTAATTATAATGAAGACAAAATGATGTCTAATCCTGACTATCAAAGAAAATTAATGCAAAGTATTGCAGATGGAGTAGATGAATATTTTAAGACTAAATGACGTTAGGTGATATAAATGAAGGATACTTTAGAAAGTGTATATGCAACTGCATTAACTAATACTTTTAAAGTTGTGGCTCCTATAAAAAGGACTATAATTAAAACAGATTGTGAAGTGCATATATTTATACAAAAGAATGCATTAAATATATTAAAAGTAAACGGATATGAAGAAGAATACGAATTTTTTAAAAAATATGAGGCACAAATAAATCAAGGATTAGTATGGGCAGATCAGGATTTTAAATGTTATCATCATTTTTATAATCCTAAATTACAAAAAGGAAAGTTTGGATATGATGATAATGCAATGTCAGTAACTTTAAGTTATTACAATAGAGCGTTAAAATATATAAGTTTAGGGAACTATGAAAGAGCTATGTTCTATCTTGGAGCGGCATGTCATATAGTACAAGATTTAACTATACCACAACATGCCAAGGGAAAGTTATTGGATAATCATAGACAATTTGAAGTATATGTAAAAGCGAACTACAAAAAAATGAGAAGATTTAGAACTGAGGATAAACCTATATTATTAAACTCAATAGAAGAATATGTGGATCATAATTCAAACTTAGGACTAGACCTAGATTATATGTATAGAGATATAAATGATTTAACAACAAAGTTTTATCTAATAGCAACAAAGGCGATTACAGTATCGCAAAGAAGTACAGCGGGATGCCTACTAATGTTTTATGATGATGTATTTTACTACTTAAATTAATGTAAAATAAAAAATCCTGATATATGCAACATTCTTGCAGTTGCATATCAGGATTTTTTTATTTATATACTAGCTAATAACAGATACTAGCTAACGATTTTTTATAAAGCCATAAGAGCAGCAGTATTTAATAAACTCCATGGTTTATTAAAATGAGGCTGGAAGAAGAAGTCAGTCATAGCTAGCTCTTCAACAGTCATTTCGTTTTGAATAACAACAGATAAAGTATTCATAAATTGAGTTAAATCTATCTTAGAAATAATTTGACCACCAACTACTTTTCTAGTGTCTTTATCGTATACTAATTTTAATTTAGCTTCTTCAAATGTAGGCATAAATTCAGGTCTGTAATTATCAACTGCAGTAACTGAAGCAACATTTAAAGATGTAGTGCTTTTAGCAACTTCTTCAGTAAGTCCAGTTGAAGCAATACATAAGTCATAAATTTTTATTCCAGAAGTACCCTGAGTACCCATGTATTTTAAAGTTGGTTTAACTAGATTTTTAGCAACTAAAGTACCCATTCTAACTGCATTAGTAGCTAAAGGTATATATCTATTTTCATTAGCTGGATTGTATCTAACAACACAGCAATCTCCTGCAGCAAACACATCTTCTTTGCTAGTTCTCATATATTCATCTATTATTATAGCTCCATTAGATAGTGTATCTAGTTTTCCTTTTACTAATTTAGTATTAGGTGCAAAACCTATACATAATACAACTAAATCAGCTTCAAATTCACCTTTATCTGTTACAACTTTAGAAACTTTATCAGTACCTTCAAATTTTTGAACTTTTTGTCCAAGAACTAAATTAACGCCTCTTTTAGTGAATTCTTCTTGAGCTATATCTGTAAATTCTTTATCTAGATATTTGGCCATTATTCTGTTTTCAGCATCTATAAGAGTAACATTTTTATTTCTCATTTCGAAGGCTTCAGCAAGTTCAACTCCTATATAACCAGCACCTATAACTACAACATTTTTAGCATTTTTAGATTTTTCTATTATAGTTTTAGCATGATCATAGTTTTTACAAAGAAGTATATTTTCTAAATTGCCACCCTCAAATTTAGGCACTATAGGCCAAGAACCTAAAGTTAGAACTAATTTATCATAACTATCTTCTATGATTTCATTAGTAACTAAATTTTTAACTGATAGTTTTTTATTATCAAAATCTATATCTAAAACTTCATGTTTCATATTTGTAACTATACCTTGAGAAGCTAAGTTATCTGGAGAGTTATAAAATAATTTTTCCGGTTCAGTAACAACATTTCCAACACTTAAAGCTATACCACAAGATAAGAATGATATATTATCATTTTTTTCATAAATAGTTATTTGACTATCTGGATAAAGTTCTTTCATATTTACAACAGCAGCAGTTCCTGCATGAGTACATCCTACAACTACAATTTTCATAATTACTACCTCCATATGGGTTTTAAAATTTATAAATAATTTGTTTAAAATCTAATTGATAAAATATTAACATTATATTTATACCACATTCGTTAAATTTAAAACAAAAAAATAGAAATTTAATTAATTATATTTTATATGACTAGTTTTTGTTAATTAATATCTCTTGATTCATTAAATTTTTATAAAATTACATATGGATATTTCATACACTTGATTTAAGATAAAAAAGAATATATTATAATATAGAATGAAAAATAACTATTAATGAAGAGGTGGACAATGCTAGTAGTAGAAAACGTAAGTCATGGTTTCGGAGCTAGAACTATACTAGAGAATGTTTCTTTCAGATTAAAAAAAGGTGAACATATTGCTTTAGTTGGGGCAAATGGAGAAGGGAAATCAAGCTTTTTAAATATAATAACAAAAAAATTAATGCCTGATGCAGGTAATATAAAGTGGTCTTCTAGAGCAACTGTTGGTTACTTAGATCAACATTCAGTTCTTGAAAAAGGTAACTCTATAAGAGATATACTAAGAAATGCTTTTAAGCCTATGTTTGATTTAGAACAAGAAATGATAGGTATGTATGATAAAATGGGAGAAGCTGATGAAGATCAAATGACTAAGCTTCTTGAAGATACAGCTGAAATACAAACAATACTTGAAAATAGTGGTTTCTATATGATAGACGCAAAAATCCAAGAAGTTGCAAATGGTTTAGGTCTTGGAGATATAGGATTAGATAGAGACGTAACAGATCTAAGTGGAGGTCAAAGAACAAAAGTACTTTTAACTAAGTTACTACTTGAAAATCCTACTATATTAATCCTAGACGAGCCTACTAACTATTTAGATGAAGAGCATATAGTATGGTTAACTAGATATTTACAAGAATACGAAAATAGTTTTATATTAGTATCTCATGATATACCATTTATAAATGATACATGTAATGTAATTTACCACTTAGAAAATGGGGAGTTAAATAGATACAAAGGTAACTATGATGAATTCGTAAGATTAAATGAAATAAAGAAACGTCAAGAAGAAAGTGCATACGAAAGACAAGTTGAAGAAAGAAAGAAACTTGAAGATTTCGTTGCTAGAAATAAAGCAAGAGTTGCTACTCGTGGTATGGCAAACAGTAGACAAAAGATTCTTGACAAGATGGAAATATTAGAAAGACCAAAAGAAAAAATAAAGCCTACATTCCAATTTAGAGAAGCTAGAGCGGCTAGTAGATATATATTCAAAACTAAAGACTTAGTATTAGGATATAATGAACCATTAACTAAGCCTCTTAATTTTGAACTAGAAAGAAATAAAAAAGTTGCATTAAAAGGTATGAATGGTATAGGTAAGTCTACATTATTAAAGACTTTACTTGGAATAATAAAGCCTTTTGATGGAGAAGTTGAATTAGGAGATTACTTAGAAGTAGGATACTTTGAACAAGAAAGTTCTAAGGATAACTACAATACTCCAATGGATGATGTTTGGGCAGAATTCCCAGGTCTTACAAACTTTGAAGTTAGACAAGCACTTTCTAAGTGTGGTTTATCAAATGAACATATAACAAGTCAAGTTAGAGTTTTAAGTGGGGGAGAAGCTGCTAAAGTTAGGTTATGTAAGATAATGTTAAAAGACATAAACTTATTAGTACTAGATGAACCTACAAATCACTTAGATGTTGAAGCTAAGGATGAGTTAAAGAAAGCTATAAGAGAATTTAAAGGAACTGTAGTACTTGTATCACATGAACCTGAATTCTATATGGATATAGTTGATAATGTATGGAATATAGAGGATTTTACTACTAAGATTGTTTAGTTAAGTGGCTTCGGGGCGGTGAGTATTGCATTTATAATCTATGAAAGACAAAAGGTATCTTGCGAATAGATTATAAATTGCAATATCTCATCGACCCTTCGCTGAGTTTTACTAAATGTACTTTGTATTAAAACTCTTTGGGTGGAAGTTAGAAATAAATAAAAACTAGATATAAATATTTATTTGTATGTTGCATTAAATTGTGGTTTAATATAATATAATATAGATAGATAAGGGAGTAGTTGGCACACTTTTATTATTTAGTGTGTAGTAAGGTCAACATACTGATGGTTTTACCATCTGGCTTTATTTTGAATAATGAGACTTATCTACAGATATGGGTTATACTATATCTGTAGATAAGTCTTTTTTTATGCTAGATAGGTTGGCATATTATATAAATGAATTTTGTATTATTACAATAGATATTATTTTTTAAGGAGAAAGATTTATGAGTTTAATTGAACTTTTTGTATTAGCGGTTGGGCTGTCGATGGATGCTTTTGCAGTTTCTGTTTGTAAGGGGCTTTCAATGAGAAGAATTACTTTAAAAAATTCGGGTATAGTAGGGCTTTATTTTGGAGGATTCCAGGCAGGAATGCCTTTAATAGGGTATTTCTTAGGATTACAATTTAAAGATTATATAATGAGCGTGGATCATTGGATTGCATTCATACTTTTAGGATACTTAGGTTTAAAAATGATACAAGAAGCTTTAAGTAAAGATGATGATGATATAGAAGCAGTTCAAAGTGAAAAAGAAATGTTAAGCTTTAAAAATATGAGTGTATTAGCAATAGCTACTAGTATAGATGCATTAGCAGTCGGTATAACACTTGCATTTTTACAAGTAGACATAGTACCAGCAGTAACATTTATAGGAATAGTAACATTTATACTATCAATGATAGGTGTAAAAATAGGAAATGTATTCGGAATAAAATATAAATCAAAAGCAGAATTAGCAGGTGGAATAATATTAATAGGTATGGGGGTGAAAATACTATTAGAACACATAGGAATAATAGGATAATCTTATATTTATTTTATTCTCAACCAAAAAAGTAGTGTGGTATTTTATAGTATACGAGTAAACCAGCGAGTATGTGGTAAATATAAATTTCATTCCATTTGCAAGACGTACTTTATCTTGCATGGAATGAAATTTATATTCCCACAATACTCGCCAGTTACACGAACATACTAAATTACCACACTTTTTTTAACTTTTTTTATAATTTTGAGTAGTATTCAACAACTAATATGTCATTGATCTCAATTGGTACTTCATTTCTTTCAGGTATTTTAACTAAAGTACCTGAGAATGAATCTACATCTTTACTTAAATAAGCATATTGGCTAAGGGCATTACTTAAGAAACTTTCCTTAAACATAACATTATTTTGAGACTTAGCTCTAAGTGATATAACTTGTCCTACAGAAACACCATAAGAAGGTATATCAACCTTTTTACCATCAACTAAAATATGTCCATGAACAACCATTTGACGAGCTTGTCTTATAGAACTAGCTAATCCTAATCTATAAACTAAGTTATCTAATCTACACTCAAGCATTTGAATAAGTGCTGTACCAGTAGATTCATTAGATTTAGTAGCTTTTTTTACATAGTTTGAAAATTGCTTTTCTAATACACCGTAATAAGCTTTTAATCTTTGTTTTTCTAATAACTGAGTTCCGTAAGGTGAAAGCTTTTTATCAGCTCTAGAAGTTCCTTTTGTAGCTCTATCCATTGCTTTTGGATGACCACATACATTTAGTCCTAATCTCCTACATTGTTTAAATCTAGGTCCCATCATTTTTGCCATAATTATCTCTCCTTAAAAATTAAAATTGCCGCGATAATTTTTAAAGCCAAGGTTATTATAACATAAATAAATATTTAATGCAAATGAAATTCATTATCAAAAAAGAGACCACGTAGTTAACATGGTCTCTTAAGAAGAAGTTAGTGTAATTTACACATAATAAATTAGTGTAAAGATTTTTATGGCTATATAAACAATTAATAACTTTAACAAAATAGAATATTAAAATTTGTGTAAGGGGATATGCTATATAAAATATAACAGAGAATATATTGGTTAAAATATATTATCGAACGTACACGTGTTAAAGATTATTTAATTGTTATTATCTCTCCAAATCCCTTGGTGATATATTGAGCCTGTAATTAATATAACATAAAAAAAGATATAATGCAAATGAAATTCATTATCAAAAATAAAAAAATTAAATTAATATAAAAAAGTAAAAATATGTATAAAAATCCATTACAATATAAATTAAGACTGATAATAAGGTAGGGTTAGTTATGAAAAAAGCAATGAATATAATATTTTGTATATTTTTTAGTTTATTGATAATAGGGTGTAGTATAAGAATAGTTGTTGCGTTTAAAGAATTATATTACTTTGATATAAACTATTTAAATATAGATGAAATGAATAATTTAACAAAAGAAGAGATAAAACTTAATTATGATTATATGATAGATTATAATTTAAATAAAATATCAGGTGATTTTGAGTTACCTACAATAAAATCTTCAAGGGAAGGAAAAATACACTTTGAAGAAGTGAAAGAAATATTTTTAAATGTAAATAAGTTATTAATACTTTCATTTATAATAACTTTAATAGGAATAGTTTATAATTTAAAAAATAAGAAAATAGACTTTTTAAATATAACATCCAAGTTAGTAATAATATTACCTATATTGGTTTCAATACCTATGTTAATAAATTTTGATAAAACATTTGTAATTTTTCATGAAATAATGTTTGATAATGATTACTGGATATTTGATCCTTTAAAAGATCCTGTTATAAACATTTTGCCACAAGAATTTTTTTATCATGCAGGATTAATGATAGTTGTATTTGTTATATTAAGTAGTATTGTATTACATCTTATATATAAGGCACTAAAGTCAAATATTAAGTATACATAATCAATAGAAACATATTACAAAAATAAAAGGAATATAAATAATTAATATAATATAATCAAAATGAAGTAGTTATGTGTTTTGAAATTAATTTCAAAACACATAATTTACTAATCTTTCTTAGCTGCAATTTTCATTATATCCTTATATCGACTCATTATATAGTCGTAGTTTTTAGGATTATGTGGCAATAAGCACTTAGAACAATCTTTAAATCCTTTTTCGTTATACCTAAAATTACCACCACAATCCTCACCTAAAGCATATAATGGGCAATAACAGAATAGGCAGTTAAACTCTTCTGGTTTATTTGTCTTATGACAAGGGAAAAACTCACAAGTGTTATGGTTAAAAAATTTATAATTTTCGTTCATAATATACCTCCAGATTTTAAATGTCTATATTCATACATAAATCATAAAATTTAATCGCAACATAATTATACTAAAGTTTTAGAATAATATACTAAAAAATAGCAACAATGGTATAATAATAAAGAAATTTAATTCATAATCACATATTAAAGAGGTGTTTACATGCAAGAAAAAAAAGAAAGAGCTTTACTTGTAGGACTTAATATAACGTCGACTGCAAGAAGAATAGATGATATAGACATAAACGAATCAATGGAAGAGTTAAAAGAGCTTACAAAAGCAGCTGGAGCTGAGGTTGTAGGAAGTATAACTCAAAATAGGCAATCAAGAGATGCAGCATACTATATAGGAAAAGGTAAAGTTGAAGAACTAAGAGCATATTGTGAATCTTTAGGAGCGACAATGGTAATTTTTAATGATGAATTATCAGGAGCTCATATAAGAAATATAGAAGAAATAGTTGGAATAAAGGTTATAGATAGAACAACATTAATATTAGATATATTTGCACAAAGAGCTTTAAGTAAAGAAGGTAAACTTCAAGTTGAGCTTGCTCAGTTAAAATATAGATTACCTAGACTTTATGGTATGGGTGGAGAAATGAGTAGAACTGGTGCAGGAATTGGAACTAGAGGACCAGGTGAACAAAAGCTAGAAGTTGATAAAAGACATATATTAAATAAGGCAGCAGATATAAGAAGAGAACTTAGAGAAGTTAAGAAAAATAGAGAAACTCAAAGAGTCCAACGTCTTAAGTCAAATATACCAATTGTTGCACTTGTTGGATATACCAACGCAGGTAAGTCAACTCTACTAAATGAATTAATAAAAACACATAAAGACTATGACATTGAAAAAGAAGTTATGGCAAAAGATATGCTATTCGCAACACTAGATGTTACATTAAGAAAAGCATTACTACCTAATAAAAAAGAGTTTTTAGTTGTAGATACTGTTGGATTTGTTAGTAAGCTTCCTCATGACTTAGTAGAGGCATTTAAAGCTACTTTAGAAGAAGTTCAATATGCAGATTTAATTTTACATGTAATAGATGCTACAAATAGTAGTTATGAACTTCAAAAGAAAACTACTGAATCAGTACTTAAAGAACTAGGGGCTGATGATAAGCATACTATACTTGTTTATAATAAAATAGATAGATTAGATTTAGATATTTATCCTAAAAACACAGATGATGTAATATATATATCTGCTAAAAAAGGAATAAATATGGAAAAATTATTATATATGATAGAAGATGCATTAATGAAAAATACTTATCCTGTAAGTCTTCTATTACCATATGATAAAGGACATATATTTAGTAAGATAAAGGATAAATATAATGTAGAAAACTTTGAATATGGGGAAACTGGGATAACACTTGATGTAAATTTAGAAGAAGAAGATTATAATATATATAAAGACTATATATTAGAGAAGTAGGTAATAATAATGAATATAAGTTGGGATAATATAGACCAATTGGAAGATTATTTTATAACCTATCTTCTTTATAAAGAATCTAAAACAGTATCTCAAATTAGTAAAATTAGAAGTATCTCAACAACTGAAGTCAATGATCATCTAATAAAGGCAAAGCTAGAAATTAAAGCTATGCTTAAAGATGAGCTAGAATCATCTAAAGATATTTTAGATAAGTTTCTAGAGTATAACAAAGAGAAAAGGCTTAGTTTTATGGAAAGCTTAAATGCAGAAAAGATGATAGACTTTAAGAGAAGACTTTATAAGAGGATACTTATAGAAAGAAATGCTGAAGATTTAATGATTCTTATTTGGGCAACAGGTGAATTAAAGGATGATAGATTTTTAAAATTACTACATCCATTAACAAGCCATAGGCATTCAGATGTAAGAAGAATAACTTATTCAGCACTTAGAAAAATTGAATCACCTAAAAGTAGAGAAGTTTTACAAAGAGGATTATATGATACAAATGCGCAGACTAGACAATATTGTGCAAAGGCACTATCAAAAATAGGAAATGAAACAAGTTTAAAAATGCTAAGACAGTTAAAAAACAAAAAACAATTTGAAAAAGACTATGTACTTAGGGCCTATGATGAAGCAATTGATACATTAGAAAATAGATAGTAATTTAATGTATCAAATTAGAACCAAAAAATAGTTAAAATAACTAGGAGGGGTTTAAAAATGATAGTAAGACGTTGTGCAGGTGGAGTTGTATTTTACGCTAATAAAGTCCTTTTATTAAAAAACGATAGAGATGAGTGGACATTACCAAAAGGTAAAATTCATGATGAAGAGCTAGCTTGGGAAAGTGCAGTTAATAGAGTAAAAGAAGAAACAGGAGTTGAAGCTACAACACTACAAGTTGCAGGTGATACTATGTATGAATTTTTCTCAAGAAGTAGACAAAAAGAAGTAACAAATGCAGTAACTTGGTATGTAATGGAAGCCCAAAATACTGATTATAAAATTGATGGTGAATTCAAGGATGGTGGATTTTATAAAGTAAAAGAAGCCTTAAATATGTTAACTCATAGCAAAGAAAGATCTTTAGTTGATATATCATACAAAAAATATAAAGAAATAAAGAAAAACAGTTGTGACGGAACTAATGTTGCCTTAAACTATAAATAAATATAAATAAAAAAGAAAGGGTTAATGCCCTTTCTTTTTTCAATAATTTAAATACACACAGGAGGATTTAATGAGTAGCTATAAGACATTACATGACTTTGGTAGTGATGAAATTATAATAGAAAAATCAACTTTTATAGGATATGCAAAGCCTGTAAAGACTGAAGAAGAAGCTATTGAATTTATAAATGAAATAAAGAAAAAACATAAAGATGCAAGACACAATGTATGGGCATATACAGTAGGTCCTACTATGAATATACAAAGATATAGTGATGATGGAGAACCACAAGGAACAGCTGGAATACCTACACTAGAAGTTATAAAAAAAGAAGATTTAAGAGATGTTGCAGTTGTTGTAACTAGATATTTTGGCGGTATAAAACTAGGTGCAGGCGGTCTTGTTAGAGCTTATACTAAAGGAGCTAAAATAGGTCTTGATGCAGCAAAGATAATAGAAAAGGTAATGTATAAAGAAGTTAAGATAAAGATTGATTATAATCAATTAGGTAAAATTCAAAATGAATTAATGAATCTTGGTTATTTTGTAAAAGATACTCTTTATACTGATGACGTTGAAATTATAGTTTATTCTAAGTTAGAAGCTGTTGAAAACTTAACTTCTAGAATTACAGATATAACTAGTGCCACAGCTAAAATAGAGTTAGGTGAAGAATTTTATTTATCTGAACAAGATGGTCAAATAATATTATAAATTTTTATATAATTGTATGTTAAAAAATGCTTAGTATTTTAGTACTGAGCATTTTTTATTTATTGAACATAAATTAGAGTTTAAGTACAAGAAATGATTTTATAATATGATTTATGCCACTTAAAAGCTAGAATTGACCACATATATAATAATTGTTGAAGCATAACTTAAATGAAGTTATATTATGGGAGGAGGTAAATAGTAAAATGAAAGTATATGTAGAAATAGATGAAAAATATGAAGAAACAGAAGTAATTATTAAGTCAAATCAAATGACAGATGAAATTAGTAGATTAATTCATAAACTATCGGGTGAGGAAGATACTTTAATTACTGGAATACAAAGTGAACGTGCAGTTCTTTTAGAACCAAAAGATATTGTTAGATTTTATAGTAGTAATCAGCGCGTTTATGCACAGACAGTAGATAGTGAGTATATTGTAAAGTTTAGATTATATGAATTGGAGGAGCTTTTAGAATCAAATTCATTTGTTAGAATTTCCAACACAGATATTATTAACTTAAAGAAAGTAATAGATATAGATTTAAGTTTTAAAGGGAGTATTTGTATAAAACTTAAAGGCAATATTGAAAGTTTTGTTTCTAGAAGATATCTTTCAGGAATAAAAAAATTTTTGGGATTGTAGGAGATAAGTATATGAAAAAAAGGTTATATATTAAAGGTATTTTAGGATTTGTATTTGGAGTATTTTTATCTTATACAATTTCAATTATAGTATCCATATGTTTAAATACAGGTAAATTTTATCCAGCTGATACTGCACTTGTTTATAAAACTGGAAGTGTCTTAAAGGCAATTGTTATTCAATATTTTGGAATAGGTATAATTGGAAGTATTATGGGTATTAGCTCAATAATATTTGAAAAGGATGAATGGAGTATATTATTTCAAACTATATTGCATTTTATAATTTCTTCTATTTGTATAGCTATTTATTTATTACTTGCTCATACAAATATGGTAGGTATATCACATGTAGTACTGTATATAGGTATATTATTAGTAGTATATATTGTGATATGGATATATCGTATTATTAGTTGCTATACAAAAATAAGAAAGATAAAGAAAAAATTATTAATTAAAAATGATAAAATATCAAAAGTTGATAAGAAAAATTTATTTATAATAAGAGGATTTGTTGTATTAATTTTAGGGATTTTAGTATTTATTACTTTTAACTTATGTATTGAAAAACTGAGAATGAATTCAGTAAAAACAAGTAATTTATCAAAAATTACAGTTGATGGAATTTCAATAGGAGAGGATGTATCTTTAGTAGATTTTGAAAACTATACGCAAACTAATGAGAATAATTCAGACTATAAGTATAATTTTGATGAATTAAATTTAGATGTTGATAATCAAAATAAAGTTTCTTACATATTTACTAGGTTTGATGAAAATAAAACAAATATTAAGATAAATGACATAAATAAAGTTAAGTCAATTGATGATATAACACAAATATTAGGCAGCAACTATTATGAGAAATATTATGATAAAGAACAACAATTAAAGAAACATATTTATTATGATAGGATAAATAATGTAACTGCCGAATTTACTTATATAGATTTTGGAGATGATAATTCTGATAATAATAAAAAACTATGTTGGATTGAAATATTCAAACCGTATTACAAATAAGTGATACGGTTTATTTTTATTTAAAATTAATTTTAACTGGAATAATATACTTCAAAACATGTTTTTTATTTCAAAAAAAATATATAAATTAAACTAAAATCAGTAAAAAATCAAAAAAAGTGAAAGTACTTTCTAAAAATTAAAAAATATTGAAAATGATTTCCTGAGGATATATAATGAACTCATAAGAAATAATTAATGAAGGAGAGAGAGTATGAGTGATAATCTAGAACAATTAAAAAATAATTTAATTGTATCTTGTCAAGCATTACCACATGAACCTCTACATTCTTCTTTTATAATGGGGCGAATGGCTAGAGCAGCTAAGGAAGGTGGAGCAGTTGGGATTCGTGCTAACACAAAAGAGGATATAGAAGAGATACAAAAAAATGTGGACCTTCCTATAATAGGGATAGTAAAAAGAGATTATGAAAATTGTGACGTATATATAACTCCTACAATGAAAGAGATTGATGAACTTATGGAAGTTAAACCTGAGATAATTGCACTTGATGCAACTAGCAGTTTAAGACCAAATGGAGTTACACTTGATGAATTTTATAAAGAGATAAGAAAGAAATATCCAAATCAAAAACTAATGGCAGATTGCTCTACTGTTGAAGAAGCAATACATGCTGATAAACTAGGATTTGATTTTATAGGTACAACATTAGTTGGATATACAAAACAAAGTAAAGATAGTAAAATAGAGGAAAACGATTTTGAAATACTTAGAGAAATAATATCTAAGGTTTCAAATAAGGTAATTGCAGAAGGAAATATAGATACACCAGAGAAAGCTAAAAGAGTTTTAGAACTTGGAAGCTATAGTGTAGTGGTAGGTTCTATAATTACAAGACCTCAAAATATTACTAAAAGATTTTCAGATGCAATTGGTGAATTAATAATTAGTATAGGTAATTAATTTTAAATTAATATAAAAATTAAACAAAAGGGAGAATTGATAATATGATGAATAACGCAGATATGAGAGGAATATTTAGTGCACTTTTAGTTTCTTATAATGAAGATGGAAGTATAAATGAAAAAGGACTTCGTGAAATAATAAGACACAACATAGATAATATGAAAGTTGATGGATTATATGTAGGTGGAAGTACTGGTGAAAACTTTATGCTTGGTACTGAAGAAAAGAAAAGAGTATTTGAGATAGCAAAAGATGAAGCTAAAGACCAAATAAAGTTAATAGCTCAAGTTGGTTCTATAAATGTATATGAATCAATAGAATTAGCAAAATTTGCTACAGATTTAGGATATGATGCTATATCAGCAGTTACACCTTTCTACTATAAATTCTCATTTAATGAAATAAAAGATTATTACAACACAATAATAGATAGCGTAGATAATAGATTAATAATATACTCTATACCATTCTTAACAGGAGTAGATATGAGTGTAGAACAATTTGGTGAGTTATTTGAAAATGAAAAAATAATAGGTGTTAAGTTTACAGCAGCTGACTTCTATTTATTAGAAAGATTAAGAAAGGCTTATCCAAATCATTTAATTTATGCAGGATTTGATGAAATGATGTTACCAGCTACAGTACTTGGAGTAGATGGTGCTATAGGTTCTACTTTCAATGTAAATGGTATAAGAGCTAGACAAATATTTGATTTAGCAAGAGAAGGTAAAATTTCAGAAGCTAGAGAAATACAACATGTAACTAATGATTTAATAACTGCAATACTTTCAAATGGATTGTATGCAACACTAAAAGAATTATTAAAATTAAGTGGTGTAGATGCTGGATATTGCCGTAAGCCAATGGCTTTAACTACAGAAGCACAAGTAAAAGAAGCTAAAAATATATTTGATAAATATGTAAAAGAAGTAGATATAGTTAACGCTTAATCTGATTTAAAGAGAAAAGTATTAACTTAAAACTTAATAATACTTTTCTCTTAAAATATATTAAAGAATCTAAAATAAATTTGTAGGGGGAAGTAAAATATGGGATTCACTACAATAGACTTTATTATACTAGTGGCGTATTTAGCGGCGGTATTATTTGCAGGATTACATTTTTCTAAGAAAGACATGGAAGGGAAAGAGTTCTTTAAAGGTGATGGAACTATTCCTTGGTGGGTAACAAGTGTATCGATATTTGCGACATTATTAAGTCCTATATCATTTTTATCATTAGCAGGAAACTCTTATGGTGGAACATGGATATTATGGTTTGCTCAATTAGGTATGTTAATAGCAATACCTTTAACTATAAAATTCTTCTTACCAATATACAGTAAATTAAATATAGATACAGCTTATCATTATTTAGAATTAAGATTCGGAAGTAAAGCACTTAGAGTACTTGGAGCATTAATGTTTATAGTATATCAAATAGGTAGAATGTCTATAATAATGTATTTACCATCAATGGTACTTGCTAATTTAACAGGAATAAATGTAAACTTATTAATAATAGTAATGGGTGTTATAGCAATAATATATTCATATACAGGTGGATTAAAGTCAGTTTTATGGACAGACTTTATTCAAGGAAGTGTACTTTTAGTTGGTGTTACATTTGCTCTTATTTATCTATTAGCTAATATAGATGGTGGAGCAGGAGCAGTGCTTGAAACATTAAGACAAGGTAAGTTTATAGGAGCAGAAGAGGTTATATTCGATGCTAACATATTAAAAACAAGTGTATTTTTAATAGTAGTAGGTGCAGGATTTAATACTTGTTCTTCTTATATATCAAGTCAAGATATAGTTCAACGTTTCACTACAACTACAGATACAAAACAATTAAATAAAATGATGTTAACTAATGGTGCTTTATCAATATTCATAGCAACAGTGTTCTATCTTATAGGAACTGGATTATACGTGTTCTATGGACAAAACCCAGTTTTAGCTCAAACAGCTCAACAGGATCAAATATTTGCATCATATATAGCATATCAGTTACCAGTTGGTGTAACAGGTATATTACTTGCTGCAATTTATGCTGCATCTCAATCTACTTTATCAACTGGACTTAACTCAGTAGCTACAAGTTGGACATTAGATATACAAGAACGTTTAAGTAAAAAACAAATGAGCTTTAAACAACAAACAAGAATCGCTCAATACGTTTCACTTTTAGTAGGTGTAGTTGCAATAGTTGTATCTATGGTACTTGCAAATGGGGAAATAAAATCGGCATATGAATGGTTCAATGGATTTATGGGATTAGTACTAGGAGTGCTAGCTGGAACATTCGTATTAGGGGTATTTACAAAGGTTGCAAACTCAACAGGAGCATTTGCTGCATTTATAGTATCATCAATAGCTATGATAGTTATAAAATATACTATGCCAGAAGTTTCTATATGGTCTTACTCAATAATATCAATAGGAATATCTTTAATAGTAGGAATTCCTGTAAGTTATGCATCTAGAAAAATAAAAAATGATGTTAGTGTACCTGATAAAGATACAGTAATTTATGAATCATAGGAGGTATATGTATGATATTTGGTAATATAAAAAATTTACATGAATATGATTATTTACAATCTGATATAAAAAGATGTTTTGAATATGCAAATTCTAATGATTTATTAAATTACGATAAAGGAAGTCATGAAATAGATGGAGAAAACCTTTTTGTAAACATAGTAGAATATGAAACTACAGATTTTGAAAATAGATTTTGGGAAGCTCATAAAAATTATTTAGATTTACATCTTATGTTAGACGGAGAAGAACAAATAGATGTAAACTTTATAGATAATATGGAGCAAAAAGAATTCGTTGAAAAGGATGATTTTTTACCACTAGAAGGTGAAAAGAATGGTCATGTAGTACTTAATAAAGATGATTTCTTAATTTGCTATCCAAATGATGCTCATAGAACGGCGGTAAAGGTTAAAGAGCCTAAAAAAATAAAAAAAGCTATATTCAAGATAATTATTTCTAAATAAATAAAATGAGTATAAAAAGGGAGTGCATAAAGTTTTGATGCACTCCCTAAAATCATATATGAAAAAGGAGTATCTTATGAAAAAGTATATATGCATAGATGTAGGTGGCACTTCAATAAAATATGGATTATTAAATGAAGATTTAAATTTTGTAACTACAGATGAAATGAATACAGAAGCTCAAAAGGGAGGGCAAAATATACTAAATAAAATTATAGAAATTGTAAATAAATACAATAGTTTTTATGATGATATAGATGGAGTTTGTATATCTACAGCAGGAATGGTTGATTGTGAAAAAGGAGAAATTATTTATGCTTCACCTATAATTCCTAACTATACAGGAATGAAGATTAAAGAAACTATAGAGAATAAGTTTAATATAAAATGTGAGGTAGAAAATGATGTAAACTGTGCAGCTCTTGCAGAACATTTTGCAGGAGGAGCAAAGGGAAGTAAAATAAGTGTATGCTTAACCATTGGAACTGGAATAGGTGGAGCAATTATAATTAATAATGAAGTTTATCATGGAGCATTTGGTAGTGGTGGAGAAGTAGGATATATGAATATGATGGGATCTACATTCCAAGAACTAGGTGCAAGTAGTGTTTTAGTGAAAAAAGTAGCTGAATTAAAAAATGTAAGTCATGAAACTATTAATGGCAAGTATATTTTTGAAAAAGCAAAAGAAGGAGATTTAGACTGTATAAACGCTATAGATGAGATGATTGAAGTATTAGGACAAGGAATAGCTAATATTTGTTATATAATAAATCCAGAAGTAGTAGTACTTGGTGGAGGAATAATGGGGCAAAAAGAATATTTATATGATAAAATAAGAGATAGTATAGATAGAAATTTAATTCCTTTTATAGCAAAGAAAACGAAATTAGAGTTTGCTGTAAATCAAAATAAAGCGGGTATGTTAGGTGCTTATTTTAATTTTATAAATATGCAAAAAAGAAAAGTTAAAGATGTAGTATCTTACTAAAGGAGAGGAAATCATTTATGAAGGAGTATCAAAAAAGCATAATACCTCATGTAGAATCATTATATGATAGCTTTACGCCATCTGAAAAGACTATTGCAGATTTTTTTATACGAAATACTGAAGAGGTTGATGTTTCATCAAAAAATTTATCCAAGAAGTTGTTTGTATCAGAAGCATCTATATCTAGGTTTGCAAAAAAGTGTGGATTTGATGGATATAGAGAATTTATTTTTGTATATAAGCAAAGTTTTGAGAAAAGTACTCCTAATATAACTACTAGTTACACTAAACAAGTTTTAAATACTTATGAAGAGCTTTTAAATAAAAGTTACACGTTAATAGATGAAAAACAGATGCAAAGAATTGTAGATATGATTTCTAATAAGAAAAGGATATATATTTATGGTCGAGGTAGTTCGGGTCTTGTTGCACAAGAGATGAAGTTAAGACTTATGAGATTAGGGGTAAATGTAGAAGCCATATCAGATAGTCATATAATGAAGATGAATTCTGTTTTAATGGATAATGAGTGTTTAGTAATAGGAATTAGTATTAGTGGTAATACGAAAGAGGTTATTAACTCTTTAAAAGAAGCACATAGAAGAGGTTCTAGTATAGTTTTAATAACTTCAAAGCAAGATGAAGAAATGGATAAATATTGTGATGAAATATTATATGTTGCAGTTAAGGAACATTTAGAGAATGGAAAGGCTATTTCACCTCAGTTTCCAGTTTTAGTTATAGTTGATATTTTTTATGCTCACTTCCTTCAAAGTGATAGGCTTAGAAAAGAGGAGCTTCATAGTAACACTCTTCATGCTCTTTATGAATAATTTAGTATAAATATAGATTTATAAGTATATATATTAAAATTTGAATTATAATTTTAATATATCAAATTAAAGGTGGTGAATTTTTATGGACATTGCATTAGATACATTTGTAATTATTGCAGATTTTGTTTTAACTTTATTTGCAGGTGATGATGTTCAAAAAGTTTCAAGATTTTTTAAGAGACAATGTTAATTTGATATAATAATTTAAAATTAGATTTTAATAAATAACTATATTTTAGAATTTAAAATATAATAAATTCTAAGGTATAGTTATTTTTATGCTATAAAGTTAAGTAAAGGATGTTAGAATATAATGATTTAATTTATTTAGTTAATAAGTCAAAAATAGAAAGTAAATATATAATTCATTTTGGAATATAGTGATAATATATTGGATGGTCTTAATAAGAAGTGCCTAGTTTATATTCTGTGATCATATGAAGTATAAGTATAGTTAACGTGAAATATAAATATACTTAAATAATGAATTAAAAATAACTATACTTAGAATTAAGATAGTTTAAATTCTTAGGTACAGTTATTTCTTATATGATAAAATTATTTAATTTTTATTATTTTACTTTTTCATAATCATTAACAGACTCATAGTCATCTTCATTTAAAAGACTAGAAGCTTCTTTATCAAGTATCATTATAACATCATGATGAAGTAGTAATATAGAAGAAGGAACTTGTGGAGTTACTTGACCATGAACAGTATCATATATAGCCTTTGCTTTATTTTTTCCACTAGCTAAAAGTAATATCTTTTTACTTTTAAATATAGAACCTATTCCCATAGTAACAGCTTTTGTAGGAACTTCGTCTAAGCTATTAAAAAATCTAGCATTAGCTTCTCTTGTAGACTCATCTAAAGTTACAACATGAGTACCTTTATTAAAGTTTATAGTAGGCTCATTAAATCCTATATGAGCATTGTTTCCTATACCTAAAACTTGTATATCAATACCACCACTATTATTTATACTTTCATCATAAGAGATACATTCATTTTCAATATCACTTGCAAGTCCATCTGGTATATGAATATTTTCTCTAGGTATATTTACATGGTTAAAAAAGTTTTCATCCATAAAATAATGGTAGCTTTGAATATTATCAACCGGAAGTTTATAATATTCATCTAAGTTGAAAGTTTTTACTTTTGCAAAATCTATTAAACCTTCTTCGTACATTTTTATTAAGTTTTTATACATACCCACAGGAGTACTACCTGTAGCAAGACCTAGTATAGAATTAGGTTTTAATATAATTTGACTCCCTACTATTTGTGCTGCTTTTTTGCTTAATGATTCATAATTTTCACAAACTATTATTCTCATATTAAAATACCTCCCAATTTTGATAATTTATAAATATATTTATTGATTTAAATTATTAAAAATTATTTCCCCTTGTGAAATGCTCATATAGCAATTCATTTCTTCATCAAATAGAGCTATATCAGCATCTTTATTTATTTCTAAGCTTCCTTTTTTATCATCAATATTTATTGATTTAGCAGGATTAAGAGAAGCTAGATTAATTGCTTCATATATAGATATATCTGTATTCTTCATAAAGTTATAAACACCTTTATTCAAAGTTAAGACACTTCCTGCTAAATTACCAGAAGCAAGTCTTGCTGCATTATCTTTTACAAAAACATCTTGGCCACCTAAATCATACTTACCATCTGCCATACATCCAGCTCTCATAGAATCTGTAACTAAAACTAATTTATCTTTTCCTTTATTATCAATAACAAATTGATATAAATCAGGATTAACATGTATATTGTCACAAATCATCTCACAGTAAACATCAGTCGTAAGAGCTGCTCCAACTACACCCATCTCTCTATGATTTAAAGGAGTCATAGCATTAAATAAATGAGTTATATTAGAGGCACCATGAGATATAGAAGATTTAGCTTCATTATAAGTTGCATTAGTGTGAGCTAGAGATAAAACAATATCCGTTTTCTCTTTAACTTCTTTTGTAAAATTAAAATCTAAATCTATTTCAGGTGAATAAGAAATTACCTTAATAACATCTGTATAATTTTCTATAAAAGAGAAACTTGGAGATTGAATATATTTATTATTTTGAGCGCCTTTATATTTATTATTTATAAAAGGTCCTTCAAGATGGGCACCAACTACCTGAGCACCATTATATTTTCTATTCATAAGTTTTCTTATGTTATCTAAAGCACTATAAATATCATCTTTATCCATAGTCATGGTAGTTGGTAAAAATGAAGTAACTCCTGTTTTCTTTATACTTTCTCCTATAATTTGAACAGCCCTATCATCTTTATCCATAGTATCGAAATTATTGCTACCATGAATATGAATATCTATAAGACCAGGAGAAACATAAAGACCATTTGCATCTATAATTTCTATATCTTTATCAACTTCATCACAAAAATCTACTATTTTTTCATCAAATAAAAGTATTTTGTCTTCTATAACTTTATCTTTTGTTATTATTTTTCCATTAATGATTGCTTTCATAATATTCCCCCTAATTTTTAATATTCATTAAGTATAATTTCGTATTGATGCTTACTTGTTATAAATAAAGAACTAGTATATTCTAGAACCTCATCTTTATCAGTAAAAACAACCCTGTCAATTTTTAATCCAAGAGTGGATAAGTCTACATTTAAAAGCTTTGATTCAGATTTATTTAACATAATAGGATTTATTACCTGTCTAGCTTGTTGAGTTTTATGCATGTACTTTTCTCTATATAGTTTATATAAAGAATTTTCCTCTACAAGAGACTTACTTAAGCCTGGACACATATACTTTGGAATATATATTTTTTCAAGTATAGTAGGCTCATCATCAACAAATCTGATTCTCTCTATTTGAAAAACTAAAAGGTTATCATCTTTTAGCTTTAAGTATTCATTAACTTTATTGCTAGGTTTTGATAATTCAAATTTTAAAATTTCATTTCTTACATTAAGATTATTATACTTTGCTATTTCTGTAAAACCTTGCATTCTTTCATAAGTAAGCTTTTGCTTCTTATAAGAAACAAAGGTGCCTTTGCCTTGGCGTCTTTCTAAAATTCCTTCGTTTACTAAATGCATAATTGCTTTATTAACAGTCATTCTGCTTATATCTTGAATTTTGCAAATATCCCTTTCAGACATTAAGTAATGTCCTTCTTGCAGTTCTTTATTATTAATCATTTCCTTTATTATTTCTGATAACTGAATATATAGAGGTATTTGTGCGTTTTTATCTACTAATTTCATATTTACCACCTTTATGGTATATACCAAATGGTATATACCAATTTTATAATTTAATTATATGATTAAAGTACTTAAAAATCAAGTTTATAAAAGAATATTTACATAAATTTATCTAAGCTTGAATAAGAGTTAACAAAAATAAACTATTTATTAACTTAGCCTCCATTGTTAGAGGAATTTTATAAATGTATAATTTAAATACAAGCAAAGAAATATATTTAAGATATTAAAAAGGAGAAATTTATGGAATTATCTATTGGTGAGGTTATATATAAATTAAGAAAAGAAAGAGGAGTCACACAAGAAGTATTAGCAAAAGCTGTAGGTGTTTCAGTTGCGGCAGTTTCTAAATGGGAAAGTAAAAATTCCTATCCAGATATAACTATACTTCCTTCTATTGCTAGATACTTTAATACTACAATAGATAAACTTTTAAGTTATGAAATTGAAATCTCTAATGAAGAAGTTATGAATATAATGAAAGAATGTGCAAGTTTATTTGAAAAAAATAGTCCTGAGAATGCAATGAAAGTTTGTGAATCTTATATAAGACAATATCCAAACAGTATGTTTTTAAAATTTAGAGCAGGTTCTTTATATATGATGTCTATACCTAGTGCATCTAGTGAAGATGAAGCTGAAAATATGTTAAATAGAGCGATAGAATTGTTAGAAGTATCATCTCAAAGTGAAGAATTAGAAATTATCGAAACATCTAAATATATTTTAAGTTCACTATATACAATGAAAAATGAATTTGAAAAAGCTGAAGAAGTAATATTAAGTTTACCTAAAGTAAGTATGGATAGAGATGATATGCTAATTGGACTATACATTAATCAAGATAGAGTAGATGATGCAAAAGAAATTTTAAAGAATTTAACGTATAAAAGAGTAAATAGTGTATTAACTTGTTTAAATTATTACACAACTATATACTTAAAAGAAGATATATCTAAAGCAAAAGAAATTTTAGACATACAAGATAAAGTTATAAAAGTTTTTGGTTTAGATGATATATGTGGAATAGGTAATAATATGACAGCTTCTCATATACATGCTAAAGATAAGAACATGGAAAAGACATTAGAAGCTATTGAAAACATAATAGAAAGTGCAGGAGGGGATTATAATTTAGATAATCATATTTTATTTGATGGAGTAAAATTATTTGAGGGAGTACATTCAAAAGAGTATATAGTTTTAAATCTAAAAAAACTTTTAGATGAAAGTATATATGATTTTATAAGAAATGAAGATAAGTACAAAGAAATACTAAGTAAGATAGACGAATTTGGTAAATAAAAGGGGAAATAAATGAAAGAAATTATAGAAGTCTTAATTGGCTTAACATGTGTGTTCTTTATTGGATTTTTAATATCACTATATAATAGCGTAAGGAAAAATAAAAAAATAAAAAAGAAAATAATTGAAAATTACGGTAAAAAAATAGATATAGATGAAGTTGATTTGAAATTTGAAAGTGTATCAAGTTATCACAAGAATAAAGTTAATGATAATATAGAAAGTAAAGATTATAACACAATTGATGATATAACATGGAATGATCTTAATATGAATGATGTATTTAAAAAAATAAATAATACACAAAGTACTGCTGGAGAAGAAGTTCTTTATGACATATTAAGAAGTTCAATTCATAATGAAGAAATTTTAAATAAGAGAGAAATATTAATATCATACTTTGTAAATAATCCAGATAATAGATTTAATATTCA
The DNA here is from genome assembly GCA_900604495.1 of Desulfovibrio sp. Marseille-P6017. The sequence goes on along the minus strand of UWOR01000004.1, from coordinate 91,605 downwards.
ATATACATTATCAAAATTAGGATACAGTAAAGAGTTATACACTTCTAATTGTTTATTCAATAATGGATATGATAACAAGAATAAATTATTAAGATATCAATTATTAGGAAAGTTACCCTTTGCTAGTTTGATTTTAATAATTATTAATCCTTATTTTATCTTCTTAACAATAGGATTTATTTGTTTAAATATTTATATTTCAATTAATGAAGGTAGAAAAAATTATAATACAGAAGGTTTACATATTTGATAAAGGTTTCTAATATTGCTAGAAAAATTAAAAATCTAAATATAAAATTTGTAGATGAAAATTTAAATAATATAAACGAAGATTTAAAGAAGATTAAAAGAATAAGAAGAAAAAATATTGGAACAGATCCAAATTCTTTAGTTTCAGAATTAAATGTTTTTAGTGAATATACTAAGATGTTATTTTTATCAGAGCTTATAACTTATGAAAAAGTTAAGAAAAATATTGGTAAGAATAGAGAGTATCTTAAAAATATATTTGAATATGTAGGTACAATAGATGCATTAATTGGGGTTGCATCTTTTAGAGAAAGTTTAGATTATTTTACAATACCAAACTTGACTAAAAGAAAAAACTATATAGAATTTAAAGAAATGTATCATCCATTAATTCAAAACCCTGTAACTAATAGTGGAAGTTTTGAAAAAAGTGCATTGATAACTGGGTCAAATGCATCTGGAAAATCAACATTTATAAAATCAGTAGCCATAAATGCAATTCTTGCTCAAAGTATAAATACTTGTTGTGCAAAAGAATATAATGGTTCTTATTTTAAGGTATATACATCAATGGCACTTAAGGATGATGTATTAAGTAAGGAGAGTTACTATATAGTAGAAATAAAATCATTAAAAAGAATCTTAGATTCAATAGATGATAATATACCTACCTTATGTTTTGTTGATGAGATTTTAAGAGGAACTAATACAATAGAGCGTATAGCATCTTCAAGTGAGGTCCTTAGTAGTTTAAGTGAAAATAACTGTACATGTTTTGCGGCAACTCATGATATAGAGCTTACCTATTTATTAGAGGATAAGTTTGATAATTATCATTTTGAAGAAAATATAACTGATAATGATATTAAATTTGATTCTAAGTTATATAGTGGAAGAGCTCAAAGTAGGAATGCTATAAAGTTATTAGGATTTATGGGATATAGTGAGGATATAGTAAGTCGAGCTAAGGAAAGAGCAGAGATGTTTGTAGCAACAGGAAAATGGTAACTATATTATTTTTATAATAAAAGGTGTATAAACTTATATTTATACACCTTTTAGTTTTATTAAACTTATTTTTTACAACCTTTTTTAGGTTCTTTAATTCCTTTATAAACTTCATAAGCTCCTACTAAAAGCAAAAATCCACCAAATATTTTTCTTAGAATTTCAGAACTTAGATAATTAGCTAAAAAGGAACCAAATACAGCACCAATAACTCCAAAAACAGCTATAGGAGCCACCAAACTAAATTCAACTTTTTTATTTTTTATATGTATTATAAGAGCAAAAATAGTCATAGGAATAGATGATAGTAAATTAACACTTTGTGCAATCTTGGGATTTATAGATGCAAATAAAACTAAAGCAGGTATTAAAATAGTTCCACCGCCCATACCCATACCACCTATAATTCCAGCGAAAAATCCGATTATACCAATTAACATACTAGAACACCATCCTTAAGGCTGCGATTATCATAACAATTCCAAAAGAAATTCGAAGAAATTTACCCGTAACCTTACATAATAATTTTGCACCAATAATACCACCTATAATACTTCCTATAGCTGCTTGTATAGTTAATTTTATATCGTAAGTACCTTTTGAAATATAAATTATAGAACTTGTAGTTGATAAAAATATTATTATAGCAAGAGCTGTTGCATGAGATTTATGTTCTTCAACTTTTAAGAAGTTATTTAAAATAGGAACTAAAAGAGTACCTCCTCCAGAACCAAAAACACCATTTATAAAACCAGTAAATAAACCGATTACTGTATTTTTTATATTAAAGTTAAAATATTTACTCTTTATAATTATCACCTTCCTTAAAATCTAGTTTGTACATAATTATTGAATTATATTTATATTGAAGTGGTAAAACTTAATATATAAATCTTTTTATAAAATAAATTGGAATACTAGATTATGGAAATCATTAAAAATTATGTGCTATAATTATTTCAGATGAAAAATAGGGAGGAATAATAACAATGGACGCAAGTTTAAAAACAGATATAGAGTTAAAAATAGAAAAAACTGTACAATGGCTTAGAGATAAAGTTGAAGAAGCTAATTGTAAAGGTTTAGCTGTAGGGGTTTCTGGAGGAATAGATTCTGCAGTTGTTTCTTATCTTATAAAAAAGGCTTTTCCAGATAATTCAATAGGGGTAATAATGGAGATAAAAAGTAATCCTCAAGATAAAAAAGATGCTTTAAAAGTTATAAATGGATGCGGGATAAAACATATTGAGCTTGATTTAACTGATGAGCAAGAATGTATATTAAACAAAGTAATGGGTCAACTAAAAGAAGTTGGGGTATACAATGAAAATAATCAAACAATATCAGATGCAAACTTAAGAGCTAGAGTTAGAATGAGTACTCTTTATACTGTAGCAAATAATTTAAACTATTTAGTTGTAGGAACTGATAATGCAGCTGAAGTTTATACAGGATACTTCACAAAATACGGAGATGGTGGAGTTGATTTAGTACCTATAGCAAATATAACTAAAGCAGAAGTTTATGAATGGGCAAAAGTATTAGGTGTTCATGAAGATATAATAAACAAAGCGCCATCAGCAGGACTTTGGGATGGACAAACTGATGAAAAAGAAATGGGAACTACATATAAAATGATAGATGCAGTTGTAGAAGGAAGATTAGATGAAGTTCCACAAAAAGACTTAGAGGTAATAGAAAGATTACATAGAATAAGTGCACATAAGAGAGCGGTTGCACCTGCACCACCTAAGTTCTAATTTACTAAAATAATTATTTGTGATAAAATTTATAGGTAAATTACAATTAAACTATTAAATTATACGGAATACATTAAGCTATATTTAATATATTCTATAAAATAAAGGAGTGGCATTATGGGACGTATAGGAAACATAATCAACAGAAAAGGTAAACAAGACGCTAAAAGAGCGAAAATATTCACTAAGCATGCTAGAGCAATAGCTGTTGCAGCTAAAGAAGGTGGACCAGATCCAGAATACAATGCAGCACTTAAAACTGCTATAGAAAAAGCTAAAGCTGATAACATGCCTAATGATAACTTAGAAAGAGCTATAGCAAAAGGAGCAGGCGGTGGAGCTAACGAAAACTTCGAAACTATAGTTTATGAAGGATATGGACCAGGAGGAGTTGCAGTTATAGTTGAAACTTTAACTGATAACAAAAACAGAACAGCTGGTAACGTAAGATACTACTTCGATAAGAACGGTGGTAACTTAGGAACAAGTGGATGTGTATCATTCATGTTCGATAACAAAGGACAAATATTAATAGAAGCTAACGATGATGTTACTGAAGATGAATTAATGGAAATAGCTTTAGAAGCTGGAGCGGAAGATTTCATAGCTGAAGAAGATGGATATGAAGTTGTAACTGCACCAGAAGATTTTGCAGCAGTTAGAGATGAATTAGCAGCTAAAGGATATGAATTCATATCTGCACAAGTTAAGTTAATACCTCAAACTACTACAGAATTAACTGATGAAACTCAATTAAAGAACATGAACAAGTTAGTTGATATGTTAGAAGATGATGACGATGTTCAAAATGTTTACCATAACTGGGAAATAGCTGAGTAATTTATAAAGATCAGTCATACCAATGGTTTGAAGGCGATATAATTGATGAATGATTGTGAAAATTACAATTGTTATGACAAATATTTGATATTTCGTATGAAAATATAATGAAATACATTTAGAGTGTTAAGATAAACCAAAACACCTCTAATTATGATGTATAGAGAAATCTATATTAAATAATTAGAGGTGTTTTTGCGTATAGATAATGTTTATAAAGAATATATTTACGAAATTAAAATTAGAAATTATACGAATAGAACAATTAAGGGATATAAAAATAACCTAAATAAATTTTTTACTTATTGCTATAAAGAAGAATATTGATTAAATATTGCTAAAAAAGTTGAGTTTTTAAGGTAAAAAACTATAATAAGATATGTTATCGTGTACATAATAAGCTTCTTTATTTTTTTGTATTTATAAATCGTTTTTTAAAAAAAGAGCTTTTTGGGGCATTTAGCAACACAATGTGTGCAACGAACACAAATATTATGATCAATACTCCAATTTTTATCTTTTCTAGAAACAGTTATTGCGTTAACCGGACATGTTTTTTCGCATAAAGTACAATGAGTACATTTATTGCGGTTATATGATATTTGTCCTCTAGATTCAAATAATTTTCTTAATACCTTAAGTTGTGCTATTTTTCTTTTGAAATTTGCCATATTTACGTTCTCCTATATTAAATGATATATATAATTAAGTTTTACTAGAAATAATTCTGTGTTATAATTATTATGTTTCCTTGGAAACAATACGATACTACTACAATAATGTTTCCTTGTCATCATTATTCGATGAATTATCTAAATTGTATTTACTAAAAATAATAAAGTTATTCAAATAGCTATAAATATTAGGAGGATGTAAATTTGAATATAAATAGATAAAGAAATCATATCTGAAATGGATGTTTTATTTGCAAAAGCTGAAGAAAGAAAAAATTTAGTTAACGAGAAAATTTTGAATCAAATAATTAAGAGAAATTGTGCTTTAAAGGATATTTCAATTACAGAATTTCATGTAATCTCATGTATTGGAAATGAAAAAGAAGTTAATGGAATTAAAATTTCTGAGAAATAGGAATGACTAGAAGTGGTGTTTCTAAAGTTGTATCAAGTTTAATAAAAAAAGAACTTATTACATCCTATAAAGATGATGTAAATAAAAAGAAAATTTTCTATAAATTAACACCTTTAGGTGAAACGATTAATGAAATACACAATGATAAGCATGAAGAAAGAGATAGAGAACTTATCAATAGAGTTAATAAATATACTAAACAAGAGAAAGATATAATACTAAAGTTTATAATCGGAATTATTTCTATCCAATAATTATATGGGTTTGATATAAAGTATATTCCAATTTCTTTATTTTCATAGCATATACAATCCATATCTTTACGTAGATTATATGCCCTTCAAAAACTTCTACTCATAATGCTATATGGAATTCATTATCTCCTAAGTTATACGGTCTGTCCCAATCTCTAAGCCATATCAATTCTAATTCATGAGTGGTTTCACCATCTCCTAAATATACTAATATAAAACTTCCACCTTCGGCTACTTTTTTATTAGTTTCTTTTAATCCTAATGCTTTTTCATAAAATTCAAGACTCTTTCAAGATTTAACACATTAAAATTGTTATGACAAAATTTAAATTTCATTTGTATATCATCCAAATTTCTTCTTATTTTTAGATTATATATATCAATTAGTCAATGAAAATAAACATATTATATCTATAGGGACATTTATCCATTCTTATTCATTGCTAAAATAGGTATAAATTTATCTGATAATTTTTTAGATTTACTTAAAAGAGAAATGTAGATGATATCAAATACGGAACAAAAAATACCACAAACTAAAACAAGTGTATTATACTCTAATATTCCAAATAAAATAGTCGGAGCTAATGTTCCAATCCACTTAGCATAAGCTAGTACTAAAGATTGTCCATTCATATTTCCCCTTTTTATATACATATCTATAAACATTACTGACATAAGTAAATTTTGTAAAAAGGCAGAGTATTTTGCTCCCATTATAAATCCAAATTCTTTTATGAATACGTACTGTAAAGCAAAGCAACATATTATAACTAACATAGTCCATGCAGGGAAATACTTTTGATTTATTGATTTAGGAAACTCATTTTTACCATATTTAAAATAAGTAAATAATATAATTATATCTAGAATTACCCATGATGCATTAAAATATGCCTGAATTAAATTTAGACCCTCTAAAGGACCATGAGCAGCTAGAAATATATCCGAAAAACTATAAATAGCTTCCCATGCAAGGTTTAGCCCTAATGCGAATAAAGGCATTGCATATGTCTTTTCTTTAAAGCCTAATCTAATACATTCCTCATAAACAATAATCCAACCTATACAACTCAAAACAGTTAAAAATGTTTCCATTAAGTTCTACCTCCATAAATAACCAAAATATTGACATGTGTCTAAGTTATGCTATGATTATAAAAACAACATTTACACATGTCAATATTATTGAGATAAGTTAGACATTTAAGGAGGTTATGTCTATGTATAAAGGGAAGAATCCAACAGCATTGCAATCACAGGAAATGATTATTAAAGGGATGCTTTCTATAATGGAAACTAAATCATTTGAATCAATAACGATAAAAAGTATATGTGAATATGCGCTTGTATCACGACAAACATTTTATTCACTTTTTGATTCTAAAGAGGAGGTACTGGAACTTCATTTTGATAAAATGTTTAAATTATTTATAGAAAGATTCACTAGTAAAAATATTAATACGATAAGTGATATATGTTTTGAATTTATGACATATATCGAGGGCGATAAAGATTTTATTGAATTACTTGTCAATAATAATTTAACATATATAATGACAGTGAAATTTGAGCAATATCTTATTAAAATAGGACGGATATTAAATGATGATAATAAATATATGCATGAATATGCAATGGCATTTATGGCTGGTGCTTTAGTTGAAATTATAGCTAGATATATAAGAAATGGAGAGAATATAGAACCAGAGAATCTTGCATTTCTTATAGAAAAGATATTAAAGGGTGAATATTTTATAATTCGCTAGGATTATTTATTACTATTAACTCCTCCTTAAAATACATTTAAAATATTATAGTAAAAGTTATGATTTTTGAACAATATAAAAAGTGTCACTACTGTACCGTATAGATACTCTAGTAAGTGTTCAAAAAACGTAGGTATATTACAATACCGTCAAAACAAATTGCCAAATATAAAACTGAACAAAAATAAATAAAAATATAAAAATGTAAAAAACACTATCTATTATTTTTTAACTATGCTATAATAATATTTGTAGAGATACACAAATAATTTAAAAGAGACCTAGAAATAGGTTCACAGGAGTAATTTTTAATGAATAATGGAATAGTAAAATGGTTTAACAATGAAAAAGGATTTGGTTTCATATCAGTAGAAGGTGGAGATGATGTATTCGTACATTTTTCAGCTATACAAACTGATGGGTTTAAATCATTAGAAGAAGGTCAACAAGTAAACTTTAATATAGTTAAAGGTGCTAGAGGTCCTCAAGCAGAGAATGTAACTATATTATAATATATATATGTTCGTGAAAAAGACACATTGCGTGTCTTTTTTTATGTTTAAATTTACAAAGGAGTTATAACTTAATTAAATATTATAACTTTTCAATTTATTTATTCTAGCTAGTCTAGGTAGGTCTATTAAAAATATAGGTTATTATGATAAAAATTTGTATGAAGAATTAAAGTGTAGAATATAAAAATAAAAAATTTAAATATGAAAAAAATAGATAATGACTTATATTTGAATGTTCATCGTTGTGCAAAAGTCATTATCTATTTCTTATTTTAAATACGATATTGTAAAAATTAAACTAATGTTTTGAATTCATATCCGTTATCTTTAAAGTATTTTATTATTTGTGGTAAAGCTTTTGCAGTTTCTTCTTTTCCGTAAGTATCATGCATTAATAAAACTACCATTTCTTTACCTTCAGAAGTTTTTATAGCTTCTTGAGTTAATTCATCAGCATTTTTTCTTCTACCTTCAGCATCTTTATTTAGAGCGTTCCAATCAATAGAAGCCATATTGTTTTCATCTAAATAAGCATCTAATGGATCCATACCTCTCCAAGACATATGTCCACCTGGGCATCTTATAACTCTTGTTGAGAAGTACTTACCAAGAGTATCTTTTAATAATTCGTCCGTTTTAGCAAAATCAGCTTTAAAAGCGTCTAAATCTAATGTTTTATTTGGATAAAGAGTTTTATAATCATGGCTGTATGAATGATTAGCTATAGCATGTCCATTAGCAAGCTCTTCTTTTAATAATTCTTTAGCTTTATCTCCACCACGTTCAATATTTTGACCAGTAACAAAGAAAGTAGCATGAACATCATTTTCTTTTAATATTCTTAAAACTTCAGGCGTAACAGTTGTAGATGTTCCATCATCAAATGTTAAAAATACAACTTTTTCTCCGTTATTAGAGTAGTCATATGAATTTAACTTTTCTTCAACCTTTTTAGCATCATATGAATACTTCTTAGCATCATTGTTACAGCCAACTATATATTTTTTCTTTTCTTCTTCTTCCTTACGTTTCTTTTCAGCTAAGGCCTTAGCTTCTTCTTCTTTACGTTTTTCCTCTAGTTTTATAGCTTGTTGTTCTTGGATGAATTTTGTAGCTGCAGAAACGACTTTAACTCCTCCAAACACAATGGTAAGTGCAACTAATAAAGTCAGAATACGATTAGGCCTTATAGATCTTTTCTTTTTTTGAGAAAAAATATTTTTATTCTTCATAATAATTACCCCCTCAATATTAATTTGTCGAATATTTATACTTATATTATATATCTTGTAGATGGGATGGTCTATTGTAGAAATACTTACAATTTTGTAACTAACTTCTATATAAAGAAATACTATATTAAATGAAAATAAAAAATGAGTATCAAAAATTTAGATACCCATTTCTTTTATTTCAATTTATTTAATTATTTGCGAAGATTACATTTGATTTACTTAATTTATTAAAGTATTTTTTAGTATAAGTAAATAGAAATTGCATCATAGGTCCTATTGTAAATATGATTATGATACTTCCAACACCAACAGGTCCTCCTAAAAGTAAAGCTATAATAAGACCACTAGTTTCAGATACTATTTTTCCAGTCATTAAAGATAATTTAAATTTAGACTTAATCGCCAGCATAAAATAATCTAAAGGGGTATTAGGTAACTCAGAAACTAGGTATATAGAAATACCTAAAGATATAATCGGTAATGAAATTAAGAATAATATAAACTCCATTGAAGATGTGCTTACATTAATTCCGTTAAATACCACAAATCCTAAATCTACAAACACACCTAAAACTAAAGACGTTATTAGTGGAGTTATTTTAGGGAATTCTTTATTTAAAATACCGCCAATAATTAAGTTTAGTACAGCAACTATATTCATACAAGTTCCAACTGATAAATTCAGATGATAGCTTACTCCTATATTAACAGCATCCCAAGGTCCTGCACCAAAGTTAGATATAGCATTTAGTGCTATACCAAGTCCCATTATACAAAGACCAACTACATAAAATAAAACTCTAAATATATTTTCTTTCTTTTTAAAGTTAAATTTATTAATCATAATATGATTCCTTTCTATTTATAATATAGATTTAATAATTTATATCCTAACATTGGATATAAATATAATCAAGTGTTTGGGTGTCTAAGCATTTGCTTAGAAAGTCATTTGATGTTGTTTAAGAAAATTTGTTGATATACAATTATATTGATATAAATATGAATATAAAGGGGGGAGTAGAGATGTATCTTTGCATTGATGATGATTTGCCGGGATGGTTAAAATTTGATTTAAAAAGAGAAGAAGGGATATGTAAATGTAAGAAAAATTTTAATATAATTCATGAAGAAATGTTAAAAACAAAGCTTAAAAGAGATGAGGAATATGAGAAATTAAATACATTTATATTTGAAGATGCTACTTATTATGTAAAATGTAGTGAGTGTGGGAAATTGTATAAGATACATATAAAATATGAAGGAAGTAAAAAAGATGATATAACGTCTATAGAAAGTATAAAAGAGATAACTCCAGAGTACATAAATCTTAATGTTAAAAGTAAAGAAAAAGAAGATGCAATTTATAATATGGGATATAAGGATTTGATAGTTGAAGTATTTAAAAGTATAGATAATGATGATAGAAAAGAAGTTCAATATAATGTAACTAATAATCAATTTATGATGCAAGTTTAAATAATTCTAAATACTAAAAGAGCAACCTTAAATTATTAAATTTAAAGTTGCTTTTTTATATATTTAGAATTATTTACATTTAAAGCTTGAACAATATGTTTCAGAGTATAAATTAGCTCTACCAACATTTGAAGTTACTGCTATATCATTTAAAGCACATATATTTCCTGCATTATAAGCACAAGTTTTAACATTACATCCAATTATGTTGCAAGGTCCATCGTTATTAGTGTTATTAGTTAATGTACTATATGTAGATTGATCTAAAAATGAGCTACAGCAAGTATGATTACTTGTACGAGCTTTCTTTCCATTTACAGAAATTTTATTTGCATAACATATACCACTGTCGTTATGAGAACAGTTAATTACATTACATCCAATTCTAGCCATTATATTACCTCCTAACAATTATTACTCATTAAGAAGTATTGCCAAATTAATAAAAAATATATCATTAAAAAGTAAAATAGCTATCCTATATTTTGTCTAAGTAAAAATTTGTAAACAAAATTATAGGTAGCTAATATAAAATAAGTTTAAATAGAATTAGTTAATTATCGTACTGAAATAGCTTATTGAAGATATCTTCGTCCATTAAAGCTTTTGCGACTAACTTAGATGAAGATGGATATGATTTTAGAAGTGGTAAAATTTCAAATAATTCATCTTCGTAACTTGAAAAAGTCAATATTTCATTATTTAAAACCTTTTTAGAAAAACTATCCGTAAAATCTTTTATTTTTAAGAAATCTTCAAGTGTAAGCTCACAAAAAACAGATGCTTTATGTTGAGGTTGTTTTAAAAATAATATATTTTGTTTAAACTCTAAAAACTCAATTTTATTATAAATTGTTTTTATATATGGTGAGTCCAAGAAACCACCTCCTTAAAAATTAAACTCTAGATGATACCTTATAATATGCATAATTAATTTAAATGGAAACAAAAATATTTATATAGTATTACTAATTTTTCCTTTTATGTATAAAAAAGTATCATGTGGACAAAATTCTTAATAAAAGGAGGTATGATAAATGTTCGAAGAAAAAAAATCGTTTCCTTGGAAAATACCAGCTTTAGTTTTAGTCTGCGTATTGGTATTAAGCAGTGGAATTTATATAGGTGTAAAATCAAGAAAAGCTAACACATCACCAACTAGCCAATTAACAACTAAAGAATCAAATGGTACAGAGAAAACAACTGAAGCTTTTGGATTAAATAAAAACTGTGAAATATGGGTACAGACAGTTTCTAATGATAGTGATTCAAAGTCATCACCTGTTATGATTGGAACAGTTCCAGATGAATTACTAGACAAATCTGAATCTGAAATAATATCATACTTTGAAGATAAGTATCCAAATAGAGAGGTTGAAAGTATAAGCAAATATGAAATAGTCTTAAAAGAAGGACAAGATGTATCATATGATGTAACTAAAGCCAATAAATATTCAGTTGAAAGTAATAGTGGATATGTAGGAATTTATAAGTATGATAAAGATGGTAAGAAATCTTTAGTAGAAGAAACTGAGATAGATGTAGATGCATTACCAAGAACAGTACAAGATGAATTACAACAAGGTATAGTAGTTAACTCACAAGATGAAGCATATACAAAACTAGAGGATATGAGCAGTTAAATATAAATAGATATTCTTATAGGAGGAGATTTTTGATATCCAAACTAAAGAATATCTATTTTTTTATGATATAATATAAGAACATCAGTTTTAATGAGAGAGATTAGGAGATAATATTTAATCATGATAATACTAGGAATAGATCCAGGTATAGCAATAGTAGGTTATGGAATAATAGAATATAAAAATAATAAGTTCAGAGTTATAGACTATGGTGCTGTAACAACTCCTGCTGGCATGGATATGCTAAAAAGGTTAGAACTTGTTTATAAAGGAATTGATATTCTTATAAAGAAGTACAATATAGATGAAGTTGGAATAGAAGAACTATTTTTCAATAAAAACGTAAAAACAGCAATTACAGTAGCTCAGGCAAGAGGAGTCACTATGCTTGCTTGTGCACATAATGGAAAGCCAGTATACGAATATACACCTCTTCAAGTAAAACAAGGGGTTGTAGGTTATGGTAGAGCTCAAAAGGCTCAGGTACAACAAATGGTAACATCATTTTTAAATTTAAAAGCAGTACCTAAGCCAGATGACGTAGCAGATGCATTAGCAGTTGCAATATGTCATGCTCATGCAAATAGACTAGAAAAAACGCTAAAAAACATAGGGGGCAAGTATGTATAGTTATATAAAAGGAACAATAGAAGAACTTTACTTAGATCATATAGTAATAGATAATAATAATATTGGATATAGAATAAACGTATCATCAAACACATTAAAGGATTTACAATTAGGAAATATGGCTAAAATATATACTAAGTTAATTGTAAGAGAAGATGATATGAGCTTATGTGGTTTTTCTACAAAAGAAGAGCTAGAAATGTTTGAACTATTAACATCTGTATCAAAAATAGGACCTAAAGTAGGTCTTGGAATATTATCCTTCGCATCTCCACGACAACTAGGTGCTTATATAGTAAGTGAGGACATAGCAAAAATGTCAAAAGCACCAGGTGTTGGGAAAAAAACAGCGGAAAGAATAATCTTAGAATTAAAAGATAAAATAGATAAACAAAACATAGAGTTTGAACCAACATTATTATCTCAAGCGCCAATAGCAGTATCACAAGATGAAGCAGTAGATGCTTTAGTAGCACTTGGATACTCATCTCAAGAAGCAAAAGAAGCAGTAGAAAAATGCAAAAAAAGTGGTCTAAATACGGAAGATATAATAAAGAAATCTTTATCATATCTAATGAGTCAAAGCTTAAGATAATAGATTAAAATTATCAAAGGTAAAAAAGCACCTTCGGTAAAACCATAAAATAAATAATTGAATAGTATAAATATAATTATTTGTATATACTTTGAAAATAAAAATTTGAGGTCAAAACAGAGGCCTAACGGCCAGAATAAAAAGCAAAAACAAAGAAAAAACCCACACAAAACAAAAATTGATAATTAATCAGTAAATTAATAACTAATACAATTATTATAAATTTGTAGTAAGGGGACCTCAAAATTTATCTCGGTACTTATGGGGTAGATAGGGGAAAGAGAAAAATGTAAGTCATTTGCAAGACGCTTTTTGTCTTGCATGCCTTATATTTTACTCGTCCCCTATCTACCCCAGGTTACCCGAAAAAAAGAAAGGGGAAAACAATGTTTGAAGATGAAGATAGGATAATAACATCATCGATGCAACACGAAGATGTTGATATAGAAAATAGTTTAAGACCAAAATCATTATCAGATTATCTAGGTCAAGAAAAAGCAAAAGAACAGCTATCTATATTCATAGAAGCAGCAAAAAGTAGAAACGAACCCTTAGACCACGTATTATTATACGGACCACCAGGGCTTGGAAAAACTACTTTATCAAGCATAATTGCTAACGAAATGGGTGTTAGCTTAAGAATAACTTCAGGACCAGCCATTGAAAGAGCAGGAGACCTAGCAGCAATACTTACAAACTTAAATGAAAATGACGTACTATTTATAGATGAAATACACCGTATAAATAGAAGTGTAGAAGAAGTTTTATATCCAGCTATGGAAGATTATTGTTTGGATATAATTATAGGTAAAGGTCCTTCAGCAAGAAGTATAAGACTTGATTTACCTAAATTTACACTAATCGGTGCTACAACAAGAGCTGGTATGCTTACAAATCCACTAAGAGATAGATTTGGAGTAATATGCAAGCTTGACTACTATACTGTAGACGAATTAGCTCAAATTGTTATGAGATCAGCTGAAATATTAGGTGCTGAGATACAAATTGGTGGAGCTACAGAAATAGCAAGGCGTTCAAGAGGAACACCAAGAATTGCAAATAGATTGTTAAAAAGAGTTAGAGACTATGCTCAAGTAAGAGCAGATGGAAATATAACTGATGAGGTTGCTCACAAAGCTTTAGAACTTTTAGGAGTAGATAGTTTAGGTCTAGATTATGTGGATGAAAAGCTACTTAGAACGATAATTGAAAAGTTTAGAGGAGGACCAGTTGGTTTAGATACACTAGCTGCATCTATTGGTGAAGATAGAAATACAATAGAAGATGTTTATGAGCCGTACTTACTTCAATTAGGATTTATAAATAGAGGTCCTAGAGGAAGAATAGCTATGCCTTTAGCTTATGAGCATCTTAATATAGAAATGCCTAAGAAGTAATTTTATCAAAGAATGCAAATATCATAGAAAAAAGTTAAATTCTTTGATATTATAAATAGTATAATTTTTGAAAGGAAGTTTATTAACATTGAAGACAAGCGACTTTTATTTTGATTTACCAGACGAGTTAATTGCTCAAGTTCCAATATTAGATAGATCAAGTTCTAAGCTAATGGTACTAGATAAAGAAACTGGTAAAATAGAGCATAAGATATTTAAAAATGTAATAGACTATTTAAATCCAGGAGATTGTTTAGTATTAAATGATACTAGAGTTATACCTGCAAGATTAATAGGCGAAAAGGTTGATACTGGAGGAAAAATAGAATTTTTATTACTAAAGAGACATGAAGATGATACATGGGAATCTTTAGTTAAACCAGGAAAGAGAGCTAAAGTAGGAACTAAGTTTTCTTTTGGAAATGGAAAATTAATAGGAGAAGTTGTTGGTTTAGGTCCAGAAGGTTCTAGAATAGTAAAATTCCATTATGAAGGAATTTTCGAAGAAGTTTTAGATGAATTAGGAAATATGCCTCTTCCACCATATATAACAGAAAGATTAGAAGAAAGAGAAAGATACCAAACTGTTTATTCTAAACATAATGGATCTGCAGCTGCACCAACAGCAGGACTTCACTTTACAGAAGAGTTATTACAAAAGATAAAAGATAAGGGTGTTGATATTGCCTTTGTAACATTACATGTAGGATTAGGTACATTTAGACCAGTTAAGGTTGATGATGTATTAGAACATGAAATGCATTCGGAATATTATGTGGTAACTAAAGAAGCAGCTGACAAAATAAATAAAGCTAAAGAAAATGGTAATAACGTTATTTGTGTAGGAACTACAAGTTCAAGAACTGTAGAATCAGTTGCAACTGATGATAACAGGGTTAAAGAAGGTAGTGGATGGACTAGTATATTTATATACCCAGGTTATAAATTTAAAGTAGTTGATAAGCTTATAACTAATTTCCATTTACCTGAGTCTACACTTATAATGTTAGTCAGTGCATTAGCTGGAAAAGAAAACGTACTTAATGCATATAATGTAGCAGTACAAGAAAAGTATAGATTTTTCAGTTTTGGAGATGCAATGATAATTAAATAGGGGGACAAAATGAAAAATAGTATAGATAAAAGCAATTTATCTCTTAGAATAGCATATGTATTTGAATCTATTCTTGCCATGGTTTGTTTGCTTGCAATATTTTTAGGAACAATTGACGTATTAAGAATGATTTGGGATGCTTATATAGTTAACTTCCAAACGCCAGTTGATTACACTGAACTAAACAGTTTATTGGGGCAAATATTACTTCTAGTCATAGGAGTAGAGTTAGTAGTAATGCTATCTCTTCACTTACCAGGTGCATTATTAGAAGTTCTTTTATATGCTATAGCAAGAAAATTACTTTTATTACCAAAAACTGCAGGTATGGGAGATTTACTATTAGGTATAATTTCTATAGCAGGACTATTTGCTATTAGAAAATACTTATTAACAAATGATAATAGCACAATGAATGTGACAAGTATACATTACGATGAAGAAGAGGAACATGACGTAAAAGAATAATAAAGTACCTCTTATTCAAAGACTGAAATAAGGAGAGACAAAATGAGCGCAATAAGATACGAACTTATAAAAACTTGTAAGCAAAGTGGAGCAAGACTTGGTAGACTTCATACTCCACACGGTGTAATAGAAACACCAATATTTATGCCTGTTGGAACTCAAGCAACAGTAAAATCAATGACACCAGAAGAATTAAAAGAAATAGGATCTCAAATAATATTAAGTAATACTTATCACTTATATATGAGACCAGGACATGAGTTAATAAAAGAAGCAGGAGGACTTCATAAGTTTATGAACTGGGATAAGCCAATACTTACAGATAGTGGTGGATTCCAAGTATTTAGTTTAGGGCCACTTAGAAAAATAACTGAAGAAGGTGTTCACTTTAGATCTCATTTAGATGGTTCAAAACATTTTATAAGTCCAGAAAAAGCTATGGAAATACAAAATGCTTTAGGATCAGATATAATGATGGCATTTGATGAATGTGCACCATATCCAGCTGATAGAGATTACGTAAAGAAATCTTTAGAAAGAACTACTAGATGGCTACACAGATGTAAAGAAGCTCATAAAAATACAGAAAACCAAGCATTATTTGGTATAATCCAAGGTGGTATGTATAAAGACCTAAGAGAGCAATCAGCTAAAGAAGTATTAGCTGTTGACTTACCTGGGTATGCAATAGGAGGTCTTTCAGTTGGAGAACCTAAGCATTTAATGTATGAAGTATTAGAATATACTACACCTTTAATGCCAGTTGATAAACCAAGATACCTAATGGGTGTTGGTTCACCTGATGACTTAATTGAAGGAGTTATAAGAGGAGTAGATATGTTTGACTGCGTACTTCCAACTCGTATAGCAAGAAATGGTACTGCTATGACTAGTCAAGGTAAGGTTGTTGTTAGAAATGCAAAATATGCAAAAGACTTCACTCCACTTGATCCAGAGTGTGATTGTTACTGCTGTAAAAACTATACTAGAGCTTATATAAGACACTTAGTTAAGGCTAATGAAATACTAGCATCTAGACTTATAACTACACATAACTTACACTTCTTATTAAAATTAATGGAACAAGTAAGACAGGCAATAAGAGAAGACAGATTATTAGATTTCAGAGCGGAATTTTTCGAAAAATACGGGTATGAATTATAATCATTTTAATATATAATATTTATTATATTAGAATTTAATAAAGGAGATGAACTAATATGCAACAATGGATAACTGTGATAATAATGTACATAGCAATATTTGCTGTATTCTATTTCCTATTTATAAGACCTCAAAAGAAGAAAGAAAACAAATTAAAAGAAATGAGAAATAACTTAGCAGTAGGAGATAAAGTTACTACTATAGGTGGTATAATAGCAAATGTTGCTAAAGTTGAAGAAGATTCAGTAATACTAGAGATAGGACCAAATAGAACTAAAGTACCATTTGAAAAATGGGCTATAGGAACTGTTGAGCCAAAAAAAGAGCAAGCTTAATAATTTGTAATTTTTAAACCTTTCCTTGAATATATATTTTCCGAGGGGAGGTTTTTTTATGGAAAAAACAAATCATGTTTTAAAAGGTTTAGGATATTCTTACATATTAACTCTAATAGTACTTTTACTATATAATTTAGTTCTAACATTTACAACTGTATCAGGGAATACAATTGCAATGGTAACTGCATTTATAACAACTGCATCAGCTGCATTTGGAGGCTTTTATACTTCTCAACATATAAAGGAAAAAGGACTTATATATGGGTTAATAGTAGGTTTAATGTACATAGTGTGTCTTATAATGATAGTTTATCTAGCTCAAGAGAATTTTACTTTTGATATTGACATGCTATATAAGACAGTATTTACTACACTAGCTGGTGGAATAGGTGGCGTTTTAGGTGTTAACTTCAAATAAATTCCACAAAAGGAATAAATTGTGATATAATCTAAAAAGATTTATAACAATAGGAGGTAATTTAAGATGGAAAAGAAACATGTAAAAACTTTATCTCAAGCTACATTAAAAAACAGTGCTGCTAAAGGTGGATGTGGAGAATGTCAAACATCTTGTCAATCAGCTTGTAAAACTTCTTGTACAGTAGCTAACCAAGAGTGCGAAAGATAGTAGAGTAATTATTATTGGACGTAGGCCGCGGGGATGCCATGAACGTGAATTTACCACTCAATCAAGCCAAAGTGCGGCTTGAAAATGAGTTGTAAATTTCACATTTCATGTCACCCCGCTAGGGCGTTCGACCAATTATAAATTTTACTTTTATGAATAAGAAGAGAAGAGTGGAGTTATCAATATTTGATAACTCTTTTTCATTATTGATTAGCTTTTGTAGAAGATATATAATAGGTATTGGTGTTTAGTAACATTAGAGGGAAAATGTGTTGATATATAGATTGAAATGGTTTTGATAATTGAGTGTTGATATTTTACATATAAATTAAAAAGACTAGTATTATTTTTTAGGAGGAGTTTGTGTATGAGTATGATACATAAGTTTTCAATGAACGGATATAATATCGTTCTTGATGTAAATGGTGGAGCAGTTCATGTTTTAGATGATGTTGCTTACAGAGTGTTAGATTTTTATAAAGATAAGTCTAGAGAAGAGATAGTTGAAGCTTTAAAGGATGAATATAGTGCTGAGCAAGTTTTAGAGTCTTGCGATGAAATTGCTAACTTAGAAGAAGAAGGTCTTTTATATACTGAGGAAGTATACAGTACTCATCCTAGCTTTGTTGATAGAAAGAAAGTTGTTAAAGCTATGTGCTTACATGTTGCTCATGATTGTAACTTAAAGTGTAAATACTGCTTTGCAGCTCAAGGTGATTTCGGTGGAGCTAAGGAAATGATGAGCTTTGAGGTTGGTAAAAAGGCAATAGATTACTTAATAGCTAACTCAGGTAATAGAAGAAACTTAGAGATAGATTTCTTCGGTGGAGAGCCTTTAATGAACTTTGATGTAGTTAAGCAATTAGTTGATTACGGAAGAAGCGTTGAAAAGGAACATGGAAAAAATATAAGATTTACTATAACTACTAATGGTATTTTATTAGATGATGAAAAAATAAAATATATAAATGAAAACATGCATAATGCAGTTTTAAGTTTAGATGGTAGAAAATCTGTAAATGATAATATGAGACCTACTTTAAACGATAAAGGAAGTCATGATGTAATATTACCTAAATTTAAAAAGCTTGTAGATGAAAGACCAAAGGATAAGTACTACTATATAAGAGGTACTTTCACTAGAGAAAACTTAGATTTTTCTGAGGATGTTATGTACTTTGCAGAACAAGGATTCAAGTTAACTTCAATAGAACCTGTTGTTGGTGATGAATCTAATCCATATGCTTTAAGAGAAGAAGATTTACCAAAGGTATTTGAAGAGTATGAAAAGTTAGCTGTTGAGTACGCTGATATGCAAGTTAAAGGTGATGATTTTAAATTCTTCCACTTTATAGTTGATTTAAATCAAGGTCCTTGTGTAATAAAGAGAATAACAGGATGTGGAGCAGGTAATGAGTACTTAGCTATAACTCCAAACGGAGATATATTCCCATGTCACCAATTTGTTGGAAATGATGAGTATAAATTAGCTAATATAATGGATGAAGAAGTAGTTCTTCCACTAGATATAACTAATAAGTTTAGAAATGCTCATGTTTACAGCAAAGAAGAATGTATGAATTGCTGGAATAAGTTCTATTGTTCTGGTGGATGTCATGCAAATGCTATGAACTTCAATGGTGATGTTATGAAGCCATATGAACTTGGATGTGAAATGCAAAAGAAACGTACTGAGTGTTCTATAATGATACAAGCAAAGAAAATGTTAGAAGGGAAGTAATAACCCATGATAAAAGCATTCAATGGAATTGAACCTAATATTGATGAGTCTGTTTTTGTAGCAGGAAGTGCTGATATAATAGGAGATGTTACAATAAGTAAAAATGCGAGTATATGGTACAATGCTGTTATTAGAGGTGATGAACAACCGATAACTATTGGAGAAAATACAAATATCCAAGATGGTTCAGTTGTTCATACTGGATATAATGAACCTACACGAATTGGAAACAATGTTACAGTAGGCCACAAAGCATTAGTTCATGGATGTAAAATTGGAGATAATACTTTAATTGGTATGGGAGCTATAGTTTTAGATGGTGCTGAAGTTGGTGAATTTACTTTACTTGGTGCAGGAAGTTTAGTTCCTCCAGGTAAGAAAATTCCATCTGGTGTACTTGCTATGGGTTCTCCTGCTAAAGTTATTAGAGAACTTTCTGATGAAGAAAAAGAAAATTTAATACAATCATCAAAAAATTATGTAGAAACTGCTAAAAAGCATAAATAAAATTACATGGCTATCTAGAGTTGGGATATGTTCGTACCAAGTCGGGCTGGCGGAATATATATTTTTTAGTCATGCAGCTGGAGTAATGCTGCGAATGACTAAAAAATATACATTTCCATCTTGCCCTGGGTATGAACATATTAACTCATAGATAGCTTTTTTAATTTTATTTTAATTTTTTTATCATTTTTATTGTGGGGGAAATGAGGTAAAAATATATAAAATGTGGGAATAATAGAAATTATTGATTAAAATAAATTGTGTATTTCTTTATAGTAGTATATAAATAATGTATAGAGGTTAGAGATTTGCAAAGAACGGGTAATCTTAGGAGTGATGGTCATGAAGGTGAGTTATAAGAATATAAAACGATATAAGGAAATTTTACATATACTTATAAAATATGGGTTTAGTTTTGCTGTTGAGAAGCTTAATATGGAGCAGGTTGCTTATAGGATTCCTATGACTAAGCCAAGTGAAGAAATAATTAATATGACTACAGGGGAGCGAATACGAAAGGCTTTTGAAGAATTAGGTCCTACTTATGTTAAGCTTGGTCAAATTTTAAGTACGAGAAGTGATATATTTGACCAAGATGTTATAGATGAGTTGAGTAAACTTAGAGATAATGTTGAAGTGTTTAGTACTGATATAGCTAAGGAGATTTTTATATCAGATACAGGTCTTAAGATAGAGGATGTATTTAAGGATTTTAATTATACTCCTATAGCAGCGGCATCTATAGGACAGGCTTATGAAGGAAAATTATACTCTGGTGAAGAGGTAATTGTAAAAATACAAAGACCTAATATAGAACAAACTATAAAATCTGATTTAGAAATACTTCAAAGTGGAGCTAGTATATTAAATGATATAGTAAAAGATAATGAAACAAACTTTGAAAAAATATTAGAAGAGTTTAAAATTCAATTACTCAGAGAGCTGGATTATAATTTTGAAGCTATAAATGCTATAAAGTTTTATGATATATTCAAAAATAGCGATGAGGTTTATATACCTAAGATATATAGTGAGTATACAACTAAAAGAGTTTTAGTTATGGAAAAAATTATAGGTATAAAATTAAGTGATATAAGTACAATAAAAAGTTTTGGATGGGATACTAAGAAAATAAGCGATATAGGCGTTAGGTCATTGTTTAAGCAAGTTTTTGAATATGGATTTTTCCATGCAGACCCACATCCAGGTAATATATTTGTATTAGGTAATAACTGCATATCTTATATTGATTTTGGTATGATTGGTCTTATTGATAAAAAAACATTAAATTCTTTAAATGGAATAGTTTTAGCAGTTGTAAATAGGAATGTTGATAAGATTTTATTTTTATTTGAAGAAATGGGAATTATAAAGTCCACGGTAGATAAGGATTCAATTCGATTAGACTTACTTTATTTACTTCATTATTATTATGATATACCTTTAGAGAAGATAAGTTTATCTGAAATACTTAATGAAGTATTTAGATTCTTTAGAAAATATAATATAAGTATGCCATCAGAGTTTTCTATATTGGCAAAAACAGTTATAACTTTAGAAGGTACAGCAAGAGAGCTTAATCCTAATTTTACAGTTGAGGTAATTGGAAAAGAATTTATAAGTTATTATTATAAACATATATTAAATCCTAAAGAAATTTTAAGTAGCTCAAAAAATATTATGGAAGAAGCTTATATGGATTTAAAGCATATTCCAAAACAATTAAGAGTTATACTTAAAAACATAGAAAGAAATAATACTAAAATTCACATAGATGATATAAAAGCTCCAAAGTTAGAAGAACAGTTAAATGATTTGACTACTAATATTTCATTAAGCTTAGTACTGGCATCATTAGTAGTTGGATCCTCACTTATAATAGCATCTCCTAATATAGAGCAAAACATATGGGTTAGATATCTTGCAATAGCAGGTTTTATTGTTTCATTTATAGTAGGGTTAACTTTAGTAATAACTTTATTTAAGACAAAGTACAAGCGAAAGTAGAGGTGAGAAATTTGATATTTAATAAAAAATGGACGTTAAAACATAAAGGGAAAGTAGAAAAAGATGAATTAAGTGAAAAAATAAAAATTTCTCCGGAAATTAGTCAGATATTAAAGAATAGAGGTATAGAAGACGAAAAAGATTCAGAAATATTTATGAATCCTTCTTTAGATTACTTAAGAGATCCTTTTTTAATGAAAGATATGAAAAAATCTGTAGAAAGAATTCAAAAAGCTATAGAAAATAAAGAAAATATATTTATTTATGGAGATTATGATGTAGATGGAGTTTCATCAACTTCTATTCTTTATTTATACTTTGATTCTATAAATTATCCAGTAAGCTATTACATACCAAATAGACTAGAAGAAGGATATGGAATAAATGAGGAAGCTATAAGAAAAATTCATGAACAAGGTTGTAACTTAATAATAAGTGTAGACTGTGGTATAACATCAGTTAAAGAAGTTGATATTGCAAATGAACTTGGAATTGATGTGATAATAACTGACCATCATGAATGTCAAAGTGAAATACCAAATGCCTTTGCAGTTATAAATCCAAAGCAAGAAGATTGTCATTATCCATTTGACATGCTTTGTGGTTGTGGGGTTGCATTTAAATTAATACAAGCTTTAACACCTCCAGACGTATTTAAAGAAAGTATGTATGACTATCTAGAGATAACAACTTTAGCAACTATTTGTGATATAGTTCCTTTAGTAGATGAAAATAGAATAATAGTAAAAAATGGTTTAAAACTAATGAAAGAGGGGAAAAATCTAGGATTAAGAGAACTTATAAAAATATGTGGAGTTGATACTGAAAAAATAGGATCATCACATATAGGATTCTCTATAGGTCCAAGAATAAATGCCTCTGGAAGATTAGGATACTCATATTTAGGAGTTCAATTATTTACAACAAAAAGTGAATATGAAGCTAATGAAATAGCTAGAACATTAGAAGAAAAGAATAATGAAAGACAAATGATAGAAGCTAAAATGTATCATGAAGCTGAAGAAATAATAAAATCTAATGAAAGATATGAAAATGATAAGGTTTTAGTAATTGCAAATGAACACTGGCAGCATGGAATCATAGGAATAGTAGCATCTAAGCTTACGGAAAAATATTACAAGCCAACTATACTTTTAACTATTGAAGATGGTAGGGCTTCAGGATCAGCAAGATCTATAAAAGGATTTAGTATATTTGATGCACTTATGAGCTGTAAAGATTTATTAGAAAAGTTTGGTGGTCATGAACAAGCAGCAGGTCTTTCTTTAGATGCTAGTAATGTAGATACATTAAGAGATGAAGTTAATAAAATTGCAGATTATAACTTAACTTTTGAAGATATGATTGAAAATATAAAAGTTGAATTTGAATTAGAAGAAGATAAAGTGAGTTTAGATTTAGTAGACGAATTACATAAATTAGAACCATTTGGTTTAAGTAATCCAAGTCCTAGATTTATAATGAGAAATTTAGTTTTAGATGATATATTTACTTTAGGTAAGAACAAGCAACATTTAAAATTAAATGTATATAATGAAAATACATATGAGTGTATAGGATTTAATAGGGCTCATTTAAAAGCGAACTTTAACCCTGGAGATAAAGTAGATTTACTATTCCAATTAGATGAAAATAACTATATGGGTAACAGAACTGTTCAGCTTTTACTTAAAGATATGAGGCTTAGTCACCCTAAAAATGCTATGAAAGATAAACTTTCTTTAAAATTATTTTCAAAAATAGTTCCAAATAGTCAAAATAACTTGTATACTATTAATTCTGGTGATGAAAACTTAATAATCACAAATATAAATGGGCAACATATAATGGATGGTAGCGAAGATATAAATATATTTGATTACTTAGTAGAAGATACATTAGTTATAGCAAATACTGTAAATGGTTTTTACAGGGCTATATCAGATATGTCTCTTTTAGAAGAAGAATTTGACATCAATTATCGTGAAAATACTATAAATACAGCCAAATTACAACTTATATTTTCACCAAATATTGATAAAATAGATGTAAAAAGATATAATAATATTGTTCTTTATGATTATTTATATGACAGTAAGGAATATTCGTATCTAAATGAAAATAAAAATGAATGTTGTCATGTAATTAAATATTACAATGAAACAGACCAATTATATTTAAAAAATATTATAAATAACATCATTCCAGAAAGAGAAGAGTTTATAGTAGTATATAAGTTAGCTCTAGTAAATAAGTCTTTCGAATTAGACATGTTAGACATTAGAAAAACATTTAATATAATGCCAATTAAGTTATTTACAATTTTAAATGTTTTTAAAGAATTATCATTATTAGATTTTAGTTTAGACTATGACAGCAATATAATGTCTATAAACTTATTAGAAAAGCCAAACAAAAAATTAAATCTAGATGAAAGTATTATACTTAAAAATCTTAAAGATTTAAGAGCAGAATATTTAAAGAGCTATTAGGAGGTATTCCAAAATGGATTTAAAAAAAGTAGTAAGAGAAATTGAAGATTTTCCAATCCCAGGTATAAGTTTCAAAGATATAACAACGTTATTACAAGATGGAAGGGCGTTTAAGTATTCAATAGACGCTATAATAGAAGATTTAAAAGATAAAAATGTAGATGTAATAGTTGGACCGGAAGCAAGAGGATTTTTAATGGGAACACCAGTTGCATACGGATTAGGAATAGGGTTTGTTCCAGTTAGAAAACCAGGAAAGTTACCAGCTGAAGTTGAAAGCTATGATTATGGTTTAGAATACGGAAAAGATACTTTAGAAATACATAAAGATGCTATAAAGCCAGGTCAAAGAGTAGCAATAGTTGATGATTTATTAGCTACAGGAGGTACTATGGAAGCTGCAGCTAAACTTATAGAACGTTTAGGTGGAGAAGTAGTATCAATGCAATTTTTAATCGAATTAGAAGATTTAAATGGTAAAGAATTACTATCTAAATACCATATAAATTCTTTAATAAAATACTAAGACTTTTACAATAGTTGGTACATCACCAACTATTTTAATATATATTAAATTTCGTACTTAAAATAGGTGGTATTATGCATGACAAAGAACTACAAGAATTAGTGGAACAAATAAAAAGTTATGCTCCAAGTGCAAATGTGGAGCTAGTAGAAAAAGCGTATTACTTTGGGAAAAAAGCTCACGAAGGGCAATTTAGAAAATCTGGGGAACCTTACTTTATACATCCAATAGCAGTAGCAAATATTTTGGCTTCAATGGAATTAGATATAGAAACAATAGCAGCGGGACTTTTACATGATGTAGTAGAAGATACTGAATATACTTATGAAGATATTGAAAGAGAATTTAGTAAAGAAGTTGCAGATTTAGTTGATGGAGTAACAAAATTAGGACAAATAAAATATCAATCTAAAGAAGAAACACAAGCAGAAAACTTAAGAAAAATGTTTCTAGCTATGGCAAAAGATATAAGAGTAATTCTTATAAAACTTGCTGATAGATTACATAACATGAGAACACTAAAATTTATGTCTCCAGAAAAAGCAAAATCTAAGGCTAAGGAAACATTAGAAATTTACGGTGGAATAGCTCATAGATTAGGGATATCTAAAATAAAGTGGGAGTTAGAAGACTTAGCTTTAAGATATATAGATCCAGATGGATACTATGATTTAGTTGAAAAAGTAGCAACAAAAAGAAGTCAAAGAGAAGCTTATATAGAGCAAATAGTTGAATTATTAGACAAAAAGTTTGCAGAAGTACATATACATTGTGATGTGTATGGAAGACCAAAACATTTCTATAGTATTTATAGAAAGATGAGCAATAAACATAAGAGCTTTGAAGAAATATTTGATTTAACAGCAGTTAGAATAATAGTTGATACTGTAAAGGATTGTTATGCTGTTCTTGGAATGGTGCATACATTATGGAAGCCAATGCCAGGGCGTTTTAAAGATTATATAGCAATGCCTAAGCCTAATATGTATCAATCTCTTCATACAACTGTTATAGGACCTAATGGAGAACCTGTAGAAATACAAATAAGAACTATGGAAATGCATAGAATAGCAGAGTATGGTATTGCAGCTCACTGGAAATATAAAGAGGGTAAAACTAACTTAAAAGAAAGTAACGTAGAAGAAAAGCTTCAATGGTTAAGACAAATGATGGAGTGGGAAAAAGATTTAAAAGACCCACACGAATTTTTGGATGCATTAAAAGAAGATGTATTTAATAGCCAAGTTTATGTATTTACTCCAAAAGGAGATGTAGTAGAAATGCCTGCAGGAGCTACTCCAATTGACTTTGCATACAGGGTTCACACAAATGTAGGTAATAAGTGTGTAGGGGCTAAAATAGATGGAAGAATAGTACCGATAGACTATCAACTTCAAAATGGTAATATAGTAGAAATATTAACTTCTTCAAATTCAAATGGACCAAGTAGAGACTGGTTAAGCATTGTCAAAACTCCAAATGCGAAAAGTAGAATTAGACAATGGTTTAAGAAAGAAAGAAGAGAAGAGAATATTGAAAGAGGTTCTGAACTTTTAGAGAAGGAATTTAAAAAGTACAGTTTACCATTAAAAGATCCAGCACTTGAGAAATATATGATTCAAATAGCAAAAAAATTAAATCAACCAAGCGTAGAAGATTTAATAGCTACTATTGGATATGGTGGAATAATGGTATCTCAAGTTGTTCCTAAAATAAGAGATTATTATATAAAAGAAATTAAGAAACAACAAAAAGATGCTAGTAAGCTAAAAGAAGAAGAATTCGAAAAGCATAATTTAAGTGATGCAGAATATAAAAAGAAAAGAAAGAAAAATAATTGCCAAGGCGTAATAGTTGAAGGCTTAGATAATATATTAATTAGATTTGCTAAGTGTTGTAATCCACTTCCAGGAGATGAAATCATAGGATATATAACTAAAGGAAGAGGTGTTGCAATTCACAGAAAAGACTGTTTAAATGCTCAACAAGAAAGCGAATTATTTAAAAATAGATTAATAAATGTATCATGGGCTAATGCTGAAAGTGGAAAATTTGAAGGTGAAGTTCAAATTAAAGCAGCTGACAGAAGAGGTATTATAAATGATATAACTCATACTGTAGCAGTAGAAAAAATAGGGCTAAATGGTATAAATGCTAGAAAAAGTAAAGATGAAGTTGTTAATATAAACTTATTAATAGAAGTTAATAATATAAAAGACTTAGATGCATTAATGAAGAAGATAAAAGCAATTCCAGGTGTTGAGGAAGTATATAGAGTGCATAATTAGGAGGAAGTTAAATGAGAGCAGTAGTACAAAAAGTAACTTCGTCTAAAGTAACTGTAGATGGAGAAATAACTGGTGAAATAGGTCAAGGATTATTAGTATTATTAGGTGTAACTCATGAAGATACATCTAAAGATGTAGACTATATGATAGACAAAACTTTAAACTTAAGAATTTTTGAAGATGAAGAAGGTAAAATGAACTTATCTTTAAAAGATATAGGTGGAGAATTACTAGTAGTTTCTCAATTTACTTTATATGGCGATTGTAGAAAAGGAAGAAGACCAAGTTTCTCAACAGCTGCGAAACCAGAAGCTGCTAATGAGCTATATGAAGAATATGTAGCTAAAGCAAGAGCTGAAGGTATAAAAGTGGGAACTGGAAAGTTCAGATCACATATGATGGTTGACCTAACTAATGATGGACCAGTAACTATGTTATTAGATTCAACTAAAACTTTCTAGGGGGCGATTTGAATATGATAATAGAAACAATTGAAGATAGATTTATGGGTGAAAACACATACTTATTAGGTGATGAAAAAACTAAAAAATGTGTAATAATAGACCCAGGAGCAAGTCTTGTAGATATATTAGCAGCAGTAAAGTTAAGAAATCTTACTGTTGAATATATAGTATTAACTCATGGACATGCAGACCATATAGGAAATGTTAAAAAGTTAAAAGCAGAAACAAATGCAAAAATAGTAGCTCATGAAAATGAAAGAGAGCTTTTAATAGACAGAAAGAAAAATCTAAGCGTTAGATTCCCATGTGGACCACAAGAATTTGATGCGGATATATATGTTAAGGACAAGGAAAGATTAGAAGTAGGTGAACTTAGACTTACATTTATTCATACACCAGGACATACACCAGGTGGGATGTGTATAAAAGTAGGAAATCATATGTTTACAGGAGACACACTATTCGCAGGAAGCATCGGAAGAACTGATTTTTATGGTGGAGACTTTAAACAAATGACTAAGTCACTAAATAAACTAGCTAATCAAGACGGAAATATTACTATATATCCAGGTCATGGGCCTACATCAACTATTGAAAGAGAAAAACTTACTAATCCTTACATGAATTAGTTTATCTAACCGGTGGGGGCTAGGGGAATATAAGTTTTGACCCATACAAGACAAAAACCGTCTTGCTAATGGGTGCAAAACTTACATTTCCCCTGCCCCTCACCTAGATATAAGGATGAATAGTTTTGGGGAAGAGGCGTAGATAAGGAGACGGTATTTATGTTAAATGTGATTTTAAAAGGTCATGATTTTAAATATGAAGTTGCTGAATTAATAAAGTTATTTACTACTCAGTTTAATTTTGTTGATAATAAGCAAGTAGGTATGACTTTAGAAAATAGTGTTGTTTATTATAATGATAAAGTATTTTCTAAAACTGTATATCTTGAAAATTATCAAGTTATTTATGACTCTTTAGACCATAGAAGTATAGAAGGTTTATCAGAACAAGAAGTTAAAAAAGTGACTAAAGAAACTATAAAAAGAAGCATGTATAATGTTTTAATGAAGAAGTTTAAGTCTTATGTTCCTTGGGGAATACTTACAGGTATAAGACCTGTTAAGATAGTTCACACTCTTCTTGATAAAAACTTAAGTGATGAAGAAATAAGAGAAAATTTAAAAACTAATTATTTAATTAGTGATGAAAAAATAGATTTAGCCTTAAGTATTGCTAAAAGAGAAAGAAAGTTTATTTACCCTATAGATAAAAATAAGATTTCTTTATACGTAAGTATTCCATTTTGTCCAACAAGATGTTACTACTGTTCATTCCCTGCAAATCCTTTAAAGCAATTTGGACATTTAAAGAAAAATTACCTTGAAAAGTTAATAATAGAGATAAAGGGACTTGCTAAACTTTTAGAAGAAACAAATAAGGAAATAGAAACTTTATATATAGGTGGAGGTACTCCTACAACTCTAGATGCCGAGGAAATGGATATCTTAATTAAGGCTTTATATAAAGAATTAGATTTAAGTAAAATAAAAGAATTTACAGTAGAAGCTGGTAGACCGGATACTATAAATAGAGAAATTTTAGAATGCTTAAAGAAAAACAATGTTACTAGAATCAGTATAAACCCTCAAACTATGAATCAAGAAACTTTAGATAAAATAGGTCGTGGTCATAGTGTTGAAGAAATAAAAGAAGCATTTAATTTAGCTAGAAAAATAGGATTTGATAACATAAATATGGATTTAATCCTAGGTCTTGAAGGCGAAAATGTTGAGATGGTAAGAAATACTTTAGAAGAAATCAAAAAACTATCTCCAGAAAGTTTAACTGTTCATACTTTAGCAATAAAAAGAGCCTCTAAGTTAAAAGAAAAAATGGACGAGTATGTACTTACTCAATATGAAGAAATGGTTAAGATGATTGATTTATCAATGGAATATGCAAAAGAAATGAATCTTAATCCATACTATATGTACCGTCAAAAGCAAATGCTTGGTAACTTAGAAAACATAGGATATGCTAAAGAAGGATATGAATGCATATACAATATGCAAATAATGGAAGAAAAACAAAGTAACTATGCATTAGGCGCTGGTTCTATTTCAAAGTTTGTATATGTTGATGAAGATAGAATTGAAAGAGTAGAAAACGTGAAAAACGTTGAACAATACATAGATAGAGTAGAAGAAATGATACATAGAAAGAAAGAGGAGGTCTACAAGAATGCTAACTAAAGCACCTAGAGGGACTAAGGACATAACTCCAAAAGAATCATACAAGTGGAATTATGTAGAAAATAAATTTAGAGAAATATGTGGATTATACGGATATGAAGAAATGAGAACTCCTATATTCGAGCATACAGAATTATTCAAAAGAAGTGTTGGAGACACTACTGACATAGTTCAAAAAGAGATGTACTCATTTACAGATAAAGGTGAAAGAGACATAACTTTAAAGCCAGAAGGAACAGCAGGTGTTATAAGAGCATTTATAGAAAATAAATTATACTCAGATGCTCAACCAACAAAGTTATTCTATATAACACCATGTTTTAGATATGAAAGACCACAAGCTGGTAGACAAAGACAATTCCACCAATTCGGAGTTGAAGCAATAGGAAGTGACAATCCATCTTTAGATGCAGAAGTAATAGCACTTGCTATACAGTTCTTCAATGAAGTTGGACTTAAGGACTTAGCAGTAAGTATAAATTCTGTTGGATGTCCAACATGTAGAGCAAAATACAATGAATTATTAAAATCATACTTAGATGCAAAATCAGATGTATTATGTGCTACTTGTTTAGAAAGAAAAGACAAAAACCCAATGAGAGTTATAGATTGTAAGAACCCAACTTGTAAAGAAAACTTACAAGATGTACCTTTCATGGTTGATCATTTATGTGAAGATTGTAAAGATCACTTTGGAAAATTACAAACTTACTTAACAGAAATGGATGTAAACTTTGTACTTGATAAAACTATAGTTAGAGGACTTGATTACTACAAGAAAACTGCATTTGAAATAATATCTAACGATATCGGATCTCAAAGTACAGTTTGCGGTGGAGGAAGATACGACGGACTAGTAGAGCAAATAGGTGGACCAAAAGGAACAAGTGGAATAGGATTTGGATTAGGGGTTGAAAGACTACTACTTACTATGGAAAACAACAACATAGAAATAGAAAACCCACAATCTACAGACATATACATAGTAACAATAGGAGACGAAGCAAAAACTAAAAGTTTCAGGTTACTAAAAGAATTAAGATACAACCACATAAGTGCAGATAGTGACCACTTAGACAGAAGTGTAAAAGCACAATTTAAATACTCAGACAAAATAAACTCAAGATTCACAATAGTAATAGGTGACGATGAACTAGCAAACGATAGTGCAACACTTAAAAACATGCAAACATCAGAACAAACAACAGTAAAACTAAGTGAATTAGTAGAAGAATTAAAAAATAGATTATAATTGAATAAATTGAAAATAAACCGTATACTAAATAAAGTAAACAAATAACAACCATAACAACAAAAACAAAACATAACATAACAAAAAAAGTATAAAAACGAAAGTAGTACAACAAAGACTAGCTAAACCCTAGCTACCCCAAAAATACTACCGACGCAAAATACGAAAATATAACTTAGGGTTTTGTAATCTAGTTCAGTACCTGGCGAAGGGGGTGTGAAGTCGTAAACGTAGTACCCATTCGCAAGGCGCTTTTCCCTTGCATGGGTCAAGTTACGACTCACGCCCCCAAGCCTTCGGCTGAATAAGATTAAAAAACCATTTATATCAAGAATTAAAGGAGGCCTCATGGAGACTTTAAACGGATTAAAGAGAACTCACTATTGTGGAGATTTAAGAGCCACAAACATAGGTGAAGAAGTTGTACTTATGGGATGGGTACAAAAGAAAAGAAACTTAGGTGGACTAGTATTCGTAGACCTAAGAGACAGAAGTGGATTATGCCAAATAATATTCGATACAGATGTTAACGCTGAGGCATTTTCAAAAGCAGAAAAACTAGGATCAGAATATGTAATAGCAGTAACAGGAAAAGTAAGTGAAAGATCTTCAAAGAACCCTAACTTACCAACTGGAGATATAGAAATAGTTGCAACAAGCTTAAAAGTACTTAACAAATCAGAAACTCCTCCAATCTACATAAAAGATGACGACAATGTTTCTGAAGAATTAAGATTAAAATATAGATACTTAGACTTAAGAAAGCCATCTATGCAACAAAAGTTAATGACTAGAAGTAAAATAGCTAACATAGTTAGAAATTACTTAAGTTCAAATAACTTCTTTGAAATAGAAACTCCTTTCTTAATAAAGCCAACTCCAGAAGGAGCTAGAGACTACTTAGTACCAAGTAGAGTTAACCCAGGTAAATTCTACGCATTACCACAATCACCACAATTATTCAAACAATTATTAATGGTAAGTGGTATGGATAGATACTTCCAAATAGTTAAGTGTTTCAGAGATGAAGACTTAAGAGCTGATAGACAACCTGAATTCACTCAAATAGACTGTGAAATGAGTTTTGTTGAGCAAGAAGATGTTATGGCTATAATGGAAAAAATGGTACAAGTATTATTCAAAGAAATAGTAAATGTAGATGTACAGTTACCACTTCCAGTAATGACTTATGCAGAAGCTATGGAAAGATACGGATCTGACAAGCCAGATACTAGATTTGGATATGAATTAACTAATATATCTGACTTAGTTGAAAACTGTGGATTTGGGGTATTTGCTAACGCTACAAAGCCAGGATTCAGTGTTAGAGGTATAAATGTTGAAGGTAAGGCAGAAGAGTTCTCTAAGAAGCAAATAGGTAAATTAGAAGACCATGCTAAGACTTACAAAGCAAAAGGACTTGCTTGGATGAAAGTTGGAGCTAACAGAGAAGTTACTTCTCCAATAGCTAAATTCTTCTCAGAAGAAGAATTAACTTCAATACTTGATAGAATGAATGCTAAAGAAGGCGACTTATTATTATTCGTTGCTGATAAAAATAGCGTAGTATTCGATGCTCTAGGTCAAGTTAGACTAGAAGTAGCTAGAAGATTAGATTTATTAAATAATGATGAATACAAAATGTTATGGGTAACTGAATTCCCATTATTCGAACAAGATGAAGAAACTGGAAGATTCATAGCAATGCATCACCCATTTACATCACCAATGGGCGAAGATTTAGATAAATTAGACTCTGATGATAAAGCATCTTTAAGAGCTAAAGCTTACGATATAGTAATCAATGGTTACGAAGTAGGTGGAGGAAGTGTAAGAATATTCAACCCAGATGTTCAAAGAAAGATGTTTGCTGCACTTGGAATGGATGAAGAAGAATCTGGGGAGAAGTTTGGATTCTTATTAGATGCATTCAAGTATGGAACTCCTCCTCATGCAGGTATAGCATTTGGTCTTGATAGACTTACAATGATACTTACTGGAACTACTAACATAAAAGATGTTATAGCATTCCCTAAGAATCAAAGTGCTGTTTGTCCTATGACTAATGCTCCATCTCCAGCAGAAAAAGAGCAATTACATGAACTTAACATAGAAGTTAACATAGAAGAGTAAAAAAAGAGCCTACCAAAAGCGTAGCTTTGAAGTTTGCCGGCAGGTGAGTAGCTAATGTATAATTTTATATCCATGCAACAAAAAGACGTTGCAAATGGATAATAAAATTATACATTACGCACATAATTGTCTGAACTCAAAAGTGCCGCTTTTAGGGCTCTTTTTTTATTGGGAAGAAAAATAAAAAATATAAATTAATGTAAATTAATAGAGTTTATTATTGTTTTGCATATATATTAAATAGGAGGAAATTCATATAATAATTCTTCTTAGGAGAGGATTTTTTGATTAGGGTTATGACTGTTTTTGGAACTCGACCTGAGGCTATTAAGATGGCTCCTATTGTTAAGGAGTTGGAAAGTAGAAGCGAGATAGAGAGTATAGTTTGTGTGACTGCTCAGCATAGAGAGATGCTAGATCAAGTTTTGACAACTTTTAATATAAAACCAGATTATGATTTGGATATAATGAGAAATAAGCAAAGCTTGGTAGAGATTAGTATAAGAGCTTTGGAAGGATTATATAAAATAATTAATATAGTTAAGCCCAATATAGTTTTAGTACATGGTGATACTACAACTACTTTGGTTGGAAGTCTTGCTGCTTTTTATAATAAAGTTTCTTTAGGACATGTTGAAGCGGGCCTTAGAACTTATGATAAGTATTCACCATACCCAGAAGAAATAAATAGACAAGTTACGTCTGTAATAGCAGATATGCACTTTGCACCAACTAATACAGCAAGAGATAATTTATTAAGAGAAAATAAAGATTTAAAAAATATATTTGTCACTGGAAATACTGCTATAGACGCTTTAAAAACAACAATTGATAAAAATTATACTCATCCATTACTAGACAGTATGAAAAATGATAGGATAATTTTACTTACAGCTCATAGAAGAGAGAATTTAGGTGAACCGATGAAACATATTTTTAGAGCGATAAATAAAATAACTAAAAAAATTGATGATGTTCAAGTTATTTATCCTATTCATCTAAATCCTTATGTTCAAGATATTGCAAAAGAAATTTTAGGTGATAATAAAAAGGTGCATTTGATAAAACCACTAGACGTAGTAGATTTTCATAATTTTTTAAATAAATCATATATGATTATGACTGATAGTGGTGGAATTCAAGAGGAAGCACCTTCATTAGGAAAACCAGTTTTAGTACTTAGAGATACTACAGAAAGACCAGAAGGTGTTAACGTAGGAACTCTTAGATTAACAGGAACCAAGGAAGAAGATATATATTATTTAGCAAATATGTTACTTAGTGATAAAAATGAATATGAAAAGATGTCAAAAGCTAGTAACCCATATGGAGATGGATTTGCTAGTAAGTATATAGTTGATGTTATAATTAATAGATTTTTAAATTAAAGATAGGGTATACCTTAAAATATATAATATTTTTAGGTGTACTTTATTTTTTTTTGTTATAAACATAAAAAAACATTGAATATTTGACACTAAGTAATGTAAATTATAATATGACTATATAAAATAAATTGGATAAACATAAAAAAGAGGGAATTTATGATGGTAAAGATAGGTGTTTGTGACGATATTTCATTGCAAAGAAATTTCACTGTAGAGATGATAAAAAGATATTTGAATAGTAGAAACATTGAATTTAGCATATATGAATTTTCGTCAGGTGAAGATCTAATAGAAAACTATCCAGATGGATTAGATATATTATTTTTGGATATTTTAATGGATGATATTACTGGTATGGATGCATCTAAAAAAATAAGAGAATTTGACGATAATGTAGAGATACTATTTGTAACATCAACTGTAGATTATGTTCATGAAGGATATGAAGTTAGGGCTTATAGATATATTATGAAGCCTATAAGTTATGAAACTATAGAAAAGCATTTAAAAGAATGTGTTGATAATATAATTAAAAGGAAAAATAATCATATAATTATAACTACTAAAAATAATTTAGTTAAAGTTGATTTAGATTCTATATTATATATAGAAACCTGTAAGCGAGAATTGATTATTCATGAAAAAGATAAATCGCATAGAGTGAAAATGTCTATGAAAAATATGGAGAAAATATTAAATGGAAAAAATTTTTTTAGATGTCATACTAGTTTTATTGTAAATTTGATGAAAGTTGATTCATTAAATAAAAATACTATATATATACAAGATAAAGAAGTTCCTATAAGTAAATATGCTATAAAAGAATTTAAAGTTAGTTTAGCTAATTGCTTAGGTGCAATTGTATGTTAAATGTATAAATGTGTCTAAGTTTGCACAGTTAACGACCAGTTATGCTAAAAGTCTTGAATGTAAATAAATAAAATGTTATTTTAAAACAAAGATTTTTAGGAGGCTAGTATGTTAAGTGTAAGATATAAAGATACTATTGTAAGTGTAATTGCTATTGTGAGTATGGGTATATTTATTAATAAGATAGATCAATCGATAGTATTTTTAACTTGCTATCTTCCACTAAATATTTTAGTTGGCTTAAAAAATGAAGAATGTATAGAAATACACTTTGTAAAATCTATATTTATTTTTTTGTTAACTATTTTAGCCACAGAAGTTATAGATATAGAATTTTATAAAGAATTAATATTGTTTTATACCATAATTAGTATAGTGGGAATAAATGTGCTTGCGCCTATTTATAAAAGAAATAATACTCCTAATAATTTAAGATGCATAAAAGATAAACTTATGATAGTTATATCTGTTATATATTTAGTGCTTATATTATTTAGCTTAAATTCAAATAAATTAATAGAATATATATTTTCTATAAGTAATCCTATATTAATTGTATATATAGTTTTAATAATAGAAATTGTAAGGGAAAATATAATAATAGACTAAAAAAGACAGCTTTTTGCTGTCTTTTTTTTTATCATATAAAAAAATTTTTAGCAAAATTTATACAAAAAATAATAAAATATAAGGTATTAAATTGTAGATATATAAATATATATATATAAGTATTGATATAAGTAAATTTAATTCTAGAAATAGGTAAATTGACAAAATAATAGGTGATGGTACCCTCTTATTGAAAGTAACATTTAACATAAAACCATGAATATGAAGCATATGTATATATGCCTAAATTCATGGTTTTTAGTATATAAAAAGGGGGATTTATGCGAGATTATACCGACTATAGGGGAAGCGTATTTGAAAATGAAAAAAAGTTATGGAATAAGGGAGCAACATCAAAATTAGAGTTTAATTACGATGAGCTTGAAGACTATAAAAGAGAGATTTTAAAGAATCTTATATTAAAAAATGTTAATAAAAAGAATAAAATTAAAATATTAGATATTGAAACTGGAAATGGATTTTTTGCAACTATTATGGCGGAAGAAGGTCATAATGTAACTGCTATTGATTCTAGTTCAAAAATAATAAGTTCAATTAATAATAATAATTTAAGCAAGAATAAAGTTAAAATTAATTTTAAGACAATGCATAAAAGCTCACTTGATTTTAAAGATAAAAGCTTTGATCTTATAATTTCTAGTAATATAGTATGGAAACTACAAAGTCCTGAAATTTCATTTAGAGAATGGAGAAGAGTTTTAAAAGATGATGGAGTTTTAGTTTATTTTGATTCAAATTGGTCAACAGAAGAAAATATTGAAAGTAGACCGTTATTGGATAAGGAAATTTTAAGAAAAAGTGGATTTTCAGATGTAAGTATTGACCAAAATTTATATAAATTATTATGGCATGAAAAAGGAGTTCTATCTTATAAACCTAAATCAATATTTATGGTAATAGCAAAAAAATAATTAAAAAAATAAATAGTATCCATAAGAATATTTGATGTATTATTCTAGCTTAATTTAGCTAATATTGGAAGAATGTATGATATAATTTTTAGATGAATATAGATGAATAATACAAAGGAGAATATTATGGAAACCTTAAAAAGCATGCTATTAAAAGAAATACCTAGTTTTAGAAAATTAGGTCACAAATTTGAGAACAAAGAGATATCAGCACTAGAATTTAAAGCAACATCAGGTGGGATGGGAGTTTATGCTCATCGTGGAGGAGAAGAGTTCATGATAAGACTTAGAATCCCATCAGGAATAATGAATATAGATCAATTAAAATTAGTTTATGAATTAGCTAAAAAATATAATTTAGAAAGTGTACACACTACTACTCGTCAAGCAATACAATTACATGGTTTAAGTATAGATGGTGTATGTGACATAATGGAAGAAGCTTTAGAAAATGATATGTACACAAGAGGTGGAGGCGGAAACTTCCCAAGAAACGTTTCAATATCACCATTATCAGGTGTAGATAAAGAAGAAGCTTTTGATGTTACTCAATATGCACAAGCTGTAAATAATCATTTTATGAGTAAAATAACTACTTATAAACTTCCAAGAAAGTTAAAAGTATCTTTTTCAAGCAGTAATAGAGATAATGGAAATGCTAAAATTGCAGATTTAGGATTTATAGCAGTTAAAAAAGATGATAAAGAATTCTTTAAAGTATATTTAACAGGTGGACTTGGAAAAAATGCTGCTAAAGCAATTGAGTTTGATGAATTAATAGAGACAAAGGATATATTATATCATGTAGAAGCTATAACTAATTTATTTATGGCTGAAGGTGATTATGGAAATAAAAATAAAGCTCGTACTAGATACATAACAGCTAGAATGGGTGAAGGAGCAGCTTTAGAGTGTTACAAAAAACATTTAGCTGATGTTAAAGAAAATGAAAATTTAGATGTAGTTATTGAGCAGAAGTCATATAACAAGTCTGGAGTAAAAATAGAATTAAATCATAATAGATTAATAGAGCAAAAGCAAGAAGGATTATATACTGTGTACTTCCACCCAATTGGAGGAATCTTAAAATTAGATACATTTAAAACTATATTAGATAATATACAAGGTGTAGAAGATGTAGAAATAAGATTATCAATGACTGAGGGAATGTACATAAGAAACTTAAATGGAGAAGAAGCAAAATCTTTATTAGAGTTAACTCAAAACCTTGGAGGAGAAACTAAGTTAGAACAAAGTGCTGCTTGTATAGGGGTTCCTACTTGTCAAATAGGTATAGCAGAAAGTCAAAACTTATTAAATGAAATATTAGACTACTTCAATGAAAAAGAATTCAATAAAGATATACTACCTTCACTACGTATATCAGGATGTAATAACTCTTGTGGTACTCATCAGATAGGTGCACTTGGATTTGCTGGAAAGAAAAAGAGAGTGAATGATGTTGTAACAGAGGCATTTGAACTTCATATGGACGGTGGATTAGATAGAGAGAATGCTGAGTTTGGTAAAGTTCGTGGAGATATTTGTAGAGATGATATTCCTAAATTCTTATATGATTTAGCAGTAGAAATAGATAATTCTGGTGTTAGTTATGAAGAGTTTGTAAATAATAAATCAGATGTTGTAGACTTAATAGTTGGAAAATACTTAGTATAAAATAATAAATTAAATAGAATAAACGATATGGTATATAAATTTACTATATCGTTTATTTTTTTATAAATAGTAAGTATAATTCATATTATACGAACAAATTAAAAAATATTACATAAAATGATAATATTTTCGTTACATATTATGGTAATGATGGTATAATTATCATAGAAAAAATAAAGGAAGTGAAGCAATGCTAGAGTCATCTTTGGCATATGTAGTAATAAGAAGTATTCCAGAAAGTATAATAATAATGCTATCTAGTTTTATATTATTAGATTTAAAATTAGATGTAAAAAAAATATTAAAACTTGGTTGCTTTTTAGGTGTTGTAGTATCACTTATAAGAAAATTACCAATATCTTTTGGAGTACATACGTTACTATCTATGATAATATTAGGATTAATATTGTTTAAAATAACTAAAAGAAAATTTGTGGAAGTAATTATAGTACCTTGTGATATATGGATATCTTTAGCTCTAAGCGAAGGGATATATTATTTAATTGCTACTGGCATATTAAAAATAGATGCTAGCATACTTACAGATTACAAAACTGTTCAAGGTGCAATATCAACTTTACCATCAATAGGAGTATTATTAATAATAGTATTAATGATAAAGTCTATGAAGAAAAAAATGATGAAAAGTTTTTAAAAGGAGAGTTTAATGGGGGCAATTGAAAATGTTTCCTTAAAACTTGCAAAAGGGTTGGGAAATAAGCTAAATAAGAGTGATGAAGAGGTAGAAGTTTTAAATTATGGTTTATTTTTTATAATACATACATTTAGTGCAATTTTAATAACATTTATATTCGGAATTATATTTAACGTATTAATAGAGATAATGTCAATATCTATTACAGCATCATTATTAAAGCGATACTGTGGAGGAACTCATTCAAGTACTCCTAATAGATGTATATTATCTGGACTTATATTATCTTTATTAATATCATTTATATCTAAATATATGGCTATTAATATTAGTGATATAAATTTAATAATACTTGAATTAGTATCACTGGTATTTTCAATATATTTTATTTATTTAAAATGCCCAGTTGGGTCAAAGAATAAACCATTAAAAAAAGAAAGTACTAGAAATAAGTTAAGAAAAAAGGCATTTAAGTTAATGTGCATATATGTATCATCTATTATATGTATGTTACTAATATATAAAATAAATCAGGTATACATAGTTAAATTAATTATAATATCTATGACAATGGGAATTATGCTTCAAATATTTGCGATGTCAAAAATAGGAGATTTTACTATTAACTTACTTGAAAAACTTTTTAATTTAATTAATATTAAGTAATAAATATTTTTAATATTTATATAAAATATTACACAAGGGGGGACATATATGAATTCATTATTTGATTCAATAGCTGGATTTATATCAAATTTAGCATCAAGTGCATCAACATATTGTATGTTTGTATTCTTTGAACCAGAAGTGCCAAAATCTCTGAGAGAAGAATAATAAAATAAAAACCATAAGGTGTTTATTTCCTTATGGTTTTTATTAAGTAAAATGATATAATATATTCAGGTGAAAATACATGGAAAAAGACAAAAGAATATCAGAACAAAATAAACGGCACGAATATGATAATAAAAGATACGAGAATGTTTTTAAATTAGTTATAATTTTGAAAATAATTTATATAACACTATCTTTAATAGCACTTTTAACTAAGTTAGCCGCAATGAAGTTTGATGTAAGTAATAATATACTTTTAGTAACTGTAGGCGGCGGAATAATATCTATTATGCTAAATTATTATTTATCTTGGTCTGCAAATTATACTAAAGATAGAGTTTATGATAAACCTACTATAAAAGACTATATTGAAAGTATAGTACTTATAGTTATATTTGCACTAGTAGTTGGAAATACTGGTGGAGGAAGTAGTGACTATAAGATATTAAGTATTTTAGCTGTAATAATAGGAGCAATACAATTTGGTCAAAAATATAGTATAGGAATATCTTTAGTATATTCAATTATCTTATTTACAATAGATATATTTATAAATATATTATCAGAAACCTCGATAGAGTTCTATTTTGAAAGGGATCTAGTTTTAGCTGCAGTTTTATTTATAATTGCAATAGTTCTTGGAATGTATGTAGATATTGAAAGACAGTATTTTAAAGAGCTAAAAATTGTTGCAAATATGGATGAACTAACTGGAATGTATAATCATAGGTATTTCCAAGATTCGTTAAGTTTAGCAATTGAAAAAAGTGATGAAATGAAGACTGAAGTATCTTTATTATTTATGGATATAGATTATTTTAAACATTATAATGATACACATGGGCATCAGGCTGGAGATTCACTACTTATGCAAATTGGGGATTTATTAAAAAAGTGTACAAGACATGGGGATATTGTAGCTAGATATGGAGGAGAAGAATTTGCAGTAATTCTTCCAAATACAGATCAAAAACAAGCTATGAAAGTAGCTGAAAGAATAAGACAAACTATTGAAATAAAATATTTTAATGGTCAAGATGAACAACCAAATAAAAACTTAACTATGTCTATAGGTGTATCAACATATCCAACTATAGCAAATAGTAAATATGATCTTATAAATACAGCTGACCACGCTTTATATAGAGCAAAAGCGTTTAATAGAAATAGAGTTGAATATTATCATATTGTATTAGAGGATTTATACAATTCTAATATAGATAAAGAAATATTAGACAATATAAATAAATTTATACGAATGATTAATCAAAAAGATAAATATACTTATGGTCATGTAGAAAGAGTTGTTAGAAGATGTAGAGAATTTGGAATATATTTAAAGCTAAGCACTAAAGAACAACTTAACTTACAAATAGGAGCATACTTACATGATATAGGTAAGTTTAATATATCAAAAGACATATTAAATAAAAGAGATAACTTAAATGTAGAAGAATTAGAATTATTTAAAGAGCATTGTATAAATGGAGAACAACTTATAAATGATGTGGAGTGCTTAGAACCATATACATACATGGTAAAATATCATCATGAAAGATATGATGGTAAAGGATATCCAGATGGATTAAAGGGAGAAGAAATACCTTACTTAGCACGTATAATTGCTGTTGTTGATGGTTTTGATTCTATTATATCAAAGCATCAATATATAAATAAAAAAGTAATAGAAGAGGCTAAGGAAAAAATAAAATCCAATTCAGGAAAAGCTTATGACCCAAAGTTAGTAAATTCATTTATGGAAATGTTAGAAAAAAATAAAAATAGTACATAAAAACCTTGGAGTAAAATATTGCTTTAAGGTTTTTTTTATACTATAATTAATAATGAGAATTATTATTAATTAGATGAGATACGAAGGGGGAATTAAAGTGAATTTAGTTGTTGTAGGTGGAAATGAAAAAATGAAGAAAGATTACATATCACTGGCTAAGCAAAAGGGGTATAAAGCTAAGGTATTTTTAAATATGTCACCAAAGGTAAAGAAATGTGTAGGAGAGCCTGACGCAATAGTTATATTTACATCAGCAGTATCCCATAAAATGGTAATATCAGTAGAAGAACAAGCTAGAAAGAAAAACATACCTATAATAAGGCATAGAAATAATAGTAAAGT
Source organism: Desulfovibrio sp. Marseille-P6017 (assembly GCA_900604495.1). The sequence continues at coordinate 48,657 of UWOR01000004.1, read as the reverse complement.
AGCATTTACAGAATGTTTAAATTTAGTTGATGAATGTACAGGTAATTGTAAGAATTGTAAAATAAAAAGCTCGAAAAGAGGAAATTAAAATATGACTATTAAAACAAATAGGAAGTAAATCTAATTGAGGATTACTTCCTATTTATTTTTTTATAAAAATAAATAACAATTATATAATATGATATAATAAAATATATCACTTAATAAGGAGTGGGCAAAATGGAAAAGAAATTAGCTCAAGGTAATGACAAAGAAGCCCTTATAAAAAGGTTAAAAAGAATAGAAGGACAAGTAAAGGGAATTCAAAAAATGGTAGAAGATGAAAGATACTGTGTAGATATATTAGTACAAGTATCAGCAATAAGATCTGCCATAAATAAAGTAGGATCAATAATATTAGAAAATCACATAAAAGGCTGTGTAACAAACAGTTTAAAGAATGACGATACAGAATTAACAGAGGAAACAATACAAGAGCTTATGGACACAATAAGCAAGTTTACAAAATAGGGGGAAGATTATGAACCAACAGGGGTATGTAATTGAGATTGTAGACAAAAAAACTGCAAAGATGAAAATGCAAAGACATTCAGCATGTGCAGCATGTGGAAAATGTCAGACTTTATCTTCAGAATCAAAAGAAATACTAGTAGAAGTAGATAATACAATAGGTGCAAAAAAAGGAGACCATGTAGAAGTAAACATGGAAAATGTAAATGTACTAAAAGCAACAGCACTAGCATATATAGTGCCACTAATTTTTCTAATGATAGGAACAATGGGGAGTTACTTCATATTAGAAAAATTAAACGCACTGCAAGGAATGACATTAGAGGTAGTAAGTGGAATAATAGGAATAGCTTTAATGTTAATTTCTTATGTAATCTTAAAAAGAAATGACAATAAATTCAGAGAAAGCAAAAAATTCATACCGACAATAGTAAGGATATTAGATTAAAGCTAATGTATTGGTATAATTAAATTTTATTAAAAATAAATCTTAGAAATAATATACTTATATAACAAAAGGATTGGTGTTTGGAAATTTTAATCAAATATCAATCCTTTTATTATAACTGAATGTACTTTTATAGGCTTAAAATAAATATTAGTTTCAACTTAAAAATTATCAGTTAAACTATTTAACTGATATTCATGATATAAAAAGTATGATAAGATTATATATGAAATTTGGTAACAAAAGTAAGTTAAGGGTAAAGAATTTTAATATAGACTTGTTACTAGGGGGGACAATTATGCTAAAGGATAATATATTAAAATACTTAGGTGAAAAAACTGAAAGCTATATTCAAGATCAACAAAATGAAGTATATACAGCTCAATACATATCAGAAATATTTGGTGTAAAAAGAAATACTATAAGTCATTATATAAATCAAATGATTGATGAAGATAAAGTTATAAAGATAAATACAAGACCTGTTTATTTCTTTCATAAAAGTGTATTCGAGAAAAAATTCTTTAGAGTATCGAGGAATAACTTTTCCAGCATAGAAGAATTATTTGATGAGCATACAGATAAAGAGAAAACTGATGATACTTTCAAGGAATTAATTGGATATAATGGTAGTTTAATTGAATCCATAGATAAAATAAAAACATCTGTGCTTTATCCAACTAAAAATGGCCTACCAATTATGTTAAGCGGACCAACTGGTGTAGGAAAGAGTTTTACAGCAGACCTTATTTATAAATATAGTATCGAGCAGGGTGTAATAAAAAAGGATGCACCATTTATAATATTTAACTGTGCTCAGTATTATAATAACCCAGAATTACTGTCAAGCAATCTATTTGGTTATGTAAAAGGTGCATTTACAGGTGCAGACAAAAACCAACCAGGGATGATTGAAGCTGCAAATGGAGGAATATTATTTTTAGATGAAGTACACAGATTAAATAGTGAAGGTCAAGAAAAGTTATTTACTTTTATGGACAAAGGTTTAGTAAGACGTATGGGGGAGTCGGATGGATGGCACAAATCTGATGTTCGATTAATTTTTGCAACAACAGAGTCACTTTCTGAAAACTTCTTAGAAACGTTTTTACGAAGGGTGCCTATAACTATAAACATACCAGGGTTAAATGATCGAGATATATTAGAAAAGTTGCAGTTTGTATATACTTTTTTAATTAATGAATCAAAAACATTAAGTAAGAATATTCTCATATCTCAAAGAGCATTAGAAGCATTGGCATCTCATACATATAAAGGTAATGTAGGAGAATTAAAAAATACAATTAAGTATATATGTGCGTTGTCTTATTCTAAAAATATTGACTCAGATAAGATAATAATAAAATTAAAGGATTTACCGGAAAGTTTTTTAAAAGAGGCATCAAGCATAAAAGAATCTAAAATACAAAAGAGAAGTGATATTTTAATAACACCAACATCAAATTATAATGAATTATTATTTGATGATATTAATTCAACGAAGGATATTAAAAGTGTTTATAAAAAAATTTTTTATTTATATAAAACTTATCAAGATGATAGGGATAGAGAAAGATTTGAAAAAAATATATTTTTAGAAATTAACTCTTTTATAGATAGACTTATATTTGATAAATCAAAAGATAATAAAAATGTAATGCTGCAATTCATTATTTCGTCATTACAAGATGTTCTTAAATACATAGAAAATAGCTATAATATCAGACTAAATGGTAACTGTATTTACACTATAGCATACTTCCTGTATTTAAAAGGATGTGAAAATATCAGGTTTAGTAAGCATGAAGATAAATTAAGAGATAATCTTTACCACTATATTTTGGAAAATAATGAAGAAGAATTTAAGTTAGTATCTAAGTTATCTAGCTTAATAGATAGTAAAATGGATGTTAACTTATTCAAAGAAGATGAGATTTTTCTTTCATTTTATTTGAAAAGTTTAAAAATTTTCCAAGATAAAAAAACTATAAAGTCAGTAATACTAGCTCATGGATATTCAACTGCAAGCAGTATTAGTAGTGTTGTCAATAGAATACTAGAAAGTAATATATATGAACCATTTGATATGCCTATAGATATTTCAGTAAAAGAAATTGGTGAGAGACTTATTGAATATATACACAGAAATGATATATCTAAAGGACTTATAATTTTAGTTGATATGGGTTCATTAAAGGATATTTATAATCAAATAAAAGATCATATTAATTATCCAATAGCGATAGTTAATAATGTATCTACTCAAATGGCCTTATTTATAGGAGGATTACTAAATAAAGACTTATACATAGAAGAGGTAATTGAAAAAGTTAAAAATCACAATGAAACAGAATATAAAATAATTTATCCAGAAAAGGCAAAAGAAAAAGCTATAATAACTTCATGTATTACAGGTATAGGAACAGCTAAACAAATACAAAAGTTATTAGAAAAGAGTATTCCAAAAGAATTAGGTATAAATATTATAGCTAATGATTATGGCAGATTAAAAAGAGATGGTACTAAAGATGCATTGTTCCAACTATATGATGTCATAGCAATAATAAGTACATTAGACCCAGAAGTTGGTGATGTAAATTATATATCATTAGATGATCTGATTTCGGGGCGTGGAGAAGAAAAAATGCACAAAATATTTAACTCAGTAGCTGATGAAGATACTATTATCGCCATAAATAATAACTTAGTACGTAATTTATCTCTAGAAAGTATAGTTAGTTCAGTAACTATATTAGATAGTAATAAAATTTTAGAAAATGTTGAAATGTGCTTGAATGAATTAGAATTACTTATTGGAAGGCGAATACCTAATGATAAAAAAGTTACATTATACATACATATAAGCTGTCTTATAGAAAGATTAATACGTAAGGTTCCTATAGAAAATTATAATAACTTAGATACATTTGTACAGTGTCAAGAAAACATGATAAATAATATTAAAAAAGCTTTTAGTGGGATAGAAGAAACGTATAATGTCAAAATCAATGTTGAAGAGATTGGTTATGTGTATGATATTATAACGGCTCCAACAGAGGCTTTGAAAGAATTTTAGAAAAAAATAAAAAAGCATGCCACTAATTTGGCATGCTTTTTGCTTTATATTAAGTTGAGATGATAAAAAGGAAAGGGGGTAAATCACAATGGTAAAAATATTACTTGCTTCTCATGGAGATTTAGCATATGGGATTCAGAGCTCTATGAGAATAATAATGGGAGAGCAAAAAAATATATCTACACTATGTGCTTATAAAGATGAAGATTTTGATTTAAAAAAGGAAGTAGAAAATATATTTAAGGACTTAAAAGACGAAGATCAGTTAATTGTTGTAACAGATATTTTTGGAGGAAGTATTAATAATGAATTTATGACTTATATAGAAAGGGAAAATTTTCACTTAGTATGTGGACTTAATTTACCTTTAGTAATGGAATTAATACTTATTCAAGATGATTGTAACATAGGTGAAAATATCCAAAATGCTTTAGATAATTCAAAGCAAACTATTAAGTATTGTAATAGTGTTATAAAATCATTAGCTTTAGATGATGATGGATTTTAAATTGATTATAAAAATATAATAGGGGGAAATAAGATGATTAAATTATTAAGAGTTGATCATAGATTACTACATGGACAAGTAGCATTTTCTTGGACTCAATTTTTAGGAGTTGACTGCATACTAATTGCAAATGATGGACTAATGCACGATGAATTACGCAAAACAACAATAAAGCTAGCTAAGCCTCAAGGTGTAAAAGTTGTTATGAAAAATATACAAGACTCTATAGATGCTATAAACAGTGGAGTTACTGATAAATATAAGCTATTTGTAGTCGTAGAATCAATAGAAGATGCGAATAGATTAGTTAAAGGAACAGATAAGTTTGATGTTATTAACCTTGGAGGTATAAAAGCAAGGGAAGGAACAAAAAATATATCTAAAGCAATAAATATTACTCAGGAAGAAGAAGAGACTTTAAAAGAATTAATAAATTCTGGAGTTACAGTAGAAATAAGACAAATACCAAATGACCAAAAGATATTAGCAGAAAATGTATTAAATTAATTACTTAAAGGGGAGCTATGTTATGGTAACAGCTATATTACTTGGATTAGTAGCGATGATTGCTAATGCAGAATATTTATTAGGTACATCTCTATTATCAAGACCAATTGTTACTGGAGTATTAACAGGTCTTGTATTAGGAGATTTACAATCGGGGATAGTACTGGGTGCAACATTAGAACTTGCATTTATAGGAGCATTCTCGGTTGGAGCAGTAATACCACCAGAAATAATTTCTGGAGCAATTTTAGGCACAGCATTTGCTATTACTACAGGGCAAGGACCTGAAGTAGCATTAGCACTAGGTGTCCCAATAGCAGCATTAGCATTAGTAATAAAAAATGCTTGTATGATTTTTATACTTCCAATGTTTGTACATAAAGCAGATAAATATGCAGAAAAAGGAAATTGTTCTGGAGTTGAAAGAATGCATTTATTAGGAGGATTCTTTGGAGTTAACTTACCTATAGGACTAATAGTATTTTTCTCATATTTACTAGGTTCATCAGCAATTGAAAAAATATTAAATATAATACCTGAATTCATACAAAATGGATTAGCTATAGCTACAGGATTATTACCAGCACTAGGATTTGCGCTACTAGTTAAAATGATAATAAATAAAAAGGTTGCAGTATTCTATTTCTTAGGATTTGCATTATCAGTATATTTAGGCATACCAATAACAGGAATTGCAATATTTGGTACAATACTAGCGATTATTTTAGTTGGTTTAAATAATCAAAATAAAGTTGCTGTAGTAGGAGGTAATGACGATGACGACGACTTCTAAAGAAAATAAAAATATAACCATTCAAGATGATAGTACAACGATAACTAAAAAAGATTTAATGAAAGTATTTTGGAGATCATTTACTATGGAGTGGTCATGGAATTATGAAAGACAGGCTAATATGTCTTATGCATATGGTATGATGCCTATAATTAAAAAGTTGTACAAGACTGACGAAGAAAGAGCAGATGCATTAAAACGACACTTAGAATTTTTTAATACAACTCCTCATATATCAACATTAATACTGGGTATATCAACAGCAATGGAAGAAAGTAATTCAAAATCAGATAATTTTGATACTTCATCAATAAACAATGTAAAGGTAGGTCTTATGGGACCACTAGCTGGAATAGGTGACTCATTCTTTTGGGGGACACTTAGGGTTATTGCAACAGGTATAGGTACATCTCTAGCATTACAAGGAAACATATTAGGACCAATACTATTTTTATTAGTATTTAATATACCACATATACTAGTTAGGTATTTTGCTATGATGTGGGGATATAAGTTAGGTGCAGGAGTACTGGACAAAATACAAAAGTCTGGATTAATGGAATCTCTAACATATGGAGCAGCAATACTAGGATTAATGGTAATTGGAGGAATGACAGCAGAAATGGTAACTGTAAATATACCATTAACCATAGGTAGTGGAGATAGTGCAATGGCATTAGCAGACATATTAAATGGTATTATTCCAGGAATAATGTCTATAGGATTTACAGGATTTATTTATATGCTATTAGGTAAAAACTTTAAGACAACAACTATACTAATGATAATAGCTATAATAGGAATATTAGGTGCATTTTTCGGATTCCTAGCATAGGGGGATAACTATGAAAGAAACGATGTTTACTTATATAAATGAAGAATATAAGACAAATAAAAGTATATTATCTAACAGAAAGAAAAATCTAAAAGAGTTCATTAATTTAGCTAAAGATAAAAATTATGATGAATGGGTAGTTTTAGCTACTGGATCTTCTATCAATGCAATAGAGTGTGCTAAATACTATGTAGAAAATATATTAGAAATTAATATTGAAATGAAAATGCCTTCTGTATTTAGTAATTATGGTAAAGGTATAAATGAAAATGCCTTATATTTAGGAGTTACTCAAGGTGGTAGTAGCTATTCTACAATAGAGGCCTTAAAAACTGCAAGCAAAACAAATGCCGATATTATTTCTCTTACAGCTAATTTAAATAGTTCAGTATGTGATATTAGTAAAGTTGTCGTAGATATCGGTTGTGGTGAAGAAAAAGTTGGATATGTAACAAAAGGGTTTAGTGCAACGGTTCTTACATTTATGCTTATGGGATTAGAACTGGCATATGAGAGTGATAAAATTAATGAACAAACTTATATGGATGAACTAAGAAAGATAGAACAAGCTATAGAACATACTGATAATGTAATAGAAAAAACTTTGAATTGGTATGAAGAGAATAAAGAAGAACTAATTAGTGCAAAGCAAATAGCATGTATAGGATATGGTCCAGGATATGGAGTTACAAGAGAAGCTGATACTAAGATAACAGAAACTGTTAGAATACCGATGAATGGGCATGAACTAGAAGAATATATGCATGGTCCATATTTATCACTATCAAATAAACATCACATAATATTTATAGAGACTGAAGGAAAATTAGAAGATAGGCAACAAGCGCTAAGGTTATATCTGAATGAATACACAGATCATATTTATAAAATAACATATAAAAATTATAAAGAAGATAGACGTGACTTAGCGCTAGATATAAGTGTTGATGAATTAATAAGTCCACTACTATTTGTAATACCTATTCAAATATTGTCTTATTTTCTTGCAGAAGATAAGGGTAATAAATTAAGTCAAAAAATCTTTGAAGATTTTGATGATAAATTAAAAAGTAAAATATAAAATACATAAACTTAGGGGGATTTAATAATGTTAAAATTCAATGGACAAGAGTACAGAACAAGTATGAAATTAATATGTGAAGCAAGAGTAGATGCAGAAAGAGCAGCAGATGAATTAAGTAAAAGGGGATATAAAAATATATTCTTTACAGCAGTTGGTGGAAGTTTAGCACCAATGATGGCTATAGGTGAAATGGCAAAGCAAACAACTACATTACCAGTATTTGTAGAACAAGCAGCTGAACTATTATTAAGAGGTCATAAAAGTTTAGGTAAAGATTCTATAGTTGTAACAATGTCTAAATCAGGAGACACTAAGGAAACTGTTGAAATTGCTAAATGGTGTAAAGAACAAGGTATAACAGTAGTTTGTCTTACAAAAAATCCAGAATCTCCATTAGCAGAGTGTAGTGAATACTTAATTCCTATGAGACATGAGAATGGTGTTGAGTATGAATATATGTTATTATACTGGTTCTTCTTTAGATTATTAAATAATAATGGTGACTTTGAAGAATATAGTGAATTTGCAGATCAACTTGAAAAATTACCAGAAAATCTAATAAAAGCTAAGGCGAAATTTGATCCTATTGCAGCTGATATAGCTAAGAAGTACTATCAAGAACCATATATGATGTGGATTGGTGGAGGAGAAACATGGGGAGAAACTTATTTATTCTCTATGTGTTTATTAGAAGAAATGCAATGGCTAAGAACTAAATCAGTAACTTCAGCAGAATTTTTCCATGGAACATTAGAATTAGTTGAAGACGATGTTTGTGTATTCTTAGTTAAGGGAGAAGGCAAATGCCGTGAAATAGACAATAGAGTTGAAAGATTTGTTGAAAAATATACTAATAAATTTACTGTAATAGATAGTAAAGATTATGAGTTAGAAGGTATAGATGATAAATTCCGTTGGATATTAGCACCAACTATAATATCAACACTTTTAGTTGACCGCTTAGCTTTCCACTTTGAAGATAATACAGGTCACTCTTTAGATATACGTCGTTACTACCGTCAATTTGCTTATTAATTATTAACATAATAGAAGGATTAGCATTTGTGAGTTTTATCCAAATGCTAATCCTTTTTTATATAACCTTAAAATTTTTCCAAAATTTAAGGTTAAATTAAGGTTATTGGAAAATATAAGAGTAAACCAAAATTAAAGGAGGAATTTTTAATGTATAGCAAAGGAAAAATAATAACAGTAACAGTGGTTGCTCTTGTAGTTCTAGCAATAGGAATAGTAAAAGAAGGCCTTAATAAAGGAGATTTAGAAGAAGCGAATGCAGCTTATACTAAAGAAACTTATGTATCAGCTCAGACTACTAGTACAACAGAAACTAGTGCAGTAGCCCCTGAAAAACATGGTTGTAGAAGAGGTAAAGGACCATATGAAGAAACACTTCAACAACTACAAGAATCTGGTGTACTAACTGTAGATGATGTTAAAAAGATAGAAGAGTACAATAAATCTGAAAGAGATGCAAGATTAAAAGAAATGATAAATGAAAATATAAATAATATGGTAAAACAAAATGTAATAACATCTGCTAAAGGAGAAAAACTTAAAGAAGCTTTGTTAAAAGGTATTGAGAAGTAGGGGTGGCGTGTAGTTTTTGAGGCTCGAGCACCGGGTGGATTTGATATATTAATTTCTGACATGCAGCGAAGTGATGCTGCGAATGTCAGGAAATTAATATATTCACATCCACCTTTTTTGTGCTGAGTTAAAAACTACCGTAGCTACTTATCAAAATTTTTTAGGGGGATGAAAATTAATAAAAAAAATTAATAAAAATAGGGAAAGACATTAAATAAAATGGATATAGAAATATGGTAGTGGTATTATTTATGTAGATTAAAGATTTTTTAAGGAGTTTTTTATGAGAAAGATGTCTTTGCAAGGTAAGATTACCTTTGGGAATATTGTTGTTGTGTTTGCTGTTTTGGTTATTACCTTGGGCATTACTATGAGGTTTAGTACTGATATTTTTGTTGATAAGATTGAGAATAATATTGTTAATGTAGGGCAGATGCTTTCTAGAAATCCTTTGGTTATTAATAGTTTAGAAAGTGGTACTTCTAGTGATAATTTTACAAACTACCTAGATGATATTATCTCTCGTATTGATGATGTTGATATTATTGTTGTGGCTAATAATGATGGGACTAGGATTTACCATCCTAGTAAGGAGAATATAGGTAAGAGATTTGTAGGTGGAGATGAGAGTTCCGTTATTATGAGTGGAGAAAGCTATCTTTCTGAAGCGACAGGTACTTTGGGAAATCAAAAACGATACTTCACTCCTGTTTTGGATAAAGATAATAATCAGATTGGTTTTATAATGGTAAGTACTCTTACTGAAAGTATTAATAAAGTTATTAGTGATATTCTGAAGAACTATATTATCGTTGGAAGTATTATTTTTAGCTTAGGTATAGTAATATCATTAATCATTTCAAAAGGTATAAAAAGAACTTTACTTGGATATGAGCCAGAGCAGTTTACTAAATTATATCTTCAAAGACAAGAAGTATTATCTTCGCTAGAAGAAGGTATTATTGCAATTGATGATGAAGGTAAAATAATTGTTTTTAATGATGCAGCTCTTAATATGTTAAATATAAAAGAAGATAATGTTGAAGGTAAATTTATAAAAGATGTGTTTCCACAAACTAATTTATTAGATGTTATAGAAAGTAAAAAAGGTCAGTATAGTCAGCATATGACAATAGAAGATGTTAAAATAATCACTGATAGAATACCTATAATAGAAAACAATAAGGCTATAGGAGCAGTTTGTATATTTAGAAATAAAACAGAAGTTACAAAGTTAGCAGAGGAGTTAACTGGAGTTAATCAAATAATAGATGCATTAAGAGCAAATACTCATGAGTTTATGAATAAACTACATGTTATATTAGGTCTTTTACAGATAAATAAGGTAGATGAAGCAAAGTCATATATAAGCAATATAAATGAAGTTCAAAGAGAATCAACTAGTAATATAATTAGCAAAATAAAAGATCCAACAATAGCTGCATTACTTATTGGAAAGGTAAGTAGAGCTAAAGAAATTGGTATAAAACTTAATATATATCCAAAGAGTTACTTAGAGAATAACAATAAATACTTAAGTAGAAATGATTTAATAACAGTTTTAGGTAACTTAATAGAAAACTCAATTGATAGTATAAATGAAAAAGATGATGATTTTAAAGAAATAAGTCTTTTAGTATATAATGATAATGAAAACTTAATAATAAATGTACACGATACGGGAAAAGGAATAAAAGAAGAAAATATAGAAAAAATCTATCAAAAAGGATTTTCAACAAAAGGAAGTAGCAGGGGAACAGGACTATATTTAATTAAAAATATAGTAGAAACACATAATGGAGAAATTGACATAGAAAGTGAAGAAAATGAAGGAAGTTGCTTTACAATAAGAATCAGTAATAAGCATAATTAAATATTTAAAAATACATGAGGTAAAATTATGATAAAAGTACTTATAGTAGAAGATGATCCTATGGTTGCCAAAATAGATAAAACATACATAGAACAATTACAAGAATTTAAAGTAAGTAACATTTGCAATAATGGGAAAGAAGCATTAGAAATTTTAAATAAAGAAAAAATAGACTTAATAATACTAGACGTATACATGCCTAAACTAAATGGAATAGAAGTTTTAAGAGAAATAAGGAAAAACAACATACAAACAGATGTAATCATGGTAACAGCAGCAAAAGAAACCGAATCACTAAAAGAAATATTAAGTCTAGGAATATTAGATTACTTAGTAAAGCCATTTGAATACGATAGATTCATAAATGCATTAAAAAAATTCTTAAAAAAATATCAACTAATAAATGAAAATCAAACATTTAGTCAAAGAGACATAGATTCATTAATAAACACTAAAACAAATAAAACAATCATCAAAAAAGGACTAAATGAAAAAACACTAGAGAAAATAAGAGAATACATGAGAAAAAATATAAATACCAAAAGCACAAGCGAAGAAATAGCAGAACACGTAGGCCTATCAAGAGTAACAGTAAGAAGATACATGAACTACATGGTAGAAACAAACGAAATAACAAGTGAAATAGACTACTCAACAGGAGGAAGACCAAGCATAAAATACAAAATAACATGCAACTCAAATAGTTCAATATAGTTACTATAATAAATTACTTTATAGAGATAAGTATTATATAAATTAATTATATATAAATAATATGTAAACGAAAAATAAATGCCTACGGCAAAGTAAAAAATCTAAAAGATAAAACCAAAACCTACTCTAACATACCACCGCCCTTCAATATATTCGAAGTACATTGCAATGAAGTGGTGGAGAATGTGAATTGGACTGATATTTGCAGCGCCATTTGCTGCATGGAAGCCAATCACATCTCCCCACCCATTGCCGTATTTCGAATAGTCCTATGAACAATACTTACTAAAGGGTTTATATATTTTCAAAATATATACTTAGGAGAACGTTTTTTGTACTATATAACCATAAAGAAAAACAAATCATAGGGAGGAATAAAATGGATTACAATAAATTAGCATTAGAAATGCATGAAAATAATAAAGGAAAAATAAGTGTCACATCAAAAGTAAAAGTAGAAACAAGAGAAGACTTAAGTACAGCATACACACCAGGAGTAGCAGAACCATGTAGAAGGATACACCAAAATAAAGAAGACGTATATAAATACACAGCAAAAGGGAACTTAGTAGCAGTAGTATCAGATGGAACTGCAGTACTAGGGTTAGGAGATATAGGACCACAAGCAGCAATGCCAGTAATGGAAGGAAAATCAATACTATTCAAAGAGTTTGCAAATGTAGACGCATTTCCAATATGTTTAGATACAAAAGATGTAGATGAAATAGTAAAAACAGTAAAATATATAGCACCAACATTTGGAGGAATAAACCTAGAAGATATAGGAGCACCTAGATGTTTTGAAATAGAAAGAAGATTAAAAGAAGAACTAGATATACCAGTATTCCATGATGACCAACATGGAACAGCGATAGTAGTTGCAGCAGGATTATTAAACGCATTAAAATTAGTAGGAAAAAATATGGAAGATGCTAATGTTGTAATAAATGGAGCAGGCTCAGCTGGAATATCTATAGCTAAATTACTTTTACAATTTAATGTAGGAAATATAGTACTTGTAAATAGAGAAGGTGCAGTAGCTGTAGGTGAAGAGTGGATGAATGATGCTCAAGCAGATATGGCTAAAATAACTAACAAGTATAATGAAAAAGGAAGCTTAAAAGAAGTAATAAAAAATAAAGATGTATTCATAGGAGTATCAGGACCAAACTGTGTTACAGCAGAAATGATATCTACAATGAATAAAGATTCTATAGTATTTGCAATGGCAAATCCAACTCCAGAAATAATGCCTAATGAAGCTAAAAAAGGTGGAGCTAGAGTAATAGCAACAGGAAGATCAGATTTCCCTAACCAAATAAACAATGTATTAGTATTCCCAGGAATATTTAGAGGAGCACTAGATGTTTGTGCAACTGATATCACAGAAGAAATGAAGGTTGCAGCAGCAAGAGCAATAGCAAGTATAATAGATGAAAGTGAATTAAATGAAGAATATATAATACCAGGTGCATTTGATAAAAGAGTAGCTGAAATAGTTGCAAAAGAAGTTGGAAATATAGCAATAAAACAAGGTATATCAAAGTTATACAAAGAATCTCAAATTGAGTTAGTATAAGAGGTGATATAAATGCAAGGGGCTATTGGAAATAATAATGATGTAGTTAAGAAACAGGGGATAGAAATATACGGAATGAGTTTATTGTCATTTGCTTTAGTATCCTTAGTGGTATTGATAGCAACATTTACAGATAACCTACCAAGTGGCATGGTAGGAGCTTTAGCAATAATGATAGTTTTAGGTGGAGCATTTAATGAAATTGGGAATAGAACTCCAATTGTAAAAACTTATCTTGGAGGAGGCGCTATAGTTTGTATATTTGCATCGGCAGCAATGGTTACCTTTAATATAATGCCAACTTCAGTAGTTGAAAATGTTGATTTTTTTATGAATGATGTAGGTTTTTTAAACTTTTATATAGCAGCACTTATAACAGGTAGTATACTTGGAATGAATAGACAACTTTTAATAAAAGCATCAGTAAGATTTTTACCAGTTGCAATTTGTGCAATAACTTTTGCTTTAATACTAGTTGGTATAGTTGGAAGTGTAGTAGGATATGGATTTAAAGAAGCTATAATGTTTGTAGCAATTCCTATGATGGGAGGAGGAATGGGAGCAGGAGTAATTCCTTTATCTAATATGTACTCTCAAGCTCTAGGAACAGAAACTTCTCAACTTCTTTCAGTAATGATACCAGCATCTACTTTAGGAAATGTAATGGCTATAATAGGTGCAGGTATAATTGCGAAAATAGGAACAGTAAAGCCAAGTTGGTCTGGAAATGGCAAGCTTATGAAAAATGATTCTAGTGATTTAGATGAAAAGAAAAGTAATAAGTTAAATTTAAGAATGTTAGGAATAGGTCTATTATTATCTATTACATATTTGACACTTGGAACTTTAATTGGGAAGCTAGTTCCAGGTATACATGCTTATGCATGGATGATAATAGCAGTCGCATTTAGTAAGATAATAGGAATTATACCTGAAAACTTAGAACAAAGTGCAAATCAATGGGGACAATTTGTAATGACTAATTTGACTAGTGCTTTATTAGTAGGTATAGGAATTTCAATGATAGATTTAAATGCAGTTGTGAATGCAATAAGTCCACTTTATTTATTATTAGTCTTTGTTGTTGTTTCAGGAGTAGCAGTTGGAGCTGGTGTAGGTGGAAAGTTAGTAGGATTTTATCCTATAGAGTCTTCTATAACAGCTGGTCTTTGTACGACTAATATGGGTGGAACAGGTGATGTTGCTGTTTTATCTGCTTCTAATAGAATGGAGCTAATTCCTTTTGCTCAGATTGCTACTCGTATATGTGGGGCACTTATACTAATAGTTGCAAGCGTTCTTCTTAAGGTCTTGATGTAGTCGGGTCCGCCAGAAAAATAAAAAATTCCAGGTCATGCAGATAAAAAAACTCTGCAAATGATCTGGAATTTTTAATTTTTTCTGGCTAGGCCCAGATACTATGCAGGATTAAGGGGTGGGGAGATAAAATAAAAAAGATATTAACTTAGTTAATATCTTTTTTTATATGTGAACTTATTGGTTTTAGTTTTCTTATTAGTCTTCTTCTGTTTAGTATATTGTAAGTGTTGACTATTGAAGTTACTACTAGTATTCCTAGTGCTATTGATGCACTTATTGATAGTGTGTCTACTCCTTTTGATAGTCCTAGTTCGAATTCTTTTTGGACCATGTATAGCATTGTGTTGTATATTCCAAGCCCTGGTGCTAGTGGTAGTATTCCTGGTATGATGAATACTGTGGCAGGGTTTTTTAGTTTTCTTGCTAGTATTTCTCCACATAGTGCTACGAAGCTTGCTGCAAAGAATGTTGCGAATACTTCGTTTTCACTAAATCTAAATAGGAATATATAAAATAACCAGCCAATTCCTCCTGTTATTCCTGATGGAAGTAAGGATATTTTTGGTGCGTTGAAAAATACTCCAAAACCTACAGTTGCTAAAAATGCAAAGGTGAAGTTTAAGTAAAGTGGTATATTTAACATTATAAAGCACCTCCCATTCTAAACCACATTTCAAGTACAAACCCAACTCCAGCAGCGATTGAGATAAAAATTATTGTTGCATCGAAGAATCGTACAACTCCAGACATTAAATCTCCGGCTATTAAGTCACGTACACCCTTTATAAATGGAACCCCAGGTAGTAGTGGCATTATTGAGCCAACAATAAGCATTTTAGGAGTTGTTAAAAATCCTAATTCTGTAAGCATTACACCTGATGCTGCCATTAGTATTGATGAAATTAAACAACAAAATGTTGGTATGTAACTTATTTTTATTAATTGGTCATATACAATAGCTGCTACTATTGAAACCAAAAATGTTAATACAAAATCAAATGTAGTGTTTCCACCTACTAAGTAAGCAAATGAAGCAGATCCTAATCCTGTAAATACGTATATAAGCCAAGTTGGATATGCATTGAAACTTGCTATTTCCTTTAATCTAGCCATAGAGTCTTCTATAGTCATATCTGTGTTTTTTACAAAATCTCTTGAAAAATCATTTATAAGTGCTATTCTTCCTAAATTTATTGCTCTACGATTGATAGTTTTCATGAAAGAATACCCATCAAATCTATCATCTGAAATAATTATAACTGTAGGAGTAATAAATACATTAATATGATTAAACCCCCTAGATTTACAAATCCTTTTTAGTGTATCTTCAACACGATAAGTTTCAGCTCCATTGGATAGCATTAATTCTCCTATAAATAAAGCTAATCTAAGCATATTTTTTTTATAATGCGGTTCATCTACTCTTAGCATAAAACACCTCCCGTAAGACTTTTATGATAGAAGAATATTATATCAAATATTTAAGTAAAATAGGTGTTCTATATGTAAAAATAATTAGGTTATATTAAATAAAAAACTTTTACCTACTTATATGTAGTTTTTACATAAAAGTAAAATTATATGAAGGTAACATACTAAATTAAAAGCCATATAATACTACTATATAAAAATATAAGGGGGACAATAGAAAATGGTATTAACAGGAGCGCATTATATTTATCTTTTCTTCATGCTATTAATTTTAGTCATAATGATAATGAAGAAAGATGTCATTGTACCATGTATAGTAGGTATATTCTGCTTGGCACTATATTACACTCACAGTATACCTCAATCAACAAATGCAATATTCAATTCTCTTATTGTTTCATTAAATGAACTAGGTCCAATTATTCTAATCATCGCAGTAATGGTTGCATTATCTAAAGCACTAGAAGATAACAATGCAATTTACTATATGATAAAACCTTTTTCGAGAGTTATAAAAAATCCTACAACAGCTTTTTTCATAATAGGGATAGTAATGTGTACACTATCATGGTTTTTCTGGCCAACACCAGCAGTTGCATTGGTTGGAGCAATATTCTTACCAGTAGCAATGGAAGTAGGACTTCCTGCAATTGGTGTAGCTATGGCACTTAACTTATTTGGCCATGGTCTTGCTTTATCAACAGACTTTGTTATTCAAGGAGCACCACAAATAACTGGTTCAGCAGCAGGCATTGAAGCAAGTCAAGTTATAAGTGAAGGTATGCCACTATTTTGGGTAATGGCAGTAGTTACAATAGGGGCAGCATTTTATTTCTTAAGAAGAGATATTAAGAAAGGCATATTTAAAGATGAACTAAGTAAAGTTGAACATTCTCAAGTTAAGACTTTTAATAAAAAAGCAAAAATAGCAACTTTTCTAGTATTAATTGGTTTTATACTTGATTTAATTGCAATGTTTAAACTTAATTTAAAAGGTGGAGATGCTACAGCCTTACTAGGAGGAACAGCATTTATTTTAATTATGATTATAAATGCAATGAATCATAAAAAGAATTTCTTTGATTCAGTTTGCCAAAATATTATAGATGGATTTGTATTTGGTATAAAAATATTCGGTGCAATAATACCAATAGCAGCATTCTTCTATATGGGTGAAGTAGCACCATTAACATCTGTATTAGGTGAAGTACTACCAGCTACATCTCAAGGTTTACTTTCAGATATGGGTCTAGCACTAGCTGATGCTGTACCACTTAATAAATTTGCAGTAGCAAGTATACAAACAGTAGTAGGAGCAATAACTGGCCTTGATGGTTCTGGATTTTCTGGTATATCTTTAGTAGGTTCACTTGCATCAGTATTTGCAACAGCAGTAAATGCAAGTGTTGGAGCACTTTGTGCATTAGGTCAAATAGCAGGTGTATGGGTTGGTGGAGGATGTTTAGTTCCTTGGGGATTAATATCAGCTGCAGCAATCTGTGGAGTTAATCCGGTTGATTTGGCTAAGAGAAACTTTAAACCAGTAATGATTGGATTTATTGTTACTACCATTGTCGCGGTATTTATTATTTAGATAGAGAATTTATTTATATAACCTTGGTCTTGAGTATAGAAAATTAATTATTTAGATACTCAGTTTAATATGTACTGAAAGGACTAAATAATTAATTTTCAACTCTATTTACATATAAATAATAAACATTTATAGATATATGGAAACTTAAGGTAAAAATTGGAAAATTCGAAATGTTGATAAAATTCTATTAATTATCTATAATAAAACGATAGGGGAGAAATTAGGAGGGCTCATGAAAAATAAGAAATTGAAATTCTTGCTAAGTGCTGGTGCAGTTACATCTAGTATATCATTTACTAATATATCTGAAAGCATAGAAGAAGAATCGACTAAATATGCGGTGACAACAACAAATCTAAACTTTAGAAAAGTTCCAAGTTCAAAGGGCAAGGTTATTTATACAATAAAGAAAGATACAAAGGTAGAGATAATTTCTTATTATGGAAAATGGGTAAAAATAAAGTATAACAATACTACTGGATATTCTAGTAAGGATTATTTAAAAGTTTTAAGTAACATTAGTTCTAATAAATTAGATAATATGGAAGAGAATGAGCGGGTTGGATTTGTAACAGGATTAATGTTAAATGTAAGAAGTGGGCCAGGAACAACTTATCAAAAGATAGGTATAATAAATAGAAATACACAAGTTATAGTTTTAGGAAGTCAAGATGGATGGAACAAGATAAAATTATCAGATGGAACGATAGGTTGGTCAAGTGCAGATTACATAGAAATAAAGTAATAAAAAAGTCATATATTTATATGACTTTTTTATTTAAGTAAATTATATTAATTTAATACTTACTGATAACTTATAAAATATAGTTATATAAAAATAGTATTTTATTTATAATTTTCAGCTTTTACTTCAAAGAAAGATTGTGGATGGTCACATACTGGACATACATTTGGAGCTTTTTTACCAATATGTATATGTCCGCAGTTTTGGCATTTCCAAACAACGATGTCATCTTTTTCGAATATTACACCATTTTCTAAGTTCTCAAGTAACTTAAGATATCTTTCTTCATGTTCTTTTTCTATTTCTCCAACTGCTTTAAATAAGTAAGCTATTTTAGTAAAACCTTCTTCTTCAGCTTCCTTAGCAAAAGTAGCATACATATCTGTCCATTCATAATTTTCACCAGCTGCAGCATCTTTTAAATTTTCAGCTGTAGAAGGCATACCATCATGTAAAAGTTTGAACCATATTTTAGCATGTTCCTTTTCATTATTAGCAGTTTCTTCAAATATTGCTGCTATTTGATTATATCCTTCTTTTTTTGCCTTTGAAGCATAGTAAGTATATTTATTTCTTGCTTGAGATTCTCCAGCAAATGCTGTAAGTAAATTTTTTTCAGTTTTAGATCCTTTTAACTCCATATTTAGTGTACCCCCAAAAAATAAGATTTTATAAAGTGATGAAAACTATTATCATCCACATATTAATCTTATGCTAAGAATAAGAGGTATAGCACAAAAAAATATTTATGTATATAATAAAATAATTTAAGGAAAATTTATTTTATTAATTGGAAATCATAACCTAAATCTTTAGCAGAATCTATAACATCACCTAATATTTCAGTATTAGTTTTAGATACTGCATGTAAAAGTAATATAGAGCCATCATGAAGGTTGTCTAATATTTTTTTCTTTGCATATTTTAATTCCGGTTGTTTTTCAGGATCCCAATCGTCATATGCAAAACTCCAAAAAACTGTTTTGTATCCTAAGTCTTTTGTCATAGATAAGCTTTTCTCAGAGTAGCATCCCATAGGTGGTCTGAATAACTTATTCATTTTAGCGCCTATAAGTTTTTCATACTTAGTTTCTACATCTGATATTTCTTCATTAAACTCATTTTCATTAGATGTTAATGTTGGCATAGATGGATGAGTTGCACTGTGATTTCCTACAATATGTCCTTCCAAAACCATTCGTTTTATGAGATCAGGATTTTTATCTATATAAGATGATGTAACAAAGAAGACTGCTTGTACATTTTTCTCTTTTAAGATGTCTAATATTTTTGTAGTATATCCATTTTCATATCCTTCATCAAAAGTTAAATATAAAGTTTTACTTTTTCTATTTGAGTCTAAGTTATAAATTGCATCATAAGTTGATAATTCGTAGTTTAGGTCTGGGTTTATGTCAGGTGTTGTGTGTGTAGTATTTGGAATGTAGAACCAATTTGTTATTTCGTTGTCTAAATTATTTGATTTATTACTTTGAGATGATGAACTTGGTGTATTTTGATTTTTTGAATTACTATCTATATTTGAAACCTCACTAGATGAATTTTCATTTGAATTATTATTATTAAAGGAACAACCTGTAGCACAAAGTATAGTAAGTGCAAATAATGAAAAATAAATTAATAATTTACGCATAAATTTATACCTCCTTACACATAATAGTGTCGTTAATAAAATTTATTAACAAAAATCAAATAACTTAAACTTAAAAAGAGTGTAAAATATAGATATTTAAAAGGACATATTAATAAGTATATAAGTTTTTTGGGTCAAAAAGTAAAACAATAAATAAAAAAGTTAAAAAAATATATAAAAAAGTATTGCAATCAATAAAAATAGATGTTATAGTAATACTTGTCCGAAAGAGAAACGGGCGAAAAACAAAACGAACTTTGAAAATTAAACAGTAGGTTAATTTATATAACTAATTCTTATTTAAGAATTAAAACACAAACAACCAAGCCAGATATTCAGATAATGATTAGCTGAGCGAAGGAAATCAAATTTTATTTGAGCAACGGGATTTACCTGAATGAATATGAAGGTAAAGACGTTGGCAATATAAATTCGAAGAATTTATTTTTGAGAGTTTGATCCTGGCTCAGGATGAACGCTGGCGGCGTGCCTAACACATGCAAGTCGAGCGAACTTCTTCGGAAGTGAGCGGCGGACGGGTGAGTAACGCGTGGGTAACCTGCCCTATACACACGGATAACGTACCGAAAGGTACGCTAATACGAGATGACATATTTTTATCGCATGGTAGAAATATCAAAGCTCCGGCGGTATAGGATGGACCCGCGTCTGATTAGCTAGTTGGTAAGGTAACGGCTTACCAAGGCGACGATCAGTAGCCGACCTGAGAGGGTGATCGGCCACATTGGAACTGAGACACGGTCCAAACTCCTACGGGAGGCAGCAGTGGGGAATATTGCACAATGGGCGAAAGCCTGATGCAGCAACGCCGCGTGAGCGATGAAGGCCTTCGGGTCGTAAAGCTCTGTCCTCAAGGAAGATAATGACGGTACTTGAGGAGGAAGCCCCGGCTAACTACGTGCCAGCAGCCGCGGTAATACGTAGGGGGCTAGCGTTATCCGGAATTACTGGGCGTAAAGGGTGCGTAGGTGGTTTCTTAAGTCAGAGGTGAAAGGCTACGGCTCAACCGTAGTAAGCCTTTGAAACTGGGAAACTTGAGTGCAGGAGAGGAGAGTAGAATTCCTAGTGTAGCGGTGAAATGCGTAGATATTAGGAGGAATACCAGTTGCGAAGGCGGCTCTCTGGACTGTAACTGACACTGAGGCACGAAAGCGTGGGGAGCAAACAGGATTAGATACCCTGGTAGTCCACGCCGTAAACGATGAGTACTAGCTGTCGGAGGTTACCCCCTTCGGTGGCGCAGCTAACGCATTAAGTACTCCGCCTGGGAAGTACGCTCGCAAGAGTGAAACTCAAAGGAATTGACGGGGACCCGCACAAGTAGCGGAGCATGTGGTTTAATTCGAAGCAACGCGAAGAACCTTACCTAAGCTTGACATCCTTTTGACCTCTCCCTAATCGGAGATTTCCCTTCGGGGACAGAAGTGACAGGTGGTGCATGGTTGTCGTCAGCTCGTGTCGTGAGATGTTGGGTTAAGTCCCGCAACGAGCGCAACCCTTGCCTTTAGTTGCCAGCATTAAGTTGGGCACTCTAGAGGGACTGCCAGGGATAACCTGGAGGAAGGTGGGGATGACGTCAAATCATCATGCCCCTTATGCTTAGGGCTACACACGTGCTACAATGGGTGGTACAGAGGGCAGCCAAGTCGTGAGGCGGAGCTAATCCCTTAAAGCCATTCTCAGTTCGGATTGTAGGCTGAAACTCGCCTACATGAAGCTGGAGTTACTAGTAATCGCAGATCAGAATGCTGCGGTGAATGCGTTCCCGGGTCTTGTACACACCGCCCGTCACACCATGGGAGTTGGGGGCGCCCGAAGCCGGTTAGCTAACCTTTTAGGAAGCGGCCGTCGAAGGTGAAACCAATAACTGGGGTGAAGTCGTAACAAGGTAGCCGTATCGGAAGGTGCGGCTGGATCACCTCCTTTCTAAGGAGAATTGCCTACTGTTTAATTTTGAAGGTTTGTTTTTACATACACCGCTTTGAGGTTGTGATATGGCATGTTATTGTCAAGTAAGCCGAAAGGCGTGGCTTACAAATGACAAGTAACATTGCTATTATCATAGCCTCTTCGCTAGTTTATTGTAAAAAGCGTGGGTGAATAGGAAAGATAAAACCTTATAGTACTTTGAAAACTGCATAACATTTAGTGATATGACATCATTTAATTATATATAGACAAGAAAAGTCTTTAAAATTACAAACTTTAATAACTGGTCAAGTTATTAAGGGTGCAGGGCGGATGCCTTGGCACTAGGAGCCGATGAAGGACGTGATAAGCTGCGATAAGCTTCGGGGAGTTGCACGTAAACTTTGATCCGAAGATTTCCGAATGAGGAAACTCACTTAGAGTAATGTCTAAGTATCGTTAAGTGAATACATAGCTTAGCGAAGGGAACCCGGGGAACTGAAACATCTAAGTACCTGGAGGAAGAGAAAGAAAAATCGATTCCGTAAGTAGCGGCGAGCGAACGCGGAACAGGCCAAACCAATAAAGCTTGCTTTGTTGGGGTTGCGGACACGTCATAAACGAAGAGGTATCGTAAGTGAAGAGAGTTGGAAAGCTCCGCTATAAAGGGTAATAGCCCCGTAGCTGAAACGAGAAGACTTTAGATGTGATCCAGAGTACCACGGGACACGTGAAACCCTGTGGGAAGCAGGAGGGACCATCCTCCAAGCCTAAATACTACCTAGTGACCGATAGCGCATAGTACCGTGAGGGAAAGGTGAAAAGAACCCCGGGAGGGGAGTGAAATAGAACCTGAAACCCTGTACTTACAAGCTGTGGGAGCACATTACTTGTGTGACCGCGTACTTTTTGTAGAACGGGCCAACGAGTTACGTTAAGTAGCAAGGTTAAGCACTTAAGGTGTGGAGCCGTAGCGAAAGCGAGTCTTAAATGGGCGATTTAAGTTACTTGGCGTAGACCCGAAACCGGGCGACCTATCCATGAGCAGGTTGAAGCGAAAGTAAAATTTCGTGGAGGACCGAACCCACGAGCGTTGAAAAGCTCGGGGATGACTTGTGGATAGCGGTGAAATTCCAATCGAGCCCGGAGATAGCTGGTTCTCCCCGAAATAGCTTTAGGGCTAGCCTCAAGGTTGAGAGAAGCGGAGGTAGAGCACTGAATGTCCTAGGGGGTATTGCACTTACCGAAGACTATCAAACTCCGAATGCCGTATTCTTATACTTGGGAGTCAGACTGTGGGTGATAAGATTCATAGTCAAAAGGGCAACAGCCCAGATCGTCAGCTAAGGTCCCTAAATGTACGTTAAGTGGTAAAGGATGTGGGATTGCACAGACAACCAGGATGTTGGCTTAGAAGCAGCCACTCATTTAAAGAGTGCGTAATAGCTCACTGGTCGAGTGATCCTGCGCCGAAAATTTCCGGGGCTAAAACGTACTACCGAAGCTACGGCATCATTATGATGGGTAGGGGAGCTTCGTATGCAGGTTGAAGCATGACCGTAAGGACATGTGGACAGTATACGAGTGAGAATGTTGGCATGAGTAGCGAGATGTGGGTGAGAATCCCACAGGCCGTAAACCCAAGGTTTCCAGGGGAAGGTTCGTCCGCCCTGGGTTAGTCAGGACCTAAGCCGAGGCCGAAAGGCGTAGGTGATGGACAACAGGTTGATATTCCTGTACCACCAATAACCGTTTGAGAAATGGGATGACACAGAAGGATAAGCTAACCGTACTGTTGGTTATGTACGGGCAAGCATTGAGGCAGTTCCTACAGGCAAATCCGTAGGAATAATGCTAGGATGTGATGCGGAGCGAAATTTAGTAGCGAAGTAGCTGATTTCACACTGTCGAGAAAAGTCTCTATCGAGGTTAAAGGTGCCTGTACCGCAAACCGACACAGGTGGGTGAGGAGAGTATCCTAAGGCCAGCCAGAGAACTGTTGTTAAGGAACTCGGCAAAATGACCCCGTAACTTCGGGAGAAGGGGTGCCTGTCTATGACAGGCCGCAGAGAATAGGCCCAAGCGACTGTTTACCAAAAACACAGGTTTCTGCTAAGTCGCAAGACGATGTATAGGAGCTGACGCCTGCCCGGTGCTGGAAGGTTAAGGGGATCTGTTAGAGCAATCGAAGCAGTGAACTTAAGCCCCAGTAAACGGCGGCCGTAACTATAACGGTCCTAAGGTAGCGAAATTCCTTGTCGGGTAAGTTCCGACCCGCACGAAAGGCGTAACGATTTGGGCACTGTCTCAACAACAGACTGGGTGAAATTGTAATACCGGTGAAGATGCCGGTTACCTGCGACAGGACGGAAAGACCCCATGGAGCTTTACTGTAGCTTGACATTGGGTCTTGGTACTACATGTACAGGATAGGTGGGAGACTATGAAGCGTGAACGCCAGTTTGCGTGGAGTCATCCTTGGGATACCACCCTTGTAGTACTGGGACTCTAACCATAGGCCATGAATCTGGTCTTGGGACACTGTCAGGTGGGCAGTTTGACTGGGGCGGTCGCCTCCCAAAAAGTAACGGAGGCGCTCAAAGGTTCTCTCAGTACGGTCGGAAATCGTACGTAGAGTGTAAAGGCACAAGAGAGCTTGATTGCAAGACATACAGGTCGAGCAAGGACGAAAGTCGGACTTAGTGATCCGGTGGTTCCGCATGGAAGGGCCATCGCTCAACGGATAAAAGCTACCCTGGGGATAACAGGCTTATCTCCCCCAAGAGTCCACATCGACGGGGAGGTTTGGCACCTCGATGTCGGCTCATCACATCCTGGGGCTGTAGTAGGTCCCAAGGGTTGGGCTGTTCGCCCATTAAAGTGGTACGCGAGCTGGGTTCAGAACGTCGTGAGACAGTTCGGTCCCTATCCGTCGCAGGCGTAGGAAATTTGAGGAGACCTGTCCTTAGTACGAGAGGACCGGGATGGACGCACCTCTGGTGTACCAGTTGTTCTGCCAAGGGCATAGCTGGGTAGCTAAGTGCGGAATGGATAAGCGCTGAAAGCATCTAAGCGCGAAGCCGACTTCAAGATAAGATTTCCCACCGTAAGGGTAAGACCCCAGGAAGACTACCTGGTTGATAGGTCGAAGGTGTAAGTGCAGTAATGTATTTAGCTTATCGATACTAATAGGTCGAGGACTTGACCAAAATAAATTTAAATGATAAATATTGTAAATGATATGTAGTTTTGAAAGTATTATCATACTTTAATCCTAAAATGTTATATTTGCTGGTGTGGCTCAACGGTAGAGCAGCTGACTTGTAATCAGCAGGTTGTAGGTTCGATTCCTATCACCAGCTCCATTTAAGACTAAGATATTCTTAGTCTTTTTTTGTGTTCAAAAACGAATTTACAGAATATGTAAAAATAAATCGAATGAAAATAGTAGATTTTATCATATTAATTTGATATTATAACAAAAGACAATGATTTTGTCTGAAAAAAATAGAGACAAAGAAGTACGATTTATATATGGGCACTTGAATCGTATGGAGTTACTAGTGCAACCGGCTATGTTTAATTATAAGTCATTTAGAAATGAAACTAATTGATTTATAAACAGATATAGTCTTTTTTATTGCAAAAAGACTAATATCCTTTATTTAAACAAAAAATTATAGAAGCTAAGAAGTATGATTTGTAAATGGGCACTTAAATCATATGGAGCTAGTAGTGCAACCGGCTATATTTTAACTTAACTTAGTTTAGATATTTTAATCTAACTAAATAAGTTAAACTATAGCCTTTTTTTGAAGGGAGAATAGTATGAAAAACAATCTAAAAAGGAAAGTATTATCTATAGTTCTTACAATAGCCATGGTAATAGGGTACATGGTTCCAAATTTAGGTATAGTTAATGCAGAAACAAACGTATTACCAGAAGGATTTACAAGTGTAGCTATAGGTAACAATTACGGTAATGGAAGTGCAATTTTTGACAACACTAGTAAGACATTAGAAATTCAAGGCTCAGGTAACCTAATAGGAAAAGATAAGGGATCAGTTGATAGCTATCAATTTGTAAGTTACCAAGTTAATGGTGATGCTACAATTATAGCTAAATTAGAAAACTTTAATACGAGTAATGCTCCATATGGTCAAGCAGGAGTATTTATGCGTGAAAATAATACTAGCGACAATGCAGATTATTTTGGTGTATATGTAGAACCAAGTAAAGATCAATATAGATATGCTTATAGAGATAACTCTACAGGTGGAACTGGTGCAGCAGCTATATCAGGATTAACAAAAGAATCTAAAAATAAATATATAAAAATTGAAAAGAATAAAACTTCTTTTAAATATTATATAGCTAATGACAAAGATTTTAATGACATAATAGCATCTGGTGGACAAAGTATAAACTCATCATCTACTACATGGAACTTAGGATTTGTAGTAAGTAATGGAGGAAGTACAACATCAGCAGTTGCAAGTTTTAATGATATAACAATAAAAAATGAAAGTGGAATTATTTACACTTCAACAGATATACAAACTCCAGAAGTACCTGAAGTACCAGAAATACCAGAAACACCTGAACTTCCTAACTATGGTGTGGGAACATTACCAGATGGATTTAATAATTCATCAATAGGGAATGACAGTGAAAATGTATATGCTAATTTTGATAAAGATACAAAATCATTCACAGTAAATGGATCAGGTACATATATAGGAAAAGATGTATCATCAACTGATAACTATCAGTTTATAAATTACAAAGTAGAAGGTAACGCTACTATAGTAGCTAGATTAGTAGACTTTGATATGAGTAATGCAAAATATGGTCAAGCAGGTGTATTTGTACGTAATAATAATTCTACTAATGATGCAGACTACTTTGGCGTATATGTAGAACCAAGTAAAAATCAATATAGATATGCTTATAGAGATAATGCATCAGCAAAATCAGGTGCAGCTCAAATAGGTGAATTAAATGCAGATTCTAAAAATCAATATATAAAAATAGAAAGAAATAAAACTCAATTTAAAGCTTATATATCTAAAGACCCAACATTCCCAACCGATAAAACAATAGTAAAAACTCAAACTGTTGTAAATGAAAGTAACACTTGGTATGTAGGATTTGTAGTAAGTAACGGAGGAAGTGAAACTCCAGCAGTTGCTACTTTTGACAATGTAAGAATAGAAAATGAAGATAAACTTTACTATGATTCAACAATAGAAAAAATGCCAGTTGATACAGTAGAAAATGTAAAAGCTGAGGCTAAAGATTTTAAAGTAACTTTAAGCTGGGATGAAGTAAAAGATGCTACTTCATATGTAATAAAAAGATCAACAGAAAAAAATGGAGAATATAAAGAAATAGCAGAAGTTGATTCTTCTAAAACAACATATGAAGATTTAGAAGTAGTAAACTTCCAAACATATTACTATAAGATAATGGCAAAAAATGAAAATGGAAATGCATACGACTCAAAAGAAGTAGTAGCAGTACCAAACAATAGTAATCCAGACAATATACAATATGAAGATAATGCCGCTAATTTCAACATGATAGAAGAACCAAATGATACAGTATCAAATCCTGTAATAACATTAAAAGGTTCAGTTGATAAAGATGGAAAGATAACAATAAAGCAAAATGATAAAATAAAAGTAAATGCTATAGAAAAATCAAAAGATGAAGTATTTACTAAAAACTTAACATTAGACTTAGGAAGAAACATAATAGAAATTTACCATACAACAGAAGATGGAAAAACAACAGTAAAAACTTATAACATAGTATATTTAAACAATGGTAACTATGATATAATCGTTGATTCAACATACAATGGTGTTGAAGGAAGAGAAGTTGATGGAATAAAAACATATAGCACAATAACAGAAGCAGTAAACTCTGTACCAACTAAAAATACAGAACGTGTAAACATATTTGTAAAAAATGGCGTATATAAAGAAAAAACAATAGTACAATCACCATATATAAGTATAATAGGCGAAGATAGCCAAAAGACTATATGGACTTACGATGCTTCAAATGGAACAATAAATCCTGAAACAGGAGAAAAATATGGAACAAGTAAAAGTGCTAGTGTAACTATAAAATCAAAAGCTGTTGGATTTATAGCTGAAAACATTACAATAGAAAATGCTTACGAAGAAAAGCAAATAGTAGAAGGTGATCAAGCAGTAGCATTAAATAACCAAGCTGATCAAAGTATATTTATAAACTGTAGATTTATAGGAAATCAAGATACACTATTAGCAGATGCAAGTAGTTCTTCGCCAGCAAGACAATATTACTATAAATGTTATATAGAAGGTGATGTTGACTTTATATTTGGACGTGCACAAGCAGTATTTAATGACTGTGATATAGCATCAGTAAATAGAAACTTATCTCCAAAGAATGGATATATAACAGCAGCAGATACATGGGATAAAGATGCTTATGGATATGTAATAATGAATTCAAGATTAATTGGACTTGATGATATAGCTGATAACTCAGTATCTTTAGGAAGACCATGGAGACCAAGTAGTGCTACTGATACAGTAACTCCAGCAGTTGCATATATAAACTGCTACATGGGAAGTCATATAGCAACTAATGGTTGGGATGATATGGGTGCAAACTCTTTAGCATCAACAGCAAGATTCTTTGAATATGGAAGTTATGGACCAGGAGCTAAATTAAGTGATACTAGACCATTAATACAAAATAGTGAAATAGCAAATTACTCATTAGAAAATGTATTTTCAACTTCATCAGCATCAGTAAACGGAAATGATGCCTACAATGATGATTGGAATCCAACTGAAAAGTCAGATTCTACAAATATAAACTCTGCATACGATAACATAGTAAATGTTTCATTAGTAGAATTAAATATATCAGAATTACCTATGAATATAGGAGATACAGCAAAACTTATAGCAACAGTAGGGCCAGAGGATGCTACTGATAAAACAGTTATATTTGAATCAAGCAATGAAAATGTAGCTATAGTAGATAACAATGGAAATGTAAAAGCTGTAGGTATAGGAACAGCAGTAATAACAGCAAGAAGTGGTAGTGAAGAAGCTACATGTACAGTAACTGTTAAACTTCCATTAGTACAAATGAATAATGTACCAGAAATAAATGCAGAAGATGTAAATATAAAGTTAGGAGATACTTTTGATCCTAAAGATTATGTAAAAGCAAATGATAAAGAAGACGGAGATTTAACAGAAAAGATTGAAGTTATAGAAAATACAGTAGATACAAAAACAGCTGGAGAATATAAAGTAGTTTATAAGGTAACTGACTTAGATGGAGCAAGTTTCACTAAGGAGATAAAAGTAACTGTAAATGAAAAATTACAATTACCAGAAATTCCAGAAGTAGACCCGGAAGAACCGGAATTACCAAGTGATCCAGAAATACCAGTTGAACCAGAGGTTCCAGGTGAATCTGATACTCAAGAAATACCGAGTAAGCCTGAATCACCACAAGTTCCAAATGATAACCAAAATTCATCAGATGATAAAAATGACTCAAATATGGAATCAACTGCACTACCTCAAACAGGTGATAATAGTATACTAGGTTTAATAGCTTTAGTAGTTCTATCATCAGCAGTACTTTATATATTAAATAAAAGAAAAATAAATAATTAATATAAAAAGCAGATAATAAAACTTAATTTATTATCTGCTTTTCTTTTATTCATATATAAGAATAAAAATAAAGAAATAAAAAGGAATAGTAATGTATTTAAGATATATATTAATTTATTGAGTATGGCATTATAAATTATAGTTCATATTAAAAGTTAAAAAGCATAATAATAATTAGTATCATATCCAACTATCTAATCAAAAAAACAAAAAAATATTAGGAGGTGGGTGAAGATAATATATTTATATTTTTCTTTATCTCTAGGAATACTAATTTTACTATTTCTAATATATCCAAAAGTAAAAAGTATTCTATATGCAATAAGTATAATACTTTCCTTTAACTACATCGTTTGGAGATTCTCAGCAGTACCAACATATGGTATAAGCAAATATATAGGAATAGGATTACTTATTGCTGA
Organism: Desulfovibrio sp. Marseille-P6017; assembly: GCA_900604495.1. The sequence continues at coordinate 18,329 of UWOR01000004.1, read as the reverse complement.
AATACTTGGGTTTATACAATTTATGTTATTTGTATATATAAGCTCAAGAAATCCAAAGGAAGAATTTGAACTATTAAGAAAATCCCAAGATGAAAATCTACCTACTGTAGATATAGTTATACCAACATACAATGAACCTACATATATAATAAAAACAACTATAGCTGCAGCACTGGATATAAAATATGATAAAGATAAGAAAAATATATACGTATGTGATGATGGTAAAAGATACGAAGTGAAAAAATTATGTGAAGAGCTAAATGTACATTATTCAGTAAGAAAAGATAACACTTATTCAAAATCAGGAAACATAAACAATATGTTATTACATTCAAATGGAGATTTAATAGCTGTATTTGATGCAGATATGATTCCAAAGAGTAACTTTTTAGAAAAAACTGTGACATATTTTAATGATGAAAATGTTGGATTTGTACAAACACCACAAAGTTTTTATAATGCAGATATATTCCAAAAAGCTTTTAAGCGTAAAATTCCAGCAGAACAAGATTTCTTTATGAGGGATGTTCAAGAAAATCGTTCATATATAAACTCAGAAATACATGTTGGAACAAATGCTGTATTTAGAAGAACAGCTCTTGATGCTATTGGAGGATATCCTACTTTTTCTATAACTGAAGACATAGCACTAGGATTTTTGATTCAGTCAAAAGGATATAAAAGTGTATTTTTAAATGAACCGTTAGCATTAGGATTAAATCCAACTAATTTAAAAGACTTTTTAGTTCAAAGAGATAGATGGTGTAGAGGTAATCTTCAATTATTAAAAAGTAAAAATCCATTTAAAATAAAAGGATTAAAACTAAATCAAAAAATAGCTTATATAGATGGATTACTATCTTGGTATTCAAGTATATTAAAAATGATATTTATAATAGCTCCAATATTTTATTTATTAACAGGTATATTCTTTATAGACGCACCTATTAAAGATCTATTAGTAATGTTCGTACCATATTTTGCAGTTCAATATTCAATATTCAGTGTAAACTCACCAAATACAAGAACTATGTACTGGGCACATATATATGAAACAATAATGGCTCCATACAACGCAAAAAGTTGTTTTGCACATATATTTAAAAAATCAAATACAAAGTTTAAAGTTACAAATAAGGATGTAAAATCATCAGCTGGAAATATATATATAAAAGAAGCTTACCCTCATATAATTTTAATAATATTAACAATATTATCTTGGCTAATGGGATGTTATAGAGTTAGTACAGGTGAACTTAACTTAGGCATATTTGGTATAAACATACTATGGACAATATATAATGTAATACCAATGTTTGTACTAATACGTATATCATTAATAAAAGATTATAATGAAGAACCATATACGATAGTATGTGAATATATAAGACTACAGTTAGTTGAAGAAGATAAACTAGAAACAGAATTTAGTTTTAAGCTAATAGGTATTTCTGAAGATTACTTAACTTTAGAACAAGATAATGATAGAGTACTTCTAAAAGGAGAAAAATTAAAACTATCATTAAATGGAAATGTAATTTCAGGAGTAATAGAGAAATCAACTAATGGAGAAGCAATATTACAAATTGATAAAATATCAAAAGATGCATATCTAAATTTAATAAATATATACTCAGATTCACTAAGACCTTTCTATGATTTAGATAGAATAGTCAATAAAACAGACTATATACAACAATTAATGAAAGGAGAGATTGAATATTGAGTATAGGTAAAGTATCAGGAAAAAGAAAAGTAGCAACATCAGTAACAATAGCTGCTGTATGTGGATTAAGTATTTTATTTATGGATAACTATGATACTATAGAAGGTTTTACTAATAATGTAGTAAACAGTACTAGTCTGGTAAAATCAGATAGTCACACCAATATAGATAAACTTAAAAACACTTCAGACACATCAAATACAATAAGTAAGGTAAAAGAGTGGAATATAGGAGAAAAAAGTAATGACTATAATTTAAGTTACAATGAAAATAATGAAGTTTTACTTAAGTTTAGTAATACTCAAAATAATACATATATAACGAAAGAAGTTCCTTTATCATATGTAGATGGAGAGTTAACTAATTCATTATCATTGAAATTTAAAAATATAAATAATAGCATATCTCAAATTAGCTTTTACCTACAAGGTGATGAAAAGATGTTAGTAGGTAGTGGTGACAATCAATATATGGAATATTTTGAAGAGAAAATAGGAGATTACAAATTAGAAAACTCAAATAAATCAGATGCAATAAATATGACAATAGATATAGAAGAATCATTAAAAGAATTAGAGGGTCATATGACAAATGGTGTAAGACTAGCAATGAGAGTTGAATCTGATAGTGATTATCAGGACTTATATGATAGACAAGGTGAGATGATTTTAGAATCAGTAGAAGCTTTAAGTATAAAATATGGAGAGAATACACTTACACCATGGGCATACACTAATGGATATAATATAAATAATAACGTAGTAACATATGAGAACTTAAATGACTTTGAAAACATAAGTAGTGAGGTTAAAAACTATAATCCTAGATGTAGATATTTTAATTTAGAGATTAAAAATATAGATAATAGCGTAGAAAATATAGTTATAAATGTATATGGTAAAAACAATGAAGTAGCAAATATAAATATTGATTTAACTAAAAAATCAAAAACTGACTTAAGTTTTCAATACGACATATTGGAATATAATAATAAACTAGGTAATATAGAAAAAGTAGAGCTATTAGTAGACTCAAATCCATATAATACAATTACTAATCGAAGTGGTCAATTAGAAATAGTTTCGGCATATTTCTCTTCATTTGAAAAATAAAAATATAAAATAGATAGCAAAATTACTTGCTATCCATTTTTTTGTTTGAAAAACAAAATATTACTGATATAATATTCATAGCAAGGGAGGGATTTGTCGAAATGAATAATAAAATAAAAACAGGAATCATAGAATTTATAGGATTAATAATAGGATGTCTATCAATGAGTATAGGTCTAAACATGTTCTTTAAACCATATACAATAGCACCGGGAGGACTAAGTGGTTTATCACTAGTACTAAGTAAACTAACAGGACTATCAGTATCAACAATAATGTTAGCAATGGGTATACCACTACTAATATTCTCAGTGAAAATACTAGGTAAAAAAGATGCTATAAAAACACTAATAGGTATGTTAATACTATCAGGATTACTAGATGTAACAGCACCACTATCTAACGTATCAGTAACAGAAGATGTACTTTTATCAGCAATATCAGGAGCAATATTCTTAGGAGTAGGTATAGGTATGGTATTTAGCGTAGATGGTTCAACAGGTGGAACAGACTTAATAGCACTTATGGTAAATAGAATAATACCAAGTATACCTTTATCAAAATGTTTAATAGTTATAGATGGAATGGTAGTTGTATCAGCAGGTATTGCAAATGGAAATTTAGAAACTGGGCTATATTCAGGTATAGCTTTATATATAATAGCTAAATTAGTAGATGCAATAATATCAGGATTTGATTATTCAAAAGCATTTATGATAATAAGTGATAATGAAGAAATTCTAAGAGATGCAATAGTAAATGATATAAACAGAGGGGTTACAATACTAGATGGTAGAGGTGGATACACTAACAATAATAAGAGTATACTACTAGCAGTTGTAAAAAAGAAACAAGAAGTTCATCTTAAGAAACTTATAAAAAGAGTAGACCCAAGAGCATTTATAATAGTAAGTGATGTACATGAAGTACTTGGAGAAGGATTTAAGGATATAAATGTATAATTAAATATAATCAGATATAATAAATTAATGAAATAAAACTAGTAGAATAGTTATTATAAGAAAAGCATAAAATTTATTATAATCTAAGGTAAAAAGGTATGGATAGAAATTGGATTCATACCTTTAATTTTTTATAGAAGGATGATAAAAGTATGATTAATTTTACAGAAAAATATGAGTCACTTGAACTTGTTTCGAAGGATAAATCAAAATTAACATATACAGCCATCAATATAGAAACAAAAGAGAAGGTAATTTTAAAGCTTTACGAAAAAAGTCAGTATAAGGAAAGTAAATTTGATGAGTTAAAAAAGATTGTTCAATTTTCAAATATAAATGAAAATGAAAACTTGCTTAAAATAAACAATGTAGACAGTGGTTGTTATATGGACACTATATATTACATTGTTGAAATGGAATACACTGAATATGAAACTTTAGAAAAAATATTAGAGAATAAAGATTTTACAGAAAATGAAGCTTTAGGGATTATAAAACAAGTAATAAACGGATTACATGATTTACATAGACTAAATATAGTTTATAAAAATCTAAGCACTGAAAAAATATATATAAATGAAGATAATACTATAAAACTAGACTCTACAGGATATATAGATAAATATCCTAAAACAATAAAATATATATCACCAGAGCAAGTAGCTAACAAATCAATAAATAAAACATCAGACATATACTCACTAGGTATAGTACTATTTGAAATAATAAATAAAAAGCTACCATTCGTATGGGAAAATGGTAAAAAAGAATTATATAAAAGTATGATGGAAGAATTTTATATAGACAAAGAAAAATGTAGTTTAAACGTAATATCTATATTAGAAAACTGTTTGTATATAGATCCCAAAGATAGATATGAAAACTTAGATGCTTTTTTATTAGATATAAGCTCACACCTAGATTACAATATAAGAACATTTAGAAATGATATAGAATTTGAAAAGCAAGCTAAAGAAAGAATGATAGAAGCTAAATTAAAAGCAATAGCAAACATGGAAAAAAGCAAAAGTATAGAAGTAGAGAATAATAAAGACGATAATAATATTGAAGAAAATAATAATATTAATGAGAATCACAAGAATATAGACTCTAATGAAACTATAAATGAAAATAATATAAAAGAATCTGGAAAAAATGAAGATGATAATGAAGAATTTAAAGAAGTTAAAAATTTAAAAACTGAAGGTACAGGAAAAGAAGAGGACAGATCTAAATATAAAGAATATATGAAAATTGTATCAGCATGCGCAGCAGTAGGTATAGTATCTGCAACTTTAAAATTTGCAGGAAGTGATATTATTGAAGGTTTAAAAAATAAAGATAATGTACCAAATACAACTATATCAAATCAAAATAAACCAACAGGTTATACAAATAAAACAAGAGATAAAGTAAATCAACAAAACACAAATGCAACACAAGAGAATAACACTAATACAAATACAGATAATAGTGAATATACTCATAAAAAATATAACCCAATAGAAATTGAAGATGTAGAAATTGATAATACTTTAAATACAGATAACGAGCAAAATAAAAATGAAGGTGACACAAACACATCACAACCTAGCCAAGACAATAATACAGAAAATAATATACAACAAAAACCAGAGCAAAAACCAGAAGTGACACCAACACCAGAACAAACACCTCAGCAACCAGAACAGACACCAACGCCAGAACAAACGCCTCAGCAACCAGAGCAGACACCAACACCAGAACAGACACCTCAGCAACCAGAGCAAAAACCAGAACAAACTCCAAATACACCTACAGATCAGTCACCAATACAAGAACCACAAACAACACCTGAAGTTACACCACAATAAAAAGCAACTAACTTCTTAATCTTTATTATATGATTAATAAGATTTAATCATATAATAAAGATTATCTTAATATAATTATCCTAAACAATATAAAAATATTAAGGGGGATATATTATGGCTACTAAGAAACAAAAAAGAGAAAAAAGAAAATTAAATAAAAAAATGCAAAAAGAAATAGTTGCTAGAAAAAAAGAAGCTAATAAAGAAAATAAAAACGAAAAATAACTTCCTTAAATATAAAAAATATAAAAGATATAAAAAGGCTATATTAAAGATAAACTTTAATATAGCCTTTTCAAATAAAAGAAATATTAATTAGAAGCATAAGATAAATACATTCCAATCAAATCACTTTCCTTTATATTAGTATCGCTATTTTTTAAAACATTACTAACAATGCTTAACTTCTTAGAAATATCACCAGATAAAAACTCATCCTTAAGACTTTCTAAATCATCCATAGTATAATCACTAAGATTTATGTACTTATCAGTCTTACTAGACAAAGTATCAAAATCATCACTATCTTCTAAAGGAACAATAGAAACTCTCTTATCATTTTTATTCCAATAAACTAAAGAACTAATATCATCACATCTAACTAATAAATCATAATTATCTTCATTGGAAACAATATCCGACATTACCTTGGAAATACTTGCACTTTCCTTCACCATTTTTACCTCTGGTATAGAAGTAGAATTATTAGTATCTGAATCCTTACTAGCATTAATAGTATCATTAGAAACTGTAGTAAGATCTTTTGTAAAATTGGAATAATTACGGTAATTAATGTACATAATACCACCTACTAAGGCAACTATAAAGAATATGCAAATGAAAAATAATCTTCTTATAAATTTAAACATATAACATTCCTTTCATAAATTAGTATAATTTAATAATTTGATTATAAACATTTTCGTAAAATAAAATACAAATATCTTTATAGAAGTGATAAAATTTATAATTATAAATAAAAAGGAGTATTAAATGAGGGCAATTACAAAAAATAAAGAAATAAACTTAAGTAAAATTACAATAAGAGTACTTGCTATAATATTTTGGATGGGATTTATATTTTATTTGTCAAATCAACCAGCAACAGTATCAGCTAGTCAATCAGGATCATTTCGAAAAATGATTATAGAAATGCCTATACTAGGAGTTATAACAAAACCAATACTAACATCATCAATAGGGGAATTTTTTATAAGAAAATCAGCTCATATGTTTTTATACTTTGTATTAGCAATACTAACATATAGCTTAGTATATAATGGAATATATCATAGAAACTCACAAAAAATATTAAACTCAATAATAATAAGTTTAATAGTCGTATTTTTATATGCATGCACGGATGAATTTCATCAACTATTTATTCCGGGAAGAAGTGGAGAATTTAGAGATATAATGGTAGATACATTAGGTGGAATAATAGGACTTATATTAATAGGAATAACTAATCTTTTTCTTGGGAAAAGTAAAGTAAAGAATTAATATTTTAATATAAGAATAGTGGTGATAGCATGAAAAGGAAATCATCAAGTATTATACTAGCAATATTTTTTATGCTTACATTTTTTAAAGTAACATATGCACAGCCTGCATATGAAGATGCAAATTCAAGTGCATCGTGTGGAATAAAAAACATTTTATTAATAGGAGTAGATGGAGAAAATTTAGAGCGATATAATCGTTCTGACACTATGATTATTATGAGCATAGATCAAGAAAATAATAATATAAAACTAACATCTTTAGGTAGAGATACATATGTAGATATAAAAGGGCATGGTAAGGAAAAACTAACTCATGCTTATGCATATGGAGGTCCAGACTTATTAATAGAAACTATAAATAATAACTTTGGACTTAGTATAGATAGATATGCTACAGTGAATTTTTCTTCATTTATGAAAATAATTGATTTAATAGGTGGTGTAGAAGTAGAAGTAACAGAAAATGATGTTGAAGCACTTAATCAATTTATAAAAATCTGTTATAACTTATACCCACAAGAAAAAGATATAGAACTTATAGATAGTGCAGGTACTTATAATTTAAATGGATATCAAGCACTTGCTTTTAGTAGAATAAGATATCAAGATAGTACAGATGCTAGAAATTCTAGACAAAGAATGGTAGTCAAAGGCGCTCTTGATAATTTGAAGAAATCTGGTATTAGTGGATATATAGGTTCTCTAAATATAATATTATCTGGTGTTAAGACCAATTTGACTCCTTCTGAGATTGTGATACTTGGTTATAAGGCGTTAAGAATTGGTACCGATAATATGAAGACTTTGGAGTTTCCTTATTATAAGGAAGAAGTTAGACTTAAGGAAGCTGGTTGGGTAGTGCTTTGGGACAAAGATAAAAACTTAGAACTACTCGATAGTTTCATGTATAATTAGTAAAGTTTGTAAAGCCGGGTGGCGGGCGCTAATATTAATTTATAGTCATGCAGCTGAAAAAATGCTGCAAATGACTATAAATTAATATTTAGCTTCTGCCACCCTTTTTTTACTGTTTATAATACTATACGAGTAAACTGGTAGGGGATGGATTTAATTTATAGATGTTAGTTTTGCGTTTACTATTGTTCGGGCTCCGTTGAATTCGTAGCTGCATGTGTATAGGGTTATTATTTTGTCCTCACTTGTTACACTTATGTTTGTTTTGAATAGTGATTTATCTATGATTTTGTTTAGATAATCTTCATATTCGTTATCATTGCTAAAATTCATTTCTAAAAATTCTTCTGATGAGTCTGCTATATATACTGAGAATACTTCGTATGTATAGGTTTTACCTTTGTATTCAATTTCTATTTTATTGTTTTCATTAAAGAATGACTTGTCTTTGAAGTTTGCTAGTTCTCCGAACATTGTTTTGTTTCTCATGTGGTGTCCGTAGATTATTATGCTTTTGTCATTTTCAAAGTCATTTCTGTAGTCCATGAATATACTTCCTGATGCTAGGTAGTCTTTGTTGAAGTCGTGAGTAAGGTAGTAGTCGTTATCTGCTCCTTGCACGACAGGGTAGTCTATGTTTGTGTTGTCTACTTTAAGCCAAAATCTATAATCAGGGTTTGAAGAAGATAACTCTTCGTCTTTGTTGCTTTTTTTTGATTTCTCTCTAATTTCTGTATATACTTTATCTGCTTTTTTATATTCTGAAAGCTTTGTATAAATTTTATATCCAGAAAAAATTAAGATAGAAATTAAAATAATATTCGTTAAATTTCTTAAAAATTTTCTCAAAATATCACCTCAAATATATTATATATTAAAGATATAAATAGTTAAAAGCAAAAAATATCAAAAATATGGTAAAAAACTGTCTTGTTTTGTCGAATCTATTTTAAACTTTACAGATAAATGTTATTATATGGAATGAAAAGTAGTTTTATGTGGATATGTGTCTGGTTAAATAGAATCAACAATAAAATACTTATTAAAGATATGTAAAAGCTTATAAATTATATGGTGTTTTGTTATAAGCTTTTTATTATGCTAAAAAGGAATGTGAACAATTCAACATAAAAAGCTTAAAAAATTCGGAAAATTTAAATGGAGGATAACTTATGGAAGAAACTATTGACTTAAGGGAGTATTTTGGAATTATCAAGAAAAGATCAAAACTTATAATAGCTATAACAGTAGTAGCAGTAATAATAAGTGCACTGGTTAGCTTTTTCTTATTGAAACCAGTATATGAAACAAACACTACATTAATAGTAAATAGAAGTGAGTCTAAGGAAACTCAAAGTATGACAGGTGATGAGTATAATGTTGCTCAAAAGTTGGCAGTTACATATGGAGAAATAATAAAATCTAGAACTGTACTTAATGAGGTAATAGAAGATTTAAACTTAGACATGACTTACTCTGATTTAGTATCAAATGTAACTGTAGGACAAGTTGGTGATACACAAATCATTAATGTAAAAGTACAAGATACCAATCCTATACAAGCTAGAAATATAGCAAATGCTATACCTAAAGTATTTACAACAGAAGTAAAAAGGATAACTAAGGCAAATGGAGCTGAGGTAATAGATAAAGCAATAACTCCAGAAGAACCAGTTTCACCTAACAAAAAGATGAATATAGCAATAGCAGGTGTGCTTGGAATTATGGTAGGACTATTCTTAGTATTCTTAATAGAATATATGGATACTAAAATGAAAAAGCCTGAAGATATAACAAAACACTTAGGTCTTCCAATATTAGGTGTAATACCTAAAGATGATATAGCTTAAAGGAGGTATAGATATGCAGTTACATATACATAGAAATCCAAAGTCTCATATATCAGAGGCATATAGATTATTAAGAACAAACATAGAGTTTTCTAATGTAGATAAGAATCTAAAAACTATATTAATTACTAGTTCAGGTCAAAATGAGGGTAAGAGTACGGCTATATCAAATATAGCTGCAAGTTTTGCAAGTCTTGAGAATAAAAAAGTTCTGTTAATAGATTGTGATTTAAGAAATCCAACTGTTCATAAGATGTTTGGAGTTAGCAATATAAATGGAATTACAGATGTGCTTACAGGACAAAAAGATGTAGAAAAGTGTATAGAGAATACTAAGGTTAGTAATTTAGATATTTTAAAGGTTGGTAAAATACCACCTAATCCTTCTGAAATGCTTCAATCTAAGAAAATGAAAAGTTTTATGGAAGCTATAAAACCTCATTATGATTACATATTTATAGATACACCACCTGTTGGAATTGTTACTGATGCCAGTATACTTGCTCAGTATGTAGATGGAACAATTCTTTTAGTTGCAGCGAATGAAGCAGATATAGAAGCTACTAAAATTGCTAAGGAAAGATTAGAAAGTGTTAATGCTAATATTCTTGGAGCAGTTTTAAATAAATTTGAAGCAGATGAGAAGAGCTACGGATATTATAACTACTACTATGGTAGTTCAAGTGAAAAAAGGAAGCCAAAGCGTGGCTTATTTGGTAGAAAGTAGATAAGAAAGTTTTTGGGAGGGGAAGTTTTTGGAGAGAGAACTGGGTACTTATAGTGAAATAATTGATAGTAGTAACCTTAAAGAGAGTAAGATTTATTTATTTTTAAAAAGAGCCATGGATATAGTAGGCTCTTTATGCGGACTTATAATATTATCACCAGTGTTTCTAATAGTTGCAATTTTAATAAAACTAGAAGATCCTAAGGGAAAAGTAGTTTTCTCACAAGAGAGAAACGGAATTAATGGAAAAACATTTAATATGTACAAATTTAGAAGTATGGTTCATAACGCAGAAGAGTTATTAGAACAACTTCAAGAACAAAATGAACAAAGCGGTCCTGTTTTTAAAATAAAAGACGATCCAAGAATAACTAAAGTAGGTAAGTTTATACGTAAAACAAGTATAGATGAACTTCCTCAACTTTTAAATATACTTAAAGGAGATATGAGTATAGTAGGTCCAAGACCTCCCATTCCTAGAGAAGTTGCTCAATATACAACTTATCAAAGGCAAAGACTTCTTGTTAAGCCAGGACTTACTTGTTACTGGCAAGTAGGAGGAAGAAATGAAATTGGATTTGATGAATGGATAGAACTTGATATTAAGTATATAGAAGAAAGAAATTTATGGATTGATATAAAATTAATCTTTAAAACTGTATTCGTTTTATTTGGAGATAAAACAGCAAGTTAGAAGAGGGGAATAAAAATGAGTTATATAGATGTATATAAAAACTGGACTAATAATGAATATTTTGACAAAAAAACAAGAGAAGAACTTATAAATATAAAAAATGATGAAAAAGAAATAAAAGATAGATTTTATAAAAACTTAGAATTTGGTACAGGTGGACTTAGAGGAGTAATAGGCGCAGGTACTAATAGAATTAACATATACACAATAAGAAGAGCAACGTTTGGACTTGCTAATTACATAATAAATAAATGCGGTGAAGAAGGTAAACAAAAAGGAGTAGTAATAGCTCATGATAGTAGATTCATGTCTAGAGAATTTTGTTTAGAAACTGCTAAAACATTAGCAGCTTGTGGAATAAAAGCTTATATTTACAACGACTTAAGAACTACACCAGAACTTTCATTTGCAGTAAGACATCTAGGATGTATAGCAGGAGTAGTTATAACAGCAAGTCATAACCCACCAGAATATAATGGATATAAAGTTTATTGGAGTGACGGTGGACAAGTTTGCCCTAAGGTTGCAGAAGAAATAATAACGGAAGTAAATAAAATAGAAAACTATGAAAGTATACCAACTACAGAAGAAACTAATAAACTAATAACTTTATTAGATGACAGTGTAGATACTGCTTTTATAGAAGCTGTAAAAAAACAAGTTATAAGACAAGATATAATTAACAAAGTTGGTAAAGAAATGAAGATAATCTTCACTCCTATACACGGAACAGGAAACTTACCAATAAGAAGAGCATTAAAAGAAGTTGGATTTGAAAATGTAGAAGTAGTAAAAGAACAAGAATTACCTGATTCTAACTTCTCTACAGTAGAGTATCCAAACCCAGAAGAAAAAGCAGTTTTCGATATAGCTATAGAAATGGCAAAAGAAAATGGAGCAGACTTAATAATAGGTACTGACCCAGACTGCGATAGAGTAGGTTTAGTTGTAAAAGATACAGAAGGAGAATACGTAGTTCTTAATGGAAACCAAGTAGGATCACTTTTAGTTGATTATGTATTAACTCAAAGAAAAGACGAGTTAAAAGACATGAAAAATCCAAGTATAGTAAAAACAATAGTAACATCAGAGCTAGGAGCAGTTATAGCAAAAAGCTTTGGAGTAGACTGTTTAAATACACTTACAGGATTTAAATTCATAGGTGAAAAAATAAATGAGTTTGAGATAAATCAAGATAGAACATTCATAATGGGATATGAAGAAAGCTATGGATACTTAATAGGTACTCATGCTAGAGATAAAGACGGAGTAGTATCATCATTACTAATATCTGAAATGGCTGCATTCTATTATGATAAAGGAATGACTCTATATGAGGGGTTACAAGAAGTCTATAAAAAGTATGGATACTACAAAGAAGAACTAGTATCTATGACATTAAAAGGTATAGATGGAATGGAAAAAATTCAGTCAATGATGGCTAATTTTAGAAATTCTAATATAGAAAAAATAGCTAATATAAAAGTTGAAAAATTAAATGACTACAAACTAGGAATTGATAACTTACCAAATTCAGATGTACTTAAATTTATATTAGAAAATGGAAGCTGGGTAGCAGTTAGGCCATCTGGAACAGAACCCAAGATTAAATTCTACTTTGGATGTAACGGGAGAAAAAAAGTAGAAGTAGATAACAAACTACAAGAAATGGTAAAAGAAATAACTACATTATAAATATACAAGTGAATATAGATGGGGTGATAGGGAATGTTATGTGCTTTAATAATGGCTGGAGGAAAAGGAACTAGATTCTGGCCTCTTTCTACAGAAGAAAAGCCAAAACAGTTTTTAAACTTAATAGGTGAAGAAACTATGATACAAATGACTGTAAATAGAATAAAACCTATTATACCAGTAGAAAGAATATTCATATCTACTGGAGAGATGTATGTAGATTTAGTAAAAGAACAATTACCAGAAATTCCAGAAAGAAATATAATAGTAGAACCACAAGGTAGAAATACAGCTCCTTGTATAGCATTATCTGCTTTTGTGATAAACAGATATTATAACGATGCTACTATGGTAGTTCTTCCATCAGATCATCTTATTGGTGATGAAAATGAGTTTAGAAAAGTTGTAACTAGTGCAGATGAGTTTGTTAATAAGAATTATGAATCGATTATAACTTTAGGAATGAAGCCAACTAGAGCTGAAACTGGATACGGATATATAAGATACAGTAACAATGAAACTAAGGTTAATGATCATAAAGTTATAAAAGTTGATGCTTTTGTTGAAAAGCCTAATAAAGAAAAAGCTGAGATGTACTTAAATGAAGGTAACTATTTATGGAATGGTGGTATGTTCTTATGGAGTATTAATAATGTACTAGATCAGATTAAGAAGTATTCACCAAATACTTACAATGCTCTTGAGGAAGTTGAGACTACTTCAGAAGAGAAGTTACAAGAGACGATAAATAAAAATTATAAAGATACTGAGGCTATATCAATTGACTATGCTGTACTTGAGAAGTCTAAGGATATTTATGTTATTCCAAGTAGTTTTGGTTGGGATGATGTAGGTAGTTGGGAAGCACTTGATAGATATAGGGATAAGGATGAAGCTGGAAATGTTTTAGTAGGAGATACTAAGACAGTTGAAGGTGAAAATAACTTGGTTATATCTTCTAGTCAGAGTGTAGTAGTTGAAGGTTTAAGTGATATATATGTTATTGAACATGATGGGAAAATATTGATAGGAAAAAAATCAAATGTAGCTAATATAAAGGAATTAAAAGAAATTATATAGATAGAGGGAGATATAAAATGCAAAAGAAAAAAGTAGCACTAATAACAGGTATAACAGGACAAGATGGTTCTTACTTAGCGGAGTTACTATTAGAAAAAGGATATGAGGTACATGGGATAATAAGAAGAGCTAGTACTTTTAATACAAAAAGAATAGATCATTTATATCAAGATCCACATGAAGGAGATGTAAGTTTATTTTTACATTACGGAGATATAACAGATTCAAGTAACTTAAATAGATTAATAGAAAAAATACAACCAGATGAAATATATAACTTAGCAGCTCAATCTCACGTTGGAGTATCTTTTAACTCACCAGAGTACACAGCTGAAGCAACAGGAGTAAGCACACTTAGAATATTAGATGCAATAAAAGAAACTGGTGTTAAGACTAAATTCTACCAAGCATCTACAAGTGAATTATTCGGAGGACTTCCAGATACTGCACCACAAAGCGAAAAAACTCCATTCTATCCAAAATCACCATACGGAGTTGCAAAATTATACTCTTATTGGATAACTGTAAACTACAGAGAATCATACGATATATTTGCTTGTAACGGAATATTATTCAACCATGAATCTCCAAGAAGAGGAGAAACTTTCGTTACTAGAAAGATAACTAGAGCTGCTGCTGCTATACATTTAGGAAAGCAAGAAAAGTTATACTTAGGAAATATGGATGCCAAAAGAGATTGGGGTCATGCTAAAGATTATGTAGAAGGAATGTGGAGAATATTACAACAAGATAAACCTCAAGATTATGTATTATCAATGAATGAAACTCATACAGTTAGAGAGTTCGTTGAGCTTGCTTTTGCTGAGTTAGGATATGAAATAGAGTGGCAAGGAACTGGAGTAGATGAAAAAGGTATAGATAAGAAGAGCGGAAGGGTTTTAGTTGAGGTTGATCCAAGATACTTCAGACCTGCTGAGGTTGAATTATTATGGGGAGATAGTACTAAGGCTAGAACTGAGTTAGGTTGGGAGCCTAAGTATTCATTTATGGATTTAGTTAAGGAAATGGTTCAATCAGACTTAGAAGAACTTAAAAATGGTGGAGGATACAAATCTAAGTTTGAAAACTAAATCCATTCGTAAGCGGAGCTTGTGGTGAGATATAAATTTACTTCCATGCATACAAAAGGTGTATGCCAATGTCAGTTAAATTTATATTCTCACCGCTGCGCTCTGGTACTTGCGGATAATTAGTTTTTAAAGCTTAGATTAATAGAATGGAGAGAGATGATGAAATTAGATTCTAAGATATATGTTGCTGGACATAGAGGTTTGGTTGGTTCGGCTATTGTTAGAAATTTACAGGATAGAGGATTTACTAATATTATTTGTAGGACGCATAAGGAATTGGATTTAGCTAATCAGGCTGATGTTAGAGCGTTTTTTGAGGAAGAGAAGCCTGAGTATGTGTTTTTAGCTGCGGCTAAGGTTGGTGGAATTCATGCGAATAATACTTATCCTGCTGATTTTATATATGATAATTTGATGATTCAAAATAATGTTATTAAGGCTGCTCATGATTTTAAGGTTAAGAAGTTATTATTTTTAGGTAGTACTTGTATTTATCCTAAGATGGCTCCTCAACCGATAAAGGAAGAGTATCTTTTAACTGGAAGTTTAGAAGAAACTAATGAAGCTTATGCTGTTGCTAAGATTGCAGGTCTTGAGATGTGTAAGTTCTTTAAGAGACAATATGGAGATAACTTTATAAGTTGTATGCCTACTAATTTATATGGTCCTAATGATAATTTTGATTTAAATAATTCTCATGTATTACCAGCACTTATTAGAAAGTTCCATGAAGCTAAGATTAATAATAGTGATGTTGTTGAAGTTTGGGGAACTGGTACTCCACTTAGAGAGTTTTTATATGTTGATGATATGGCTGATGCTTGTGTATTCTTAATGGAAAATTATGATGGTGAAGGTCATGTAAATATAGGAACTGGTGAAGAGGTTTCTATAAAGCAGCTTGCTGAGACTGTTAAGGAAGTTATTGGATTTGATGGTGAGTTAGTGTTTAATACTGACATGCCTGATGGTACTCCTAGAAAGTTAACTACTGTAGATAAGTTACATGGACTTGGATGGAAGCATAAGGTTAGTTTAAATGAAGGAATTAAGTTAGCTTACAATTGGTTCTTAGAGAACTATAAATAAAATATTAAGTAATAAAATCTGATAATTAAGGATGCTAAAAATTAGTATCCTTATTAATAAGAAAGAGGATACATATGAAGAAACAAAATGTATTAATGGCACATAACTATTATCAAGTTCCTGGTGGAGAAGATACAGTTTTTCATAATGAGGTTAAAATGTTAGAGAAAAATGGTCACAAAGTGACTAAATATACTAGACATAACGATGAAATAAAAGGTGGAATACTTAGTAAGTTAAAATTAGGTATAGAAACTATATTTTCTTTAAAAACATATAAGGAAGTTAAAAAGTTAATAGATGAAAATGATATAGATGTAGTACATGTTCATAATACATTACCATTAATAAGTCCATCTATATACTATGCAGCTAGATCAAAGAAGGTTTCTGTAGTTCAGACTATACATAACTTTAGGTTATTATGTCCAGGAGCTACATTTACTAGGAATGGCGAAATATGTGAAGATTGCTTAGCTAGAGGATTAGAACAATCATTAAAAAATAGATGTTATAGAAATTCATTATCTCAAACATTTATAATGTATACTATGTTAAAATTCCATAGGCTAATTGGTACTCATAAAAAAGTTAACTATATAACCTTAACTAATTTTAATAAAAATAAAATATTAAATTTAGTTAATGATGAAAGGAAAGTTTATATTAAACCAAACTTTATAGAGAAAAGAGATAAAGTAGAAAGAGAGCTAAAGGATTATTTTGTTTATATAGGTAGACTAGAGGATATAAAAGGAATTAATTTTTTAATAGAAGCATGGAAAGAAGTTAATAAAAAGGTTAATTTATATATAATTGGTGATGGACCAGAAAAAGATAGAATCAAAATCTTTATAGAAGAAAACAAGTTAAATAATATAAAGATTTTAGGATTTATGGAACGGGAAAAAGCATTTGATATTATAAGAAAATCTATAGCAGTTATAGTTCCATCACAGTGTTATGAAGGTTTTCCAATGACAATAGCTGAGAGCTTTGCTTTAGGTGTTCCTATAATAGGAAATAATTTAGGTAATGTGAGTTCATTAATTAAAAATGAATATAACGGTTTATTATTTGAAAAAAATAGTATGTTAAGTTTAAAGAGTAAAGTTGAAAAATTATTCTATAATAAAGAATTGAATATAGAATTAGGAAATAATGCTTATAGTACATTTTATAAATATTATACTGATGATAAAAACTATGAAGCTTTAATAAATATATACAAAAGTTTGGTAGGTGATAATAATGCAAAGTAAATCTAAGCCAAAATTAAAGGTTTGTAACATATTAGGTGTGAATATAAATGTAACTAATATGAAGGATACTATTAAAGTTATAACGCATAATTTAGAAGATATAAAAGGTAATTATATATGTGTATCTAATGTTCACACAACAGTAATGTCGTATGAGGATGAACGTTATAGAAATATTCAAAATAGTGGTTTTATGGCTTTGCCAGATGGTAAACCTTTATCTATAGTTAGCCAAAAAAGAGGATTTAAGGAAGCTGAAAGAGTGACAGGTCCAGATTTAATGGAGGAGATATTTAAAATATCTGAAGAAAATGGATATAGTCATTATTTTTATGGTAGTACTCAAAAAACTTTGGATACATTGCAAGCAAAATTAAATGAGAAATATCCTAATATGAAAATATCGGGTATGTATTCACCCCCATTTAGAAAATTAACGGAAGAAGAAGATAAGAAAGTAATAGAAAGTATAAATAAAGTTAAACCAGATTTTATATGGGTAGGGTTGGGGGCTCCTAAACAGGAAATTTGGATGTGTAAACATAAAAATAAAGTAAATGGATTAATGTTAGGTGTTGGTGCCGGGTTTGACTATCATGCAGGTAATATATCAAGAGCTCCTAAGTGGATGCAGAATATGAGTTTAGAATGGCTATATAGATTGATGCAAGATCCAAAAAGACTATTAAAACGATATATAAATACGAATTTAAAATTTATATATATATTAACTATTAAGAGAGTGTAATAATATGGAGTTAATAT
>UWOR01000003.1 GCA_900604495.1 Desulfovibrio sp. Marseille-P6017 | reverse complement strand
CTCTAATAATATTGTATTAGTTTTATTTTTATAATCTAAGTTAGACAAAAAAAGGTTGTAATTGATAATTTCAACTACAACCTTTCTATCTATTCTAATTTTAAATTATTACAAATAGGTCTTCTGGTTTAGATTTTATTATAATGCTAGCCAATTCTTGTCTTAATAACAAAAGTTTTTCTTGATCTTCTACTTTCATAGAAATATTTTCTGCTTTACATTTATGTGACAACTTTGAATATGCTATAAATTCTTCTGGTATTATTCCTTCTTTTAAATATAATTTAACTAATTTATCATCATATCCTATCTCAAAATAATATCTACCGCCACCAGGTGCAACTTGACCTAACTTATCATCAGAATATGCAAGATCTAATCTTAAATTATTATGTGTTTTTACACGCATAACCATTTCTGTTGCATCTATTATACCTCTTCCATTTTTTCCTATTCCGCTATAAAAACTAAATCTGCCTCTTTGTGGTATTTCATTACAAAGTCTTGGAAAAGTCATCAACATTATTTTAAATGCTAAAGCTGCTCCACCTATCATTTCTCTACCATGATATTTTAAAATATCATCATAAGTTATCTCTATAATATCATTTTTATCTTTTACTATAACCTTTTCTTGTGTCATTTGTATTCACCTACTATTTTATAAAAAGTTCATCTGTATTAACTTCTTCTTCTATCATTCCAGTTTTAAACATAAAGTCAGCTACATTTTGAAATGCCTTACGGTCTTCATCTGTAATTTCTATACTAAAATCATATTGCTTGTACATTTCTTCAACTGCAGATTTATCTAAATCAAGTTCATTAGCAACTATTTCCATAGTCTCATCGTAGTTTTCATTTATATATTTAATAATATTTTCTTGACCTTTAACGAATAGTTCAACTTCTTCTTTATGTTCATTATAGAAATCTTCTCTAACTGCCACTGCTATTACTGCATCTGTTAATCCTTTTCCGTTAGTAACTAAGTTGTAACCCTGTTCTTTTGCTTTATATGCAGTAGGTCCTGCAAGTAATGCTACATCAATACTTTTTCCATCTAAGGCTGCCTTTGCATCAGGTATAGCCATATTTACATAATTAACATCATCTATACTCATTCCAGCTTCTTCAAGGTATGCTATTAATAATTGATGTAAGTTAGTTCCAACTGGTCCTGCTATCGTTTTACCTTTTAAATCTTCTGCTGATTTTATACTTTCATCAAGTGAATACATACAAAATGCTTCTGGTGATCTACTGTACATATTTAATATTTTTATATCAGCATCGTTTGCTGCTGCTAAAACTACTGAAGTTCCTCCAACTGCATATAATATATCAACATCTCCTGAAGCTAATGCTTGAGTTTGGTCTGAGCCTGATGTTATTTCGGCATACTCAATAGCTATATCTTTACCATTTGCACTAAACTCATCTGCAAATATATTTTTATTCTTTTGTATTATACTCGGTACATTCAGCGGTGAAGTAACATGTGTTATTACTAGCTTATCTAAACTAGACTCTTTTGTTGCTGAACATCCAGCAATTGATGTCATCATCATTCCTGCAGAAAATATTGCTGTTAATTTCCTTTTTATTGATTTACTTAATTTCATAAATTTCTCCTCCACTGTTTATGTTTCTTTAATTAAATAACTTTTAAGTCATCAATTATTTGCTTTTTTAAATTGACAAATTTATCATCTAATAAATCTCTTGTACTACTTTTTTCATCAATTTTATATTGAGATTTAATAATTCCTTGTTCTAATACTACAATTTTGTCACCAAGAATAAGAGCTTCATCGATACTATGAGTTACAAATAAAATTGAACATTTTAATCTGTTATGAATTTTTAATAATTCCTTTTGCATTTGTTCTCTTGTAAAGTAGTCTAATGCTGAGAAAGGCTCGTCCATCATTATAAGGTCTGGGTCATATGCAAATGCTCTTGCAATAGATACCCTTTGTTTCATTCCACCTGATAATTGACTGGGATATGCACTATAGAATTTCTTAAGTCCCACAGTTTCAATAATTTCATCAACTCTACTGTGGTCTACTTTCTTATTATGTATGCCAAATGTTACATTAGATTTTACATCTAGCCATGGCATCAATCTATCTTCTTGAAAAACATATGCTGTCTTTTTTGAGTTATACCCTAGAATTTCTCCTTGGTCAAATTCTTCAAGCCCTGATACAAGTCTAAGTAATGTAGTCTTCCCACATCCACTTCGACCTAGAATTACTGTTATCTTATTTGCTGGTATATTTAAATTTATTTCATTTAAAACCTTTATACTTTCTTTTTCAACAGTATAAATTTTACTTACATTTACTAATTTAATTCCATCCATTTTTATCTGATCCTTTCAAAGCTTTATCGATTATAAGTGCAAATAATCTATCAGTTATATAACCAACTACACCTATTACTAAAATACCGACTATAACCTTATCTGTTCTAGACATTTGCTGAGCAAATAAAATCATATGACCAAGCCCTGATGATGCTGCAATCATTTCTGCACTTATTATAGACCTCCAACTATATCCTAATCCTATCCTCATTCCAACTAATATATCTGACATAGCATATGGAAGTCTTATCTTAAAAAAGCTTCTTGACTTTGAATATCCGTAAACCTTACCAACTTCTAATAATTTTTTATCACAACTTATAAATCCCTTTACTGTATTTAAATATATTGGGAAAAATGAAGTTAAAACTATTATTCCTATCTTAGTTGTTTCACCTATACCAAACCATAAGATTAAAAGGGATATCAAGCTTAATGGTGGTACATTTTTTAAAAATTGAACTATATTCTCATAGTAATCATTGTATTTTGGAAAAATAACTCTCACCATTGCTAATATAAATGCAAATAAAGTTGCTATGAAAAATCCTTTTAAAACTCTTATATAACTTATATAAATATCTTCAAAAATTTCTCCAGACAATATCATTTTAATTAGGCTATCTAATACCTTTTCTGGTGAAGGTAAAATATAAGAACTAACAAATTCCATCTTAGTAACTATAGCCCATATTGCAATTAGGATTATGGCAGAAATTGATGTTTTTTTAATTTTACTGCTATTCATTTATTAACACTCCATCTCCATTATTGCATCCATTTGTACAATAAAGCATTTCAACTAAGTCATCTTCCTTATGTAACTTATTTTTAAAGTAATCTTTTATATTTTCTTTTCCTGAAATACTTCCTACTTTTACTTCTAAGGACTTAAAGTAACCTGGAGGAATAGGACTTTTATCAAGTAGTTTTACTTTAATCATTTCATGTAAATTTAAATTCTTTATAAATTCTTTCCAACTTACGAATACTGTATCTTCTAAATTCTTTTTGTTTCCATATAAAGCTAAACTTTCACATGGCGTAGTAATTACTTTCTTCTTTCCTTTTAAGTCGCTTCTATTTGCGATTTCTATACCACAATGTATTAGAATTGGATCAATTTGAGGAATAAAAACATCACTCTCATTTATATATTCATCAATAGTATCTATAGCCAAAGGACATCTTTTATCTAGAAGTGTCTTTTCTGTTGATTTAAGAGCTTCATTATACTTTTCTTTTACAATCTTATGCCAATCATTTTCAACTTCTATCCTTAAGTAACCATTGTTAAGTAATAACTCATCTAGCTCTTCTTTTATATACATATTGTCTACAACTGGGTTTATAAAAATATATTTCATAGCTGCCTCCCTTCTCTCATCGTCTATATTTCTATTTATAGATACTGATTATAAGATTATCAATAGCTTATATACTATTGATAATCTTATAATTTGAATTTCAAAATATATTATATAGCATTTGATATAGATAATCAATATCATTTTTATATATAAATATGCCCTATATCGCTCTTATTATAATTTATACATAAAAGCAGATATAGAGCATATTTCCTATATAATTAAATAGTCTAAATATACGTTTTCATATAAAATATTATTCTAAGCTACATTTTCTTCTACAGCTTTATTTCCTCTTATTTCTGCAGCTGTAACTATTTTATAGTTCTTAAATATTTTATATCCTATGAATCCTGCTATTGCTGATAATACAGCACATACTACAGCAGCTATTACAACCTTTACTGGTGGATTGTAAGCAAATGATACCGCAAGACCTGCTATTGCAGTAGCTGTTCCTGGTGAATTATTTACTAATCCCATTAATGCAACTACAACTCCACATGCAGCTCCACCTATAAAGTTAGTAACATATATTGGTATTGGGTTTGCAGATATTATATCTGCTTGTGTTAAAGGTTCTATAGCAACTGCTATATTGTCTTCTCTTGAACCAAACTTCATTTTTGAGAAGAATACATAGTTCATGAAAGTAGATCCAAATACTGATAATGCACCTATTGCCATTGGCACACCACTTAATCCTATCATAGCTGTTAAAGCCATAGAAGAAAGAGGAGCTGTAGCAACAACTGTTATTAATCCACCTAATACAATTCCCATTATTATTGGTGATGAACTAGATGCAGATGTTAAAACTGAACCTATAGTTCCTAATGTACCATCAACTAAAGGACTTGTTACATCCCCTATTAAGTATGCTAATGGTGCTGCAACAACTATTATAACTATTAAGTCTAAACCTGCTGGTACCTTTTCTTCTAAGTACTTAACTACAAATGCTACTAAATAACCAGCTATAAATCCTGGAAGTATTTTGAAGTTTAAGCATGTTAAACCTATTAATACAGCATACACTGGTGAAACTCCCATTGATATCGGTACTAATATTCCCGCAGCAACTCCACCTAAAGAACCGTTGGCTGCACCTGTATTATAAAATAAATCTAAGTTTAATATGTCTCCAAAGAATGAGTAGTTAATAGCCTCAACTAGGAAACTTGCACAGGCAGCGTTTGCAAGACCACCCATTGCCTTCATACCTTTTGGTGCTTTATAACTAAATAAAGTAAATAAAGCTAATACTAGTAACAGTAATCCTGTTCCCGTTAAAATGTCTTTCATAAAAAATCCTCCTAAATAGTAAGTAATATTAATACTCCTCTATAATAACGACAAAAAAAGACATATAAGGTCCACTTTTTAAAATTTGTTTAATAAATTTTATATTTTTTATTTTAACTTTTTTTATCATTTATTATGATATTATTCCTAATTAATAAGTCTAATTGCTGAGTTAACATCTTTTTTGTACATCCATTTATAGCTCTTTGTAATTCTCCGAATCTAATTTTATTATTTTTAATTTCCCATATTATTATAGCTACCCATTTTTTACCTAATATATTTTATCTTTATTAAGATAGCAATGATAATATTTTTCGTCAGCTTCTATAACTAACAATTCATCATTTATAATTATTTCATTTATATTTCCATCTTCTACTTCACATACTGTATATTGATTTTCATTTCCAAAACTTAAATAAGCCTTATCTTCTTTTGGCTCATATCTAAATCTTACCTTAGAATCGCTTAGTTTTAATTCAGTATCTTCTAATTTATGTTTTATTATTATATCCGTATACTCATTCTTAGTAAGCACTTCTTTTATTTTATAAGTTAATTTATTATTCATATTATGTATACCTACCTTATTTTTAATTATGTATTTACTATAACAAGATTAAGTTAAAGCCTCAATTAGGTACTTTTTTGTAACTAGTTTATGAGTTATTAAATTTATATTATATGTAAATATTAATTTAATAACCTATTTGTGCCTAATATGAATTATTTATAAAGTAGAAAACTCATATCTAATTATAGATATGAGTTTTTATTTTGATAATACATCTAAATTTATAAAATTCTATTCATGATTTAAAATTTATATACAACTTTATTAATTTTTCTTCCTATTGTTTATAAATATACCTAATATAGATGTTAATCCTAATCCAATTCCCCCTAAGACACCTGCATCTCCTGTTTGTGGATTATCATTACTTACAGAATTTGATCCATTTAAACTGTTTCCACTCTCTGGTTTCTCAGTTGCATTATTATCATTATTACTTTCTTGGTATTTATCGTCAACTGGTACATCATCTGGTAATGTAACTGGTGTATCTGTAGTATCAACTGGTACATCATCTGGTAATGTAACTGGTATAGCTTCCCATTTAGCATAATAAGTTGTATTTAATTTATCTAAAATAGAAGCTTTATCTCTTGTTATTGTTTGTTCAACTTCCCAAGATACAAATTTGTACCCATATCTTGTAGGATTTTTTACTATTAGTAAACTATTTTCTATTTCTTTGTCTATATCAGCTTCATTGATACTTCCTAATACATTTGTATTAAAAAGTGAACAAGTTTTTTCACCATTTTCAAATACTCCACCATTCGCATTTAATGTTGGACCTACTGGTAAACAAGCATCTGCTGTATAATCGTATTCTCTTAATCTCCTATCTTTAGTAATAACTAATAACTCTTTTTCAAAATCAGATAAATTATGTTCAATAATATCATTACTATTACTAGCAACACTAATATGCTTTGCAAACATATGATTTGTTTTAACATTATTATTTAAATTAAAACTAGATAAATCTAAAATAGTAATATTATCTAAACTCGCAAACATAGCTGTCATGTCTGTTACTTTGGATGTGTCAAATTCATTTAAATATAAATTATTTACTCCACTATTACAAAACATAAATGACATATCTGTTACTGATAGTGTTTTAAATGTACTACCAAGTACTATCTCTTTTAAATATTCTGTATTACGGAACATTCCCTTCATATTTTTTACATTTGAAATATCAAAACTGCTTAAATCTACTTTCTTTAATAAACTGTCGCTAAACATATATGACATATTTTCGACATTTGAAGTATCAAAACTACTTAAATCTATATTTTCTAAAGAAGCGCAATCTTTGAACATATTATTCATAAGACTTACTGATTTTGTTGTAAACTCACCACCAAACTTTATATCTGTTAATTCACTACATCCTATAAATAAACCTGTCATATTAGTTACTTTTGATGTGTCTACTCCACTTAAATCTACACTTTTTAATGAAGTACAGTCCTTGAACATATTATACATATTAGTTACATTTGGTATCTGTAGTCCATTTAATTTTACACTTTCTAAATTATTTAATCCACTAAACATACTCGATATGCTTGTTACTTTAGATGAAATTTTTAATCCACTTAAATCTACACTTTTTAAAGTATTACATCCGCTGAATGTATTTGATATATTTCCTACACTTGAAAGATCTGCTCCACTTAAATCTACACTTTCTAAATTATTACATTCACTGAATGTGTTTGATATATTTTCTACACTTGAAAGATCTGCTCCGCTTAAGTCTATACTTTCTAAATTATTACATCCACTAAATATATTTGACATATTATTTACATTGGAAGTATCTAAGACTCCTAAGTTCACACTTTTTAATGAAGTACATCCACTAAACATCATTTCCATACTGGTTACATTATTTGTCTCTAGCCCACTTAGGTCTATACTTGTAAGCGCTATACAATCTTTAAATATACCTTTTAATGAAACAGGTGTTTGTACCTTCTCACCATTATCTGATTCTTCAAATGTTATACTAGTTATTATAGATTTTTTATTTGGATCTGAAAAACATTTTTCACCTCTTAACTTAACCTTTTTACCTCCAACTTCGGCTGGTATGACAATATCTTTATTTGTACCAATATATTGTTCTAAGAATACAATACTTGGGTCACTAGAATATATTTTGATTTCCCAATCTTTTTCTAATTCTTCCAAAGTTATTGATTTACTCATTTCTTTAGTAAATATTTGCTCTTGAATATCTTCATTTTCAACAGATATTTCCTCAGTGCCTAATTTATCTTTGCTAATCACTTCTTCTTTATCACTTATTTCCTCATTATCTTCTACTTCAATGACTTCTTCTATATATTCTTTAACTACTTCTTCATTGATATCTGAGTCTAATTCAATTGCGTAAGCTAAAGTAGATACATTAGATGTAACTAGAGTAATTGTTAATGCAGTAGCAGTTCCAACATTTTTTAATTGATGTGTTTTCTTACCATTTACGTTTCTCATATAAGTTTTCCTACAAAAATAATAAACTTCTATATTTTACATTTTTACTTTATACCAGCTATAATTTGTGTTTTATTTTCTATTGTTAAAATAGCTTAGTATTAAAATATTTTATTTTGTAAATCCTATCATATTCTTACTTTTTTTCCTTATATTGCATGTTAATGGTAATATTTTTGTTGTAATTAGTAAAATTTTGTATTAATTATAATTATTTGAATTAATTAAATTGTATTTTAATTTATTATAAATTTTATAATTCTATAATTTTTCAAATTTAAATTATAATCCTACTTTATACTTATCTTTTTAAATAAAATAAGGTAGGTTTAGCATTTTCTGCTATACCTACCTTAACTATGTATATATTTCTATTGATTTAATTACATATTCACTATAATAAATTTTACAACTATCTCTAAAATTATAACTTTAGTTTCTAAAATTTAATATATTAAATATATATATCAGAAAGGATTTATTAACTATTTCATGTGAATTATATTCTTTATATTCTCTATTATCTATATTAATAGGTAAATCCACTATAAATTTAGTACCTTCATTTAATTTAGTACCTTCATTTAATTTAGACTCTACACTTACCTTTCCATCATGTAAGTCTACAAATGATTTAACTATAGATAAACCTATTCCACTTCCTTCATTTTATCTAGTCATAGTATTATCCAGTCGAACAAATTTATCAAATATTTTCTGTGAATTACAATTTTCAATACCTATACCATTATCTTCTACTACAATCCTTAATATATCATTCATCTTTATCAAATTAACGCTTATAATACCTTCATTCTTTGAAAATTTAATTGCATTAGATAATAAATTAAGTAATACTCTTTCTATCTTATTACAATCAATATTCATCATAATTTCTTCATCTGTAGTATCAAATATAACTTCTAAATTTCTCGCTTTTATATATGGAAGTATTAATGTTACAACACTTTCTGAAAGTTCAACTATATTTACTTTATCTAGATTTAAAGTTATGTTTCCAGATTTACATTTATCTATATCGATTATGTTATTTACCAATCTTAATAGTCTATTACAATTATCATCTATAAGCTTTGCACTATCCTCTTTTAATATAAAGTTATCTTTATATTTATTAGATTTTGTAAGTTGCATTACAGATGTTATAACTGTAATTGGTGTTCTTAGCTCATGAGTTATATTGGATATAAAATATGATTTTAATCTATTAACCTCTTTAGATTCATTTATAACACTTAAGAGCTCTTTTTCATATTTTATTTTATACATAATGTAAAATATCAAAGTAATAATTATACTAATTAATCCAGTTGTGAATACCAAAATAGGGATACGTACGTCTTTATTTTTAAGTATATATTCATCGGATCATTTATAATTATTGAACCTTTAGGTAGTCCTTCTTTTTTATTTTAAACTCTTTCATTGTCTTATAATCAAATATATACTCATTTGCATTATCATTATATATATATATAATTCATTTGCATTTTTGCCTTCTAATATTGCTTTTGTTATTTCTCCAGCTTTTTACCTTGTTTATAATGATTAATGACTTTTCCCCCTATACTACCACTACCGATATTATATCCTAGAGTGCTATATATGGGTACATTGCTAGTATATCCTTTAATTAGTTTAGTTACTTCTTTATGTCCTATCAAATAATCATTTTCAAAATTATTTGGATAAATAGTTATAATTCCATCTTCACTATTTAAAGTAGATAATATTTCTTTAAATTCATCAATACTCATATCATTAGTTTCAATTGTATTAATACTTAATTCTATGTTTCTATAATATTCCTCATCTTCTAGAATAGTTGCCCTGTCTAAAACACTTAAATCCTCTGTTATAATATATATTTTTCACATCTTTATGAAGTTTAGTAATTAGTTCTATATTTGCACCTAAAGATTCAGATTCTCTTACACCAGATACTAAGTCATATTTAAGTTATTCTTCTATAAGCTTTATATTCTCTATTACTAAAAATACTATAGGTATACCTTTAAATATATCATCTCTGTATCTAACCGCAAATTCCAATGCTTCATCGTCTCCTACAATAATAGATTGAAATTTTTCATAATTGCTTATATTATACTTTAGTAAGTTATAAAAATCTCTTTCATTATTTTCATTTCCTACTATCTTAGAATCCATGTATTCAATCTTAAGATTTATATCTTTCCCTATGCTATCAGTAATTCCATTTACTTGGTCATTAAAACTAATAAAATTTGGATTATATGAACTAATAAATAATATATCATCTTTTTCTAATAAATAAGCTTTCTCTACATTAATAAATATTAAAAATAAGATAGTTATAAAAGTATAAATTCGATTTATATATGTATGCATATCTGTCTCCTTAATTCCCTATCAGTATGTACCCCAATTTATAGTTTTATCAATTTTTTTGATATATTATAGTATCTTATAAGTAAGATTTACATTTTCGTATGACATCTTTCAGCATTTATCGATTTTTGAAAAGTTTTATATCTATTTCCTTATACATAAATTACTTGATTTTATCTGATATCTATCCAACAAAATATTAGTATAATTTAATATATAAAAAGCTGTTATAAATATCATATCTGTAACAGCTTTTATTTTTATTTATTTTCTATATATTGTTTCCAGTCACCATCTTTAACCGGAACTAATTTATCATCTTTATTATAATCTGCTAATGGATTATATTCATAGTAATACGCTTTTATAACAGTTCCTTCTGCAATCTTTACATTTACAACTTTTCTGTTATATTCATTTTCACTTTCCTTACCTTCTTCATAAGCTTCTAACTCATCAAGTTCATCTAATACAGATTCAAAATCTTCAAATGTCATTAATTCTCCAACAACTTCTCCATCACCTGGAACTACTGCTGGATATCCTTTATTTTCTATATAGAATAAATCTCCACTTATTGTTCCTTTTATACTTTCTTTAACTTTACCATCTAAATAAGTTTTATAGTTGAACATATCACTTCTTAAACTTCCATATACAAATACTCTTTCAACTTTTATATTTTCCATATATGATTTCCAGTCACCATCTTCAACTTCTATTAATTTGTCATCTTTATTATAATCTGCTGATGGATTATACTCGTAATAATATGCTTTTTCTATGCTTCCATCTTCAAGTGTTACATCTATAACTTTTCTATTATATTCATTTTCATTTTCTTCACCTTCTACATATGCTTCTAGTTCATCTAACTCCTTTAATGTAGATTCAAAATCTTCAAATGACATTAACTCTCCTATTACTTCTCTATCACCTGGAACTACTGCTGGATATCCTTTATTATCTAAATGGAATAATTCCCCTTTAACTGTAGCTTTTTTGTTTTCTTTAACTTTGCCGTCTAAATAAACATCATAATTAAACATGTCACTTCTTAAGCTGCCATAAACAAATACCTTATCAATATTTTCAGTTTCATCTTTAGAAGTACTACATCCAGTTAAAGTTAGTATAAGTGCTGATAATAAAGTTCCTAATAAAATCTTTTTCATTATCATTCCTCCAAATTTATTTTTATCTGTATAAGTTCAGCTACCTTAAATATTTAGGATCTATATATATATTTTTGTTTTTCTAAATATTAAGTTAAATATAGCTTTACTATAATATATTTCATAAAATAACAAATTATACCTGATATGTCAATATTACTACCTGATATATAAGAAATGTATTTCTATCTCTTACTATAATCCCTCGTAATTTACTTCATAGTTGCCTAAAAAAATCTGAATTTGACTATTATAATTTTTAGTATTAAAAATATCATTATATAGATCAAACTCTATAATATCATCAATTCTTATATTATTTTCCTTTATATAATCTGATATTTTTTTTATACATTGTTCCTTATTTTCTGTATCATAAACCATTGTTAAGTATCTTCCTTTTGGCAATATTTTTATGCTTTCATCATTTTTTATGTCTTTATATTCTTCAATTATATTGAATACATATTTAGACTCTGGACTTATATTATCATTTATTTTATATATAATCCCTCTTTGCACAGATACATTTATATTTTTTTCTAAAATTAACTTATCTAAATCAGAATAATAAAGTAATTCATTCAAACTACCTACCTCCTTACAGGGTAGAACTATTATATAACGTGTTTCAAAATATTTAATTGCTATTTCATTTTTATATACTATTTCTTTAGATAGTTTTATACTTGTCTTTAGAGTATCTATATTTTCAATTACTTTGTTCATCTTATTTATATTTTCTTTAGCTTCATGTTTTTTTATTTCTAAAAATTCAAGTAATTCATCTGTATCACATCGTTGAAAAATTTCTTGAAGTTCTTTTATACTTATTCCCAATAATCTGCATCCTTTTATAATATCTATATATACAAATTGATCTATAGAATAATGTCTATATCCCGAATATTCATCAATGTACTTTGGAATTAAAATTCCCATTTTATGATAATATCTTAAAGCTTTTATTGTTATGCCTTTAATTTTAGAAACTTCTCCAATAGAAAATATTTTTTTCATTTTTATTATTTCCTCTTAAATTTTAAATTTTATTGACTCTACCCTAAGGGTAGATATTATTATCATCATTATACAATAATTGTTGTATAAATATAAATTAAATGAAAGGATCTTTTTACTGATATGAACAAAGTAATATACAGAGATTTATTAGAATCTGATTACGAGACTATCAAAGAATTAATTGGAGAAGCTTTTGGATTTTATGATTTTATTAAAGATGAAGCGTTATTAAATATTGTATTAAGTGGGTATCTTCAAGAATGTATTTTAGATACTTCTTTTTGTAAGGTCGCTCAAAAAAATGGTAAAGTAATTGGTTTTATTTTAGGTAGTGCTCTGAATGATAAGACCCGTGTAATTAATTCTGTTAATAATTTTAATTTTGACATTAGTTCTATTAAATCAATAATGAATAACAAAACAAATCATACTTTAATTAAAGAATTCTTAAAAATTCAAAATACATATAAGGAAGTTCTAAAAGACAAAGAATGTCAATTTCAAGGTTGTATTCAACTATTTATAGTATCAAAAGAATCTAGGGGACTTGGTATTGGTAAAGCTTTAGTTAAGTATTTGTCTGATTATATGAAAAGTATGAATGTAAAATCTTTCTACCTATTTACAGATAGTAGATGTAATTATGGATTTTATGACAGCCAAAACTTCAGTAGAATAAATGAAAAGGAAGTATCATTAGATTATCTGAATACTAAATTAAATGTATTTTTGTATGGATATGAATTTTAATAAAATCATTATATAAAAAATAACTACTAAGCTTATTGCTTAGTAGCTATTTAATCTAATTAATTAAATTATTATTCTCCATTATTATTGGCTTTGATGAACCATTTCCAGATGTATCATTATCAAGTCTATCCATTAAATATCCTTTTAATTCTAATCTATTTTTAAATTTAGAAACTTGGAATGGTAAAGTTGGTGCATATTTTTCAATAAATAATAATTCATTTTTTATTTGTAGTAAGATACCTGCATGCCCTACAAATACTTCACTATCTTCTGGTGAATGTAAAAATACATTTATCATTGATATATTTTCATTATCTAGAAATGATATTTTTCTTTTTTCCTATTCTTTATTTATAGCTTCTGAAAGCTTATTTACATCTTGCGTATTTTCTACTTTTATACCTGCATATAATTTAATAAATTTATCTCTATCTTTTTGGCTAAATTCACTAATGGGATTATTTTATCAATAGCTTTACTTAATAAAATTACTTCTTCAGTATTTCCATTTTCTGGATATAAATCTCCTAGTATCCTCTTCATAATCATTAAATCGCTGTCTTTTATTTTAATCATTACTATCTCTCCTTAATAAAATATTTATTTTTATAAATATTTTTGATCGTACTCCTCTTATCTTAATGATAATATATCTTTTTTATAAAATTATAAATACTTCGTAAACGACATACTTTTATAGGTAAATGACACAAAAACAAAAAAATTGTATCCAGATTAAATTTGAATACAATTTTTGTTTTCATATTTCATATATATATAGCATTTACTTGATATTGCAAAGGTTAATCATTTATTACTAAACATAAATAATACTTGTGATAAATAGTTATCATTAATATCTTCATATCCTAAATACACACTATATATAACAGAATCAAAGTCTGTAGTATCAAAAGATATTACGCCATTTTCATCTACACACTGTGATAAATCTAATGTAATATCTTCTAATGTTTGATTGTTTCTTATCGTCAAACTTATTGGTGATAACTTTTCACCTTTTCTATTTAAAACATCATAGTCTATTGTCACTCTATTATCCTTTTTATCTATTTATCCTAATGTTATTATTTGAGGATTAGCTCTTAAATCTGTTAATTTTTTAAGATCTTTAAGCGGTGATAAATCACTTATTTCATTATATTCTATATTTAATGATTCTAAATTTTTCGCATACTGTAGTCCATTTAAGCTTTCAGCTCCTTGAACATTTAAACTAGTAATTTTTTGCATATCACCAACTGTTATATTATCACTAGATAAATTAAGTACTTTCTTTATACTTGATTTAAGATATTTATCTTCTATACTTACTACTTCACTTAAATCTACGCTTGATTCAGCGTTCGCAAAATGCAGTTTAGCATCTGCCCAAGATGCATGGTCTGACCCTTGTCCATTACCTCCATCTGTCACTACTAGCTTTAACTCTTTAGCATCATTTATATCTACTTCAACATACTTTTGTGGTTCTCTTGAATTCATGACTCCACTATCGAATTTCTTCTCACCATCAACATAAACTTCAAAACTTACACAACCAACAGTTCCAAACATAGCCCTATCCACACCTACATATGATGTAAAGTATGCATAGTCTTTATCACTTAAATCATATATTATCGTTGAAGTTGAATGAGCACCTATACCTCTCTCATAAACTACTTCTTGATTATTTTCATCTGTAAGCTTTATTGTATTTCCACTTATAGATTTATCTTTATTAGGAGATTTATAGCTATTTTGAGTAGAATTCCACTCATAATCAGTTAAGTATTTATTATCATCCATATTAACTACTGCTATAGTTCTAGTCTTACTTACTTTATTACCATCACTATCAGTAACAGTGTATATTATAGGGTATTTACCTGGTTTATTAAAGTTTACTTTACCTCTTACCTCAATATTAGAAGTTATGTCTCCATCTTCTGTGTCAATTGCGCTATAACTTTCATTTAAGTCTACTACTTCTCCTAATTTAGTAGATATTGATTTTGGTATAGTTAACTGTGGTTTAGAGTTTGTAGTGTAAACTTTAGTATCTGCCCATGAAGTAAAGTCTCCAAGACCTCCATCTCCAGCATCATCTGCTACTAACTTAAGTTCTTTCACCCCAGTTATATCTAAACTTACAAATTCAGCTTTAGAATCTTTTCTTATTACATCAGAAGTATAAATTTCTTCACCATCTGCAAATATCCTAAATATTATACTTGTTCTATTATCATTATAGTTTTTATCTGTTCCTAAATAAGTTGTAAAGTAACTGTAATTCCCATCTAGATTATAAACTATTTCTGCATTTGTAGCAGCACCTATACCTTTATCAAATTCATTTATAGTACCATCTATATTAAGCTTTATTTTATTAGTTGAAGCTACGCACTATCTTTGTTTACACTTCTCCATCCAGATGTTGCTACTTCCCAATCCATATCAGATAAATATTTATTCTCACTATAAACTACAACTTTTCTCTCTTTTGATGTAGAGTTTCCGTCACTATCAGTAACAGTATAAGTTAAAGCGTATTCTCCAGCTTTACTTGTAGTAAATTCATTAGTATTAATCTTAACATTTGAAATTATATTTCCATCTTCTTGGTCATTAGCAACTACATTACTCATCAAATCAAATTCACTATTTAATTTAACAAAAGTATTTTCTTCAACATTTAAAGTCGGGAATTTTGCTATTATTATTTCTTTTGCTTTATTTAAATCATCTTCAAATAAGCTAAATGCTGGATGATTTTTAATATCTTCTCTTAAAACTTCTAATTTTTCTAAAGTATTGTATTCTTCATTTACTTCAGTTTTATTAGCATCTATAAATAAATCATTATTTATTTTATCAGATAAAACATCTTCTTTATAAAATGCTACTTCACCTATTGAAGCCCAATTTTGGTGAGCATTTATAAATTTAAACTTAACTCTTCTCACATCAAATTTAGATAATTTGAACTCTATAACATCATTTACACTTCCATCATATGCCCCTTTACCTGCTAGTATAAAGTCATCTCCCTCTGATTTGCTTGAAACATATATTTCAAAATTACGTGCAAATCCTTTACCACCTCTTCTAGAAGCATAGGTCATCTTGTCTATATCTACATTTTCACCTAAATCAAATATAACTTCATTTTCAAATGAGCTACTGTTCGGACTATTAGTTTCCCAGTGAGTATTAATATTTTCATCTATTGCGTAACCTATTACACTTGAGCCATAGTTACCTGCATTATTTTTTGCAGATACTATAGGTAATTTAAACTCTTTGTTGTATTCAGATAGATTATCAAAAGAACCATATTTAGTTTTATTAACTGTAAAGTTTTCATATATAGTTATAAATGCTTTTCTTTCAGTTACGTTATTATCACTATCTGTAACTCTATATAAAACTTCAAATCTACCCGTTTTTCCGTCTTCATAAGTGTTAGAAACTACCTCTATTTTAGAAGTTAAGTCTCCATCTTCTGTATCTTCTGCAGTTATAGCTTCCATTATATCTACATTTTCACCTAAAAGATAAGTCTTATCCTTAACATCTATATTCGGTTTTGTATTATTTGTAGTTAATTTAGGATTAGCTATTACAGCGTGATCAGATGTATTTCTATTTCCACCATCATGAACTTCTATAACTAATTCTTCTACACCTTTAACTGGGACATTTATACTTACCATATTATTAGCATGCTTTAAAACATTTGTAGTTGCTAGAGTTTTTCCATCTCCAATAACTTTAAACGTTATACTTGATTTATCTTGAGCAGATATGTTCATATCAACTCCAAGTAAAGCTTCAAAATTATCATAATCTTTACCTGATAAATCATAAGTTATCTTACCATTTGCATGTATTCCAAAACCTTTTTCAAATGTTTTAATATCTCCATTTATTCTACCTTTTATATCTTTATTTCTTCTTGGGCTACCATATTGAGTTTCAACAGCTTTCCATTCACTATCTGATAAGTAATCGTATTTACTTACTACTTCAACCTTTAGTACTTTTTCTGTAGTTATTCCTTCATCAGTTATTATGTACTTAACTTCATAAATACCTTGTTGATTAGTATCTACATTATGCTCAACCTTAACTTTAGATGTTATATTTTCTCCATTATGATTAAGTGCTTTAACATAATCCATTGGTTCAAATTCTTCTCTAAGTCCTATAGTGAATTCATCTTGTTGTATGCTTATGCTTGGTGTAAATGAGTTTACTTCAACCTTATCTCCAGTTGTTAAATTAAGTGCATAAGGAATTATTTCATACTTAATATTCTCTTCATGAGTTGCATTAGTATCTATGTAACTATTACTTGAGGTAAACCCTATTACTTCTCCATTTCTTAGGATTTCATAACCAAGTAAATCGTCTTTCATGTTTTCATTTATATTCATACTTAGTTTTATACCAGAATCTAATTTAGATAATGAAACTTCTAAATCAGTGTCACTAATTACAAATCCATTACCTGTATATTTCATTGCATTAGTGTTTAGATACCATATTTTCTCATTTGATTTAGGGAATCTTTTTAAATTATTTTTACATTCTTCTGATAAAGTAAATCCATACTTTTCAAAGTAGTGTGTTAAATTCATACCTATAACCTCTGATGAATAAGTTGCAAGTATATCTTTCTTTTCTTGATAATCCTTTGGATTAGGTCTTCTTTCTCTATACATAGCTTCTAATTCTTGCCAATAAGTATCTTTCTTTATTTGTAACTGCCAAAACATTCCTAGTTTTTGATCAAGATTAAAGTCTTCA
Organism: Desulfovibrio sp. Marseille-P6017; assembly: GCA_900604495.1. The sequence goes on along the minus strand of UWOR01000003.1, from coordinate 273,113 downwards.
AATCCTTTTGTAGATTCTTTCGGTGCTAGCATACTATATATATTGTTATAAGGAACTCTATCTCCCTTACCATTATTTATTGATGCATAGTTTGCCCACATATTATTAGTTACTTCTCCCCAAGTTCTAGGCTTTATATCCATTTGATGGCCAAACTCATGAATAGTTCCCCATATAATACTATTCATACTACTTTTATCTGGCCTTAGTATTATTTCTTGTATATGTCTTTGAATACCTACATGATCCCCTGCTGCATAAGCTGCTCCATAAGGTTGCATTAATCTTATTGTTCCTCTAATATTAGTAGAATCATTTGTAAGGTCACTTTCGTCATCTTTTAATCCTGCAAATGCAATGGCTTCTTCTAATTGACTATCCCAAGTAGCAATACTTTCTTCAATATCAATTCCTTCATTTACATATACTTGGTACGCTGCTTTTGCAGTTCCTGTAAGCATCAATCTTTTTGTATTAAACTCAAATATATCTACAGTTGTATCTGGATTTTCATCTAATTTTTTCTTATATTCTTTTAACTCTTTTAAAAATTCTTCTTGGTTATCACCAGTATTAAATAGTGGGAATTTTTCTCCTCCATCTATACGAACTACTGGTGCCTTTCCTTGTTGTTCTTCTGTATATTTATTTACTAAGTATACAGCTCCACCTTTAGCACTTTTTTGAGACCAACTATCACTATAAATTTCTGGTACTACTATTGTGTTCATACCTTTCTTTAATTGATAGTTTCTTCTCCAATTGCCATAGTGACCTTCCTGTTGTGAAAATACTATTGATGGTAGTGGTTTGCCATCTTCTGCTTCAACAAATATATTAAATACTTCTCCTGGTTTTGCTACTATCCCAGTTGATTGAAAGTCATTTCCAAAACTTGACATAAGTAAGTTATTTGTAGCTTTTAAGTGTGTATCACCATTTTGCATTACTGTAAAAGTACTATCTGAATAATCTTTATCACCTTGTAGAATTTCCTTAGCTAAGTCTATAGCATATATTAGTTGATCTTTTAAAGGATGATTATTAACTTCTTTTTCTAAATCATTTATTACATCTATATTGTTATATTCATCTTTTAACTTAACCATTGTACCATCTGTAAATATATTATTTATAATACTTGGTAATGAGTCTTCTTTATATAACCAAAATACAGAGCAGGCTGCTTGATTTAAATTTCCTTTTTTAAATACAAACTTTATTCTTTTAAATTCAGTTGGTTCAAAAGTTATTTCTTTTATATCATGGCTTGCTGCTTGCTCTCCTGTAGCTACTAATTTAAAGGTATCACCTTTAGTAGTGTTTGATGCATATATCTCAAATTCTTCTGCATAACCTTTTTGCCACGATGGAGTTCCACCATATATTAACCTATCTAAAACTGTAGCTTCTTTTAACTGTACTACTATTTCATTTTTAAAATCATCACTATTATTTTTTCTAGATGCCCAGTATGTTTTAGTATCATTATCAAAAGCTTTCATTAAAGCTTCACTGCTAGACCCATCATTACTGCTTATTTTTTCTATTTCTGAATTATCTACTTTAAATGCTTTGTTATAGATTTCCTCATATTTTCCATTAACTTTTTCAAATTTTTGAATTTGAGCATTTTGACTTTCTATATTATTTTCTTCTTTAAGTAATATCTTTGCATTTTCTATATCTTCTTTAAATTCATTATAAAGAACATGATTTTTTATTTCATTTTCTAAAGCTTCTATTTTTTCAATAGTATTAAACTCATCACTTACAACACTCATAGTGCTATCTGCAAATAATCTATTTATCTTATCAGCTAACTCATCTTCTTTATATAGCATAAATTCTGAAGCTGATGCCCAATTTTGATTAGCTTTTTTAAACTTAAACTTTATTCTTTTAAACTCTGCTTTATCAAACTTTATTTCAACTATATCTGAAGTAGATCCTGAATACTTTCCATGACTTACTACAGTAAAATCATCACCATCATCTGTAAGTGAAGAATATATTTCAAATTCTTGAGCAAATCCTTTTCCCTTAGCTGAATCTTGTCTTGCTCCATATACTATTCTGTTTAAACTTGTAATTTCATCTAGTGTAATTATTACCTCATTTTCAAAACTTGAACTATTAACCTTATTAGTCTCCCAGTGGGTACTGAAGTCTTCATCTATAGCTTTAGTTATTACTGATGATGGGTAATTTCCTCCGTTATTAGTTATTGAAATTATTTTTGAGTTATCTAATTTAAAAGATTTATTATATTCTTCTAAATAACTGCTATTAAGTAAATTAAATTTACTTACTTTAGCTTGATTTGATTGTATATCTTGATTATTTTTATCTGATATATTTGGGACTACGTTATTGTCCCTCAATTCATGTGCTAAAACACCTATAGTGCTTGCTGAAAAGTTTGTAATGATTGCTGCCATAGTTAACGCTGCTATTTTTCTTTTGTGCATATTTATCCTCCTGAATAATTCTCCCTCAGAAGTACATTATTTAGGCATAAAAAAAGTTACTCATAAAGAGTAACTTGAAATAGACCTAATAATTTCATACTAAGCTTAAAACAAAAAGTATAATGTACTCTTTGGCAACTGGCTGACATAGTTAAAAAACCTTAGTCCCTATAGCTTTGTGTCACTAAGTTTCCTTAGGTTTACCTATTAAATTTATTCAGTATTTTACCATTATTTTTTATATTATGTCAATTACTGTTATATTATTTACACTAAAATTATAAATAATTCAATTCATTTTATAACAACTATCTTTCCCTAGTATCAAGAACAAATGTAATCTGTGTTATATAATTATCGACTTTATCTTCGTATGTCATATAAACAGTATGTATCCCCGAATAAAAATCTGTTGTGTCAAATGATATTTTTCCATTTTCATCTACGCATTCTTCTACGTTTAAAGTTGTTAAGTCCCATGTTCTATTATCTTTTATGATTATAGACGTTAGAGTTAATTTTTCACCATTTCTGTTTAAAACGTCGTAGTCTACAGTGACTTTTTTATCTTTTGCCAAAACCCAATCCTCTGTTATTATTTGAGGGTGTGCCTTTAGGTTTGTCAAATTTTTAAGGTCTTTTAATGGTGATAAATCTTTTATTTTGTTATTTTCTATGTTTAGTGATTCTAGATTCACAGCGTATTGTAAACCTTCTAAACTTTGAACATTTTTAACTGTTAGTGAAACAAGCTCCCTCATATCACCTAATCTTACTTCACCTTGTAGACCAAGTTCTTGTTGTATACTTAATTTAAGATTTTTATCTTTTATTTGTATTATTTGACTTAAGTCTATTTCTACCGCAGAATTGATTGCTTTTCTTATCTCCTCTACTGCTGTATCTATTTTAGTTTGATTGTTAGAACTTAAAGTTTTTTCACCATTTTCTATAGCATTTTTTATATTTTTTGCAGATTCTTCAGTGTAATTCCCTAAATCCAAGGCCCTAGCTTCTTCTAAAACTTCTTCTAATTTGCTTAAATCAAATTCAGAAAAATTTCTAAATTTAGCATCTGCCCAGTCGGCATGATCCCAAGTGTCTCCGCTATCAGCTACATCTACTACTAGTTTGATTTCGCTAGAATTTCTAACATCAACAATTAAGTGCTGTTTTGGTGTATTTGATTTCATAATAGGTGTTTCTGCCTTTAAAACCCCATCTACGTACACCTTAAATATAACACTTGATGCTTGTTGACCTGCTACAAATTGATCAAGTCCAACCCAAGCATCGAATATATCGTAACCTGTTGAATCGTAAACTATTTCTGAGTAAGCGTGAGTTCCTATACCCTTTTTAAAAACTTCAACGTATCCATCTTCATTTAAAAGTTTTATAGGTTCTTGTCTTACTGATTTATCTTTTCCTATGTAACCTGAACCTATTGTTGCAGATTTCCAATTTAAATCAGATAAATAAGTTTCTTTATCTGTAACTACTACTGTTCTTGTAAATTGGGCTTTGTTTCCATCACTATCTTTTACAGAACAAGTTACGTTAAATATACCTGTATTTCCTTTAATATAATCTGATTCTACTTCTATTTTAGAAGTTAAATCACCATCTTCACCATCTGTAACACTTATTCCTTTAATTAAATCAATTTCTTCATTTATATTAAATGCTACACTCTCGTCACCTTTGAATTTTGGCTTACCATTGCTTGTTGTTAGTTTAGGATTAACTATTATACAGTGATCACTCGTATTTCCATTACCACCATCATGTACTTCTATTACTAATTCCTTCACTCCAGAAACTGGAATATTTATATAAGCTAAGTTATCATAGTAACTCATAATATTTGTTGTTGCTACAGTTTTTCCATCTGCTACAACTTTAAAAGTTACACTTGAATTATTATTTTCTCCTATAGCTGTGTCTACACCAATTAATGCTTCAAAGTTGTCATATTCCTTATCAGATAAATCATAAGTTATCTTTCCATTTGCATGTATTCCGATACCATTTTTAAATGTTGTTACCTCACCATGTACCATTCCTTGTATGTTACTGTTTCTTCTTGGAGTTCCCCACTCAGTATTTACAGATGTCCACTTAAAATCTGATAAGTAATCATAGTCACTTACTACTTCTACTTTTAAACTTTTCTCCACAGTTACTTCTTCATTGGTTAATGTGTATTTAACTTGATAAGCTCCGTTTTTATCAGTATTTACATTGCTTTCAACTTTTAATTTTGATGTTATGTCCTCACCTAAATAGGTAAAACCTTTAACATAATCTTTTGGGTTAAATTTCTCTCCTCTTTTTAAAGTTACTTTCTCTTGTTGAATACTTATGCTTGGCTTTAATGAATTTATTTGAACTTTGTTTCCTATTGTTAAATCTTTTGCATAAGGAACTACTTCATATTCGCTATTGTCATCTGTTGAATCTTTATCTATGTAAGTACTTCTTGTAGTAAATGCGATTACCTTTCCATTTCTTAGTATTTCATAACCAAGTAAATCATCTTTCGTATTTTCATTTATACTCATGCTTAGTTTTGTTCCAGAAGTTAATTTTAATAATGATACATCTAAACCTGTATCAATACCATCAAATCCACTTCCTTCATAATCCATAACAGTACTATTTAAGTACCATATTTTATCCTTTGACTCTGGTAGTTGTTTTAAACTTTCCTTACACTTATCAGATAACGTAAATCCATATTTTTCAAAGTAGTAAGTTAGGTTAATACCTAGAACTTCTGAAGAATAAGTTGCAAGTATGTCCTTCTTTTCTTGTTCATTTCTTGGTCTAGGTTTTCTTTCTCTATATAAAGTTTCTAACTCTGCCCAATAAGTATCTTTCTTTAATTGTAATTGCCAAAACATACCTAATTTTTGGAAATAGTCAAAATCATCAAATCCTTTTAATGAGTCTTCTGGGGCTAGGTATTTATATAAATCACTGTAAGAAACCCTATCTCCCATTCCATTTTTTATATGAGCACTATTTGCCCACATGTTATTTGTAACCTCAGGCCATTCCCTAGCACTAATATCCATTTGGTGACCAGCTTCATGTACTGTAGCCCATAAAACAGAATTTAAACTGTCTCTATCAGTTCTTAACATCGATTGTTCATAACCTCTCTGTATACCAATATGGTCAACATAAGCATATGCTAAACCATAAGGTTGCATCAATCTTATGGTTGTTCTAACATTTGTAGAGTCGTTAGTTGGATCTGTTTCATCATCTTTTAACCCAGAAAATTCAAATGCATCTTGAATTTGACTATTTAGATTATCCACACTTTCACCAATATCTACACCTTCTTCTACATATACCTTATATGCAGCTGATGCAGTTCCTGTGTATAGCAATCTGGTACTGTTAAATTCAAATACATCTACTGTATTTTCAGGATCTTTTTCTAATTTTTCATTATATTCTTTTAATTCTTTTATGAATGCTTCTTTGTCATCTCCTAAGTTATATAATGGGAAAGTTTCGCCACCTTCAATACGAACCACTGGAGCTTTTGCTTGTTGTTCTTTTGTGTACTTATTCACTAAGTATACTGCTCCACCTTTTACAGTTTTATTACTCCATGAATCACTATAAATTTCTGGTACTGTTATAACATTTTTACCTTGCTTTAATTGATACTGTCTTATCCAGTTTGAGTAGAAACCTTCATGTTGAGTAAATGCAATTGATGGTAATGGTGATCCTTCTTCTGATTCAACATATATTGTAAACTCTTCTCCTGGTTTTGCTATTATACCAGTTGATTGTAAGTCTGTACCGAAAGTAGACATTTGTAAATTATTTTTTGCTTTTGCATGTGTATTACCATATTGTGTAAGTGTAAAAATTCTATCTGAATAGTCTTTATCACCTTGTAAAACTTCTTTTGCTAAATCTATATCATGTATTAATTCATCTTTTAGAGGATGATTATTAACCTCTTTTTCTAAATTATTTATTACATCTATATTGTTATATTCATCTTTTAATTCAGACATTGTACCATCTGTAAACATGTTACTTATAACATCTGATAATGAGTCTTCTCTATAAAACATAAATTCCGAAGCAGATGCCCAGTCTTGGTTAGCTTTTTTGAATTTAAATTTTATTCTTTTAAATTTCTCCTCATTAAATTTTATTTCAACTATATCTGAAGTAGATCCTGAATACTTTCCATGACTTACTAAAGTGAAATCATCACCATCATCTGTAAGTGAAGAATATATTTCAAACTCTTGAGCAAAACCTTTCCCCTTAGCTGAATCCTGTCTTGCTCCATATACTATTCTATTTAAACTTGTAACTTCATCTAGTGTAAGTATTACCTCATTTTCAAAACTTGAACTATTAAAATTACCGGTCTCCCAGTGGGTACTAAAATCTCCATCTATAGCTTTAGATATTACTGATGATTCATAGTTTCCACCATTATTAGTTATTGAATTTATCTTAGAGTTGTCTAATTTAAAAAATTTATTATATTCTTCTAAATAACTACTATTAAGTAAGTTAAACTTACTTACTTTAGCTTGATTTGATTGTATATCTTGATTATTTTGATCTGATATATTTGGGACTAACTTATTATCCCCCAATTCATGTGCTAAAACACCTACAGTTCTTACTGAAAAGTTTGAAATGATTGCTGCCATAGTTAATGCTGCTATTTTTCTTTTGTGCATATTTCTCCTCCTGAATAATTTTCCCTCAGAAGTACATTACGTTAGAATAAAAAAGTTACTCAGAAAGAGTAACTTAAAATAGACCTAATAATTTCATACTAAGCTTAAAACAAAAAGTATAATGTACTCTTTGGCAACTGGCTGACATAGTTAAGAAAACCTTAGTCCCTATAGCTTTGTGTCCCTAAGTTTCCTTAGGTTTACCTATTAAATTCATTCAGTATTTTACCATTATTTTCTATACAATGTCAATTACTGTCGTATTATTTATGCTAAGATTATAAATGTATATATCCTAATTATTTTATCGTAAGCAATTTATTGAATTTTTGACATAAGACAGTTATACACTAGATTTTTTTAACTTAGTATTCTTTAATATTTTATACCTTTAATTTTTTTAATTTACAGTAGTGAGCTTGATGTACTTAACTACTAAATATCTTGATTTCACTAGCTTCTACAATAGAACACTTACTAAGTTTAAACTGTCCTTTTTAATTTTAAGGTCTTAATGTTCATAAAGTTTCTAACTCTATCCAATTTATAGAACACTAAAACATAAAATAGTACATTAAAAATTAATAGGTACCTTATACGGTGGTGTTACATATCCTCTTTTAGTTCCCCTTTTTGTATATTTTGCACCTTTACTTAACAAACAAGTTTTTATTCCTTTTGTAGAATTTACATTTAATATACTTGCTATTTCCATACTAGGTTTAAACTTCCAATGAGATTTATCAATCTCCCAATTAAATTCCCTATCTATAGAAATTTCAACCGAGTTATATATTTTAAATTCTTCGTTACTATTGTTGAGTAACTCTAGTTCCTCTGATTCTAAATAATGTTTAACTTTATTTTCTTCCTTAACATGCATTACCTCTCCCCATAGACTTTCTATATCTAAATTATCAATTATGTTAAAATCTATTTCTTTAACAGGAATTATCAAGTACCTTCTATTTCCTGTTTCATCCTTTAGAAAATCATCATTATTAACAGTTGCATAAAAAGAAGTTTTCCTTGGATAGATTACAGTTTTAATAGCATAAGGTCTTCTAAATTCATCATTTTGCTCTGTAGTAAATGCTTTAAGTTTTGATAAATCGCGTTTCAATGTTGCATCTAGCTCACCTAATTCAGATACCCAATATTTGATACATTGATAAACCTTATCTTTATCACTATGGTATAATTCCAGACCTGTTTTTGCATATATTGGTATAAGCTTTTTTATTAATCTGGTTTTCCAAGGCCTTGTCTGCCTTGCAGTATAAGTATTCCTTATATATTTAAATTTCCTTCATTAAAAGGTATCATAGCTGTATTTAACAACCATTTGGTGATAAGTATTTTCTTTAACTTAGGATTAAAATCTTCTGGTGTTATAATAGGATCACATAATTTTTGTATATATTTATAATTACCATCAAACTCCATATAACACTCTCTTAGATAATCTATTACAGGATTTTTAGGACTTGCTTCTCCTATACGATTTACAAATTTATCAATAGTAGCAAATGGTAGCTTAAATCCATATTTAATACATATCGAATGGATATCTACTAGTTGATTATCTAAATTAGTTAGTCTAGTCCTTCTATTTCTACATCTTTTGTAATGTCATTATAGGATGCTGTTATATTATTTGCTTTTAAAATTTCATTCACATTTTCCCTTATTTTTAGTGGTACGTTTTTTTCATCTATATATGGGTAGTTGATAAAGTAACTTTTATTTTCTTCTTCATCACTTTTACAAGTTAGTTCAAAATCTTTCTCTATGTCACATTCTTTTATGGCTTTGCTTGATTATTATAAAACTGAACTGCATTATTTTTATTTACTTTATGATTAGATTTTTTATTTAGATTTGGTAAATTTATTGGTATTCCTAATATTTCATATGCTTTTTTTAGAACTTGTCTAAATGGAATGCTTTCTACTTTTTGTATAAAGTTTATTATTGTTTCTAAGTTTTTTAGGTTGTTTATACTTTCAATATATTCGTTATACATGTTTCCCCCTGTGGTTATTTTTATAGTATAATTTCTGATATTTCTAGTTCTAATGCCTTAGCTATTTTATAGATAGTTTCTTGTCTTGGTGTTCCTTGGCTATTTATTATTCTTGATAATGTCGATGTTGAGATTTTTGATATTGATGCTAGTTTTGTTAATGAATATCCTTTTTGTAGCATTTTTGTTTGTATTAGTTTGGTGTTGATTTTATAATTCATTTTATTTCCTCCTGTTTTGTTTGATTTTGTTTTATGAGTATATAGTATCAAAGATTTTTTGCATATACTTATAATCTATGTTAGGAATTTATGTAATAAAAAATGCCTATCATGCTGAAGTAGCATTATAGGCATCTTAATAAGTTAATCTAATATTTTTCTATATTTATCTTGAATAAAAATACTGGGATTTAAGGTAAATCTGTTGACTCTTTCCAACTTATGCTACAGTCAAATATTACAGAATCTAAAACACTTTCTCTATTTTCTATCATATCTATAAGTAATTTTGTAGCATGTTTCCCTTCTTGATAAGTTGGCTGATCAATGGTTGTTACTGAAGGTGATGCATAAATTGTCCAATTCCAGTTATCAAATCCAATTATACCAACTTGATTTGGTACATCCCATCCTATATGTTTTGCAGCTCTAAATACTTTTTGTAGTACTTTACCATGTGCAGCAAATATTGCTACTTTTTTACTTATATTTATATACTTCATTAACTCTTTACTTAAATCTGTATAAGATAATTGACTTTCCACCTTAACTATATGGCTATTAACACCTATTGACTCTATAGCATCCACAAACCCGTTTTTTCTCTCTATTCTAGTAATAGCTGTATCTAAATCTTCAGATATAAATATAAACTCTTCATATCCTTTATTGTAAAGTTGATTTATAGCTTTAAAAGTAATATCATAATTATTAGTTTTTACGCACTTACCTTTAAAATTAGGACTGACACGATCTACACAAACTATTTTTTTCCCCATTCTCTCAATATATGTAACAAGTTTATCAAATTCAGCTGTAGGCTGTACTATAAATCCATCAACCCCCATATCTAGCATTCTTGCAACATATTTTTTTTCATTTATATATTCAAAATTACTATTTCCAACTATAATTTGATAACCTTCTTTTCGTGCTATATCATCTATTCCTTTTACTATATTATTACTAAATGGATTTGTTATATCTGCAATAATAACCCCTATTAAACGTGACTTTTTTGATTTTAGGCTCTGTGCCATTATGTTAGGACTATAATTGGTTTCTTCAATTACTTGCTCAATCCTTTTTCTGGTATCATCAGACATTTTCTCAAATCGCCCATTTAAATAGAAGGATACAGTTGTTTTTGATGTATTAGCTTTTAATGCTATATCTTTTATTGTTAATTTTTTCCGTTCACTCATCTATGTCTCCTCCTTTTAATTAGCTTCTTCTTACTATTATATCATATTTTATATATTGAGTAGAATAAAGGATAGGTATATAGTTTAATCAGTATTTTATTATTTCTTTTTTTATACCTTCATTATTCTTAGTTATAAGGACTACCTTACCATAAATATGGTATCCATCTACAATCAATAATTTCTTACCTTTAAATATTTCATTATGGCATATTGCAATTATATAAGTATTTTCTTTATTTATTATTTTTATAGCTTCAGCTTCATTATCCTCCAATATTCTACCGTTACAATTTTTAATAGGTATTTTTTCAATACTTATATTACTTTCTTTCTTTGAACTATTAATAACCGTAAGAATTGATGTGAATCCATCTCCTTTTAATGTAGTAATCAATTTATCCTGTAGCTCCATTTGATTATAGTGATATGATACTATTTTTTTCTCAATATATTTATCCAGTTTATTTATATGATGTAATGTTAATGCTCCATTATTTCCTTTACATATAGTTTTTTCATTTTTTAACTCTACATTTTTAGCAAACTGGAAAATTTGATTATATTTATGAGTACCTTCTCCATAAAATCTATCTACTAAAACCCATATGTCAGGTTTTATATATATTACTGATCTATTAGTAAAAATACCTTTACTTATATATCCTAAATGAGATCCTTCTAGGTAATCATATGAATCTTTACTTATAAATGGGTGCTTTATAGGTGTCGCTACTGAACTATATCCCCAAGATCCATTTATTTTTGTAAACTCATCATCATCAACAATAGTAGTGTTATGAGCTTTACAACTTTTTAAATATTCTCTTTCTTCATTTCCTTCTATGTAAGTATATCTACCTGGATCTATTAAGTAATCTTCTCCATTAGCAAATAAACTTATATGAAGTAAGTCTGCATGACCATGCCCACTACCTAAAGTTCCACAGTGAAAGTACATATAGTTATCATTTTCTGACCAACCAGATCTCATATAATAATTCCCACTATCTTCAAATCCATAAGATACATGTTCTGGACATTTAACATTTATATCTTTATATTTTTTTATAGAATCATATCCCAAACTCCAAATACTTTCAAAATCTATTTCTTCATATGCCCCAAATTTTAATATCCCATCTTCAAATAAATAAGCAGCTTTGCTTAACATATCTCTTAAGTCTGTATCATCACTATCACTTTGACATATTTGCCTGTGATTAGGCTTTTTCATATATAAATTTGCATATGCTAGCTTTTTAGTTTTTTCTAAAATAATATTTGGTATTTCTATATTGTTTCTTTTACATAGATTTATCGTATCTAAATAACAGTGAAGAACTTCATTTAAATACATAGGAGATTGTTCCCAATGCATTCCATCTTCCATAACTTGTAAATCTATTTGTTCTTCTAATCTTCTTAATGATTCCTGTACATATTTTTCACTAAGTTCTTTATCATTTAAAAATAATCCTATGACTAATAATCCATGACTTTCTAGAACTCCCCAGTTACTTAATTTCCTAGCATCACAATAATTATTATATAAATATTCTCCATGTTCCTTTAAAGATTCTACAAAAATTCTTGTTGTTTCTTCATTTATATACTCACTATTGGAAAAATATGAATATGCTTTAACCCAGTTTTCACCTCTTATGCCAGCTTCTATAGTTCTCCATGTGGTTTTTTCTGCTTCTCCTACTTGCCTAACATTTTTTATCCAATGTGTAAGCTGCCTTATAAAGGTTTTAGTGTATTTTTCATCTTTAGTTAATACATAAGCTTGGCCTAGTGTTATCCAATATCTATGTCTATTTAGCATGAATACCCATTCTTCATCATTATTTGGTGTTTTATCCCAAATAATATCTTTAGTGAAAGTGTATGGTACAAAGGTTCTTTCCATATCCCACTTCCATTCAAATTTAAATGTATTATTACTAACGTCATTAGCTATTCTTATGGTTTCTACAACTTCCTCTGAAAAGTTTTCTATACAATAATTACAAATATCTTCTACCTCTCTAGCATCTAAGTATAAGTTTATGTTCATATTGTCACTCCCATTAATTTTTTTACTTACATAAAAGAGTTGCTTACATGTTAAGCAACTCTTTTATCTATCGATTTACACTCCCTAGGTTTTTATTTTCTATTAAATCCAGTACATCTTTTTCAGTAGACATACTCACATCCCCAATTTGTGTTTGTTTTAGGACTGCTGTTGCAGTTGCAAATTCAATTATTTTTTCAGGAGTCTCATTTTTTATAAACCCTTTTATAACTCCTGCTGCAAAAGCATCTCCTCCACCAATTCTTGAGACCATACTAAATTCATAATTAGATGCCTTGTATATTTTCTTACCATCAAATAGTACTCCAGATAAAATATGATAATTATATGCGTTACCACTTCGTAAAGTAGTTACTACATTTTTAACATTTAATTCTTCAGTCATATATTTAAATTGTTCTATTAAACTATCATTATTTACTGTATCTGTTGCTGCATCAAATACCTTAAAATTACTAGTATCTTTATTTAACCATCCAAAGCATATATAACTATCTTTAACTATTGGTTTTATAGTTTTTACAAAATCTTCATAACTACGCCAAAGGCTACTTCTATAATTTAAATCTACGCTAATTTTTATATTTCTTTTTTTAGCTTCATCTATAATTTTAGTTAATGTATTATTCAGTTCTTTGCTAAGAGCAAGACTTATTCCTGATATATGAATAAGTTCCACTTCATCTAGTAATTCACCTATATTTATATCTTCATATCTTAATTCATTTATTGAAGAATGCTTTCTATCATATATAACTTTAGCTTTCCTTGCAGATATACCTTCTTCATAGTAATAAAGTCCTAGTCTATCACCTTTTGATATTATATATTTGCAATCAACATCATTACCTCTTAAAAACGTCTTCACTAATTTTCCTAAATCATTGTCTGGTAAACACGTCATCATAATTGTATCTAAACCTAGATTGCTAAGCCCAACTGCTACGTTTGCTTCTGCACCTCCAAAACAAAAATCAAAACTGCTTGCATTGCAAATTTTTAAATTTGATGTAGGTGTTAGCCTTAACAATATTTCCCCAATTGCCAAAACTTTTTTCATATATACCTCTTTTGTTCATTATTATCTACTTTTTATATCTTTTACTTTTTCTATATATTTTCTAGTTTCAACCTCTATAGCTTTAGAGTTTTCTAATTTCGTCAATGCACTTCCTATACTAACTACATTGCATCCATTTTCAAACCATTTGTCCATATTATCAAAACTTACCCCTCCAGATACCATTACTCTAATACCTCTTATAGGGGCTTTTATATCTTTGATTATTGAATACTTAAATGCTGAACCTGGAAATAGCTTTATCATATCAGCTCCATATTCTCTAGCTTCTACTATTTCTTTTATGGTAAAGCATCCTGGTATATAAGGAACTCCATATCTATTACAAAGTATTGCTGTTTCTCTATTAAAACTTGGACTTACAATAAACTTTGCTCCAGATAAAATTGCTATTCTTGCAGTTTGGGCATCAAGTACAGTCCCTGCACCTATAATTACATTATCCATTTTTTCTTTACTTAATATTGAAATAACATTATCTGCACCATCTATTGTAAATGTTACTTCTATTATATTGCATCCTCCATTTATAGCTGCTTTAGCAACTTCAATACCTTCTTCTTCTGTATCGCTTCTTAATACTAATACAAATGCTTCTTTTTCCATATTTAATAAAGTATTTATTTTATCCATTATCTTACTAACCATCCACCATCAACAGCTAATATATGTCCATTTATATAATCAGATGCTTTACTTGCAAGGAATACAACTGTTCCCATTAAATCGTCTACTTTACCCCATCTTTCACATGGTATTCTTGAAACTATTTCTTTATTTCTATTTTCATCTGCTCTAATTGGTGCTGTGTTTGCAGTTTCTATGTATCCAGGAGCTATAGCATTTATTTGAACATTGTGTACTGCTAATTCATTTGCAAAAGCTTTAGTTAATCCTGCAACTCCATGTTTACTAGCAGTATATGGTGGTACAAACTTTCCACCTTGGAAAGATAGCATTGAAGCTATATTTATTATTTTACCGCTCTTTTGCTCAACCATTAATTTTGCTACTTTTTGTGATAAATGGTAAACTGCATTTAAGTTTATATCCATAACAGCTTGCCAATCTGATTCCTTATATTCTAATAAGGGAGCTCTTCTTATTGTCCCGGCATTATTAACTAATATATCTATTTTCGAATATTCCTTTAAACATGTTGATATTACTTCTTCTCTACATTCTGACTTAGTTAAATCACCTTTTACAAAAACTATTTTTCTTCCTATTCCTTCAACTATTTCCTTCACTTCTTTTATATTATCATCAAATGTTGTTACTAATAAATCTGCACCTGCTTTTGCTAGAGCTTCTGCATAAGCCATTCCTAAACCAGTGTTTCCTCCAGTAACTATTGCCACTTTACCATCTAAATTAAAAAAATCTAAAGAAAATTTATTTTCCATTTTCTATCCCCTCCTCTTATTTTTATATCTCTTGTGTTACTAAATCTTTTCTAGATATTATTGAAGTCATCTCTTGAATATTGTTTACAGCTGTATTTATTATATTTTCAAGTTTATCTTCTGAATTTAATACTAACGTATTCATAACTACTTCAAGAATACATCCTACTGAAACTCCACCTATTACAAATTGGTTTTCTGACTCTTCATTTAACAATATTTCTCTTGATGCAATTTGAAATGGTGCTCCACCAGTCATATCTGCAAAAATAATTAAATCTTTATTGTTTGCTACATACTCTTGAACCATCATTGTGTACTCATTATGTGTTAATTCTTCATTTAAATTTATTGCCTCTATATTATTGCTTACACCAGTTAATAACTTTATTGATGATTTCATCCCTGTTGCGTATTCCCCATGTCCAACTATTAATATTTTCATATTCTCCACCTCATACTGTACTAAGTATAAAGACAATGATTTAAAAGTACTTAAATCATTGTCTTTATCTATTTATCTTTTAATTTATTAAACTATACAAGTATTCCTAATACTGACCCTAGTATACCTAATACTAATGTTAATCCTATTAACTTATATGTAGTCCATTTTTTCTTTTTTATTAAATAGAAAACAAAGATTGTAAAAAGACCTGGTAATAATGCTGGTGCTATCTTATCAAGCATTTCTTGTACAGATACTATCTTTTCTCCACCATCAGGCATAGATGCTACATATTGAATTCCTACATTTAACTTAACAAATGATACTGCTAATCCTGATATAACTGTAACACCTATCATACTAGCTATAGATGATATCTGAGCCATTTTTTCACTTAATGTATCTATTATGCTTGTTCCTAATTTATATCCATATAAACCTGTAGCTAATTTTATAGCTAATAATATTATGTTCATCCCTAAGAAGAATAATAGTGGTCCAGCTACTAGCCCATCTTGTGCTAAACTTGCTCCTATTGTTGCTAAAAGCGGTGCTAAACAAAATTGTGCTAATGAATCTCCAATCCCTGCTAATGGTCCCATCAATGCTAATTTAATAGATCTAGCATCTTCTGGCTTATTACCATTATCCAGCATTACTAAATGCATACTTGTTATAAATGGTAAGAAATGCATATTTGAATTAAAAAACTCAACATTTGAACTTAAAGCTTCTTGGAATCCTTCTTCATCATCTTTATATATCTTTTTTAATGCAGGGTATAATATATTTGCATATCCTAATCCTTGATAATTTCCATAGTTAAATCCATTTTGAAGGAAATATGCTCTTAATGAAGTTTTTATATAATCCTTCTTAGTTAAAGCTGTTTTAGAATCTGTTCTAGACATTGTATTAGATACCATCTTCAAACACTACCTCCCCATCATTATCGTTTGAATCATTATTGTTACCTTTTATGAAATATACCAATAAAGCTAATGCTGTTCCTACAAATGCAACCCCCATTACTGGTAATTGTAAATATCCTATACATATATATCCGATTAAAACAAATGGTAATAATTCTATCTTTGCCATAACAGATAGTATCATTGCAAATCCTATTGCTGGTAACATTACACCTGCAACACTAAATCCATTTATAAGCCATTGTGGTATATATGATATAGCAGTTTCTAATCCACTAGTACTCATAGCACCAACAAATCCTATAATAAATCCAACTAATACAAATACCCAAAATGTAGCATTAGCACCTATTTTAAATTTAGTGTAATTTCTTTCTTTTATACCATTAATTGCATATTGGCTAAGGCCTGCTGTGGCTGTATATGTAGCTGTAATCAAAAATTGAAATGCAACTGCAAATGGGAATGATAATGCTAATGCTGAGGCAGGATCTACTCCTTGACCTTTCATTGTAATTGCCATTAATGTCCCTATGATACCAGGGCCCATTGGATTAGGAGGAACAGTTCCTCCTGCACCAACACCGAATCCCATAAATGCTAATTCACCTATAGCTCCCATAGTTAAAGCAGTTGGTATATCACCAAGTATAATACCTACTCCTAGAGATAGAACTAAACAGCGTGCTGAATATATTCCTAATAACATCCCTGCTAAGCAGAATCCCGTCCATAGTCCGATAAGAATACCTTGAGTTAAAGTAATTTCCATTTATTTCACCCCTATTTAATTTTAAATTATAGATATTTAGTTATATCAACTTCAAGTGCGCCATGATTTCCTGAAGGAGTAGCTTTAGTATTAAATTTCATATTATGTTTTTTATATAATTCTCTTAAAGCAGCTTTATCATCTTCACCTAAGAATATAGAGCGTGTAACTGGTTCTTTACCTGGTGCATTATGTATATTTCCTATATTTATTTCATTTACTGGAACTCCACCATCTATAAGTTTTAATGCATCTTCTGGTGTCTTTACTACTAAGAATATTTTTTGTTTAGGTGATGCTTTATGTATTAATTCACAAGTTTTTTCTATTGAGAAAAATCTCATAGCTATTGATTTTGGCACAACTGTCTTCATTAATGTTTGTTGTATTGGATCATTACTTGCTTCATCATTAGCTACTATTACAGTATTAACTCCTAAAGCATTTAACCACATTTGCCCTTGACCATGTATTAATCTCTCATCAATTCTCATCATTTCAATATTTACATTACTCATTTTTACACTCCCCTTAATCTAATTTACCAATATAGTTCCCAATCTTTATAAAATCTTATTAACGCTTCTAGGTAGAAATAATCTCCCCATATATTTCCTTCATCTACACCTTTTCCTGAATGCCAAGAGTAAACACCGTGATATAAAATCGGTTTACCTCGTGCAACTTCTTCACTTGTATAATTTTTAATTAAAGATCTAAGTATATTATGCATTGCGTACTTGTATACCTCTTTATCTTCATCTACCTCTGGTAAATACTTATTCATCTCATGCATTCCGCAAACTGCTATAGCTGCTGCAGATGAGTCTTTTGAATGACCATCTCCATCCTTAAATATTAAATCCCAATAACATACATTATCTTCAGGCAATCTATTTAAGAAGTAATTAGTCATTCCCTTATAAAGATTAAAACAACTTTCATTCTTAGTATACTTATAATTTAAAGGTATTCCATATACTCCCCATGCTTGACCTCTAGCCCATGATGAATCATCATTATACCCTTGTCTAGTCACACCTTTTAGTGGCATTCCATTTTCATTATTCATATAGAAAGTGTGATATGCTGATGCATCGTCTCTTATTACATTGTTACAAGATGTTACAAAGTGAGTGTTAGCGATTTTCCTATATTTATTATCTCCTGTAGTTTCACTAGCCCAATATAAAAGTGGTATATTAAGCAAACAGTCAATTATAAATCTATAGTTGTCTTTATGACCTAATTCTCCCCAAGCTTGAATAAATCCACCAACCTCTTGATATCTAGATATCAATTTATCGGCTGCTTTTATTGCTGCTACTTTCGCATCCAATGAACCTGTTACCTTATATCCACTTATACAAGATAATGAATAAAGAAATCCTAAATCATGATGATCTATTTCAATGTTTTTTTCTACTCTGTTCTTAAATGATGCTACATTTTTCTCAGCTAATTCTTTATATTTATTATCATTTGTATATTCATAAGCTAGCCATAAAAGCCCTGTCCAGAAACCATCTGTCCACTCTATATTTTCTATTATCTCATATTTATTTTCTTTAGTAGCTGATGATGGAAATTTTTCTTTAAAATATTCCATATTAGCATCTATTTGACTTATTGCAGCTTCTATTGCCTTTTTAACTTCAGATTTAGTCAGAAGTTTACTCTCTAAAAATTCTAAAGACTTATTGATGTTCTCAACTTCAATTTTCTTTATTTCTTTTGATTTACATAAACTTGCCTCAACTATCATATTTTCCCCCTATTTTATTTATCTTAATGTATCCATAGATATATGGTCCATATCATCAAAAGTTTGATTTTCCCCACACATTCCCCATATAAATGTATAGTTGCTTGTTCCTACTCCTGAATGTATTGACCAGCTTGGAGAAATTATAGCTTGTTCATTTTTAACTATTAAGTGTCTTGTCTCTGTAGGTTCTCCCATTAAGTGGATTACTCTTGTATCCTCTTCCATATCGAAGTAAAAATAAACTTCCATTCTTCTTTCATGAGTATGACATGGCATCGTATTCCATGCACTTCCTGGTTCTAATATAGTAAGTCCCATTAATAATTGACAACTTTCGCAAACATTTGGATGTACATATTGATATATTGTTCTTTTATTTAATGTTGAATTATCCCCTAGTTTAACTGGATTTGCTTTTTCTATTTCTATTTTAACTGTTTTATATTCTTTATGTGCAGGTACTGAATTTATATAAAACTTCGCTGGATTTTCTTTATTTGATGATTTAAATATAATATCCTTGTTTCCTTTTCCTATATATAAACCATCTTTATTATTTAGTTTAAATTCTTCCCCATCTATTAAAACTATACCTTCTCCTCCAACATTTATAACGCCCATTTCTCTTCTTTCTAAGAAGTAGTCAACACCCATAGACTTGCCTGCTTCTAATTTTAAACTTTCACTAACTGGTTTTATTCCTCCAAATATTATTCTATCTACATGGCTATAAGTAAGCTCCATTTTATCATCAATAAAAATTTCTTCTACCATGTAATGTTCTCTTAATTGGTTTGTATCATATTTTTTTGAATCATTTGGATGATTTGCATATCGATTATTCATAATTTCCCCCTTATTATACATTTCTAATTTATAAAACCGTTTTACTAAACCGTTTTACCTATTTGTTTAATTTAATTGTAAAACGTTATCCTAATATTGTCAATAATTTTTTAACAATTTTTATAATATATTTTAATATCAATTAAAATCTAGAGTAACTTCAATGTTCTACCTGTTATTATTTAAGTAAAAAAATACCCTATAGTCCAAATATTTTAACAAAAATCTACTCTATAAGATATTTTTTAGTATTAATATGACTTTAATATTTATTATAATTCTACATCTTCGCTTATATCAGATTTATTCCCATACTTATCTACAGCTCGTACATTAAATATATGCTTTTGATTTGATATTTTTAACTTTATTTTTTCATTCTTTACTTTGTCAACTAATTCCCCATCTAAGTAAACTTCATAATATTTTGCATCTTTTTTATCATTAGGATTATCCCAAGCTAAACTCACACTTTTTGAAGATTTCTTTGTAATACGTACATTTTCAGGCGCATTTAATGAATTAGTTTCTTTTATGCTAAATTCTGCATTTATTGTAGATCCATTTGCACCATTAACATTAACTTCTAATATAAGCTTATCTGATAAATCTATTACTTCTATCCTATCATCTTTGCTTATTAAATCTCCTACTTTTTTATGCAGTTCAATTCTTATTTTTCCTTCATTTTTCATAGTAGGATCTGATACTCCAATCTTAATCACACCGCTATCTTCTCTTACTATAACTGATGACTGTTTATCTGAGTATATAAAATCTACACTTTGATTATCATCCCAGAAATTAGCTGCTGTAATATTTAATTCTTTCTCTTTTACTGCATGGACACTTTCAGTATTAGATAATATCTCTATATTTGGCTTTTCATTATATTCTTTTACTTCATCTAATGATTTATTTGGTAATAAAACATAAGAATACTTTTCATTATTTGGATTTACACCATGATTAATCCACATAGTTAAATAATTATTTTTGACTATTTTATCAGATTCAGTCCCATTTATATCTTTCCAATTTCCAGTTCGATTTTCTCTTAATATATTTATGTTAGCTTTGTTAGGGAAGTAATATCCTATATCAGTGTTTTCTTTTTCTCCTTTTATATGTGCCCAACTTGCACCTTCTTTTTTCTCTAAATTCCCTAGTTCTTTTATTGATATATCTCCATCTACTGTAAATGTTTCTGTTCCTTCATTTGATAATACTCTGTTCTCAATTATAGTTTCAATAGTTCTATCTTTTGTACTATCTATATCTGAGCCTAATGCAACAATCTCATCATCAAACATAAACCAAGATTTTTTAGCTGTTAAATCCATTTTATAAGCTTCATTTTTTTCTTTTTCAGTATTCTTATCTAAATACATACCAGATACTCCATACTTACCTTCAATAACACTTCCACCTACCCAACTCTGGTTACTACTTACTTTGCTACCATTTGCTCCATCATAAAGTTTAAGCGTATCTACAGTTGTACCCGGTAATCGATTTGAATTTACTGTAGCCCAAAATCCCCTAGAATACTGTGTTGTATCACCATTATATAAATAAGTCATACCATCCGATGTATGATATCCCTTTAGATTTTCTTGATTCATGGCTTCATACATATATGTTCTGTCTGAATATGCACTTATTCCAAAGGAATACTCTGAATTTCTATGTACAACTCTATCCATCATTGCAAAATTATAATGTCCTTGTAATGGCCCGCTAGATTCTACGCTATCATCATTTAAAATATCTATAAGCATTGCTCTATATTCTAAATCCTTAGTATTATTTACTATATTTGTATCTTTATTAGACTCAACCCAATATTTTACTACACCCTTTAATCTACTTGACTCCTTACTTGTTGCGGATGGTATAAAATACTTCACTATACTTTTTACAACTTTATCTCCATTTTGTATATCCTGCCAATTTGATCTAGAGATTGATCTACCATTAACCATATCCATTATTACCCCTTTATACATTAACGGTTCAAAAGAGTCTTTTATTACATCATAAAGCATATTAACATTTTCCTGTGGAATAGACCACTCAGTTTTATCTAATAAGTAATTTAACTTACCTACCCCTTCTAAGAAAATCGCTCCATAAGTTCCTGTGTATGGTATAGCATCATGTTGTATTAATGACCCATCTTTATATATACCATTTGTTTTAGAATTAGTTACATATTTAAGTTCTGGTAATAAATCATTACTAGATTCTTTTACCTTATTATCATTCTTAATTAGTAATCCTGTATATAATACTACTTGACACATATCTACTCTATTTGCTCCTGAGCTTATTGTAGGTGTGGGACTATTCATATCCCTTGCATTAGGAGCATAATAAGATATCTTTTCAGCATAATTTTTAAATTGTTCTTCTGTAAGATAATCTTTTAATATTATTAATGTATCTGTAAGTTTTTGTGGTGCACCGATTTGCCAATCCCACCAATTTCCAAATGGAACTTTATCTCCGCTTGCATTATATTTATTTTCTATTAACCAATCTAAGCCATACACTATATCTTTTAGTAAATCACTATTTCCTTTTAATTCGGATCCTTCTAGTAAATATGCTTTTGACATTTCTCTCAATCTTTCAAAACTTTTTGTAATATGATTTGAGTTTGTAGATGCATTTGAAGTATTTCCACTTAAATCATCCCATATATATTTTTTAGACGTATCTTTATACATTTTATTCCAATATGCTTTAGCAGCATCAACTATATCATTAATAACATCTTGGTCTACTTTATTATTTTCTGGAGATATTAAATCATTTGGTATATGTGAATCATATATTTTATTTAAAACTACATCATATTTATCTTCTTCATTTTCTTTTACATTTAATTCAAATGATCCTAATTCTCCTCCTGATGAATTTATAGCTTTAACCGTTGTAGTACCTATACCTATGCCCCTAACTATACCATTTTCTATAGTAGCTATATTCTCATTTTCTACTACCAATGAATATTCTTCATTTGAATATTGTGGATATGTTTTTGCTTTAACTACATAATGTTTATTATTTTCTATTTCTATTTTATCACTTTCAAACTCTATTTTTTCTATTTCAATAGTTCCTTTAACTTCTATTTTACATTCTGCTTTAAATTGTGGATATTTTTCTATTGTAGCTGTTATTTTTGCACTTCCTGCTTTATTAGCCTTTATCAGTCCATTTTCATCTACCTTTGCAACACTTTGATCGCTACTTGTCCACACAACATTTTGTTTATTTGCTTGTAGTGGCTCTATAGTATAATCTAATTTTTTACTATTTCCTGGAGTTATTTCTATACTACTTTCATTTAAACTTATACTAGTAGGCTCTTTTTCTAGTTCTTCTAAGGTAAAATCATCTAAATATACATTTCCAGATACAACATTTTTTAATCCTTCATCAATTTGAACTACAATTCTTAATCTTTCTGCCTTTTCATTAGCTGTAATAGTTCCACTTAAGTTAGTCCACTCATTTGCATCACTTATTGTGTCTATATTATTACGTTCTAGTACGTTATTTTTACTATCTAATTGTTCTACTTTTATTAAAATAGGTGCCATATTACTTTCAGATACTAAGTTTTCTGTTTTTATCCATGTACTTAATTTATAATCTCTCCCACTTTCTATCTTAGGAGATGAACCAGTTACAGTTTTAAAAAAACCAATCGAATTATTTAGTACCAATTTAACTGCATTTTTACCATCTTTAACATCATTTACAATTTCACCCTTTGGTGCATTACCATTGCCATATGATGAAACCTCCCAATATTTAGGTTTAACCTTATCTTTCCATAGTGATATATCATTTCCTGTTCCTATTTTATCCTCAAAACTTCCATTAAAATCTATTAAATTGTTATTTAGTATTGATGCATAGTCTTTACTTATAACTGAAGTATTCTCTAGACTTACTACTTTATTTGCTATTAATTGATTTGCATGCGATATGACTGGTGATAATACTGTAAAGCTATTTGCTACTAATATAGTAGCTAAACTTTTATATAATCCCCTATCTGACCTTTTTTTATTCATTCGTATGTCCCCCTCTTTTTCAAAATACTTTCATTGAATATAGAATTTTTATAATTTTACAGCTTAATAATTAATTTTATAAACACTGATATATAATATAAAATACCATTTAAGTAGGTTTTATTTTAACTATTAAACCGTTTTACTTATCATTCATCTAAATTGTAAAACGTTATCCTAATATTGTCAATAATTTTTATATTCCTAAAACTTCCTTAAATTCATCTATATACTGTATATATAAGGCTTATATGTATACTGATTCATAAACTATATAAAATTTACAATAGCTATACTATTTAATTTAATAGAATGATATATTAAAAATACTAAATAATATATAAAAAAACTGCCTCAAATAAAATATGAGACAGTTTTTTATATACTATTTAATATTTATATAATTACATATTAGCTTCTATTTGTGCATTTTGATCTTTTACTTTCTTTATTGAAGTAAGTAATAAAGCATATCCAACAAATATACATGCAAGCATTAATATCCATGCAGTATTAAATCCAAAATTATCAACTACCATACCAAATAATGTAGATCCAAATGCAAATCCAAGTGCAAATAATAAACTTATAGTTCCTAGAATTACACTAGACTCTTTTTTACCAAATACATCTGTGGCCATAAATGCTGGAGCAGACATGTATGAATAAACATTAAGTCCATATGCTATTGAAAAGAAAAATGCTAACCCATGTATTTTGGCTGAAACTAATAATGCAATTACAGCAACAGATTCAAGTATCATAGATATGGTCATTGTTTTTAATGTACCTATTTTATCAAATAAAGCTCCACCTACAACATTTCCTATTAAACAGAATAAAGCAAATACTGAACCTAAAGTACCAACCAGTGTTGCACTTAATCCTAATTCTCCTGTAAAATATGTTGCATATTGTGTACTTAATGCTGATATAGAAATTGCTATTATTGCATATCCAACAGAGAATAACCAGAAATATTTATTTTGTCTAGCTGCTTTAGCTCCAAGACCTTCAAACCCTTTAGTTTCATTTTCTTCTATAACATTATTATCTACAACTTCTACCTCACCTACTTTAGGTAATCTTATAAATAAAAGTACTATTGGTAAACTACATGCTAATGCTACTATACCAAAGAAGATATAACTATAAGTTGCCCCTTTTGATGATAACATTTGAGAAGTTATTTGTTGTAAAAATACATTACCTATAGATCCACCAGAAAATGCTATCCCTAAAGCTTTACCTCTACCTTCTTTAGGGAACCAATTATTTATTACATATGGAACCCCAAGACCTGAGAATAATACACATCCAACTTGTTGTATAGCTGAGAATGCATAAAATTGAGCTAGATTATTAGAAAAACCAAATCCTATAAATCCAACTGCTGATAATGTCGATCCTACTAAAAATAGAATTTTTATATTTACTTTTCCAAATAGTTTCCCTAAAAATGGAGAAAATGCTGCTGAAGCTATAGCTCCAAAAGTAAATATAAGTGAAAACCCAGCTAAAGAGAATCCAAATTGCTTAATTACATAAGGTATAAATAATGGTTGAATATTTTGTGCTATACCAAATGGAATAGCTTGCATAAACATACATATGAATACCATGAAAAATTTCTTTTTATTACTTATATTTTTATTATTTATAAGTGCTTGACTGCTCATGAAGAACCTCCTTGTATATTTTTTTAACATCATTTATAATGCCACTATTTAAGATTGTCTTCAATGTTACTTTACACAGTAAAGTTTATGCACTTAAACAATTGTAATTTTTTTTCAATTTAATATAAGTTTAATATTTTATAACTATAATAAGTATCGTATCATTAAAGATAAATATATTTTACTTTTATCACCTATATCATCTAAATTTAAATCTAAAATTTCTTCTATTTTATTTATTTTATAATTTACAGTATTTCTATGTAAATATAAGCTTTTAGCTGTTTCATTTATCTTACAATTATTTTCAAAATAACTTATTAACAATTCTACATAGTCAGTATTATTGACTTTATCATATACTTCTAAATCTCCTATCGTTTCATCATGAAATTCTTTTATTATGTCTTTATTATCCATACCTAATAAAAGTCTATAAATTGCAACTTCACTATATCGTATATGTACATTATTATTTCTAATTAACCTATTTATTTTAGCTACATTCTTAGCTTCTTCATATCCTCTATATAAATTTTTTAAATTATTCGTATGCTTTCCTATTCCAACATAAAACTTTAACATTTTATAATCTTTATCCATCAATACATACAGTTTTTTTAATATCTTATCTACTTCTAAATCAGTCTTATTGTAAAATACTATAATTACAGATTTCCCAACATTAACAGTAAAATAGTTATTTTTTATATAGCTTAATTTATCTTCTATATATGACTTTACTCTTTCTGCATGATTGGGAATATTCTTTATAGTATCATCATTAGCTTCTAACTCTATTATTGATACAATATAATCCCAGTCACATTTAAATCCAACTTTTTCTAAAGTTTGTATATATAACTCCTCATGAGTTGGTAGAAATATAGCATCTTTAATTGCATTTGAAATTTCTGCATAAGTCCTTTCTGATTCTAGTATTGTTATAGTCAAATCCCTCATAACGTCAGGAATTCTTATATTCCAAGGCATAACAAATAAAGGATAGTTATTTTCATTACAATAATCAATAACTTCTTTACTTATTTCCTTAATATATTTACCTGTATTTACAACTATTCCACTAGCATTTTGATTTTTTGTTATTTTTATTATATTTAATAATGTTGTATCATTATTTATACTTACTCCTGTCGTAAATACAATCTCTTCTCCCTGAAGAAAACTTGCTATTTCCTCACTTTCGACTATATGTGTCCATCTTACCTTATTATTTAGGCCCCTTTCCCCTGCTATTAACTTCACGTCATGTTTTTTAATATCTTTATATAAATATTCTATTGAAATTGACATAACCTAGCTCCTTTATGATAGTTCAAATTGTGTATTAGTAATCACAAATCATTATACAGCTTTTTTTTTAAATGTGTATGTCTTTATCTAAAATTCAAGTATATCCAAGGAATATATTATTTTTGTAATTAAGTATTTTTAACTACCTCTTTGTATGATACAGTTTATTTACGCTTATTATATGCATTTGATGAATTAAATTATCATCAGTTGTACTAGTAATTAAAATAAAAATACTACCTACTTAAAATTAGCCTTATTATTTTAACTACATATTTATAAAATAAGTATACGTAAATATAAAAAGAGAGGATGCCTCATTTCTTAAAGCACTCTCTCTTATATAAAAATTTATTTAATTGTAGCTATATTCATTAATATACCACTTATTTCATCATCTTCATATGAAACATGAACTCCATATATTCCTCTTTCTAAACTAGAAACATCTAAGCTAATTTCTGCAGCATTATTGACAGCTTCTTCTTTTAACACATTACCATTACGGTCTACTAATACAACTTTTGTAGCTACATTCTTTCCTGCTCTGTTGTAAGCTTCTGTATTAACTGTAACACTTCCATCAACTACACTTAATTCACCAACTGACACAAATTGATTTTTAAAATTAGCTTTTTCTAAATTCTTTAACTTTGCTAATGGTCTAAGATCTTTAATCTCATTATACTCTGATTCTATACTTACTAAATTATTAGCATATTGTAAACCTTCTAAGTTAGTAACACCACTTAAACTTAATTCCGTCAAGCTTCTCATATCACCAACAGTAAATCCTTCAGACTTACCTAAAGCATTAGATAAAGATTTAGCTAAATACTTATCTGGTATATTTACAACCTCATCTAAGTTTATTTCTGTTAATTCTTTAATAGATTCTTTTAGTTCTGATGATACATTATCTACATCCTCTTGACTTGCACTATTATCTTCTAAAACTCGCTCTGCTTTAACTAAAACTATTTGCATTGCATTAAAAGATTCTTCTAAATAATTATCTTCATTTAAATTTTTAGCATCATTTACTAAATTAGTTAATTCAGTTTTATCTACTCTTGATGTATTTACAAAGTGTAATTTAGCGTCACCAAAAGTTGCATGGTCTGAACCATTTCCATTACCGCCATCTTTAACTACTAACTTTAATTCTTTAGCATCTGCTAAATTTACTTCTATATATTTTTGCTTATCTTTAGCTCTAATTATGCCACTATCATAAGCTAACTTACCATCAACATATATTTCAAACTGTACTTGACCTACGGAATTATACATTGCTCTATCTACACCTATATAAGTACTAAATATGTCTGCATTTTTATCAGTTAAGTCATATA
Organism: Desulfovibrio sp. Marseille-P6017; assembly: GCA_900604495.1. The sequence goes on along the minus strand of UWOR01000003.1, from coordinate 244,682 downwards.
TAACTGTACTTGTTGAATGCATTCCTAGACCTTTCTCATACTCAACTGCTTCGTTATTTTCACCTGTAAGTGTTAACTTTCTACCACTTATAGCTACATCTTTTTTAGCTTGTGTATAGTTATTAGATTGACTTTTCCAATTATAATCACTTAGATAAGTGAAATCATCCATATTAACTACTTTTATATTTCTAGTAGCTACTGTAATATTTCCATCTGAATCTTCTACTGTATATGTTATAGGATATATACCTACTCTATTCGTGTTAACTTTATCTTGTCCACTTATCTTAACGTTTTTAGTTAAGTTTCCGTCTTCTTTATCCGTGGCTTCAATATTGCCTATTACATTCTCTAAAGTATCTCCTACTTTTATTGATTGAGATTCATCTATATTTATCACTGGTTTAGAGTTATTTCCTATTAACTTAGGTTCAACTATTATGCCATGATCATTAGCATCACTATCGCCTGCTATACTCACTTCTATTCTAAGTTCCTTAACATCTGCTATATTTAATTTAATATGCTCTAAATCATCAGTATATCTCTTTATGTCCGTTTTTGCTAAAACTTTTCCATCACCTATTATCTTAAAGTCTAAAGTTGTTCTACTGTCTGCTTTACTAGAGTCTGTGCCCAGTTTAATATCTAAAGTATCATAATTATGTTCACCTAAGTTATATACTACATAACCATTTGCATGAAGTCCTATACCTTTTTGGAATTTTTTAGATATTCCATTTACTCTACCATATATATCCTTATTGAATTTAGGAGATCCCCAACCAACCTTAACATCTTCGTGTTTTAAATCAGTTAAGTAAGTAAAATCACTTACTACTGTTACTGTAGTAGTGTCAGTTAAAGTAGCACCATCTTGAGTTATTTTATAAGTTACTTCATATTCACCTTTTCTAGACGTATCCACATTATGCTCTACCGTTATATTATTAAGTTTGTTACCTTCGTAATCAAAGGCTTCTACATAATCTAGAGCATTAAAATCTTTATTAAGTTCTATAACTATATCCTTTTGAACATCTAACTTAGGTTGATGTGATTTAACAGTTACACCTTCTGCAACATTTAAGTCATTACTAAAAGCAACAACTTCATAATTATGATTAGTTCCTATATTAGCTTCTTTATCTACATAAGTTTCTGTATTAGTAAATCCTATTAATTTTCCATCTCTATATATTTCATACCCTAAAAGACTTTTATTATTTTCTTTATCTAGCTCCATAGTTAAAGTTATATTTTCTTTATTTATTTTTGTATGTAATTTTAAGTCAAAGTCTTCATTAAATGTTTCACCATCTTTTAAGTATTTGTTATCATTCATATACCATATTTTTCCATCTGGCTTTGGATATTGCTTCATATGTTCTTCTGTTTCTTTAGTTACACTAAAACCATGTCTAGCGAAATGTTCAGTTAAATCCATTTGCATTACATTAGATGCAGCAACTGCCCAAGCTTGATGTTTATTATCCCAGTTGCCTCCACCTAATGAAGGATTCTCTCTAAACTCCTGTTGTAATCTAGGCCAGAATGTTTCATCATATAACTGTAATTGCCATAATGGAGCTATATGCTGTAAATTAGTATAATCATTTTCTGGATACCAAATATTCTCTGAATAATCTGCCTTGGTTACTTTAGGGAATATGTTATTTTTGTATTGATTTTGTTGTGTAAATCTACTTACCTTCCCTTCTAATACTTCAAAGTGTAACGGTAGCATATTGTTAGTAACTTCTACTACACTCATTTTTGCAGTATCCATGTTATGTCCTAATTCGTGCATTAATCCCCAACCAGTGTTATATCCTAAAACTGCTCCTTGTTCATTTTGGTTGTAACCTGTTATACCATTTCCTGCATTCATAAATCCACCGTTATCTAACCACTTTAACATAGATACATATCTATAATTATAGTCAGAGTTTACTTCATTAGAACCATCAAATCCCCAGAATTTCATTGATTCCGCTAATATTTCATCTACTTTATTTGCAGTATAACTAGGAAGTAAATTATTCTTTTTATACCAATCTAGGGCATATGTAGCTCTAGTATTTACTAAGTTCTTTTTACTAAATACTTCAAATACATCTGGCAATGTAGGATCTTCTTTTAACTTATCAGTATATTTTTCTAGTTCTTTCATTATAACTTCATCATCATCTTGTCCTAATACAAAAGCAGGATATTCGAAAGCACCTTCTATTTTTATCTTAGGATTCCTTATTTGTTGATCTTTTGTATAAGGATTAACAGTGTATAATACACCGGCTTTGGCTACATTTGGTCTTAACTCATTAGAATCAAGTTCCGGTATTGTTATAACATTCTTACCAGGAGATAAGTTTAAATTAACATTACCATTATGTTGAGAATCCATTTGCTTAAACACTAATCTTGGAGTAGGTGTTCCTGGTTCTGAATCTACATAAACAGTTATTTGTTGACCTGATTTAACAGCTAAACCTGTTGGTTGCCAGTCTTGGAAATTCCACATTTGTCTTTTTTGAGATTCTTTTATAGAGTCCCCTCTAGATTCTAATTCGTACACATATTCTTTAGCTTGTTCAGGATTTTTAACTATCTCTTTAGCTCTTTTTATATATTCCATCAATTCTTCTTTTAATGAATGTGTACTAACTTCTCTCTCTAAACTTTCTATTTCTTCTATTGTGTCATAGTCATCAACTAATTCATTCATTAAATCATTTATAAACATGTTATAAACTTTATCTGCTATGGAATCTTCTTTTAAGAAAATTAATTCATTTAAAGTAGCCCAGTTTTGATCTCCTTTAGTTACTTTTATTCTTAATCTTTGGAATTTAGTAGGCTCAAATTTTGCTTCAACTAAACCAGTAGTTTTATCTGATTTTGCAGTAGATACTAATTTAAAGTTATCTCCTTTAGTTGTAGTAGAAGCATAAATTTCAAATTCCTCTAAAAAACCTTTTCTGTCAGATTTTCTCGCACCATAAACTAATTTATCTATAGTTATTGGATTTATAAACTCTACAGTAACTTCATTTTTCCAATCTTCTTTATTAGACGTATTAGTTTCCCAATATGTATCTAAATCACCATCTATTGCATTATCTATTTTCATAGTAGACCATTGTCCACCGTTGTTAGATATTTTCTTTATGTTTTCTCTCTTTATAGCGTACTGTTCCATATACTCTTTGTTGTTATAATGGTTGAACTTTTTAGTTTTACTTACAGTTGCTTCAATTTCACCTTGTTCAACTAAGGCTTTAGCATTTTCTATATCTTCTCTAAAGTCTTCGTAGAATGGATGTACTTTAACTTCATCTTCTAATCTATTTAAAGCTTCTATATTAGCAAATTCTTCACTTACTTTGCTCATAGTTTCATCTATAAATAAGTTATCCATTTTATCTATAATTGGATCTTGTTTGTATAAACCGAACTCATAAGCTAGTGCAAAATTTTCATAAGCTTTAGTATATAAAAATTTAACTCTTCTAGCTTCTGTTGGATTAAACTTTATAGAAACTGAATCATTTGTTCTACTTGATCTACCACTTGTAACCTTCTCGAAAGTTTCACCTTCTAAAGTTTTAGATACATATATGTCAAATTCTTCTGCAAATCCTCTAGCTCTAGGTGAAGTGTAAATTATCTTATCTATAGTTTCTAGTTGGTCTAATGTCATTGTAACTTCATTAATGTGGTTTTCATTATTTGTTTTACTTGAATGCCAAGAAGTTTCAATATTACCATCTATTGCTCTTGCTATTACTTCATTAGAATAGTGACCTCCGTTAGTAGTTATATTTACTATACGACTATTATCTATTTTATAAGCTTTGTCATACTCTGCTAACTCTGGTGAACCAAAGGCTTTAAATTTTGATACTCTTGCATCTACATATGTAACCTTCTTATTTTCAAGTATTAATCTAGCATCATTTATACCTTCTTTATATAAATTATATAAAGGATGTTGTTCTAATTCCTTAGCAAAATTTCCTAGTTTATCTATAGAATTAAACTCACTACTAATTTCATTTTTCTTGTCATTTGTAAATAATGTAGAGTACTTTTCACTTAATTCATCTTTCTTGTATAATCTAATTTCTGAAGCAAAGGCTCTACCAGTGTTACATTGATTAAATACTAATTTAACCCTTTTAGCTTTAGTAGGAGCAAACTTAAATTCAACCATATCACTTGTTACCTTAGCTTCTCCAGTTGCTATTGTCTGGAATGTTTCTCCTTTAGATGTTTCTGAAACTTGTATTTCAAATTTTGTAGGGAACCCCTTATTATTTGAACTTCTTGCTTTATAAGCTAATCTATCTATAATTTGCGCTTCATCTAAAGTTAGTGTTATTTCATTTGTAAAATCCATGCTATTGCTTTTGTTAGTTTCCCAATGTGTATTAGGATCTCCATCAAACATATATTCATATTTAGTTCCTGGATATATTCCCCCATTAGCTTCTACTTTTGTTATTTTACTTGTTGGTATCATAAATTTTTCATTATAATCATCTTGATATTCTGTACCATATGCAGTTAATTTAGATACTTTAGCTAAAGTACTTTCTAATTTTTCACCTTCTAATATGGTTATAGCATTATATATATCTTCCTTGAAGTTTGTATAGAATGGATGATTTTTAGCTTCTTTCTCTAAAGATTTAAGAGATTCTAAATTAGTAAACTCTGGATTAACTTCATTCATATCGTCATTTGTAAAAATGTTTTCCATTTTATCTAAAATTTTATCTTCTTTATAAAACCAAAACTCAGAAGCACTTGCCCAACCATCATGAGCATCAGAGAATATAAATTTAACTTTCTTAGCTTCTACTGTATCAAATTTAAATTCAACCATGTCTCCGGTTACCCTATTACTTGCAACTTCACCTACTAACGTATATTCTGATTCATCAGAATCTGTAACTAATATTTGTGCAACCTTCGGATATCCCTTAGGTCTTGCTCCATCTTGTCTAGTAGCATAAGCTAATCGGTTTATTTTTTCAATGTTTTCAAATTCAAATTCTACCTCATTTTTAAAGTCAGCTTTATTTTCTCTTCCTGTTTCCCAGTGAGTTTCTAGTTTACCATCTATAGCATTAGTTATAATACTTTGATTGTACTTACCCCCATTGTTCGTTATAGATTTTATATTTACCTTGTAAGAATCATTATATCTAGCGAAGTTTTCATAATTCTTTATTTTGAAAGTCTCCACCGTCATATTTTTGTTTACTTCTTTTTCTATACTTGTTGCCTTGTTTCTTACAATCTCATCTGCAAAAACATTAATTGTAGGCGTAGTATTTGTAGCTATTATAGATATAGCTAATATTGATGCTAATTTCTTTTTCATTTCTCCCTCCTGATTAATCGCCCTCAGAAGTACATTAAATTTACATATTTTAAATTGTAATAAAAAAAGTTGCTCAAAAAGAGCAACTTAATACAGACTTATTATAATTTAATATTTTTCATGCAAACACATGCTGTAATATTAACTATTAAATCTTAAAACAAAAAGTATAATGTACTCTTTGGCAACTGGCTGACATAGTTTAAAAACCTTAGTCCCTATAGCTTTGCGTCCCTACGTTTCCATAAGTTTGCCTATTAAATTTAAAAAGAATTTTATCATATCAGACATTTTATGTCAATTCTTTCCTTTTTTATTTTTTATATCTATAAATATATGATTAGTTTAAGTTAAAATTTTTTAGGTATAAATATTATTATTCAATATTTGGAGGTATGACATGCAAAAATATTTTAAAATATCAACATTTTATTTAATATTAGGATTAGCTTTAGGAGTATTTTATAGAGAATATACAAAAATAAATAACTTCACCGGAATAACTACCCTAAGCACGACACATACTCATGTTTTAATGCTTGGATTTATATTCTTTATAATTGTATTGTTATTAGAAAAAAACTTTAATATATCAAGTATAAAAAGTTTTAAATCATGGCTTATAACATATAATATCGGTTTTATTTATTTTATTGCTACATTAGTATTTCGAGGTATATTACAAGTTAACAATAGTGATTTTGCTATGTTTAATCATATTTCAGGACTTGGTCATACTATTTTAGGTGTATCTTTATGTTGGTTTTCTGTAATAGTTAATAAGGCTCTTAAACATTAATGTATAAGCATTTAAAATTTAATATGAAAATAAAGTTATGCATCCTCATCTCAATTACTAGTAATTAAAATTATTTTTACAACTTACTAATTTAAATAATCACCATTTATTAGATAGATAATTGTTTACAAATAAAAAAAGACTGTACCGATACAGTCTTTTTTGGAGGTTTAAATTTATATGTCAAATCTTAAATGTCGTTTTATTAAGTCATTTCCTATTGAATTTAATCGAACTTTGTCATTTCTCGCTGAATACTTATACAATTTAACATATTAATTTCACATTGTATATATTAAAATCATATTTTTATATAAAAATATATTTTTACTTGTTTTATTCATCTTATTTATATTTTCTTCTGATTCATATCTTTTTTATTTTCACTCATATTTATCCACATTTCATTAGTTTCCTATGCAACCTTTCATAGATAATTTTAAAGTCTCAGTTGTAAGTATAACTTTTATATCAATAGTAGAAACTAATTACGATAATAACATCCACAATTAAATATGTAATTAAAATTAATAACTATATATCTCATATTCTGTTTTTTTAATTTCTTTTATATATATTTTTCTTTCTAATTCTAATAATTTTTTTATATTACTTCCTATATTTGACTTAACATCTTTATTTAAATATCTGTCTAAAAATAATATATTATTAATACCGTCATTTTCGCAAACATTTTCCATACAATTATAATTATTGAAATACTTTACATATAAATCTTCGCCTACAGCATTATCAATAGACCTTATAGTACCAAATTTTTGTAAATTATCTAAAGCCTTATATCTTATATAAGCAGTTTCAAAATCTATGCTTATTAAAGAATTTATAAAGTACTTATTAATCCTATTTAGTAAATCAATCTCAACAACTAAAAGGTTTAACTGGTTATTGGGACATAAGTTAAATTTATATATTTCTTTTTCTGAATCTAAGTTATAATTTTCTCTAATTCCTACTAATCTTAGAATCTTCTCACTATAAACACTTCCCATTCCTTTACACCCACAATTATTATCAAACCAATATTCATTAGAAGCCTCATCAAACAAAATCAAATTATAATAATTTTTATTATTATCTATTACATCATAATAGTCATGTTCTTCATTACTAAAAGCCTTAAAAGCTGTTATCTTTTTCATTTTACTTAATATAGTCTTTGCATACTCATAAGATTTGTAATATCCATTCTTTCCCGACTTATATATCAATATCCCCACCCCTAATTATATATTAGTTTCTATAATACTTATTATTATCCTCTAAAAAAAAAGAAGCTACTCTCTATTTTTAAGTAGCTCCTTTTAGTTAAGACTTTATATTTTAATAATTTTAAATTATTTAAATATCTCCACCGATCTATCTAATATTCCTGTAAAATATGCTATTACCATTCCGTAATTAGTTATAGGCACATTTCGTTCTTTGCATTTACTTATTTTATTTAGTACACTTTTTCTATTTACCATACATGCACCACAATGAATTACTAAATCATAATCTTCAATGTCTTCTTTAAAATCATATCCAATCGTATAATCAATATTTAAGTCTCCACCTACTATCTTTCTTAACATATTAGGTATCTTTACTCTACCTATATCTTCATGTGACACATTGTGTGTGCAACTTTCACAGATTAATATCTTATCATTTGGTTTTAAAGTATCAAGTTTCTTTGTTCCTTCTAAAAACTCATTAAAATCACCCTTTTGTCTAGCAAATAATATTGAAAAACTTGTAAGCTTTATATTTTTAGGTATTATACTATCAACTTCCTTAAATACTTGAGAATCAGTTATAACTAAATCTATATCTTTTAATTCACTTAATGCTTCTTCAAGTTCAGTATCTCTTACAATATAAGTCTTTATACCATGGTCTAAACAATCCCTTATAACTTGTACCTGTGGGAGAATTATCCTTCCCTTTGGTGCTTCACTATCGATTGGAACTACTAGAACTACCTTCGAACCATATTCTAATAAGTCACCAACAATAGTTTTTTCTTCTTCTCCATCTTGTAAGTGCTTTATTATTTTACTTTTTAGATTATCAATTCCACATTTATCCTTAGCTGAAACAAGAATATATTCATTAAAGTTTTTAACTAAGTTATCTATTTCTTCTTTGCTTATAGTATCTATTTTATTTATAACTATAGAATGATCTACATTGTATCTAGCTGCTTCTCTTTTCCAAGTTTTATAAGTATCTAGGTCAGGATTTGCTGCATCAAATATATATAAAGCAAAATCTAGTCTTTTTAAAAACTCATAACTTTTTTTAACTCTTATAGCTCCAAGTTCAGTTTTATCTTCAAGACCTGCTGTATCAATAAATAAAACAGGACCATATGGTATAAGTTCCATAGCCTTTTGTACAGGATCAGTAGTAGTTCCCTCTACACTGGATACAAGAGATATATCTTGTCCTAAAATATTATTCATAAGAGATGATTTTCCACTATTTGTATTTCCATATATTCCAATATGTTTTCTATTTGAATTTGGAGTAATATTCATACTTACCTCCTATAACTCCTATAAATAGAAGTCTCTTTCACCATTTTTCATTTTTTCTAAACTTACTTTAGTCAAATTCTTAATATCTTCTCTTTGTATATTTTCTACCTCAGTATCTATAAGTTTTTGAGCTTTATCATATAGTTCTTTATCTCCATAGTCTAAAGTAAACTCAAGAAGGGTCATGATTGCATTAGGCTCACAAACATATTTTATATTCCCTGATTTCGCAAGAGACATAAATCTATCTCCAGTCCTTCCTTTTCTATAACATGCGGTACAGTAACTTGGTATATATCCATCATCTAATAATTCCTTTAATATTTCTATTGGACTTCTTTCATCGTTAGTTTTAAATTGTTTTACTTCTTCTCCATTTTCTCTTTGCTTATATCCACCAACACCTGTAGATGATCCTGCAGATATTTGACTTACTCCATACTTAAGTAATTCTCTTCTCATCTCTGGTGTTTCTCTTGTTGAAAGTATAAGACCTGTAAACGGAACTGCAATTCTTAGTATTGCTACTACTTTTTTAAACATTTTATCATCCAATAAATATGGGTAGTTTTCAAGTGTAACTCCCTTAGCAGGTTGTAGTCTTGGCACTGATATAGTATGGAATCCTACTCCATACTTTTCTTCTAAGTGAGCATTGTGCATCATAAGTCCTAATACTTCAAATCTAGGATCAGCTAGTCCAAACAGTACACCCGCTCCAACATCATCTATTCCAGCTTCCATAGCTCTATCAAAGGCAGTTAAATGATATTCATAATTTCCTTTTAGAGATTTGGGATGCATCTTATTATAAGAATCTTCATGATATGTTTCTTGGAATAGTATATATGTACCAATTCCTTTTTCATTCAGTTTTTTATAGTTTTCAATAGTAGTAGCCGCTATATTTACATTAACTCTTCTTATTTCTCCATTTGAATTTTGAGTTTTATATATTGTATCTAAACATTCTAAAGCATAATCTATAGGTGTATTTACTGGATCTTCACCAAGTTCTAATGCTAATCTTTTATGCCCCATTTGCTCTAGAATTCTAACTTCTTCTGCAACTTCTTCCATAGTTAACTTTCTTCTTGTAAACTTATTATCTCTTCTATAACCACAGTATACACAGTTATTTACGCAATAATCGCTCACATAAAGTGGCGCAAATACCACTATTCTTTTTCCATATATATCTCTTTTTATTTCTCCAGCTAATTTATATATTTCCTTTAAATCATTTTCATCTTCAGCTTGAAGTAATATAGCTATATCTTTATATGATAATCCATTTCTTTTTTTAGCTTTTTCTAAAACTTCTTTAATTTCTTTATTACTTGGACTTTTTGTTTCTTCTAATATTTTGTATATAAAATTATTATCTATGAACATTACTCTTCTCCTTTTATATTAAAATTAACTTCATTTATCAAAGCTACAAAACTATACAAAATCTGGATTATCCCCTCTTGAAACAACAAGTTCAAATCCCGCTTCCTTTAGTTTTTCTTCTATACTATTTCTATACTCCGCATCTTCATCTAATATAAATGCTTTGTTATTATATAAAGAATACTTTTTTCTAACGCTCATTGGGGATAAATTTGGCATTATAACATTTGCTCCAGCTCTTAAACCTTCATTTCTTCCATTACTATCAATACTTGCAAGTGCTGTAGTTGCAGGTAAAAGCACCTTTGGTAGTAATAATCTTGTTATTGCAAGTAATATTACAGTCTTTTCTGTAGTACCTGCACTACAATCTCTAAGAGGTGTATCTTTATGAGGAATAAATGGACCTATACCACACATAGCGGGCTCTAATTCTTTTACAAATCTTAAGTCATTTACTAAATCTTCATTAGTTTGATTAGGTAATCCTACCATAAATCCTGCACCTGCTTGGAATCCTATTTCCTTTAAATCTCTTAAACATCTTCTTCTTTCTTCAAATAATTCATTATTATGAATAGATTCATATAAGCTCTTAGTTGCACTTTCATGTCTAAGTAAAAATCTATCTGCTCCAGCTTCATATAACTTTTTATAAGAATCATAACTTCTTTCCCCAATAGATAAAGTTAGTGCACTAGTTGGAAGTTCTTTTTTAATAACTTTTATAATTTCTATCATTTTTTCATCAGTGTAAAAAGCATCTTCTCCACCTTGTAAAACTATAGTCTTATATCCCAGCTTATCTCCTCTTTTTGCACACTCTATTATATCCTCAGTATCTAATCTATATCTTTCAGCATTTTTATTACTTCTTCTAAGCCCACAGTATAAACAGTCTTTTTTACAATAGCTACTAATTTCTATTAGACCTCTAATAAATACTGTATTTTTAAAATATTTATATCTTGTTTTGTAAGCTTTATCTATAAGAAATTTCTTACTATCATCATCTATATTATCTAATAAATACAGTAATTCTTCTCTTGATGCATCATTAGTATCATATAACTTTTGTATTATAGCTTTAATATCCACTTTGTCACCTCTATTTAATAATAATATTTTCTTTACTTAAGTGTATATCTCATAACTTTTTGTAATTTATAATATTTAGAATTCATAAAATTTTTAATATTTTTTTTTTTTATAATTTAATATAAATAAGCTGTCCTAAAAATATATGTATTTAAGACAGCCTACTAAAAAATCTTAGCCTTTACAAATTATATAATTTCATCTGTTGAAGGTATCTCTTCATAATTATCAAGGCCTAGCATATGTTGTTTTGATTCATATGATGTATGTAAAAGCTCATGTGCTAGGTGTGATAATGGCTCTTGATAAAATTCATTGTATACTGCTATTATATCTGGATTTTGATAACTACACTTTATATTTAACTCTTCATCTTTTTCGTATAATCCATCTATACGGCTAAGTCTTATTTTATCATTTATCACTTTTGTAGTTTTAGGTTGACCACCGCCACCTATACAACCACCTTTACAGGCCATTACCTCAACAAAATCATAATCAACGTCTTTATTTTTTATCTTTTCAATTAATTTTCTTGCATGAGCAGTTCCTTGTACTACAGCTAATTTTAAGTTAACATCCTTTATAGTTATCGATGCTTCTTTTACTCCATCTAGCCCCCTTACTGGCTCAAAGCTTAAAAGTTCCCCAGTAGGATCTTCACCTGTTATTGAATGATATGCAGTTCTAACAGCAGCTTCTGTAACACCACCACTATTACCAAATATAACTCCAGCACCACTACCTAAACCTAACATACTATCAAACTTAGATCCTTCTAGATTTTCAAAGTCAATTCCTTCTTCTTTAATCCATTTAGCTAGTTCTTTAGTAGTTATTATAATATCGTTGTCTCTTAGACCTTCTATATTGTTAAATTTAGCTGAGTCATTCATCTCTGGTCTATCTATTTCAAACTTTTTAGCTGTACATGGCGTAATTGTAACATTTACAATTTTACTTGGATTAATGTTTGCTTTTTTAGCAAAATATGTTTTTATAGTTGCTCCCTGCATAGAAATTGGGCTCTTAGCAGTAGATAAGTTGTCTAATAACTCAGGATAGAAAGTTTCTACAAATGTAACCCATCCTGGACAGCAACTTGTGAATTGTGGTATATTTTCATTTTTTTCAACTATTCTTTTTACAAGCTCGTTTGCTTCTTCCATAATAGTCATGTCAGCTCCAAATGTAACATCAAATACATAGTCTCCACCTAGTTCTCTAAGGGCTTGAACCATCTTGTCTTCAACATAACTTCCAGCTTCCATCTTAAATTCTTCACCTAATGCAACACGAACTGCTGGTGCTGTGTTAAATATTACTATCTTATCTTTATCTTCTACTGCCTCTTTAACTCTATGTATATCTTCAACTTGAGTTATAGCTCCAACTGGACAAGCTTGAGCACATTGTGCACAGTTTATACATATTGCTATATCATTAGTTTTCTCTAAATCAAAGAAATTGGCAACACCTATTTCTCTTTCACATACGCGCTTACATAGACCACATTTTATACACTTATCGTAGTCTATTTTTATAGCTTTGTTGTCAGACTCTATAGGTACAACTTTTTCTGTAAATAAATGTTTCATCTTTTAGTACTCCTTATAAATTATATTATAAAATTTTTACAATATAGTCATACCAAAATGAAAGTTTTTCAAACATATTGTCATAAATTATACTTTTGAAATACAAAAACGTATTTTATCTTCACTTAATTTTTCCAAATAAAAATGAACTCCATAGGAGTTCATTTTTTACTTTGCTTCTATAATCTTTATATTTGTAATTTTACATAAAATTCCCCTGTCATTTCTTAATGAGTATATTAATATGCTGCTTTAAAGATATTTATTATATCTTCTTCATTACCTTTTCTTGGATTACTGAAAGCATTTCCATCCTTAAGTGCCATTTCAGCCATATATTCAAAATCTTCTTCTTTTATACCCATTTCTTTTAATGATGTTGGTATACCTATATCATTAGATAATCTAAACATTGCATCTATAGCCTTTTCTGCTGCCTCATGAACTGATAATCCATCTATATTTTCGCCCATAAACTCAGCTATATCAGCAAATTTTTGTGGGTTAGATATTACATTGTATTTACAAACATGAGGTAATAACATTGCATTCGCAACACCATGTGGCATATCGTATAATCCACCTAATTGGTGAGCCATAGCATGAACATAACCTAAGTTACCATTATTAAATGCCATACCAGCTAATAATGAAGCATATGCCATATTTGTTCTAGCTTCTATATTATCTCCCATAGCAACAGCTTGTCTTAAATTGTTAGCTATTAATTTTATAGATTGTATTGCAGATGCATCTGTTACAGGGTTTGCATCTTTAGAAACGTAAGCTTCTACTGCATGAGTTAATGCATCCATTCCTGTAGCTGCAGTAAGTCCTGCCGGTTTTCCAACCATTAGCTCTGGGTCATTAAAAGATACTAATGGTAAGTTTCTCCAACTAACTATAACATATTTAACTTTTGTTTTTGTATTAGTTATAACACAGTGTCTAGTTACTTCACTTGCAGTTCCTGCTGTCGTGTTTACTGCTATTATTGGTGGTAATGCATTTGTTAGAGTTTCTATACCTGCGTAGTCATATAAATCTCCTTTGTGAGTTGCAGCTATACCTATCCCCTTACCACAATCATGCGGAGAACCTCCACCTACTGTAATTATCATATCGCATTTTTCTTCTTTGAATATTTTTAAACCATCAGCTACATTAGTATCTTTTGGATTTGGTTCTGTTCCATCATATATAGCTACTTCAATTCCTGCTTCTGTTAAATATTTTATTGTTTGTTCAACAGCTCCACCTTCTTGGTTTCTTAAGAATTTATCTGTAACTATTAAAACCTTCTTTCCACCTAACATCTTAGCCCTTTCACCAATAACTTTTAAACATCCTGGCCCCATAAAGTTTACACTAGGTACTAAATAATCATACATTCTACTCATTTTATACTCCTCCAAATTGTTATATTATTGTTTTATATTTTTTATTTATAAAAAGCATCAACAGCAGCTTGGGCTATTAACATATCTTCATTTACTGTTCCTCCACTTACGCCTATCGCACCAACAACTACACCATCTACTACTACTGGTAAACCTCCACCAAATGGAACGATTCTTGCGTTATTTGTAAGTTGAAGTCCATATAAAGATGCTCCTGGTTGAATAGCATCTGTTATCTCATGTGAACCTTGCCTCAAACAAGCTGATGTAAATGCTTTGTTTATTGCTATATCTATACTTGTCACGAATGCATCTTCCATTCTATGCATTAGCATAAGATTTGCACCTTTATCAACGGCTGCAATTACTACAGGAACATTTATTTCTAATGCTTTTTCTTCAGCAGCTTTAGCCATTACTTTAACTACATCTAAACTTAATTCTTTAAATTCATTTAGTTTTTTCATTTTTTATCCCCCTAAATTTTTTAGTTCTATACCCTTCACCAATCTAGCACCATTAGAACCTAAACATCTTAACTCATCATAATCATCATTAATATCTATAGTTATTAATGGACTATTCTCATCTAATTTACTAGTCGTTAAAGTTATTTTTTCACTACTTATTCCTATGCCTATTCCTAATTTAGACTTTAAAGATGCCTCATGACTTAGACATTCAGATATTTCAATTTCACTATTTTCCACTTTATATGGAATGCATTCTTCTTCTATTCCCCATAAAATTTCCTTAAAATTTTCTAGTCCTATATCGTTACAATGAATTACATAAATACTTGGTGTATCTAAATCATAACTTTTTATAATCATAGTAAACTCCTTATTTAGAAGCTAATATAAGTCCTGTTGCTACTGCATTTCTAGGTCCTTCTGTACCTCTTATGTTCCCTTTACCAGCAACAATTCCATAATGAGATAGCGAATCTGTTATAAATTGTGGAATTTCAAAATCTAAAGATGATCCACCAACTAAAACAACAAACTCTATATCCCTTATGTTACCTGTAGGGGAAACTATACTTAAGGCTCTTAAACAGTTAGTAACAAATACTTTTTCTTTTGCTTGTCTTCTTACACTCTTTATTTTTTCTACTGAGTTTTGTCCATCTATAGGTATTAATTCACCATTTTTTATAATTACAACTTTTGCAAATATAGATGGGTCTAGGGGCTTTTCAAAAAATTCTACAGTGCCATCTTCATATCTTATGTTAAACAATGATTCTACCTTAGCAATAGAATATTTTTTTATATCTTCTGCAAGATAAAAATCTTCAATTCCAAGCTCAGATTTTATAAGCATAGTCACCATATTTCCTGCACCAGCTAGGTGTATAGATTTAACTTCACCTTGCTTATTTATTATAGACGCATCTGTAGATCCTGCTCCCATATCAAGTATTGCAAGTGGAGCACTGGTTCCTGGAGTTGTTAATGCTCCTTTTATTGCAACATCAGCTTCTACTCCTCCAACTTCTACTTTTATACCTAATATGTTTTCTAATTCTTCCGCTATCATTTGCATTTGAAGCTTATCTGCTTTGACCATTACAGCTATTCCAACAGCATTTTCCATAGAAAATTCTTTTGCTAATCCACCCTTTACTTTTTGTGGAGTAAAAGTGTCAACTGCTAATAAGTCCTGAATTTTTATGTCTGATATTTTTTGATTAGTAAGTCCACTCATTACTTGCCTTACCCTTTCAATCATTCCACCTACATTAGTCCCCGATTCGCCCTTTATATCTGTAATCGGTAGGCTTAAGTTTATGGCATTCATTATCTTATTTGCACCTTGCTCTACGTCAACAACTTCTTTTCTTCTTTCGCCTTCTATAGTCATTTTTCCAGCAGGTATTTTTTTCTCTTTTACATCACCATTAGGAGTTTTTATAACTACTGCTGATCTATTTCCTATTAAAGCTCTAGATATTGGTACTATAATCTTAGTTTCTTCTGGAGTTAAATTAAATACAGTTGCTATACCATAAGGATTTGAAAGTGTATCTATAACATTTCCAGGTGCTGAAACTTCTACTGCACATAGCATATTTAAAGGGACCTTATCCAATAAAGTTACCTCATCAACTATAGGTATACTTTTATTAAGTCTATTATTTATTAACACAGCATCATCGTTTTGAACTATTGCACCAGTTATATTAATTCCATTTTCAACTGCATGATTTATTCTAAGAGATGCTTCTAAAAAGTTCATTTCTTTTAAAATTAAAGGAATATAACTTTCCTCTAAATCATCACCATTTAGCAAATCTAAGTCTTTTATATTTATTGTTTTTCCAATTCCAAGACCTTGTCCACCAGGTGTAGATGGATTATGGCCTATCATAGTTGATTCAGTTATTATAGTTTCCGTTATAGTCTCCATAGCAACATCACCTATAACTGGTGCTGCTTCATTTATTCTTACTAAATCTAAATCACTCATTTGTAAATTAGCACTTATAAGTGCTCTTTTTAAGGATGCAATAACTCCATCTATATTATCTTTAGTACCTTTTATACCACTTGTTGGAGCTATACCACTTGAAATAAACTCTGTTTTATTATCATATACTTTTGCAAGTGCTACTTCTGTAGTAGCATTTCCAATATCTACACCTGCTATTATTTTCATATCAGTTACATCCTTTTATTACTCTACTCTTAATTTTTTTCTCTCTTCGTAAACTCGAGATGCTTCTCTTACAAATTCTGCATTTACTTTAGCATCATATTCATTTTCAAGTTCATCTGCTATAGCTAATAATTCTTCTTTCGTAGATCTATATGGTCTTAATGCATTATACATTTCAAGCACTCTTGTATCTGGAACATTTATAAGTTCACCTGCTCTTCTAAAGTTTCTTGCTACCGCGTGTCTATTCATTTGTTCCGCTATTTGTGCCTGCATTTCTAATGTTTCTTTAGATATTCTTATATCTTCCGGCTTTATTTCACCTTGAATGACACTTTCTAATGTTATTTCATTTAATCTTCTTCCTGTAGGTGTATTTATAATATCTGGTACCTTGGTAGCTAAAGGGTATTCTTTAGAAGTCATTTTAATTGTTTGCATAATCTATCTCCTTTCTCTAATTAAAACTTAAATTCTATTTGTACTGGCTTACTATTCTCTACTATATGTTTGGTTTCTTTTATATGAAGTAACGCAGCTATTGCCATAAATTTAGGTCTAGCCATTTGATCATTTCTAGTAGGTACTGGATTTGGAGATTCTCCTTTAGCGTACTTAGCTGCATTTTTACCTATTAATCTGAAAGTTTCTAAATCTAAAAGTGGAGCTTGTGGAAATAATTCTATATTATTTAACGGTAGTAAATCTTTTTGATGTATTATAGTTGTACCTTTTGATTGTATTCCTATCCCTATTCCCGAACCACTATATTTTGCTGCATCATTTCCTATAAATGAAACATCCGAAGTTCTTAATACTCTAACTACACGTGCATGTAATCCTTCTTCTTCTATCCCTGCTATAATTTCTCTTAAAACCTCTTCATGTGGTACATTTACTATAGTTTTTGTTTGATGCTTT
The DNA here is from genome assembly GCA_900604495.1 of Desulfovibrio sp. Marseille-P6017. The sequence continues at coordinate 226,869 of UWOR01000003.1, read as the reverse complement.
AAAAATGAAGGTCCTATACCTATAACAACCTCATCTGATCTTGTTCCAACGTTAGCATCTCCAATTTCTTCTATTTGAAGATCTGGCATTTCAAACTTATCCATATATATCCACCCCCTTAATCTATATCTTCTGGTTTTATTATGTTTGGTATATTTTTTATTTCATTCCATCTTTCTTCACTTATCCTATATCCAGTTCCAGGACCTTGGTAATCATTTATATCATTAACAGCACTTATTACATCAAATTTTTCATCTAATATTGCTGATGTTTGCAAGTAATCCCCTGTAACCCTTTGTTTAAGCATATTTAATATATTTGTCGCAACATCATCAAATCCATGTTTACTTAATGCTTTTACTATATCTAGCCCTGTTATTCTATTTTTTAACATCTCTTCTGCTGCTTTTAAATCTTCAACTATATTTCTTTCTGGCATATCTTTACTTCCGTGTGCATAAGTTGCGGCTTCTACTTCTTCATCTGTTATAGTTGGAAATTCAAGTTCTTTGAATACTGCTTGTATTGCTCTTGCTGCCTTATTTCTTATTGCTATTGTTTCATCTTCATTTACTGGTCTAAGACCACCATCTACCATTAAGTCTCTTTGAAGTATATTGTAATCATCAAAATCTTCTGCATCAAAGTTTGAACCTGCAAACATGTTATCATAGTTTGGAACTGCGCTATATCCTGAAAATATAAAGTCTGTTCCTGGTAACATCTGCATTAAAGTTCTAGCTGTTCTTCTTATATCTGAGTGTGAGAATGTTTGGTCATTTCCTGATGCACACTCTATATCAAGCATTGAACATATTAAGTTTTCTGCAAGTACTGCTCTTATTCCTGATGGTACTGCCCCTGTCATTCCAATACAACTAACAGCACCATTTTGAAGCCCTTGAACTCCTGCACCTTTAGTTATATATATACATCTTGCTTCTAAGTAAAGCATTGATTTACCCTCTGCATATCCCATTAGTGCTTCAGAACCTGTCCCCGAAGTATACCTCATTTTTAACCCTCTTGATGCATAAGCTGATGCTAGAAATGTTTTTGACCATGGAGTATCATCACCATCTGTGAATACTGATTCTGTACCATAAACAGAAACGGTCTCCGCATAACTAGTTAATCCTCTCATACCTAAGTCAAGTTCTGTTGCTTCCTCTACGGAACATTGAGTTAATACTCCTCCACGTCCAACCTGAGAACCTATAAGTATTGCTATTGCATTAAATGGTGCATATCTTGTTATTGCTACTGTTGTTTCTTGTTCTGAAAATCCTCTTATTCCTGCTTCTGCAGCATCAGCAGCTATTTGAACTGGATTGTCTTTTACATTTGTTACGTGACATTGATTTGATGGAGTCTTTCTTGCACGCATTTTTTGCATTGCCATCATCATCTCAACAACATTCATATGTGATACAACTTCAACTATTTTAGCCGGAGTTATAGATGTACTTATTTCAACTATTTCTTCTCTTCCAACATTTATATCTACTAATTTTCTAGCTATTTCTAAAGAGCCTAAACTCATGTATTCTTCCGCTTTTTCTAAGTTTATAGAATAATCAGCTATAAACTTATCTATCATATCAAAATCTTCTCTTTTTTTATTATCTAACTCAATAACCTTACCATCTTCTATCTTTATAGAAGGTTTAGGATCATTAGGGCTATCCATTGCTACTAATCCTTCATCTGACCATTCACCAATAAGTCCATCTTGATTTACAGGACGTTTAGCTAATGCTTCAAATCTTTTTGATTTCAATTTCATATTTCCCCCTTAAGTTATGTATTTCTTCGTTTGTTATAAGTTTAACTTTTTTTGAAATCAAATACATCCTAGTGTTTTGTCTTTTTATTTAAAATTTTAGTCTTTAACTTACTTATCAAATAGGACTTTTTTGCATAGGACAATTTTTGTATAAAAAAATAGTCCTATTATTAAATAGAACTACCCATTTTATATAAATCTCTGTATTTTTTTGGTGTTATACCTTCTAGCTTTTTAAACAGTCTTATAAAATACCCACAATCTTCAAATCCTAAGTCTATAGCAATATTATTTATCGGATTATCTGTATTTTTTAATAATTGTTTAGCTTTTGCAATCTTTTTATCATTTAAATATGTTATAAAATTCAGTCCTGTCTCCTTTTTAAATAATTTACTAAAGTAGCATTGACTTAAATTACAAACAAATGCCATCTTATCTAAAGTTATATTCTCATGTATGTTTTCATCTATATATTCAATTGCCTTTATTATTGGTGAATCGTCATCATTTTCGTTAGTTTTTAAATTAACATTTATATTTTCTTCACTACCTATATATACATCGTCTATTGTACTTTCATTATTTTTTTGAAAAGTTACTTTTCTAATAGATTCATTCGATAATCTATTGTTTACAGCGGCTTGAACTATATAATTACTAGTGTGGAACATCATTTGCGCTATTGCCTTTACTTTTTCAAATTTAACAGTTGGAAGGTTTTTGTACTCTTCTTCTAACTCTTTAATTGTTTTGTCATCTAGATGTCTAAAATCCGTATTTCTTCTTACAACTTCTTCTAGATCTAAACTCTCGTCATCTTCAACTAAAATTTGCCCACCCATAATAGCTCCTAAATACTGGTCTCCTACTATTATTGGAACTGCAAAGTCTACTATTCCTTTATGGCACTTATATATATATGCCTCTTTTGTTCTTGCTGACTCTATACCTCCTCTAGAATCGCACTTTTCACAAAGTACTGAGTATTCTTTTATTTCTCTCATTCTAGAGCAAAATTTAGTACAATTACTATGACTAGTTATTGGTCTTCCTGTATAATCAACCATTATTATAGCTGTATCAGTAGCTTTAGCTATATCATCTTGTATCTTTTGAAATGATTCTATATTTATGACTTCTTCTAACGATATTGTCTTTTTCAATTCTCCCCATCCCTTTTTTACATTTTATGACATGTTATAATTTCATTATATTGCTGCCTATATATTTTTTCAATACTATAAACACTATTAATTTATTTGACTCATTATAGAAAAATTTGTGATCAAAAAAGGTATTGATTGAAAAATCAATACCTTTTTTGTGTATTTCAGTATTAAATGGGAATCTCATGAATAATCTCCATCATTTTAAATTTAATTATTCTTTAATTACTTAAATATTATATAAAGTTAATTTATAACTATCATAATATTTAGGTAAATCAAATTATCTCTTGCTATAATCAGCTAAAAACTTTTCTATACCTATATCAGTGAGAGGATGCTTAACCATTTGCTTTAATACCCCAAATGGTATAGTTACTATATCACTTCCTGCTAAAGCACATTCAGATATATGTATAGGATTCCTTATACTTGCTGCAATTATTTCTGTTTTCATACTATGAGTTTTAAATATATTAGCTATTTCAGTTATTAACTCACTACCTTTAATTCCTATATCATCAACTCTTCCTACAAATGGACTTACATATGTAGCTCCAGCTTTTGCAGCTAATAAAGCTTGCTGAGATGAGAATATTAATGTCACATTTGTCTTTATATCCCTTTCAGTTAATAACTTAACTGCCTTCAACCCTTCTATACACATAGGTATCTTTATAACTATATTCTTATGTAATCTTACTAAATCCATAGCTTCCTTAATCATTTTATCAGCTTCTAAACTTATTACTTCTGCACTTATTGGTCCATCAACTATAGTACAAATTTCATTTATTACTTCTTGTAAATCTCTTCCTTCTTTTGCTATAAGTGACGGATTAGTTGTAACTCCATCTATTATGCCCCAGCTATTAGCTTCTATTATCTCACTTACATTTGCTGTATCTATAAATATTTTCATATAAATTCTCCCATTATAATTTATTTTTATTTAGGTTTTCTTTTATCATATTAATTATATTTTCTGTTGTTAAGCCATGCTTCTCTAGTAACTGTTCTGGAGTGCCTGATTCTCCAAATACATCATTTATTCCTAACTTAATAACTTTAGTTGGTGATGTTTCAGAAGTAACTCCAGCTACTATTTGTCCTAATCCACCCACTACTGAATGTTCCTCACAAGTTAATATAAAACCGGTCTCCTTAGCTGCTTTTTCTATTATTTCTCTATCTATCGGTTTTATAGTAGGCATATGTATTAATCTTATATCTATTCCTTCATTTTTAAGTTCTTCACAAGCTTTTTTTGCCATGTCTGTCATAAGTCCAGTAGAAATTATTGTACAATCATTACCTTCCTTTAAACATACACCTTTTCCATATTCAAATTTATAATCATCTCTAAATATATCTACGCTATTAAGTCTTCCTAATCTTATATATACGGGTCCTACATGTTTAGCTGCATACTTTATTATTTCATTTGTTTCTTTAGCATCAGCAGGAACTAATATACTCATATTAGGTAAGGAGTTCATTATTGCTATATCTTCTATAGATTGATGAGATCCCCCATCTTCTCCTACAGTTATTCCTGCATGAGTTGCAGCTATTTTTACATTAGCCTTTGGATAACATATTGAGTTTCTGATTATTTCAAATGCTCTACCTGTTGCAAATACTGCAAAAGTACTAGTAAAAGGTATCTTGCCATACCCAGCTAAACCTGAACTTATTCCCAAAAGATTTTGCTCTGCTATACCTACATTTATAAATCTTTCTGGATATGCTTTTGCAAATTCTAATGTTTTAGTAGATTTTGAAAGGTCTGCATCTAATACTACTATCTGATCATTATTTCTTCCTAATTCAACTAATGCTTTTCCATATGCTTCACGTGTTGATAATCCCATATTATAAACACTCCTTTCTCACATCTTCTAATTCATTTATAGCTATATCTCTTTGCTCAGTATTTGGAGCACTTCCATGCCAACCTATACTATTCTCCATGAAAGATACACCTTTACCTTTTGTCGTTCTTGCAACTATAACACTTGGTCTATCATGTATTTTTTTAGCCATATCAAAAGCTTGTTCTATTTGGTTAAAATCATGTCCATCTATTACTATTACATTCCACCCAAAGCTTTCAAACTTTTTATCCAAAGGCTTAATATTCATTACATCTTCATTTTTGCCATCTATCTGTAGTGTGTTATAATCAATAATTGCGACTAAATTATCTAGTTTGTAATGAGAAGCACTCATTACAGCTTCCCACACTATTCCTTCTTGTAATTCACCATCTCCAAGTAAGGTATATACTCTAGAGTTTCCATCATCAATCTTTATTCCTAATGCCAATCCTACTGCATTTGATATACCTTGTCCTAAAGATCCTGTAGATACATCTATTTCATCTATCTTTTTACTATCCGGATGTCCTTGTAGTCTAGATCCTATTTTTCTTAATGTCATAAGTTCTTCTTTTGGTATAAATCCTCTTTCACTTAAAGTAGCATATAGTACTGGAGCTGCATGCCCTTTAGACAATACAAAATAGTCTTTTTCTTTCATATTTAGATTATTTTCATTTATATTCATTTCTTTAAAATATAAATACGTAAGTATTTCAACTGATGATAATGATCCACCTGGATGGCCTGACTTTGACTCTGTTATCATTTCAACTATATTCTGTCTTATATTTATAGCATGATTTTCTAATTGTTTATACATGATATTCCCCCGACTAAATTCATAATTTATCAATTTAAAAAGTATTGTCATATATGACAATACTTTTTAAATTATATAGCTACTATTAAACCTACTATCAAAGCACTTAATAAGCTTACACAGAATCCACCTAGCATACCTTTTAATGCTAATCTAGATAATATTTCTCTTTTTTCTGGACAAAATACAGATATACCAGATATACATATACCCATACTAGATATATTCGCAAATCCTGTAAGAGATATAGACATCATTAATCCTGATCTATAATCTAATGTGCTTAATATTTGACCTAATTGACCAAAAGCAACGAATTCATTTAATACTAACTTACTTCCAAGTAATTGACTCGCAGTTAATATATTTTCTTTTGGTACACCCATTAATAATCCTATAGGAGCAAATATAATAGATAATATTTGCTCTAATGATACTCCAAATACTCCTAACAATCCATTAACTAATGCAACTAATGATATTATTGCTATAAGTGATGCACCTATACCAAGAGCCATGTTAAGCCCATCATTAGCACCTTGAGATATAGCAGATATTAGGTTTGTATTATCACCTTTATTGTCTATACTCACTTCATCAGATGCTAACTTTGTCATAGCAAGTGTAGCTTCTTGTGAAGCTGCATTTCCGTCTGAATGTACAACTATTTCTTCTATATTTGATGTTTCTATTACTTTTTCAGGAAGTATAAGCTTAGATACTATAATACTTCCTAACGGAACTAGTGCTCCTCCTATTAAAAGATATTCCATAGGTATACCCATTCCTGCATAACCCATAAGTACTGTAGCTGACATACTACCCATACCGGATATTAAAACTAACATTATTTCACTTTCAGTCATACTTCTTAAATACTTACTTACAAGTATTGGTGATTCAGTTTGACCTAAAAACATATTTGCAACAGCAACAAAACTTTCTACTTTACTAGTTCCAAGTATTTTTCCTATTACCCCACCGATTCCTTTGACTACAAACCCTATGATACCTAGATAGTATAGTGCCGCCACAAGTGCTGATATAAATATAATGTTACCTAGAACTTGTATTCCAAATATAAATCCCGTTGGCATTGCTGAATCTGACAATCCTCCAAATATGAAGCTTAAACCTTCTCTTCCATAACTCAATATGTTAGTTACTACATCTGATACTCTTTCTAATACCATTCTCCCTAATGGAAATTTTACTAGTAAAAATGAAAGAATAAATTGAAGAACAAGAGCTTTTATGATCATCTTTTTATTAATTTCTTTTTTATTAGCTGAAAATAAATATAATACTCCTAGCAAAACAAATATTCCTAAGGCGTTTAATAATTTTAACATGCTATCTCCTTCTATTTATGACACATATACGTGATCATTTTTTCAATCAAAATTATATTTCACTAACTATTTTCTTAACTAAATTCAAGAACTGTAGCTTAACTTTTTGTGTAGTCTCTATAACTTCTTCATGATTTAAAGGTTGGTCTAATATACCTGCTGCCATATTGGTTATACAAGATATACCTACAACTTTAAGATCACTGTGAGAAGCAACTATTACTTCTGGTACTGTAGACATTCCTACTGCATCAGCCCCCAAAACTCTAGCCATTCTTACCTCTGCTGGTGTTTCATATGTAGGACCAGTGAAGAATGCATATACGCCTTCTTTTATGTTTATTTCTAGTTCTTTCGCACATTTTCTAGCAACTTCTATATATTCTGGAGTATAAGCTTTAGACATATCTGGAAATCTAACTCCTAATCTATTGTCATTTGATCCTATTAATGGATTATATCCACCAAAATTTATATGATCCTTTATTATCATTAAATCCCCTGGTATAAATTCTTTATTGACTCCACCTGCTGCATTAGTCACAAATACAATCTCAACACCTAATGCTTTCATTACTCTTATCGGAAAAGTAGTATCTTGCATTATGTATCCTTCATAGTAGTGAAATCTTCCTTGCATCGCTACAACATCTTTTCCTTGTAATTGTCCTATAACTAATTGACCCTTGTGACCTTCTACTGTTGATACTGGGAAATTTGGTATTTCATCATAACTTATTATTATTGGATTTTCTATTTCATCCGCTAATACTCCTAAACCAGAACCTAGTATTAATCCTATTCGTGGTACTATTTTAATTTTCGATTTTATATATGTAGTACTTTCAACTATTTTGTTATATAAGTTCTTCATACTATTCACTCCTATAATTTATTATTTAATAACATCCATGAATGATTTTCCGATTTCAAAATTGTAAGTTTGATTTTCTTCACTAAAATTATCTAATATAGTAACTCCTATATCTGCCATAGTCTTAAGCTTAGGTATTTCTTTAGGATCTTTTAAAGATTTATTATAAACTATAACTGGTACATATTCTCTTGTATGATCCGTTCCCTTAAACGTCGGGTCATTACCGTGATCTGCTGTTATTATTAAAAGATCATCCTCTTTAAGATTTTTGATAAGAATTCCTAATTGATAATCAAAGACCTCTAATGATTTCTTATAACCCTCTACATCTCTTCTGTGTCCATATAAAGCATCAAAATCTACTAAGTTTAAGAATATTAATCCGTTGTATAAATTTTCTTTTGCAATAGATATAACTTCATTCATTCCAGCTTCATTACTTTTACTTTTTATACTTTTAGTTATCCCTTGGTAAGAGTAAATATCTCCTATCTTGCCTATGCCTATAACATCTAAGCTTTTCTCACAAAGAGCATCTAACACTGTTTTTGTTGGTGGTTTTAAAGCATAATCTTTTCTATTTGAAGTACGTTTAAAGTTTTCTTTTTTAGTTCCTACAAATGGTCTTGCTATTATTCTACCAACTTTATATTCTTCTTGTAATGTAACTTCTCTTGCTATTTCACATACTTTATATAATTCTTCTAACGGTATAACTTCTTCATTTGCTGCTATTTGCAGAACACTATCTGCTGATGTGTATAATATTAAACTTTTAGTTTTTATATGTTCTTCACCAAGATTTTGAATTATTTCAGTTCCTGATGCTGATATATTTCCAATAAATTTATGACCGCTTTTTTCTTCAAGTTCATCTATAAGCTCTTTTGGGAATCCTGTTTCAGTAAATACTTTAAAAGGTTCATTTATGCATATACCAGCCATTTCCCAATGACCAGTTATTGTATCCTTTCCTTTTGATAATTCTCCACACTTTGTACTATATGCTATTTGATCCTTTACTTTTTCCACACCTTTGATACATGCTATATTTCCTAGACCCATTTTTTGAAGGTTAGGAAGTTTAATTCCTCCTACCTTATTTGCTAGATTACAAAGAGTATTAGCCCCTACATCACCATATTCTTTTGCATCTTCTAGTTCACCTATTCCAACAGAGTCTAATACTATTAAAAATACTCTATTAAACTTTTTCATATTAATACCCTGTTACTTCTTCATTGTTTATAATTTTTATTATTGAACTAGTACCAAGTCTTACTGAACCTTTATTTATAAAGTCTTTAGCTGTATCAATATCTTTTATTCCACCTGCTGCTTTTATTAAAACGTCTTTTCCTATATTCTCTTTAAATAACACTATATCCTCAGCTGTTGCCCCACCTGTACTAAATCCAGTAGATGTCTTTATAAAATCAGCCTTAGCATCTGTCACACATTTACACATCTGAATTTTTTCCTCTTCTGTTAAAAGACAGGTTTCTATTATAACTTTTAATATATTTTTACCACAAACTTCTTTTATAGCTTTTATTTCTTCAGTTATTTCATCAAACTTACCTTCTTTTAGCATACCTAAGTTTATTACCATATCAATTTCATCTGCACCATTTGCTATTGCATCTTTAGTTTCAAATACCTTTACAGACATTGTGTTATAACCATTAGGAAATCCTATTACTGTACAAACTTGCATCTTATCACCAACAAACTCTTTAGCTCTCTTTACAAATGATGGTGGTATACAAACAGAAGCTACCTCATACTTTATTGCTTCTTCACATATTACCTTTATATCTTCCCAAGTAGATGTTTGTTTTAATAAGGTGTGATCTACTGTTTTTAAAATTACTTTTTTATCCATTGCTCTTTTCTCCTTATTACAATGATTAATAAATGATTTCAACTTTTCTTATATTTAAAATTCAGGTATTATTTTTAATATACTATCTTATTATTTTGTGTATTATCTTAGTCTTTTCTGGTTTTTCACTCTGTATATTGTATGCACTTAGCAATTCTTCTTCAGCCTTTTCAAACTTAGCTTTATCACTTGAATATAATATAGCTAATACATCTCCTACTTTTACATAATCACCCATTTTCTTTTTAAGTCTTATCCCTGCTCCATAATCTAATTCATCATCTTTTGTATGTCTTCCAGCCCCTGTAAGTAATGAAGAAACTCCAACTTTTTCTGCATTTAAGTCATATACATATCCTTCTTTAGTAGCTTTGACTTCATGAGTTAATGGCGCTATTTCAAATAATTCTGGATTATCTATAACTTTAGGATCTCCTCCTTGAAGAACTGTTAATTCTCTTAATTTCGCTAATGCACTTCCATCTTTTAAGATATCTTCTAATTTAGCTCTACCTTTTTCAACATCTGGTTCTATATTTCCTAACATAAGCATTTGAGCTCCTAATTGTAAGCATAACTCTCTTAAATCATCTGGACCCTCACCCTTTAATATTTCTATTACTTCTTGTAGCTCAAGAGCATTTCCTATTGCATATCCTAGTGGTTCTCCATTTAAAGTAATTGCTGCGGATGTATTTCTACCTACACTATTACCTATTTCAACCATAGCTATTGCTAATTTCTCTGCATCTTCAGCTGTTTTCATAAATGCGCCTTCTCCATATTTAACATCTAGTACTATTGCATCTGAACCTGAGGCTATCTTCTTACTCATTATACTTGCAGCTATTAAAGGTATACTGTCTACTGTTGCAGTAACATCCCTTAGTGCATATATTTTTTTGTCTGCTGGAACTAAATTTTGGGTTTGACCTGCTATAACTAGCCCTGCATTTCTAACCATATCTATAAATTTATCTTCTTTTACTGATATATTAAATCCTGGTATAGATTCTAATTTATCTAATGTTCCACCAGTGTGCCCAAGTCCTCTACCAGATAATTTGGCAACCTTTCCTCCAGCTGCAGCAACCATTGGTACTAATATAAGAGAAGTCTTATCTCCTACTCCACCTGTACTATGTTTATCTAATTTTACTCCATCTATCATACTAAGATCTACAACATCACCTGAGTTAACCATTGCCATAGTAAGATTAACTGTTTCTTCTTTTGTAAAACCATTCAGGTATATCGCCATTAATAATGCAGATGCTTGATAATCAGGAATTTCTCCGCTAGTATACGCATCTATAAAGAAATCAATTTCATCCTTAGATAATTCCTTATTATCTCTTTTTTTAGATATTATATCGTATAGTCTCATAACTTTCTCCCTTTTATATATTTATTTTTTTATATTGATTGGACTGAGTCCATATTTCTAGCTCTTCATAGGTTGAAGGTATATACAATTCTCCTTCTACTATGTCATTTTTTATTTCTTCTACAACTTGTATTGTTTTTTCTGGTATCTCTACATTAGACCCTGCTATTTCATAGCCTATAACATTTTCTTTGATTCCAAAACTATGCATACCAGGTGACCAAGTACTTTTTACAACTGATTCAATCTCGTTATATATTATGTCATCCGCATGCCTTATAGCTGTCGCTACTATATAATCTGGTTCAAAAAGATTTTGATTTCCATCAATTCCAAATGCATATTTATCAACTTCTTTTGCAGCTGCAAATACTCCAAATCCAGATTCTCCTGCTATATGTTGGATATATTTAGCTCCTTTTCTATACATAGAAAGAGCCATTTCCTTTGCCTTAGCAGGATTTGAAAAATCATCAACTACTCCTACTATAACTTTTGCATCTGGATTTATATATCTAATTCCTGCTTCAAATCCTATAGCCCCTTCTCTTAGATGTTTCATATCCATTCCAAGGATAATTCCACTAACTTCTTCATCTTGAAGTTTATCTTCTTTCATGAGCAGTCCAGCTATAACACCATTAAGAAATGTTTGTTCTGTCCAAAATGTATTTATTGAACTTACATTTGAGAGATTTAATCTAGAATCTACTAATGTAAATTTTTGATTTAGGAACTCTTTTGAAACTTTTTTTACAGCTTCTTCTTGTTCAAAACCAATAGATATTATTAAGTCGTATTTTTTACTACTCGCATATTCTCTAGCTATAGTTTCATAATCTTCTTCAGATTTAGATTCATAGTAATCAAATTCTATGTTTAATTTATCTTGAGCTCTTAAGATACCCTCAAAACATAAATCATTAAAAGATTTATCTCCTAGACCATGCTTATTAAATACTACACCTATTTGGGTTACATTTTCATTGGATAGATCTCCAAACTTACTTTCGCTATTCTCTGATGGATAAATTATTATTATAAATAGAACTAATAATACTGAAATAGCTACTATTATATTTTCTTTAGATTTGATCACTATTGCCTCCTATGATAATACATAGTAAAGCAGATAACTAAGTATCTCTTTCTTTACTAGTATTTTATTATAAATAACGTTTTCTTGCTATGAATTATATTGATAAGCCATAACATTATATTGATAAATTTATGGCTTATCATTAATTAGATTTGTAAAATATTGATTTTAATTGAACAATATTGACATTTTCTTAATATCTATCATCTTCTGGAGATACTCCTTTATACTTCTTATATGTTTTTGAAAAGTAACTAGAATTGACATAACCTACTTCATTAGATATTTGACATATTTTCATATTTGTATTTTTTAATAATTCCTCAGCTTTTTTCATTCTGAATAAAGTGAGATATGTGCTAAAGTTTTCTCCTACTTCTTCTTTAAATAACCTTGAAAAATATTCAGGAGATAAATATACATGCTTTGATATTTCTCCTAATGATATAGATTCTTTATAATTAAGCTCTATATATTCCATAGATTTTGCTATAGCTTTTGAATATTTATTTTCATCTAGTTCATAGTTATTTTTTACCTCAGTACCTGTAGTATTTAAGCTATTATTGCTATCTTTTATATTCTCATAAATTCCTGTAAGAACATCTTTTAGTTCTTTAGGTCTTATATCTGACTTTATAAGATATTCATGTACACCACAACTTATAGCCTGCTTTGCATATGAGAATTCTGCATAGTTTGTAAGTAATATTATATAAGTGTCTGGCATTACTTTTTTTACTTCTTTTGTAAGCTCTATTCCACCCATTATAGGCATTTTTATATCACTTATAATAACCTGTGGGTTAAATTTGACTGCTAATTCATATGCTTCTTTTCCATTTGATGCAGATGCTAAAACCTTAAATTCTTCTGAAATATTGTCTACAGTATAAGCTATCCAGTCCCTTATAGGTGCTTCATCCTCTACTACTAATATATTTAACAACTTGCACTCCCCCTAACTAGGTAAAATAAATATGACCTTCGTTCCTTCAGATTCTATACTTTCTATTTTTAATCCATATTCTTCTCCGTAATTTAACTGTATTCTTTCATGAACATTTATTACTCCCACTCTATTCATACTTTCTTCTTTTTTTAATACAGCCTTTACTTGATTTTGAGTCATTCCTATTCCATTATCTTCTATTACTATTCTTACTCCATCATCTCTTCTATAGCCAGTTATACTAATAATTCCTTTATTGTGCTCCTTTTCCATACTATACAAAATAGCATTTTCCAAAATTGGCTGTAAAATAAAAGATGGAACCTTAAATTCATTTATACTTGGATCTATGTCGTAACTAACATCAAAGCAATTAGGATGTCTCATTTTTTGTAGCTCTACATAGTTTTCAATATTATTGATTTCTTCTTCTAAAGAAATCATTTCGCTAGCTTTTGGTAATATACTTCTTAATAATTTAGTAAATCTATAAAGCATTTCCTCTGCTTCTTCTGTTTTATTCATAGATATTAAAAATCTAATTCCACTTAAAGTGTTATATAAAAAGTGAGGATTTATCTGTGCCTGTAAAAAACTTAATTCTGCTACTCTTTTTTGTTCTTCTTGTTGCTTTATTTCTGATATAGAGTAATCTAACCATTTAACCATACTATTAAAATATTCCTCTAGTTGTCCTATCTCATCATCTTTGTCTACTTTTACTTGAACTTTTAAGTTTCCTTGCATTACCTCATCCATCTTATTTTTAATATTATATATTGGTTTAGTAATAAGTACAGATAACTTATAGGCTATTAATAAAGCTACTAAACTTACTAGTATTAATATTACTAAAAGCCTTTGAGCTATTTCAATGGATAGCTTAGTCAAAATATTTGATGGAATTTCTTGTATTATACTCCATCCATATCGGTTAATTTCAGAAACTATTTCTATATTACTTGAGTTGTTATTTTTATGTTCTATGCTACCTGTAACTTCTTTATAATTTATACCTATATCTCTTTTATCTTTGCTTGATATTATTTTTCCTTGTGAATCTATAATATAAATATTAGACCCTGACTTTAATGCTTCAGCATATCTATCGTACAACATAGTTTCACTTATATCTATTATTAATACACCTAGAGTTTTTTCTGTTATTAAGTCCTTTATTAATCGCCCCATTTTGAAGATGTTTTTATATGGACCTATTCCATTTTCATCTTTATATGTATTAATAAGTACAGTGTTACCATCAGCCTGTATTATTTTATTGTACCAGTCTTCATTTTTTATTTTATCTATATCATATTTAGTTTTAGAATAGGTACTATAAGTTAATCCATTCTCACCAATTACGTATAATTCTGGCTTCATATTGAACTCACCATATTCCCAAACCTCATCATTCAACAATCCCTCTACATATGAATCCATTTTGTTCTTTAAGTATTTATCTTTAGGAAGTTGTTCTTTAGGTACATCTAATATATCTATTAGTTCACTATCCACTACTATATTATTTCCTATTGTTTCTACATTGGACAATAGTATTGATATGTTATTAGAAATTTCACTTAAAACTTGATTTCTCATCTCGTACATTTCTTTTTTAGTCATTTGATTTGTATCACTTATAATCCATGTTACTATTAAACCAACTATTAGTAGCGTAAATGTAAACATTAATAAGAATAATTTAAATGTAATACTTTTATTTAGTATATGAATCTTCCCCATCTCCTTTGTTACTTCTTGCAAATCTGATAATTAATTTTATACCAATGAAATTGTTTTATCAATATTGATATGTTATTTGAATATTAAACGAATATTTAAAAAGTAACATAAAAAATAGCAGATTCATTAAATATAATTTTATCTAATGCATCTGCTATTTTATATTATTAATACCATAATTTTGTAAACGTTTTTCTTAAATATATAATTATCAGAATACTTTAAATACAGATTTTCTTCTATAAGATAATTTATAGATTGTATAGCATCAAATACATGAATTCTATCTAAAGTTTTCTGATTCAAATGACACATTAGTTTGTTGATTATATTATACATGATTTATAGATTATAATTCTAGTTATTGTGTAATAAAATATACTATTTATTATAATAGTAAAAATTAAAAGATATTGATTTTACAATCAATACCTTTTTAACTATAATAGTTGATATGATTAATAAAAATTATAACCACAATTTACTTAATCTATTAATTCTTCTTTTATTTCATTTAAATAACCTTGTCTTACAATTAAAAGTATATAAATAAAACTATAAAGAAGCTTCTCATTATTAAAATGCTGATGATTATTATAATAATTATCTTTTATAACATATATCTCATAATAAGCTGACATAATAAACTTGTCTACTTGTGCGACTACATTTAAAACATTATTATTAATTACTAATATATCACTTTTTTATCCTCTAATAAAGTTAAATATATTGTTTCTTTATTAAATAAGAATCATATGAATAATACTCACTATTAAATATTTATGCAATGTATTCTATATAACTTTACCATCACTAATATTTATAGTATTATCTGCGCTACTAGCTATTTCATCATTATGAGTTATCATAACCAATGTTTGTTTATATTCTTCTATACAAAACTTTAATAAATTCATAACTTCATTAGTTGTTTTACTATCTAAGTTTCCAGTAGGCTCATCTGCAAATATTATTGAAGGTTTATTTGCAAGCGCACGAGCTATAGCCACTCTTTGTTGTTGGCCTCCTGATAATTCATTTGGAAACTTTTTAATTTGAGATTTTATGCCTAATTTCTCTATTGAATCATCAATATACTTTTTGTCTACTTTACCACCACTAAGCGATATTGGAAACACTATATTGTCGTAAACATTTATAACTGATATCAAATTATAACTTTGAAATATAAATCCAAATTCTTCACTTCTCAATTTTGACAACTTATCATCATTTAAAGTGTATAAATCTAAATCATCTATGAAAACTTTTCCTGATGTCGGTTTATCAAGACCAGCCATACAATGAAGTAATGTACTTTTTCCTGAACCACTCTTTCCAATTATAGCTGTAAATTTATTTGGTTGTATTTCTAAACTTATTCCATCAATAGCTCTTACTTCACTCTCTCCCCTACCATATACCTTTTTTAAATTTATAACTCTTAAATTTTTCATAATATTATCTCCTTGTATATCATCTAATTTATAAAACTTAATTAATCATTCTCTTTTATTCCTTCAATAATATTCATTTCTTTAAAATCTTTATTAGCTGTCATTGCTGCTAATAAACACATAGTAATGGATATAAGTAAAAATATTATTGATTCTTTAACTGGGAATGTAAATTCCATAAAGTTTTCTATACCATAGTTTATATAAGCATCATTATTCAAATTTACAAATTTAATTAGGTTTATTATAGCTGGTATTAAAGCAATCATAAAACTAAATATTGAATAGGCTAATGCTTCATAAATAATCATTTTTCTCATATTTTTAATACTAAGACCTAAGGCTCTAAGTGTTGATATTTCTTTTCTTCTAACAAGCAAATTAGTTCTTATTGTACAGAAAATATTAATTTCAGCTATTATTAAGACTAATACTATAAGTGATATCTTAGATTTTATATATTCTTGGCTTGACTCACTAGCCCACTCTACATATCCTACTCTACTTTTAAAAGTAGATAAATGAATTCTATCTGAAATTTCTTCTAACTTTTCATTTACAACTTCATCATACGGGTCTTCTAAATTTATACCTAGCTTTGTATATTTTTGTTCTCCTATTAATGATTCTGAATGATTCTTTGAAGTTACAATTTCAAAGTTATTCCCAAATTGACCATCTCCCATAGACATCCAGTCTGGTGTTAGTGTTGAGCATACTCTTACTTTACTTTCTTTATATACAGTTTTATTGTCTTCTTTGGCTGGAACTTTTATTGTTAAAATATCTCCTACCTCTATATCTTTAAATACCTTTTTCAAAGTATAATCCTTTTCTCTTTCATAAAAATAATTGTATACTGCTACATTGGGATAACCATCAGTTTCTTTTCCTAAATCGTCTAGATTTCCGTACTCTACAAATTTTTTTAAATCTTTATTTATATAATTATTTCCATATATTTTTAAGTCCATTTTATGCTCTGTATTTTCTATTCCGTTATACTTTGCAAACTCTTCATTTATTTCATCCTTTTTGAAATCAAAGAATCCACTAACTACATTTATTGTATTTACACTTTTTACCCCATCTACAGACTTTATTTTATCTACATCAGTATCTGTGTATTTTAAGCTTTCTAAATATGAGACAGCTCCATTAAACTGCATAACTACATCATATCTATTTTGCATGTCCTCAATTTTAGCACCTACTTCATCTTGCATGCTTGAGAAATTAGTTATAAATATATATCCTCCAAGTGCAATTGATATTAATGATATAATTGACCTAGATTTATTTCTTCCAATATTTTTAAGTCCCATAAATCCATAAAATCCAAATATTTTGTTTAAAACTTTATTTAATTTATATCCCTTACTATAACTTTTAACTTTTTCATTGTTACTCATTGCTTCTATAGGTGATATATTCCCAATCTTACACATTGCTATGATACAAGGAATAGATACTGAGAATATTCCTACTAATATAGGTTTTACAATATTTCTATTACTTATATATAGTTTTGGAGCAATCGAGGCTTCTTTATATATCTCAACATTATATGTATTAACTCCTACATATGAATATAAAGTTCCTAGTATTAACGCTAAAATTATGCCTATAACCATAATAATGAAAGCTCGATATATTAATATTAATCTAACCTTCTTTTCGCTTGAGCCTATTAACCTTAAAAGTCCTATTTCTTTCATAGTTTGATTTAGCGCTATGTTAAACATATTAAATATAAAAATTACTGCTGCAATTATAATTAATACTTCTAATTGAATTGATTCTTTTGATTTAGCACTTTCTATTTCAATATCTGCTAGTTTCTGTACAAGTGGTACATTTGGTAAGAAACTTGTTCTTCCTAAGTCATTTCTATCACTAATTTTTTTAACATTTCTATCAAGATTTTTTATCCCAGTTTTTAAATCTAATATACTGTTATATGTAACTAATTCTGTTGGAATTATATTATCCAATTCTGAATTACCATAAGTAAAACCTTCATATGTCCAAACAACGTCATAGTAACCTTCTGGTTTTTCTATAATTCCCACAAGTTTAAATTCTTGATCTTGTGTATAAATTTGATTATTACCTTCAGAATCTTTGTAATCCTTTTTTACTATAAGGTTTAAAGTAGAATTTAGCTTATAAGGTTCTCCCATTGATTCTAAAGCCCTTTTTTCTAGAACTATCTCATTATTATTTTTAGGAAGCCTACCAGTTAATTTATTCGCTTTACCTTTGATATAATCTTCATTTGCTGACCTTAGTAATATATAATTTCCTTTATCATTTACAACACTTCCTAAATTTTGAACTGTTGTAATTTTTGATACATCTTTATCCTTTTTTAATTTTTCTACACCTTCATTATTTAAATCACTAAATTCTACATGATGTCCGCCATAAAGCTTGTCTATTGCTTCTAAATCATTTTTGTTATTTGACTCTTTTATAACATTTGTTCCAAATATAAGTACTACACCTAATACAACTCCAAGTATTAAAAATGACGTTCTAAGTTTATTTCTCCTTAAATATGCTAGTGACATTTTTAAGTAAATTCCCATACAAGCCTCCCATTTTACTATAAATTATTTATCCAATTAATCTTTTAAGTAGATTTACAGATATTTTACACGCTTTGATTATTCATTCTTGTTAAATACTTTTCATCTAATATTCCTCCATTTATTGTTTAGATCTTTCTATCACAAACTAAGAAAGGGACCTTATCTTTTGCTATTAAAAGATAACATCCCTTATATTCAGTATCAATATATATGCCCCAACTGGTAGGTTAAAAGCCCCCACTGTCAGTATTTTGATTAAGCGGTATGTATATAGTTATTGTAAATTTATTTTTTTCGTCTTCAAATAATAATTCTCCATCATACTTTTGTATAGATGATTTAATACTCTGAATTCCTATTCCATGTATGAACTTGTCTTTTTTTCTGTCAATAGAATATTCTTATTAAACTTCAAACTATTAACTTTGCTATTTTCACATTTTAGTACAAAGTAACATTTTGAAATAGTTCCTTTTATTCTAATATATCTATTAATATTTTCATCATGTATTTTATCACAAGCTTCTATCGCATTATCTAAAATATTAGCAAATATACTAGATACATCTATTGGTTTTATAAAATTAACCTTTGAAAAATTGATATCGCAAATAAATTTAATTCCCTTTTTTATACATATATCACTTTTTTCATTTATTATAATATCTAGTATAATATTGCCTGTATTGTAGATTGATTTAAATTCTTTGATCTCATTTTTCAAACTATTTACATATTCATTAATTTCTCTATTATTATTTTTAAGATTTTCTATACAATATATATGATTATTTATATCATGATAAAGCTTCTTAACCTTCATATGTGATTTCTGAACACTTAAATAATGAGAATACTGCATATCTAATTTGTTTTTTATTATTTCATTTTGAGATTGTATTCTATTCTCTCTAATTATTTTTATAAACAACACAATAATAAAAGACTACTTGCTAATATTAACTTTGGTGTTACAATATACCCAACTACATATAGTTCTGAATATCCACCAAATCGCTCTATTTTCTTGTTTATATAAATTATAACTATAGTAAGTAAATTTACCATTAAAGCAATCGATAAATATATATAATTTATCTTATTATCTTCATATAATTGTAATTTATTATTTAAAAGCCTAAATGTCAAATAAGCTATCATATAGATAGATATTATTATTATGTATGTATATATCTCAACTTTAGCATAATCATAATTAGAAATCAATAAAGCTTCTTTTGACAAAATCACATTACCTGTAACTATAAAAATAAACTTCTAGATATAATATCCCTTATCAAAGAGTGATATACATCAAATAAAAAAAATGAAACTATATATTTAATAATTCCTAGTGTATAAAAATAATTATAATATGCTCCCCAAATAATAAAAGTTAAGATATAAATAATATTATATTCATAAAATTTACCTACACTAAATAATATTATTATTTTACTATAATATAGTTTAATAATAATAAAATAAAAAAAGAAATCTTTTTAGACCTATCTGTATCTTTATTATAAGTTAATATACTTTCTAGTATAATCATTGGTATAAATATTGATAATATTAGTAACATGTCATTTATAGGATTTAGCATATTCTATCACCAATAAATTTCAAGAATTTTTCCTTTATATCTTTATGTCTGTATCTACTAATAGGTACTTCTTCACCACTATCTAGTATTGCAACATTTGACTTTATATTCTCTACATGATTTAAGTTAATTATAAAACTCTTATGACATCTTACAAATTCTTCTACATTTAAATCTTTTTCTATTTTTTCTAAACTATATCTAGCATTAAAATCTTTATTTATTGTATGTATTAGCATATCCTTTTTTTGAACTTCTATATAAGTTATTTCATTAGAATAAATCTTATATGTGTTAGATTTATTCTTTATTAAAATATACTGATTTTTGTTTTTTCAATTTCTCTGATACATGTTAATATATGTTTTTTTAATTCTTCTAATTCTATGGGTTTTAATAGATATCTATACGCTCTTACTTCGTATCCTTCTTGAACATAATCTATCAATGAAGTTATAAATATGATTTCCATGTTATCATCTATTTCTCTTATTTTTCTTGCAGTATCCATACCATTTATTTGTCCCATTTGTATATCGAGAAGTAATATATCTATATGATTTAATTCACTTTCTAGTAGTTCTTCTCCAGAGCTATATTTTTTTATTTCATATTCTTTATTTGTATGTTTTAATATATTATTAAGATTACTTTCTAATAATATTTGTGTTTCTTTTTCATCTTCACAAATTGCTATCCTAACCATAACCCCTCCTTGAAACACTTTTATTGTATTTTTGTAATTTTTATGTGAATTCTTATACTTTAAGTAAATACTTTTTTGATAGTTTTATCAATAGTATTTATATTTAAAATATAAAAATACCTATATCCAAAAGGATATAGGTATTCGTGGATTTTAATGGTGAAGATGAATCATAGGAGTAATACCCTAGATTCATACTTATATACTAATTTATTGATTCATATACTTTATTATCTCATCTAATGTAGCATATGATCCAATCGCACCTTTTTTAGTTGTACTGTAGGCGGCATAACAATTTGAAAATACTAAGTATTCTTTTAACATTTCAGCACTAATACTATCAAATCTTTCCATATTTATATCATCTTGTAATAGTTTAAATAAAAATGAACCAATAAATGAATCCCCTGCTCCTGTTGTATCAACTACATCCACAACATTCCCAGGTATTTTAACAATTTTATCCTTAGTATATGCCTCAGCTCCACCTTTTCCTTTTGTAAATAAAACTAGCTTCACATTACCTTTAAACAATACTTCTTTAGCCTCATCCATAGTATCATACCCCGTTATAAATTCTAATTCTTCATCAGATATTTTAACTATATGAGCTAAATGTAAAAACTCTATTATTGCATCTCTACATGACTCTTCGCTATCCCATAGAGGTAACCTTACATTTGGATCAAAGCTTATTATACTTTTATTTTCTAGTGCAAATTCTATAGCTTTTTTATGTGCATACTTCATTGGACACTCTATTAAATCTACTGAACAAAAATGTAAGCTATGACAATCTTTAAACCATTCCTTTTTTACTTCGTTTTCTTCTAGTAACATATCTGCACTTGGATTTCTATAGAATGAAAAATCACGATTTCCATCTTCTTTTAAAGAAACAAAAGCTAATCCTGTATTAGCTTTATCTGTTCTTAATACATAATCTGTATTTACATTAGCCTCTTTTAAAACCTCTATTATATGATCTCCAAAAGCATCCCTACCTAGCTTTGATATGAAATTTGATTTTCCACCAAGTTTTGATACTACAGCACTAACATTAGCAGGCGCTCCTCCCGCTACTCTTTCAAAACCTATTACATCCTTTAGTTCACAACTTTTTTGATTAGGTATAAAATCAATTAAAGCTTCTCCTATACTTATTACTTTTTTCATATTTGCCACCTTACATATTTATTTTACAAATTTCTTTAATTTCAATTTCATTTTTCAAAATATCTATTAATTTTTTTCCACTTATTCCACTTGAAAATGCTGTAGCACTTCCACAAGATGCTCCTAGTTTTAATGCTTCTTTATAATCTTTAGTCCTTAAATATCCACTAATGAAACCTGCAACCATAGAATCTCCTGATCCAACTGTATTTACAACGTTACCCTTAGGCGCATTACTTAAGTATATTTCTCCTTTTTCATCAACTAATAATGCTCCATCTTTTCCCATAGATATTATTACATTTTCAGCTCCCATATCTTTAAGCTTTGTTGCATAAAAAATAGTCTTATCTATAGAGCCTATTTTAGTTTTAAATATTTCCTCTAATTCATGGATATTTGGTTTTATAAGAAATGGATTATATTTCAATGTATTAAGTAAAAGATTGCTAGTTGCATCTACTATAACTTTTACATCCTTTTTAGCCACCATACTAACTATATCTTCATACAATGTATTACTTAGTGATTGTGGTATACTTCCACATAAAACTAATATATCTTCATCTTTTAATTTTTCAATTTTTTTATATAATAATCGTAACTCATCCTCACTTATACGAGGTCCTTTACCATTAATTTCTGTTTCATCTTCATCCTTTATTTTTAAGTTAATTCTACTCAAGCCTTCTTGTAATTTTATAAATTCCGTATTTACGCCTCTAGAAACCAAAGTATTTTCTATATATTCTCCTGTAAATCCACCTAAAAATCCTAGTGCTGTATTTTCTTCTTTCAGTTCGTTAAGCATAAGTGAAACATTTATACCTTTTCCACCTGGATATAGTTCTTCATTATTAGCTCTGTTTACTTCCCCTATTTTCAATTTATATGTTTCTACTACGTAGTCTATAGATGGATTAAGAGTTACTGTGTATATCATATTTATATCTTTCCTTTTCTTATAGTTAAAAGGCTAGATAAACTAGCCTTTTTTTATTTATTGTAGTAATTTATGCTTCCTTTATTTGCATGTGTGAATTGTATATTATGTTCTTCATTGTTTAGATTAAAGCATCTAAATACAAATGACTTCATTCCTTCATTGATAAATACCTCTACAAAGCTGTTATCTACATAAATATCAACTTTATATTCTTCTTTATTTAAGCCTTCTGCACATCTTTTCAATCCATTATTTATGTCTACTTTTAATTTTAGATTACTTCTATCTACTTGAATTACATTTTTATCAAAATCAAAGTTTAACTCCCAATAATCATTTTCATAACCAAATCTAACCCATTTATTTTCATCTTCTTTACGCATATTAAATTTAATATGATAGGAATTAGATTTTGTTTTTATTATATTGCTGTCAAATTCATTCTTATCATTAAATAGATCATTTAATTCCTCTGATACAAAATTACACAATCTATTTTCGACTAATCTAAGAGTATGAGGCATAGTTAAACCATGCTTCCACATTTCTTTATCAGTTGGAAGATCTTGTTCTCCACATCCAAACCACGATACCATCATAGGCTTATTATCTTTTCCATAAAATGCTTGCGATGCATAAAAATCAAATCCATTATCTACTTCATCCATATACTCTAGGTCAAATTTCATATTTTCTATATCTAATTTTCCTACTAAATATACTGTTGAAAATTGATTTTGATACTTTAATTCTTCTTTTTCAAGACCCATAGGCGAAAGTATTATTACATCTTTTCCTTCAACTTCTATAAAACTTGGGCATTCTAACATATATCCTGTATCTATTGGAAGATTTATTTCTCCCATATAGTTCCATATTAATAAATCTTCACTTGTATATAGTAATAATGCACCTTTTTCTTTTTTGCTTTTTGCCCCTAATAGCATATAGTACTTTTCACCTTTTCTAAAAACAAAAGGATCTCTAATATCTCCAGTCATATTATCTGGTGCTCCATCTATAATTGGATTATTTATATACTTTTCTATATTTCCACCTTTGTCCATAATCGCTACAGCTTGTTTTGGTATTCTATCATTTTCAGTTTTATAATTTGCTGTGTAAAATAAATATAATAATCCACCTTTTTCTATAGAGTTTCCAGAATAACATCCATTTTTTTCATACTCCATATCTGGTGTCAATGCTATATCTTTCTCTTCCCAAGTTAATAAATCTTTTGATGTTAAGTATCCCCAATGTTTCATACCATGTGTAGGTTCAAATGGGAACCACTGATAAAAGAAATTGTACTCTCCATTAAAATATGCCAATCCATTTGGGTCATTCATTAATCCACTTTTAGGATAAATGTGATACTTTGGTAAGTATTCACTTTTACTAACAAACTCACTTAGTTCTTTTAAATAAGGTTTATGTTTATCTTCTACATATGTGTATTTTTCTACTTTTTTAAATTTCATAATGTCTCCTAAGTTTCTATTTTTTTATTATATTTATAAAACTATTTTATCGTTTGCATCATTTATGCAACACTTACTTTTGACTTTTCTATACCTTGTACTCCTTTAACTTTATGATATATAACTAAGAATACTATAGGAGCAATAAATGCTATTAAGTTTCCTACTAGATAATGTAACATTACTGGTGGATTTACTATTGTTATACCCGGTATTCCTGTTAATCCAAAACCTAGTGCTTTTACATCTAGTAATTTCATATATATTCCACCTAAACCTGCTCCTAATGCTGCACATACAAATGGAACTATAGAATTTTTTAAGTTTACTGCAAATATTGCAGGTTCTGAAACTCCCACTAATGTAGGTACAAAACTAGATACTGATACTTCTCTTAATTTTGATTTTTTTCTTGCTAATAAGAACATTCCTATACAAGCTCCACCTTGAGCTATAATTGATACTGACCATAACGGTTGTATATAATTAAATCCTGTTTGTGCAATTAATTGAGCTTCTATACTTCCTATTGCATGATGTGTTCCTGTTATAACTAATGGTTGAAGAAGTGCTGCAAATGCAAAAGCACCTATAATTCCCGTTTTCATATATAATATCTCACACACATATCCAATAGCTGATGCCATAGCATCTCCTAATGGTCCAAATACTATGAATAAAGCTAAAGATGATACTATTATAGTTAATGTAGGTACAAGTACGAATGAAAGTACTTGCGGAACATGTTTTGTGATAAATTTCTCAAATGTAGCTAAAAATAAAGATGTCAGTATAGCTGGGAATATTCCCCCTTGGAATGCTACTGCCGGTACATTTACTCCTAATAAGTTCCAGTATTCTACATTAGTAGCTGTACCTTGTAAATATTCAAATCTATTTCCTAAGTCAGGATGAACTAATATTAATCCTATTATTATACCTAGTGCTGGATTTCCACCAAATCTTTTAGTTGCTGAGTAAGCTATAAGTACTGGTAAGAAATTCAACCCTGTAGCTATAATATTTAAAAATGATGCAGTATCATTTGCCCATTTATATGTATCAGCTAATGTACCTTCTAATCCAAATAGACCTTCAGTAAGAAATAAAGATCTTAAACCTAAAATCATTGCACATCCAACTATTGCTGGTATTAAACCTACAAAAATATCTGAAAAAGCTTTAAACAGTTTTTTAATTTTATTTTGATCTTTATTAGCTTCATTTTTCACATCAGCTAAAGATGATTCTTTTATTCCTAATATCTCCATCAAAGCTGCATGTACAAGATCTACAGTTTTTGTTCCAAATATAACTTGTAATTGACCACTATTAAAAAATACACCTTTAACCCCTTCAATATTTTCGAGTATTTCTTTATCATACTTTGTTGTATCTTTTAATACTAATCTTAATCTTGTTACGCAGTGTGCTGCACTTGCTATGTTTTCTTTTCCTCCAACATTTTTAATCACTTCTTTAGCAATGTTTTTATAATTCATTTTTTCTCCCCTCTTTTTTGGAACGTTCCAATTTTATATTTTTATTGTAATATAAATTCCCAATCATTTCAAGAAAACATTTGCCATTTTTTTAAATTTTTCTAAAAAAAAATCACAGTTCTGAAAAACTATGATTTTAGATTATTGTTCATTTATTCTTTTTGTAGTTTCAATTTCTAAAAAACTTACTGGTAATATTTTATTATTTATAGTTTCACTTTTATTTACTACTAATTGAAGTAAGTTAACTGCTTCTATTGCAAGCCCTTCAATATTTTGTTTCATAGTAGAAATTTTTAGATGTTCATTAGAATAACTTTTAGCTCCATCAAATCCTATTATCTGAACATCATCTGGTATTCTTATTTCCATTTCTTCAAGAGCTTCAATAACATACTGTGCATATCTATCTGTAGCACAAAAAATACCATCAAATTTATTATTGTTGCTATATGATTCTTTTATAAACTTGTTTACTTCTTTTCTAAATTCACTAGATTTGCAATGGCAATTAAAAATACTATAATTTAAATTTAATTCCTTACATGTAGTTTCAAAACCAAACTTTCTATCCATTAAAGCTTTATTATTTTCTACTTCTCTTGTAATGTGTAATAAATTTTTACATTTTCTTTTATATAATTCATTTACAGCAAGTTTACTTCCATTTATATTATCACTAGTTACATAAGGTATTGATTCATTATAATACCTTTCTATTGCAACATATGGTAAATTTTCAGTCAAATGCGGTAAGATATTACTATAAGATACAGATATAATGCCATACACTTTGTTTTGTTTTGCCATTTCAATATACTCTATTTCTGATAAGTAATTGTCTTGAGAATTACATAATAACATCTTTTTACCTATTTTTTTCAATTCTATTTGCAAGTAATATGTAAGTTCAGAGAAAAATGGATTCCATACTGTAGGTACTATGAATACTACATTACTAGCTGTATTTGTTTTCAATTCTCTTGCAGCTATATTTGGTATATACCCCAGTTCTTTTATAGCTTCTTCTATTTTTATTCTTAAAGATTCTTTTATTTTTACATTATTTATATAATTTGATACTGTACCTCTTGATACACCGGCTCTTTTAGCTACATCATTCATATTCGCCACAATATCACCTCATTATTATTTTTTATATTCATTATATCATGTAATCATAGAAATTTCTCTATTTGAAACTTTTGTTTATTGTTATAAATAAACTTGGGTCGAACTATTCAACTTTTGCACATGGACTACAATCAGTAGATGCCAATGACGTAAATTTTACTACAGCTTATATTAATAAAATATTTGTAAAAGGCAAAATAAAAAACTACTAAACTATAAGGTTTAGTAGTTCCTTATCCTCATTTTCGAGGGTTTGAATGGTGGAAACGAATCGCAGTAATCACACCCACGATTATGCATATTAATCTCTTTTCAATTTACTATATATTTATATATAATTATGATAACATCACCTTTTGTATATTTTAAATTAAGAGGATAAGATGTACTATTTATTGTTTTTGTCTACTACTTGTTGCATTATTGCAGTTGCTTTTTCAACTGTTTCTTTAACATCAACATTTAAATCCATTAAAGCTTTTTTCATTTCGTTCATTAACTTTTCAGTAGCTTCAACGTATCCTACTACACCTGGTCTTTGAGATGCATATTCTAATTGCTTAGCAGCAGTTGAATATTGAGGCTTTTCTTTATATAAATTTTGTATTGTTTCACTATTTAATGCAGTGTTAGTTATTGGCATATATCCTGTATCTATAGAGAATTGAACTGCATTTTCTTCATCAGTCATAAACTCTATGAACTCAGCAGCAGCTTCTTTTTCTTCTTGAGATGAACCTTCCATCATAACAACATTTGCTCCACCAGTTGGAACTCCATATTGAGAATCCCCTGGTAAGAACGCTGTATTTACTGTAAATTTACCTTCAGCTTGCTCCATAAGTCCTGCTAAACTTGCTGTAGATTGGAATGTCATACCTGCTTTTCCATTAACGAATGCATCCTTTGCAGCATCCCATGCATCATACCCTTCCCCTGGAGGTAATTGCATTATTCCTTCTTTCATCATATCTTGCCATAATCCTAAAGCATTAAAACCTATTTCATTATTGAAAGCAACTTTGTTGTTTTCATCTATCATTTCTCCACCTTGTTGGTATATTAATGATTCAAAGAACCATATATCTATTGGTACTGCAAGACCTACTACTCCGTCCGCTTCGTCTGTTAACTTTTCAGCATACATTTTTAATTCATCCCAGTTTTTTGAACCTTCTGGATCAAGTCCTGCAGCTTCACACATTTCTTTATTTACATATAGTAATGGAGTGCTTCTGTTTAAAGGTACTGCTACAGTCTTTCCATCATATTCCGATTCTCTCATAAGCCCTGGTAAAAAATCATCTATCTTTTCTTTGCTTACATATTGTTCTAAATCTGCTAATGCTCCAACAGATGCAAATTGAGCAACTTGAGTTACTTCAAGCATTGTTAAGTCTGGTTGATTACCAGCAGCTATTGCAGCTTGTAATTTAGTTCCATTCTCCCAATAATCTCCTTGAGATACCATTTTTATTTCTACATCTTCACTTTGTGCATTAAACTTATCTACATAACTCTTTACGATTTCTTCATTTGTACCAGTTAAAGCATTCCAAAATTCTACTTGAACCTTTCCATCACTTACTGAGTCCACTGCTGTATCTTGTCCTTTAGTTGAGCATCCTGTTAATGTTCCTACTATTAATGTAAGAGCCAATGTTCCCGATATCGTTCTTTTTAATTTCATTTTTAAATCTCCCCTATAATAAAATATTATTTTATTCCTGAATATGCAAACGCCTTTTTAATTTGACCATTTAAGAATGTATATATTATTAGTATTGGTGCTGTAAGCATTACATTCCCTGCCATTACTATATTCCAATTTGTTATACCTTCAATTTCCTTAAGCATAGTAACACCTATAGGAAGTGTTCTAACCAAATCAGTATTACTCATAACTAATGGCCAGAAATAATTGTTCCAATGATATATAAAACTAAATAACCCAAATGTAATCATAGCTGGTTTAGCTATAGGCAGCATAATCTTCCACATTATTTTGAAATCTGAAGCATTATCTAATTTCGCTGCTTCAATTATTTCATCCGATACTTGCATGAAGTTTTGTCTTAGTAAAAATATTCCAAATGATGATGTCATGAAAGGAAGTATTAATGGTACATATGAATTTATTAATCCAAGTTTACTCATCATAATATACACAGGTAAAAAAGTTATTTGTGGTGGAACCATTAGCCCGACTAACACTATTCCAAATAATATTTTTTCTCCCTTAAATTTAATTTTTGAGAAAGCATAAGCAGCTGGAACCATAATTATAAACTGCATAATTAGTATTGCTGAAGTAATAAATATACTATTTCCTAAATATCTAAAGAATGGCCCTGAATTCCATGCCTTTAAATAGTTTTCAAAGATAAATTCATTAGGTATTATTGTTGGTGGTATTTGTATTGCTTCAGCTGTAGTTTTTAATGATGTTGATATCATCCAAATAAAAGGAAATACAAATATCATTATCATTAAACCCAATACCACATACTCCAAACATTTTAACGGTACTTTAAGAATCGATAGTTTTTCTTTTAAATTTATTTTTTCTTTATAAGCGCTAGATTGTTGTAATTGTTCCAAGATCTTTCCTCCTACTAATTTTATTGGTAATGAACCTTATTAGATAATAGTTTAAAGTGTGCAAAAGTCAAAATACCTACTAATACTATTAAGAACACACTTGCAGCCGATGCTATCCCTATATCGTAATATCTAAACCCTGCTTCATAAATGTAGTAAACTAACATATTTGTAGAGTTTATTGGTCCTCCCTTTGTCATAACATTTATTAAGTCAAACACTTGGAATGACGCTGTTGTCGTTGTTATTAATAGGAAAAATATTGTTGGTGATAGTAGAGGTAATGTAACTTTAAAGAAGGTCTTTATTGGTCCACTATTATCTAAGTTTGCAGCTTCATAAATATACTTCGGTATACCTTGAAGACCTGCTACAAACACTAAAGTATTGTATCCTACTGTTTTCCATATTCCAACTAGTATTATTGAGAATAAAGCTGTTTTATCACTAGATAACCATGTAGATGGTTCAAGACCTATCTTCTCTAGTACAAAGTTTAAAAATCCATAATCAGGATTCATAAGCCACATAAATAGTACACCTATTGATACAAGAGAAACTATATGAGGTGTAAATATTATAGTCTGTGTAAGCTTGTGCATAAAACTTTGTTTGTTTAACCATACTGCAAATACTAGTGCTAATGAAATAGAAATAGTAACCATTGCTACTGTATAGATTGCTGTATTTTTCAAAGTTATTATAAAGTCTCCATCTTTTAAAAGATCCTTATAGTTATCTAACCCTGCAAATGTAAAAGTTGGACTCATCAAACTTCCCGATTGAAAACTTAAGTATATTGTGTACAATATTGGATATATTACAAATACAAGTATTCCTATTAAAGCAGGCATTATATATAGATAAGATTTATATTGCTTTTTCATTTAAACTCTCCTTATCATTTATTAATTCAAATAACCCCTGTATTTGTTTTTCATTTTCGATTCTATTTCCATTTGTATCAAAATAATATAAATCCGATTTATTTACGAATAACTGTACTTTTTCATCAAAGTTTAAAGTATCAGTTTCAGTTTTTATCATTATATCTTTACCTTGTACGTTTACACAATAAAGCACTTCTGACCCTAAAATTTCCTTTGTAAGTATTGTTCCGTTTAAAACTATTCCATCAAAATTATCATCTGCTTCTAACTTAATTTTTTCTGGCCTAAATCCATATTTTTCGTGGCATACATTCATATCTAGTATATTCATAGCTGGACTTCCTATAAATTGAGCAACAAATATATTTTTAGGATTTTGATAAATTTCTTTTGGTGCATCTATTTGTATTATCTCACCCTTATTCATTATTACTATCTTATCTGCCATAGACATTGCTTCGACTTGATCATGAGTAACATATACAAATGTTGACTTTAACTTGTTATGAAGTTGGATAAGCTCACTTCTCATTTGATTTCTTAGTTTTGCATCTAAGTTTGATAAAGGCTCGTCCATTAAAAATACCTTAGGTGTTTTTACCATAGCCCTTGCTAAAGCTACTCTTTGTCTTTGACCTCCTGATAAGTCAGATGGTTTTCTTTCTAAATATTCATCTAATCCTACTACTGAAGAAACTTCTGCTATGAGCTTCTCTCTCTCTTCTTTTTTTACTTTATTATTTTTTAATCCAAATTCTATATTTTCCTTTACACTCATGTGAGGATATAAAGCATAATTTTGGAAAACCATTGATATCCCCCTTTGTCCTGCATCTACCTTAGTTACATCCCTATCACCTATAAATAGATTTCCATCTGTAATATCTTCTAGACCTGCTATCATTCTTAAAGTTGTAGATTTCCCGCATCCTGATGGACCTACTAATACTGTAAATGAACCATCTTCTATTTCTAAATTTAAGTTTTCTATTACAGTATTTTTTTTGCTATAACTTTTCTTAATATTTTCTAAAATTATCTTTGCCATATTAACTCCCATTTCATTCTAATATTTTATTTCCCTTAACTTGTCCTTTTGTTTCATTTACTCAACTTAATTATATTTTATAGTGTATTTGTTAACTGATTATTAAGTAGTAGTTAATACATAGTTAACTTAATTAAGTGTTTATTAAATTTATTAAATTTAATTTAACCAAAAAATAGTAATTTTTATATAAGTAAGACAATATAATTTTCTCAATAGGAAAAAAGCTATACCAAATAAATTTGATACAGCCTTATCTAAGCAATATTACTTTTATCTTTTTCTTCTATTTTAATAAATTTAGGTTTTCTATTTTTGAATATACATACATGTTCAAATCCACAACTTACTAAAATTTCACAAGCTTTATCAAAATCAGCACATAAATCCTTAGCCCTGTGGGAATCTGAACCTAAAGTAATGATAGTTCCCCCTAGCTCCTTATATCTTTTTATAAATTTAATATTTGGATGAGTGCTATCTAATCCATATCTATAGCCTGAGGTATTAAGCTCTATCCCACTACCATTATTTATTATATTAATTAATATCTCATCTATTATTGGCTTATACTCTTCAAAACATATCTCATTATTTTCATAAGTCCCATATCTTATGATGTAATCAAGATGACCATATATATTAAATTCTTTAAATTTTTTAGTACAGTCTCTCATATACTCAAAGTATCTATCATAAGCTTCTTTTTTGCTTTTTCCCTCAAAGTAGCTCCTATCATGTATTTTTTTACCGTCTATACAATGAGTAGAACAAATTACAAAGTCAAAAGGATAAGATTTTACTATTTTTTCAAGACCTTCGTGTCTATCACTTTCATATCCAACTTCTATACCCAGCAATAACTCTATCTCACCTTTATACTTTTCTTTATAATGATTAAATACAGGTATATAGTCATTGTAGTCTATCCATTCTCCTGTAATATGATTTTCTATATGATCTGTTATAGTTAAATAGTTTAACCCCTTTTTTATAGCTATTTTTATTACAGTTTCCATAGAATCCTTTGCATCACTTGAAAAACTAGTGTGCACATGGTTGTCTAATATTTTCATATCCCCTCCTATAAGTTGCTTATAATTTCTTTTACTTGATCTGGATTATCTGATATTAGTATATCTATTCCCATATCTATTAGTTCTTTGTAATCCATGTTATGACTTCCTAACCATACATTAACCAATATACCTTGATTTTGTAGAGCTTCTACCTTTTCTTTTGTTAAGCTATATCCTGAAGGATGGAAGCACTCAACATTATATTTTTTGATATACATTGGTGCATCTAACATAGTACAATCTACAAGAAAACCACATACAATACTTTCATCAATTTTTTTCATTCTAATTATACTTTCATGATTGAAAGATGAAATAATAACTTTATCTTTTAAACCATATTCCACTATTAATCCATACACTTTTTGTTCTATATCTTTATAATCAAGAATGCTATTTTTTAATTCTATATTTGAAATAATGTTAGTGTCTTTAACCATTTCAAAGTAGTCTTTTAAAAGAGGTAGTTTTTGTTTTTCAACTTTCCCCATATAACGTCCTGAAAAATCATATTTTATTAGTTCATCATAAGTATAATCACATACATATCCAGTTCCGTCAGAAGTACGGTCTATAGTTTCATCATGTATAATTACAACTTGTCCGTCTTTTGTTAACTGAACATCAAATTCAATGCCATCACTACCTATTTCTATCGCTTTTTGTAATGCTAAAAGAGTATTTTCTGGATACTTACCACTAAATCCACGATGTGCAAAATTCTTTATCATAACTTAATTACCTCTACTAAATTTATTTTTTTAATAGACTATGTTGAACAAATAGTTTAACATAGCCTATTTAACATACTAGCATATTTTTTTTTAGTTTATATACTTTTAACTTAGTTATAATAGAGTTAACATTTTTTTAATAAATATATAATTCTTTCATACAAAAAAATCATACTAAATTTAGTATGACTTTTCGTGGATTTTAATGGTGGAGACGAGGGGAGTCTATAATTATAATTTTAATATTTTTCTACATTCAATCAAACTTAGTTATATCAATACTTTTGCTAATACAATATGCTAATGTAAAATTTGCACTTTCTATTATTTTTCATATTAGTTGTGTTAATATTGTGTTATTTTGTGTTATATCTTTTATATGCCATTTTAAGCATTACAAGGTATAAATACATTACTAATATAATGCGAGTGCCTTATAATCCAATTTATGCTTTACAACTTTTTATACGTTAAATATTAAAATCTATCTTGGTATCATTCTCATTCTATTATATTAAGAAGTTTATTTTTTATCTTATAACACACATGTATACTATATTATTTCCACTCTTATTTTCTAACAAATATAAACTTTATAATTATTAACTAGCTAAATGATACTAAGTAAAATTTATATAATATTGAAACATCAAGTCTCTGATCTGAATATTTATGTAAATATCATTCTTATTCATCGTTTTGCATATTCTTATTAATATATAAAAAGGATACATTATAAATCAAAATAGATGCACTCTTTAGCAATCGGCCAACATAATAATAAACAATTATTACATTTACATCATAATATTTTCAATATCTCTATAAAAGTTGCTCTATTTATTATTTTGTAAATTAGATTGAATCTCATTATATCTAATCGATTCCTTATTTAACCTTTTTATTTTCTTTAAATTTAATTGTAATTGTGTTCTGATATTTATAGTTCTGATAGTTGTAATAAAAAAGGACTCTATATCAAGAATCCTTATTATATGTAAAACAATTTATTTAATTTAGTATATATAGCTTGTTATATAAATCATTAATATAAGTATAATTGATAAAATTATACCAGGTAAACAGCAATATAAGCTATATTTAAAATAATTATATTTATTAGATGCTATATTTGAATTTATAAAAATCTCCTCAGCTAAATGCTTTTCTTTTAAGTTTAACTCTTCTTTGGATACAATTGTATTGTAATAATCCTCATATATATTTATTAAATATTCTTCATAATCCCTAGCTTTGATTATATCTGCAAAATATAAGATTCTTATTAAGATAATTTATATTAGCATTATATTTAGGCTTTATATTACTTATCTTAGGAACAAAAGATAGTAGTAATATAATTATACTTATAAGTATATCAATCATTGATACTATATAAAATATCTTGATTAGTATATTACTATCATCAGGTAAATTTAATTGGGTTAATCCAATTATGACTGTTGTTAGAAATACTAATAATGCTCCATTCTTTAACTCCGCAAAGTTAAGCCAATTGTTTACATTCTCAAATATATACTTTAAGTCATCCAAAACGTCCTGTTCAAAATTTCTTTTAGGCATACTCGAATATATTTTCCCTCATTTCTTTTATTTTCTTAGAGGCTATGTTAATAGTATTTTTAAAATCTAATACACATTCTTCATCTCTAAAAGTTTCTATTTCTTCTACATTAATCCACTTTACTTCTTCATGTTTATCATTTATACGTACTACGGATTCATCATTCTTACATTCTGCTATGAATATTACACCTTTATGTATATCTGAACCTTTTTCAATTTCATATACTGCTATAGGTATAGGTTGCTTTTCATTTCTATCTTCGTAACATATTAGATCAATATCTATATTAAAATCTTTTTTATACTCATTTTTTATAGTATCTATAATACTATCTTTATAATTAGCTTTTGCACATCCAAACTCCCATATTGATGGATTTTGTTTTTTCTTACTAGATCTCTTTGCAACTAATATTTGTATTGATCCATCAGATTTATTTACTTTATAACAAATAGCTACACAATGCATTTCTAAAGGTATTATATTAGTAAAGTCTTTATGATATTCCGATGTAGCCTCTATAGTAGAATATATTTTTTCTATCTTGTTTTTTAGATTTCTATCTTCTAAAATCTTATCTAATGCACCATTTATATCTTCATAAATATACTGATTTATATTACTACTATTACCTTTTTTTCTATTATTAAAATATTCCCTAGATAGCTCATCTTCTTCTAGCTCATCAAATTTAAAACTTTCTTCAAATGATATATTTTTAAACTTTTCTCTATCATGAAACCATATAATTGGATATAATTTTTCATGCCAGATACCTTTAAGTCTTCTAAATGTTATTAGATTCAGCTTTGATAAGTAATCTGTTCTCATTTTCAAAATATATGCAAGCTCAAAGCTTAAAACTAACCTTCTATCTCTTGTTTCTTTTGAAATTCTAAATCCAGCATCTATATCTTTACCTAAAAATTCAAAAAAACCTGGATTTTTTATTGATTCAAAATTATTATAATGCAAATAAGCATTTTCAACGTTAGACCCCTTTGCATTAATATCATTTGCAACAATGGCTAACCAAGAAGACCCTTTTATAGATAATATATTTTGCATTTTCATTATTTCTATATCTATTTCAGACTTACAATTTTTAAATATTTCTCCACTAGATAAATACTCTTTTGTTTTGCAAAGTATCTCAAATATTGAGTCAATATTTTTATATATCTGTTCAATATCTCTTATTTGTACAATATATACGGCTTCATCTCCTAGTATCCTCCATAATTCACAATTAGGCATTCTTTCCGTAACTAAACTATCTACGTATTTAAATATATTATTTATTACTATAGTCCAACTTGAATAGTTAACAGTTTTATATAAAGATGAATTAACTATATCATACGAAAAAAATAAAATAACATTGCTACTCTTACTTTCTTCTTCAGTATTTTCTCGTATCTCTTTCAAAGATTTTATAAGACTACTATCCAAATTAAGTTTTTTATCTACCATGCTAAATACCCTAACCATTTTCCTCTATTAGCTGCAGCCTGTATAGATACACCAAAGTATCTAGCAATTTCAGCTGTATTAACGGATACTCCGTCCGTATATTTCTCCATTATTTTCTTATATTCATCCCTTGGCATTAATAATGCTGCTGCGAATTCATTAGCTTGAAGCTCTTCTTCTGAACTACCATTTCTATAGTAATCTCTACCTCGTTGCTCCTCCCATAAATCATCATCTATTTGGTAACCCATATGCAAAAATAAATGTCCTAATTCATGTGCTATTGTGAATTTTTTTCTTTCTAGATACTGATTTTCCGGAATAAAAATCTCAAACTCATAATCTGTATTTTGAGTAGTTATACGACCATCATAGAACCCACTTTTAAGATTATTTTCTGTCACTTTACCTCCAATAGATTCCACAAAACTTTCTAAATCATCAATAGGTGCGGTAATTTTATAAGATTCTATAATCTCATCAGCCAATTTATTTATTATATTTCTAGTACGATAATCCATTATACCACTCCCTTCCTTATTAACAAGATTATACCATCCTATCGTTGGTCTAACAATAAAAACCTCTTTTTAAATTATTGTCTTATAACTTACATTTAATTATAATATGTTAAATATTATAATTATGGTTACTATTTATATTCTAATAATTACTCTATATATTCTATTAATACTTATACTTCATGAAACCATATAGCATCAGGTATATCTATTAACTTAAGCTTCTTTAGTACATTACTATTCAATAATCCATTTATATACTTAGTACTATATGAGCACTTTTGTAATATAACAGTATCTCTCATAGCTGATAAAGCTGTTAATTGCTTTAATATTAACTCAAACTTTTCATACCTCATATATTTAGGTTTGCATGATCCATAATATCTACTATCAAAAGGTATATGTCTTTTCTTTGAGGTTTCGCTTAAATCAAGCTCCGATATTAAATTAAAAAACTTATATTCAATAAGAGCTACCCCTCCTCCATCATATAAATTACATCTTTCAGAATATATATTTTTACCTAAACAGCTTCTACATTTAAATACTTCTTTATTATCATAGCAATAAATTTTAGTCCTTCGCTCACCACATTCTGGGCAAACAAAGAATTTCTTTTCTCCAAAACCTGTCTTTTGCTTAGATATAAATATATCTTGTATTTTATAGTTACACCAACCTCCATGAGCATAACTTTTTATACGACCAAATAATGTTATCTTATCATCCTCTATGTTTACATATTTCTTTTCTTTACCAAACTTTATTGAATATTTTCCTGATAAACCTTTTATATTCTTTATATCAATGACATTCATATACATCCTCCAGAATAACCTAAATACTAAGCAAATTTATACTTTTTATTATACTACATTGATTTAGAAGCTTAAACCCTAGTAAAATACAGTATTGTAGCTTATTTTATAAGTGCACCCTTTTGGAGCGTGCCATTTGGAGTACTCCATAAAAAGTATGCAACGTTCCTATTACTACTACATTACTACTACGTTGATATTACAATACTTAAAGCTTGATAAATAGCCATTTGACCGCGTTTTTTATTTGAGTTGTTTGTTTTGGAAATTGAAATTTGAGTTGGTTTCGTAATTTTTATTTGTCGTTTTGGAAGTTCGCAACTATATGTGTTCATTGTGATAAAGAAATCAGCAGTCTGCAAATTTGCAGATTGGGGAAGTGCGCAACTATATTCGTTCATTATGTTAGCAATTATATAGTCTTTTATCTGCAATTTAAACGCTCATTTTCTCACATATTTCAACCTTAACATTACTAAACACAAACTTAGCATACCTTATACTAATCTAATCGTTGTAATACATCTATGACTCGCTTACCTTACCGTAACCTTACCGTAATAAATGCAATCTCTGATACCTCAATAAAACATTAGATATTAAATAAATATTAACGATTCCAAAAATGGAAACGAAATAAAAAAGAAACTAAGCCATTTATTTAGCCTAGTTTCTTTTTTAACTCTATGTATGGGTATAATTACCTTATTTATTATTCAAAACCTCTCTGTAACCCATAGAAGATATTTTTATAGTCCTAAAATCATATCTAAGGTAACTTGATTACTATTAAAAATATTATTACTATTATCTACTACTCTATCTATCGAAAATAATACTTTTATCAAATTCATTATTTAAATCTTCTTTATAATTGTCATTAAAACTTATCCATAAATCATATACTAAATCTTTATTTTTAGAAATAGTATTTTTTATTCTATCTTCCACAAAATAAATATCACTAAAGCTATATTTATCCTTTAGATAAGCTCTATTACCTTCTGCAATAGTTTTATATATAAATAGATCTTTAGCTTCTACAATATCATCTAAACTTAATATAAATCCTTGTATAACCTTATTCCTCTTATATGTATCTAGTCCATCAAATATAGTTTGTATAGTATCTATAACATCAAGCTCATGTCTGTATTTATTTCTTAATTCTTTGCTTATTTCATGAATATAAATTGATTTTGCAGGATCTTTATATAAATTAATTATGTTATTCTCCGCCTCTTGCTCTTTTAACTCCATATACTTAGAACGTATTAATTTACTCTTAAACTTTAATTCTCTAAATGCTTTATTTTGTATATGCTTTGCCTTTGAGTATTCTATTCCTTTTGAAGCTGATACCTCAGTTAATGTCTTATCAGTAAATAAGGTTTCATAAGCAATATAATGTTCTATTCCATTTAATATCATATTTACTTCTTTTTTATAGGCTTCTATTGTTATTTTATCTATAGTTTCATCTGATACATTTATATTTATATCTTCTATCGTATCAGCTATTGTTATATCCTCATCCAGTCCACCTATAGGTGTATCTATTGATATTGAATTAGCTAAAGATTGTCTTTTTATTCTCTTTAAATTTTGAAATTCTCTTAATATAGCTCTCTTTATACATGAATATATCCAAGTATCTTTTTTACAATCCCTTGTATCGTCATATGTATTAAACCCTCTTATAAAACCCATAGACCCTATTTGAACTAAATCCTCTATCTCTAATTTATATATATTATTTTTAAATTTATTAGCAATCTTATATACCATAGGTTCATATCTTATATAATCTTCATTAGTTATCATAATAAACACCCCTTTGTTATATTTATACTATAATTATTATAACATTATATGTATAAAAATAGAGATAGCTTAACCAATCATTTTAAAATTGGGTTTAGCCACCTCTATAAAAATATTATATATTAATCATCTAAAATTGATGCTATATTCAATAAATCTAGTAATATATTAATAAAGTCTAAGTAAAGGTTTAAAACATGTAGAGAGAGATCATTCTTTTCTCTTATTTCACCATTTTCTATCTCATGCTTTATTAAACTTATATCATAAAGAACATAGCCAGAAAATATTACTACACCCACTATGCTTATTAATAAACTAAGCATTGCTCCCCCTATAAATATATTAATTATCAATGCTATTAGTATACCTATAAGTCCAGCGAATAATATACTTCCTAGTCCCAGATAATGTCCAGCTTCTTTTCTACTTGATAATTTAGCTAATACTGCAAATAACGCTATTGATGCAACCAATATGGATGTAAATACACCTGTCCCTAAATCCTCTAAATAATATTGTAATAATGGATATGTAAGAATACCATCAATAAAAGTAAATGCATAAACAAAATTCATAGAAAAGCTTCTAGGAATTATATTTTTTCTTGATAATAAAGACATTATTAAAAGTCCTATCATTAAAAAAGTAAATATCATATTTGCATAATATGCAAAACTAACCGGTATAAATATCTGTCCAAACATAAAACCTATGAACATAAATAATACAGATGTAGCTAGACATTTAAAAATTGCTGACATAGGATTTTCTATGCTTCTATTCATATTTACTCCTCCTCCCTTATTAATTCTATTTTATATGTATACTATCATCTTATTCAAGTTACATTCAGTTAACAAAATACTAAGCATACAAATAATTCTTTAACTATTATTAAGTATAGCTATATTATTTTAATAATAGTTTTCTTGATCATCATTTATATCTATATATTTAGCTCTTATTTTCAATCTATCTTCATTATTTAGAAACACTAAATCTATATATTCATCAGTACACATTCTATATACATAATGCTTATTAATATTTATTATAAAATAATCTGCTAACCCTTTAAATCTATATCCTAGATCTTCTTTAGTTATTTGCTCAATTAATAATCCATATTTTATATCTTTGACTTTACATTTTACATAATAATGATCTATTTTCTTAAGATTATCATCCGTATCTTCACAAGATATATATTCTGAGTAAACATTAACTTTTTTTAATTCTGCTTTATGTCTTAAGTACTGTTTTAGTCTTATATTCTCAACACTACTATAGTATAAATCACAACACTTACTTTCCTCATACCTATTGATACAGTCTAGCCATGTATAAACATTAATTACAAAAATTATATCATCATTATCGTTGAATAAATCTTTAAATACACTAACAGCTCTATCATATACAACTTTTATATAATCATTATCTGATGTACTTATATCCCTTCCAAGCTCTAAGCATAAATATTGTTCATTGCTAGACCAAAAGTTGGGATATAATTTCAAACTTTTAAATTCATTTTCTATATATTTCTTAAGCATTAATACTTCCTTTTCTATTTAAATTAATCTATATACTCCAAATTATACCAAATATTTCAATATATTCATATGACCTCATACAATCTCAAATCCATCTATATATAAAAACAAGGTGTCATCATACTAACACCTTGTTCAATATTATTTAATTATTTTCAAATGTAGCTCATGCTTTATATATCGCATAAATCCTATTACATTATAAAAAAATTTCATATCCTTTACTCATATATATTACCCTCTCCTATCTATAATATCTTTTCTTTTAAATTATTAATAGAAGCCATTTTATCAGTACACCCACCTTTATCTGGATGA
This sequence comes from Desulfovibrio sp. Marseille-P6017, assembly GCA_900604495.1. The sequence goes on along the minus strand of UWOR01000003.1, from coordinate 184,843 downwards.
TATTTATGACTTAATAATTTAAATGCTTCTTTAAGTAGTGACTTTTCTTGACTGTCAATGTCTAAACTATTTCCACTACCAAAATTTGCACTTGATAATTGACCATTCAAGTAACCCTCTTGATACTTAGCTGATATCTCTTTATAATACAAATCTCTATATTGTTCTTTAAATTCATTATACTTTTCTTCTCTCTGCGCCTTTTCTTCTGCCCACTTTAAATCTATCTTTCTACATAGCTGCTCATACTTAGGATAATATTCCTTTTTTAGCTTTAACAATTTGCATTCTAAATCATTATATAATTCAACCGTATAAATCTTTAATATCCTTCTTGTTAGTATCTTTTTTAATGATTTTGGAAGTTCATTAAAATTAGGATTGTAATCCTCAAAATCATCATATAGGCTATGATATCCATATGTACAAATCTTCTTATCATTTGACACTACCTTCCCATTTTCTCTATATCTTTCACATATATAAATACTATATGTTTCTTTTCCCTTTCTTATTTTGCAAAACATATCTCAACCTCCATATAGTGTAAATTTACATTTTAACTAAACATTATTTCTACACTACTAATTTATTAATTAAAAGCCCTAGTATAAAACTAGGACTTTAGAACATTACATTAACTCTATATAGAAATTACTTATATCCATATTTAAAAGCCAACCATCAACAACCTTAAAAATTTGCTTTCCGCAGCTTGTATTTTTATTTATTAAAACTTTAAACTTAGCTCTTTTAGCTCTATCTAATTGCTTTTTAAAAATAGAAACTAATTTATCAATGTTATCACATTTACTTAATATTTTCTGCTCTCCTCTAGAACCATTCTTAAAGGTATATCTTATAACATAAACATAGTAATTTTTATATCTACACATTTTTATTCATCCCCTTATTTATACATATTTATTTTATCTTGTATTCCTTTTCTTAATGTTTCAGCTACCTCTTGAGCTATTTTGAAGTTCTCACATTGAATTTCATGATAGTAAAAATTCTCTTTGTGATGTATCTCAACTGTTACCGTTGGTTCTTCTATCCCTATTGCTATTGTTATCATTAGTCCTAAATCTCCCTAAGTATGTGTGTGTTTTATCTTAATTTATTTAATTTTATAGCTATTTCTAAAGTTTCTTTACTCTTGAAATCTTTCTTAGCTCTTATCAATATCTCTTTTATTACTTTAAATTTATTATAATTCATATACATTTACTCCTTTACTAAGAGCAACTACACGTGGTACAATTCTATTTGTGGATAGAGTGGTTACCGTGTGTAACTGCTTTTTTTATATTCATAATGTAGATTTATACTAAAATAAGTCTAAAAAGCTTTATAAGTACTAAATTTTAGATATTTTTACTATTCTAAAGGTCTAATTAATAGATTAATATTTTGGTTATATATTCTATATATATCTGAGTTTATTTTTTCATACTTTAAAAATCTATTTATCTTAATCTCAATTTCTAATCCTGAAACTCCTTTAAATTCTAAAAATCCACCTTCTACAATAAAAGCTCCAACTAGTAAATCTTTATTTTTGGATATAGATCTTTTAACCCTTATATGCTCTATAATTTCTAATGCTCCAACTTTTCTATTTATTTCTGTAATTAATTTTTGAATACTCATTTATCAATCTCCATATGTTCATATATAAAAATTTATATCGTTCTAAAATTTTATACTATTGGATAATAGTTTAAATCTGAGCCTTTAAACCAATAATAATTACTTCCTGTTGTACCATTTCTATTTTTATCAACTATAATTTCTAAGAATTTATTCCCCTTAATCCCTTGAGCTTCAATAGTTGCTTTCATATCATCAAAGCTTCCTCTTTCATTAAATATAGTCCTTTTATAAGCCTCATTAAGCTCTTTCTCTTCTGTTACCCTGTGAAGGTATATAACTATATTACTGTCATGATATATAGCTCTTGATTCTCTTGTATAACTTTCTCCTCTAGGTCTAAAATTTCCATTTCCCTTTTCTGCTAATTGTGTTAGTTGAATTACTGGTACTCCGAAGTCTAAAGTTATATTTTTTAACTCTCTAGAAAGTTCTGCTACTTGTCTTTCTCTTGTATCTTTAATTGAGCTTGGAGTTAATAATTGAACATAATCAACTATAACTAAATCCGGCTTATTGACTCTTATAGCTCTTTTTATCCCCTGTATAGTAGATATTTGATCGTCTATAATTATGTTTTTAGTATAATAATTGCTCATAGTATTTGTTAACTTTACCCAATCACTCTCTGTAAAACTTCTATTTTCATAATCTAATTTAGATATTCCTGTCTCTGACAAGATTATACGTTCAGCTACTTGCTCTTTACTCATTTCACGACTTATTATCATAACTTTTTTGCCTTTTTTATAAGCTTCTATTGATATCTTTAAGGCTATAGCACTCTTACCAACTCCACTACCAGCGCCGATAGCTATTAACTCTTTTTTCCCAATTCCATTAGTATGTTTATCAATAATAGCTATATTAGTTTTAATTTTTTCTTGTGGTTTGTCATTTAACTTGTCAAAAATATTGCTCATTATGTAATCAAGAGTGTTATTATATTCCTTAACTTCATCAATAATATTTGTTGACTTCTCAAATATCTCTAAAGATGAATCGATATCCTTACCACCTCGTATATTTTCTATAAACTTATATGAAGCTATTATCATTCTTCTTTTGTCGCTAAATCCTTTTACAATATCTATGTAATGCCCTATACTAGAAGTATTAGGAACTATGGTTGATAAGCTCGTTATATAACTAATTCCTCCTACATCTTCTAGCTTGCCTATAGATTTTAATTGCTCCACTATAGTAACTAAATCTATAGGCTTATTTTTTTTATTTAACAGCATAATAGAATTGAATAAGTCCTTATGAGCTTCATAGTAAAAATCATCACCATTTAAATTTTTTATATAGTCTATGGTTCTACTATCTAATATCATGCACCCTAGTACACTTTGCTCTGCTTCTTGACTGTATAAATGCTCTGGCATATTATCCTTCTCCTATCTTCATTTCTATAACTTTTCCCATTGGTTTATCATATAACTGTTGATCTTTTGGTTTCTGATTTAAATATCCTTCAAACTTAGTCCCAAAAAGTGTTTCTGGTCTTAAATAAATCTCCATATTAGTTCCTAACCATTCTTTAGTTTTAATTTCTATTACCTTATAAAAATCATCCTCTATAAAACCTTCTTTTAATCTAGCATCTATACAAGCTACTGTTTTCTTAGTTGTAGGTTTATAACTTTTACAAGTTAATTCATTAAGTCGTGTGATAACTCGACTATATATATTTATTTCTTTTTCTTTTTCTTTGATAGTATATGGCTTTAATTTGGATTTAACTTGGATATCACTTGCATTATCCTCATTACAATCATTGGAATTACTAGGTTTTAATTTGGATTTAACTTGGATTTGATTTTGTTTTAACTTTGATGTTTTTTCTTGAAATTTTACAATTTCATATATAGGTGCTTTGCCTTTAGATTTCTTTCTAAAAACTCTCAAACAACCTAACTCTATTAATTTTTTAACCTCTCTGTAAGCTATGTCATAACTTAATTCTATAGATTTAATTTCTAATATAATTTGATCTATAGTCATATCTACAAGCATATTTTCAAAATTACACTTTTTGTATAGAGCATTATATATTAGTAATTGCCTTTCACTTAAACCTAAAGGTGAAACCATATATCCTTTATTTAAAATCTTACTCAATCACCTCACCCACTTACAAGCAACTACCTGCATTAGCTCTAAACCAGTCATCTAGTTTATCTTTTATTATGTAATATCTACACCCTATTTTAATGCTTGGGAATCCTTTATTTGTTGACCTACAAAGTTCTCTAAACTTAGCTTCTCCTATAGGATATTCCTTTGCTGCTTCTTTAGCTGTCATAAGTTCTGCTTTATTCCTCTTATATGTCATTACTTCTCTATAGCCTCGCTCCCTATCTCTTTCTTCCTCTTGTTGGCTTACTAAAATATTTAAAGTACTTTGTAGCGTTTTTAATATTTCTAGGTTATTTGTATTACTCATAAATTAATCACCCCTACTCTTCTATAAGTTCGCTTACTGTTATGTCTAGAGCATTTGCTATTTTTTCTATAGATTCAAATTTTAATTGCTTTATATCTTGTTTTCCAACTTCAAGCCTATTAATTGTGCTTGGAGACATTCCTAATTTTTTAGCCAAATCTTTTTGCCTCAAACCTTTTTTTATTCTCGCTATTTTTAGAGTTAGACTCATATTTACCACCTTCTAAAAGCATAATTTAATTATGTCTTGTTTATATATTAGCATAACTAAATTACGTTAGTCAATATATTAACTACAAAAAAGCATAACAATATTACACCTTGTATGTTATAATTAAATTAGGCAATAGTTATATAATAGAATTTATTTTATGGAGGTTATAAATGAACATAGGTGAGAACATAAAGAAATATAGAAAAGAAAAATGCCTAACTCAAACGGAGCTAGCTAAAAAAGTAAATAAATCAAAATCTACAATACAAAAATATGAAGCTAATGATGCTATGCCTCCAATAGATGTATTAGGAGATATAGCTACAACATTACAAATACCAATAGATTTTTTAATAGGTTCTGAATTAATACCAATGCAAGATGAAAGTGGTTTTTCTGGATTCATAGATAGCCAATTTGGATATTTTGATCCAAATTATGAAGGTTATATGGAGTTTTTAGAAAGAAATCTAAGTTTATCAAATAATTATAAAAAAGATAATATTTTTGTATCACCTTCATATCCTTCATTTACATCAGAACTAATTACTTGCATAGGTAAATCTTATTCTAAAAATAATACTCCATTATCTATTGATGGTTTAAAAGAATTTTTAGAAGAACAAACTAATATCCACAATATTTGGCTCATCAATGCTGAAAAGGAATTACCTTTACCAGAATTAATAAAGCTCTTAGATTTTTATAGATATTATAATTTTAATGACTTTTACGCTTTTATTAATGGTAGCTCATTTGGCTTTTCCGATTTAGACATTGATATAAAAAATATAATACAAGATTTTAAATATGCTGCAAATAAAAGTATTAAAATCCCTGGAGGATTTACATCTAAACCTGAAACAATAAACATAGGTTTGGCCTATAAATCATTAGTTAACTTAATATTTTATATAGGAAAAGAAAATAATCTCTCTAATATGAATGATAAATCATATAGAAAATTACTTATGAAAACTTGTGATTTATTAGAGTTTGAGTTATTCAAATTAGAAAAAGAAATCGACCAAGAAAATAACGAATAAAACTGAAAATAATGTCAAAATCCAAAATTGGATTCTGAGTAAATTAACACTCTATTGTAGTGACAAATTTTGCTAAGTATAAATATAAAACTTCCACTATGATAACTGCTCAATTTTGAGAACGTAATTTTTCGTTTTCAAAAATTTTACTTTACTATAATTAACCGAGATTTTTCCCTTGTCATCTATTACATTGTAGTGACAAGTTTTACTCACTATAAATATAAAACTACACTATGATAACCGCTCAACTTTGAGCTCAGCGAAATATTTCGTTAACCTAATAAATTTTACCTCGTCATCTATTAACATTGTAGTGACAAATAATACTAAGTATTTATCTAAAAATATAACTGCACAATAAACTTAAGCTTTTCATACCAAAGTTAGATATAAATACTTTTGCTTATCTTGTAGTTACTGAAAATATATACCTAGTAACTACATAAAATTCTTAGTTACTTAGGAATATTTAAAATATAAAGGGGTGATAGCTCATGGCCAATAAAAGAGCTAATGGCGAAGGCTCTATAAGTAAATATATAGTTAATGGAGTAAATAAAGGATGGAGAGCTTCTATATCAGTTGGCTCAGATGAAAACGGAAAATATATTAGAAAACAATTCTATGGTAAAACTCAAAAGGAAGTTAAGGAAAAATTAGAGGAATTTAAAAAGCAAATAAGCCTAGGAGCTTTGCCATCTGATGATAAATTAACTCTTGAGCATTGGTACTATACTTGGTTATTTGATTATAGAATAAAAGACTTAAAGCCTAAATCATTTGAAAAATATGAGGGAATATATAGAAACTATATTAAAGGCTCTACTATAGGTAAAATTAAGTTAAAGGACTTAAGAGCTACACACTTACAAAAGCATTATAATGAGCTTATAGATATATATAATAAGCCTGTATCAACTGTTAAAAGCTTAAATACTAGACTTAAACCTTGCCTTGCAGAAGCTGAGAAACAAGGATATATACAAAAGAACTATTGTAAAATGGTTACTTTACCTAAAGATAATACAACTAAAGAAATCAAAGTATTAAGTTCGGACCAACAAAAGTTATTTATTGAAGCTATTAAAGGACATAATCTTGAAGTATTATTCTTAGTTGCACTTAGTACGGGTTTAAGACTTGGTGAAATATTAGGTTTAAAATGGAGTGATGTAGATTTTAATACTGGTACTCTAACTGTTAATAGAACATTACAAAGAGTTACTCATATAGATAGAAACGGTAATAGAGAGTCTAAAGTTATTGAACAATTACCTAAAACTAAAAATTCTATAAGGACTATTCCTATACCTAAAAATATATTAATCAAACTCAAGGATCATAGACTAGAGCAAAATAAAAATAGACTAAAACTTGGTGATTTATATTCTAATAATGATTATGTATTTTGTGATAAGTTAGGTTATCCTATAGATGATAAAAGACCTGCTAGGAATTTAAAGAGTATCTTAACTAAACTCGATATTGAGCCTATTAAGTTCCATGGATTAAGACATACTTATGCTACTAGATTATTTGAAGCTAATGTTCCGCCTAAAACGGTTCAAGTGTTAATGGGCCATTATGATATAAGTATTACGTTAGATATATATACACATGTTATGGAGGATACTAAATTAGAGGCTGTTGAAAAACTTAATAATATATTTAACCTTTAAACCATAAAAAGATCTATTAACAATAGACCTTTTTATGGTTTGCATTTTTATTATCTAAAATTTAGAATAGTGATCTTTAAGTATTTTGTATAGTTCATTTATTAACCTTACAATTTCTGTTCTATGTTTTATAAATGTATGAGATCTTAATCTATCATCGGCTGCTGTAACTAACTCTTCATCTAATTTAGTACACACTTCTAACAATTTATTATAAAAATCTTCGTCAAAATATTTATAAAATACAGCTTTAGTTAAAATGCTGTTTATAATTTCATTTACTTCATCACAAATAACAGAGCCGTTTTCTGATGTCGCTTCTAGTTTTGTAAGTGACTCTGGTAACTTTACAATAATAAAGTCAAAAAATATTTTTTCAAAAAAATCTTTGTTTAAAGTTATCTCCGTAGATTTTTTAGTTAAGAAAAATCCTTTTTTTCCTAAGACAACACTTATAACTATTGTAGCCAATGCAAGAACTATAGTAATTAAATCGTTCCAATTAGTTGTAAAAAATTCCATTTTCTCTCCTTAGCTTACTTTAATAGTTTACTGATTTGCTAAATTTATCAACTACCTTTTTATTTCCTTCAATTTTAAAGTATTTATAAAAATCTGTTCTTCTTATCTCCTCAAATATTTCATATGTAAATCCTTGTACAAATGATATAGCAATATCTTCAATTGCATCCGGTATAATAATTACATTGACCTTCGTAAGATCAACGAATTCTTTTACTTGTTTCTCATATGTATCTATACCTAATTTATTTCCAGCTAATCTACTTACACTATTTCTAAATGATAGTTCGATTCTGTTTTCCATAATTAAATCTCCTTTATTAATAATAAATTCTGTATTGTTCCCGGTATATATATAGTAGATCTGCTAATTATATTTGGATCAGGACGTGATTTAAAATAATCTTGCTCTTTATTAAATCCTATGAATTTATCTTCTGACATATTCAAGTATTCATTTCTAAAAAATATAATATTTTCTCCACTCATTGTATATGAGTATTCATCTTTCGCTTTCCCTATGATATTTTGTATTAACTTAGTAAGACCAGTACCGTTATTGCCTGACTTTAAACGCCTACTAGTTACATGGTTTTGGAATGCAGTTATCATGAAAAAGTGATCTTCATTATATATATCATCAAAATATCTTTTGTGAGTTTCGTAAGCATCATATACCTTACTATATAATTTGTCATCTGAGTTATATTTATTTTCTTTAATATTAACCTTAATTTCATCATACAAATTATTCTCAGAAAAATTTATAACTGATATATTTACTAGAATATAGTTCTTTTCTATATCATTATCTATTTCTTTAATTGTATTGCTAAAATTTATATCTAATAAGCACTCTCCTTTAGTATGAGAACTTACATTACAAACTAACTCTGAAGAAACCTCTGCTATATCATCTATCCACTCGTCATCATCACAGCATACTTTTAATGAACTAGCTACATCAGTAGCTATTATAGATTCAATCATAATGTCATCTAACTCTTCTCTACTTAATAGTTTTCTATATGTATTCTCATTGACTACTAACTTTCTATACTCATCTATAAAAACCCTTCTATTTAAATTACCTTTCGTTAAAATTCCGGTTCTATATAATGCCGTATTAGTAAAACCTAAGCTTTGTATACTTTCACCTAATGAACCCTCCATCTCAATACCTATTTCAAAATTAGTTCTTTTAAACATGTCATATAATAGAGCATCTAGTATTAAATATGTAATCTTGTCCGCAAATTTAACTTTACCAAATATAAGGTTAATTTTATATTTCATATATTTAAACTTAAGCAAATGCTTAAATCTAGCTGCTATATAATATAATGTTTGACTATCGATAATTTCATCTTTTATATTTATTGTTATATATTTTTTCCTTCTATTAACTTTTACTTCTTCTATATTATCATAAATCAATTTTATATTATGCATTATGTTTCCCTTGTACCTTCTCCCTAATTTTAATTAAAATACTTTGTAGTTGTGTTACTATTGTGTTTTATTATACTAAAAAAGGAATTGCTAATTTTATATAATTAAGCAATTCCAATCTATATAGCTTCTAATAAGCAATTATTGGTGGAGACGAGGGGAGTCGAACCCCTGTCCGCAAGTCTTTTCCTCATTGCATCTACGTGCGTAGCCGACTTTACTTATCGTCTCGCCTCTCACATCGCCAAGCGGCAGGCTATGTGATTGGCCAGTCTCGATTACTCCGCTTTTGGTCGAGACATCCCAAAAGTAGTTCCCTGCATAAATGACGACCAGGCCTAGCCGGCAGGAGGGCTTAGGCGGGTCGAGCAGTCAATTAAGCTGCTAAAGCGTAATTATCGTTTGCGTTTATTTTAAGTTCCCCAGTTTTTACGTGACCCAGAGTAACACGGCACGCAGCCCCAAGTTCCAAACCCACGTCGAAACCTTTACGCCCCCGTGGTAGTTTAAAGTCCTTAAGACTGTCTTTCTTTCGCAAACTTCACCATTTCTATATTCAGTTTTTATTTGTTAATTAAGAATGTATATATAATATAATATTTTTGAAAACAAAAATCAATGTTAACTAATGGATTTTTTAGTATCTTCCAGCCATTTCTCTTTCTATACGTCTTTGAGCATCTTTTTTAGCTAAGTCTTGACGCTTATCATATAGCTTTTTACCTTTTGCTAAAGCTAATTCTAGCTTAACCTTACCACGTACTAAGTACATACTAAGTGGTATAAGAGAATAACCTTTTATAGTAGTTGCCCCTATAAGTTTTCTTATTTCACTCTTATGAAGTAATAACTTTCTAACTCTAAGAGGATCAACATTAAATCTATTTCCTTGCTCGTAAGGACTTATATGAACTTGTTTTAAAAATACTTCACTATTATCAACAGATCCAAAACCATCAGTTAAGTTAATCTTACCTTGTCTAATTGATTTAACCTCTGTTCCTTTAAGCTCTATACCGCATTCATAAGTTTCTTCTATAAAATACTCATGTCTTGCTTTTTTATTTGTAGCTAACACCTTTTTACCTGACAACAAGTTCACCTTCTTCACAAAAAAATTTCATTAATATAAATTACATATTATAAGTAAAAATATACCATATTTATAGCTTATAGTCAACATAACTAACTATATTCTAAGCTTATTATTAAAATAACTCAACATAAATATACGCACCAATAATAAAAAATTTAATCTTAACCAAACCAATAAATATAAACAAAAAAATCTTTTAATCCTAACTCTCAAGCTTAAAATACGTTGACCAATAAAGTAGCTAAAGCGAAGGGATTGGTGTTTATGGAAGTTTTCCTTCCATTCGCAAAGCGCCCTTTACTTTGCATGGAAGAAAACTCCATAACACCTACCCCGAAGCTACCAACTACTCTTGGTCATCTATTTTACCTAATAACGCAAAATCTATTTCTCTAAAGTCTACGTTAACTTTATCAACTCTAATTCTAACAGGATCACCTATCTTATAAGTTTTCTTAGTTCTTTCACCTATAATAGTATAAGTCATCTCATCGTAAATATAATAATCATCAGCCATATTAGCAAGTCTAATTAAACCTTCAACAGTATTTTCTAGCTCAACAAACATACCAAAGTTAGTTACACTAGAAACAATACCATCAAATTCTTGACCTACCTTATCAGCCATGTAACAAGCTTTGTAGTAATCATGTACATCTCTTTCAGCAAGCTCTGCTGCTCTTTCTCTTTCAGAAGATTGAGTAGATGCATAATCAACAATTCCGCTTAATTGTTCTTGTCTTTTTTGAGTTAATTTATTATTTAATTGTTCTTTTATAATTCTGTGTATTTGTAAGTCTGGATATCTTCTTATTGGAGAAGTAAAGTGACAATAATACTTAGCTGCTAAACCAAAGTGACCTATACAGTTTGGCTCATATCTAGCTTGTTTTAAAGAACGTAGTAATATTGTACTTATTGCTTCTTCTTCTCTAGTTCCTTTTATTTTTTCAACTATTGCTTGTAATGCTTTTGGATGAACTTCTTCTAAATCACCTTTTATATTGTATCCAAAAGTAGCAACAAATTTACTTAGTGATTCCATTTTTTCTGCTGATGGAGTTTCATGTATTCTATAAACGAAAGGTACACCTAACCAGAAATAATGTTCAGCTACAGTTTCATTACTTATAAGCATAAACTCTTCTATTATCTTGTTGGATATTCTTCTTTCATAATGTTTTATATCTACAACTTCTCCATCTTTATTTAAAATTATCTTAGCTTCAGGGAAGTCAAAGTCTATTGCTCCTCTTTCTTCTCTTCTCTTCATAAGAATTCTAGCTAGCTCTTCAGCCATTTTAAATTCTTCAACCATATGAGAGAAAGTTTTCTTTAATAATTCATCGTCTTTTTCTAGTATGTCAGATACTTCTGTATAAGTCATTCTAGCTTTAGAATTTATTACAGTTTCATGTATATCATGTTTTACTACATCACCTTTATGGTCTATTTCCATAAATACTGATAAAGTAAGTTTGTCTTCAAATGGATTTAGTGAACACATTCCATTAGAAAGAGTTTTAGGTAACATTGGTATTACCTTATCAACTAAGTAAACTGAAGTTGCTCTTTTTAAAGCTTCTTTATCTAATTTACTTTTTTCTCTTACATAATGAGTAACGTCTGCTATATGAACTCCTAGTTTAAAGTTTCCATTAGGTAATTTTTCTATAGATACAGCATCATCTAAATCTTTAGCATCTTCACCGTCTATAGTAAATGTTTTTAACTCTCTTATATCTAATCTTCTTTCTATTTCTTCTTTCGGTATTGGAACCGCTACAAATTCAGCTTCTTCTAAAACCTTTTTAGGGAATTCTTCTGGAAGTCCATGAGCCTTAATTATAGAATCAATCTCAACTCCTCTTTCACCTTTTTGTCCTAAAACTTCAACTATCTTACCTTCTGGCTTTCTATCCTCTGAAGGCCATATAGTTATTTCAACAACAACTTTATCATCTTCTCTTGCTCCTAAGAAAAACTTTTTAGGAATATATATATCTTGATTAAATTTTTTATTATCTGGTATTACAAATCCAAAGTTTCTGCTTGGCTTAAATAGTCCAACAACTTGAGTAACTTCTCTTTTAACTACTTTTATTATTTTACCTTCTGCTCTTCTATCTTCAGTTGCAGGGTTTATAATTTCTGCTATAACTCTATCGTTATGCATTGCAGTATTTACATACTCTGCTGGTATAAATAAGTCTTGTGTAAATTCTTCATCAGATTCAACAAATCCAAATCCTTTTCTATGAGATACGAATTTACCTACAAATAATCCCATTTGATTCAATGACATTATCTTTCCTTTTTTACTTTTACATATATATCCATCTTCTTCTAATTCATCTAAAAAATTAAAAAACATTGCCATCTCCGCTGGATGTATATTAAATATAACTGCAAGTTCTTCTTTCTTTAGAGGATTGTATGCTGGATCATTTATTAGTCCTAATAAACTTTCTTTAAGTCCTGGTACCATGTTAGTCCTCCTATTTACTTTTTTATATTAAGTTCATAAAATTCTTATTATTAAATATATACTACATATTTTCTAAAACATTATAATTATTAATTATAAATTTAATTTTATTAATTTTTATTTTATTCTATTATTTATTATTATCATCTTTAGCATATTTAATATATTTATGATAATTATTTTATTTATTATATATTTCCAAACTATTTTACAATATATTGTTATTCTAGCATAATTTACCTTAAATTAATCATACTTTTTATATTATTGATTTTCTAGTGTATTTTAAGTGTTTTTATATGAGTTTCATTGATTTTTCATATAATTTTTTTTACACTAGAGTATACTGACATTTTAATATAAAGGAGTATATGTATGAATAATTTAATTCTATCTTTTAATGTGGTCTCTCCACTATTTCTAGTAATGTCACTTGGATATTATTTAAAGCATATAAAGCTTTTAGATTTAAAGACTTTAAATTCAATGAATACAATTTGTTTTAAAGTTTTCCTACCATTACTATTATTTTATAATGTTTATAAGAGCGATATAAAAAGTTCGTTTAATCTAAACTTAATACTATTCTCGGTTATCTCGGTTATAATCCTATTTTTATTTTTATTAATTGTTATTCCTAAAATTGAAAAAGATAACTCAAAATGTGGTGTTATGATTCAAGGTATTTTTAGAAGTAACTTCGTTATTTTTGGAATGCCTGTTGCAACTGAACTTTTTGGTGATGAAAAGATTGGTATTACAGCATTATTAATAGCTATAGTAGTTCCTCTGTTTAATCTTTTATCAGTTATAGCTTTAGAGCTGTTTAGAGGAGAAGATAAAAATATAGACTACAAAAAAATTATAAAAGGTGTTATTACTAATCCACTTATTATAGCTTCAGCTATTGGTCTTATATTTGTTTTATTGGGAATTAAGTTGCCTACATTCTTAGAAAAATCAGTTAACGATATTTCTAAAATAGCAACTCCATTTTCACTTATACTACTAGGTGGATCTTTCTCATTTGGCAACGTACAATCTTATTTTAAAAAGACTATATTCATAGTTAGTAATAAACTAATATTTGTACCACTTATATTTATACCAATTGCTGTAGCATTTGGATTTAGAGAAATAGAATTACTAAGCATACTACTAGTTTTTGCAGCACCAACAGCAGTATCATCATTCCAAATGGCAAAACAAATGGGTGGAGATAGTATATTAGCAGAACAATCAATAGTATTCTCATGCTTATTCTGTATCCCAACCGTATTTTTATGGATACTAATATTAAAGCAATTTGCTTTAATATAATCTTTTACTCCTATCAAAATAAAAAGGAGTTAAGTTATTTTGGAAACACCCAGCACGTGGTAATTGATATGTTAAGTTATTCTGACATTTGCAGCATTCTTTGCTGCATGGAAGAAAACTTACATATCAACCACCGGCCATATTCCAGCACAACCAACTCCAAAAAACTATTTATTCACTACAACTAATGCTAATGCATTTAAGAAGAATAATACTGCAGCAATCTTAGTTACTCTACCCAGGAAAGCTTCTTTACCCTTTGGTTTAAAGTAACTTTGACTTCCTTCTCCACCGAACTGTGAAGGAACTGCACTTTTACTATCTTGAGGCATTATAGCAAGTATTAATATTATCCCTAGTACAACCTGTACACCCATTAAAACATTGCTTAACATATGGTATCCTCCTATTTAAAAAATGATAAATTTACTCATTTTTAGTCTAACATAATACATTACTTTATACAAGCACTCACAATTCACATAAAATTCATAACCAGTTCATGGAATATTCTTCTACCATTCATATGAAGTTCATCCCTTATCTCTAAAATAAAAATTGAAGGTACAATTTAGAAAAGGAGAACTTATTTTAATGAATTTTTTTAAAAGAGCAATTTTAAGCATTAAAAGTAGACTATCAAAAACACTACTTTTATTTACAGTTATAACAACAATATGTTTATTAGTGCTAAGTGGTATATCAATACAAACTGCTAGTAAGGCTGCAGGAGTTTTAGCTAGACAACAACTTGGTGCTCAGGTAACTTTAAAAGTTGATACAGAAAAGATGAGAGAAAATATGATGAGTCAAAGAGAGTCTTCAGCTTCATATTCGTCAGGAACTCCTGCTCCTGATAAAATGAAACCAAGTATGACACCTGTTTCTACTGAATATATAAATGAATTATTATCATCTGAATATGTAGAAGAATATTTAGCTCAATCTAGTACAAGCTTACTAGCAAGCAACTTCACTGCTGTTGGTGCTTCTGATGAAGAAGATACTACAACTGGAGAAAGTACTAGCTCTAATATGCCTCAAATGGGACAAGGCGGTAAGATGGGTAATATGGGTGATGTTACTTTAACAGGTGTTTCTAGCTTAGAACAAACTTCATCTTTTAGAGATGGAAATATAAATATGGTTGAAGGTAATATGATAACAGAAGATACCTCATCTAATGTTGCTGTTATAGAAGAAGCCTTAGCTAGTCAAAATGATTTAAGTGTTGGAGATACAATAACTGTAGGCTCTACATCTGATGAAAGTACTACATATGATTTAAAAATAATTGGTATATATGCTTCTAGTGAGGATTTCACAGAACAAGCTATGATGAATACTGCATCTAGCCCATACAACAACATATATACAAACCTAGATACTATATCTACAATCAAAGGTTCTGATTATGAAAATGTAGTTGATAGTGCAACATTCTATTTAAATGATCCTGCTAATGTTGATGCTTTTATAGCTAATGCACAAGAAAATTCTTCTATAGATTTTGATACATTTAAATTAGATGCAAATGATGCAGCTTATGAGCAAATGCTAGGTCCTATAGAAAATATAAGCTCATTTGCAAAAATATCTATATATGTTATAGCTATCGCTGGAGGATTAATTTTAACATTAATAATAATGTTATCTATAAGAGATAGAAACCAAGAGATAGGTATACTTCTTTCTCTTGGAGAAAAGAAGCCTAAGATAATAGCTCAATTTGCAGTTGAAATATTATTAATATTAGTTTTATCTTTAGGTGCTTCGTCACTTTTAGGTAAACCAACTAGTAATATAGTTGCAAACCAACTTTTATCTTCTGAAATTTCATCATCTGAAGATAGTAATGAAGTTAGTGCTCAAGGAATCCCTGGTGATAACTCAGGTAAAGGTATGGGGGGTGGCAAAGGTGGTTTTGCTGGAATGTTCTCTCAAACTTCTAATGTAGAAGTTATAGATGAACTTGATGTTTCTGTTTCTGGGTCTGATTTTGCTAAAATGGCTGCCCTAGGAGCTACTATATCACTTGTAGCAACTTGTGTTCCTGCTGTTACAGTAATGAGACTTAACCCTAAAAATATACTAAGTAAGCATAGTTAGGAGGACTATATGAATACAATATTAGAATTTAAAGATGTAAGTTATGCTTATAATAACAATACAGTTATCTTAGATAAAGCCAATGCTAGTTTTGAGCAAGGAAAGTTTTATACTATAATAGGTCCTTCTGGCTCTGGTAAAACTACTTTCTTATCATTAGCAGCTGGTCTTGATAAATCAACATCCGGTTCAATTTTATTTGATAACAAAAATATAAATAATATAGGTTTTTCTAATTATAGAAATAAGTGTGTGTCTATAATTTTCCAAAGCTATAACTTATTAACATATATGAGTGCTTTAGATAATATTATCTGCGCTATGGAGATAAAAGGTGTGAAGTGTTCTAATAAAAAAGAAAAGGCCATTGAAATACTTAAACAAGTTGGACTTAGTAAAGAACAAGGAAAACAGAAGGTATTAACTTTAAGTGGTGGTCAACAGCAAAGAGTTGCAATTGCTAGAGCTTTAGCTACTGAATCAAATTTAATCTTAGCTGATGAAGCTACTGGTAACTTAGATGAAAATACTTCAAATGAGATAATATCTATATTTGAAAAATTAGTAAGGGACCATAATAAAACAGTTATTTTAGTAACTCATAATAACGAAATTGCTAAAAAATCTGATATAACTTACATTGTAAAAAATAAACAATTACTTCAAACTGAAGTTTATTAATAAAAAATCACTAGCTTTGTAATTTAATACTAAGCTAGTGATTTTTTATTAATATATTATACTTTAAGCTATAACTACTCTAATATCTCTCTTCCTAATGAAATTTCTGATACTTCTTTATTATTAAATACGCTAAGTCTAAATCTTAAGTTAAATTCTTCAAACTTACATCTATATTTATCTAATTGCCATTGTCCACAAGAGTTAGTTCCTACTCCATTTTGTTTATAATCTATATTAAATACAATATAATCTCTCTTTTCTAAATCAATAGTATGTTTAGCATATTCTAAATCTGTATCTTCATAATAAGATGCACTGAAATTAAATTTATCATCTGCAATTGCCATTATTGATATTCCTCTATCATTGCCTAAACTTATCCATGAACAATCACTTCTATTTCCATTTTCTTGTGGCTTTACATAGTTCGTAAATAATCCATCAACTGTATTTTCAAATACTCCAAATAAATTTGCTTCTTTAGTATCTGCATAAGACTCTCCTGGTCCTCTTCCTTTATACTTAACATTTTCTAAATCTTTGTTAACTCTCATTTGAAGACCTATCTTCGGTAACATTTCTGGTGCAGTTTCTATTCTACCAGAAGGTACTCCAGATACATCAACTATTATATCTCCACTTCCAAATACCTTATATTCATAAGTAGATTTATAATGCCATGCAGAGTTAGTTGCTCCATTTATAACTTCCACTTTAAATATAAGTACATTTCCTTCTACACTATACTCAACATTTCTTACTACTTCATGCATTAAATGCATAAAATACTTCTTCTTATAGTCTTCAACTATGTACATATCATTATCAATAGGGGCTCTCCAAAAGTTTAGCCTTGGTCCTTCTTCTATTAGTTTATAATCATCTTTACTTACTTCTAATATATGACCTCTTACTAAGTCAAATACTATCTTAAAGCTATCTCCTTTAGCTATTAACTTACAATGTTCCTTATTAACTTCCAAGTTACCTTTTGGCGTTACTTTCACCTTTTCTGTTTTTATTGGAAGCTCAAATTGTGCATTTGCTAATTCATGTCCAGCACTTGCCCAATTACAATCTTCTTTTAACACATAAGATATATTTAAGTAATATGTTGCTCCATCAACTTTCTTAAAGTTTAAGTCATACGGTAGTGTTATTTGACAAGTCTCTCTACCTTTAATGGAAGGCATTTCTACTCTTTTACTTTGTATTATTTTATCATCTTCTTTTATATTATAAACTAACTCTAACGTATTTAAATTTTTAAAGTCATATCTATTTATAACTTCTATTATTCCTTTTTCTAAATCTATGGCCTTAGTTTGAGCTGGCTCTATAACTTTTTTATATTCTAATAACCCTGGAGAGGCTGTTCTATCTGGCATTATTAATCCATCTATACAAAAGTTTATATTACTTGGGTCATCTCCAAAGTCTCCTCCATATCTATAATAAACTTCTCCATTTTCACTTACTGTATGTATTCCATGGTCAAACCACTCCCATATGAATCCACCTTGTAATTTATCATATTTGTAGAATAAGTCTTGATATTCTTTTAAATTTCCAGGTCCATTCCCCATAGCATGACAGTATTCACATAATATATGAGGCTTCTTAACATCATTTATTATCTTGTTCATTAATAATTTGCTATCATGCTCTAACCAAGTATACATAGTGCTATAAACTTCAGAAACTGGTCCATCATCTTCTGATACATTAAAATCGCCTTCATAATGTAGTATTCTAGTTTGATCTAAATCCTTAAGCTTTTTGGCCATAGCTTTAAAATTACATCCAAATGAGGATTCATTTCCTAATGACCACATTAATATACATGGATGATTTTTATCTCTCTTTATCATTCTTTCTAATCTACTTACATGAGCTAACTCCCACTCTGGATCATCACTTATCCAAGCATAATCTCCTGTTAATTCAAATCCATGACATTCTAAATCAGTTTCATCTATTACATACATTCCATATTCATCACATAATTCATATAGATAATGTGAGTTTGGATAGTGAGCTGTTCTTATTGCATTTATGTTGTGTTGCTTCATTAATACTATATCTTTGATTATTTCTTCCTTAGAAACTACTCTTCCATTTTTAGGATTGTAATCATGTCTATTTACTCCTTTAAACTTAATTGCAACTCCATTTACAGTAAATACTTCTCCTTTTAACTCTATTTTTCTAAATCCAACTCTTTGAGGTATTACTTGTATTATTTCTCCTTCTTTTAATACACTTACCATTAATGTATATAGATTCGGTTCTTCTGCCGTCCATTTTAGCGGTTTTTTGACTTCCTTACTAAATTTTGTATTTCCATTTATATCTATAACTTCTTCCAATACTATATTGTTATTTTTATCTAATAATTCAAATTTAACTTTTTGATTATCATATTTTCTAAACTTAAGATCTATATTTAAAATTGCATCTTCATAATCTTTATCTAAATCCGTTACTATTGTTATATCGTCTATTCCATAAACTGGCTCTGTATAAAGCTCTACATCTCTAAATATTCCACTTAGCCACCACATATCCTGATCTTCTAAGTATGTTCCATCACTCCATTGATATACTCTTACTGTACACTCATTTTCACCACATCTTATATATTTAGTAATATCAAACTCTGATTGTATTCTTGCACCTTTACTGTATCCTACTTCTTCTCCATTTATCCAAACATTATATGCAGAATCTACTCCATTGAATTTTAATATTATTCTTTCATTCATCCAAGATTTATCTATTACAAACTTTCTCTTATATATTCCTGTTGGATTTTCAGTTGGTACATAAGGTGGATTTATTGGGAAGTTATACCATAAATCAGAGTAGTGCATCTTCCCATATCCTTGAAGTTGCCAATTCCCTGGAACTACTATATTATCCCAATTTTCAGTATCAAATTCTTCTTTAAAAAAACCTTCTGGAGAATATTCTGGAGCATCTAAAAATAAAAATTTCCAGCTTCCATTTAAATTTTTATAATTTTGTGTATATTTTTTATCCCCTATTAATGCCTTTCTTTTAGATGAGAAACTTAAAAATTCACTTCTAGCATCTAATCTATTTACCCCATCAACATGTATATTTTCCCATAATTTCATATCCAATCTCTCCTTTTTATATTATGATCATAGATTTAAGCTATAATATCTATTTCATTAGCTATATTTTTACCAACCTTTTTCTCATATTTCATCCAGCATATTTGTGCAAATCCTAAGAATATTACTAATCCTAATACATTGTATAAAAGAACAAATAGAGGATTAGTTTGACCTTCTGGTAAAGTTCCATTAAAATATGCTGTTAAGTCTGCTGGTGATGGTACTGAAGATATAATAAATACAAATGTAAACAGTATTAATAATAAAACACCTATTCCTATACCTAGACCTCTTGATCCAACTTTAAAACTTCTTTCTAGATTATCCTTTTTAGCTCTTAATACTATATATCCAACTAAGAAGAAGAATACTGGTATTAATGATGTTGAAGCTGTCATATTTATTAACATTTCTAATAAACTATCAACAGAACCTATCCCTAAAGCTGGTATTATTAAAAGTATTGTTACTATCATCGCTTGAAGATATAATGCATTTATTGGATTACCCTCTTTGTCTGTTTTAGCTACCCAGCTCCCAAATATCCCTTCTGGTATTTCTGAGAATAAAACTTTAACCGGTGCAGCTGTCCATAAAACTAACGACCCTAAACTTGCAAGTAACATTATAAATCCAACAATGTTAGTAATTATATTCCCTACTCCATAATAAGAACCTAGTATCAAAAATGAATCAAATAATCCATTTGAAAAATTTCCACTCAACTTTTCTGCTGGAACAACGATCCCTACTGCCACTGATCCTAATGCATAAAGTAGTCCAATTAATACTGTTGAAAATAGCATTGTTTTTATAAATGCTTTATTTCCACCTTTTACGTCTTTTATATAAACTCCTATACTTTCTGCTCCACCTACTGCTTGAAGTACCCATGCTAATACCATAAAGTATGTCCAGTTGAATTTAGGCATAATAGTATCTACCGTAAATTCCTGTGCTGGTTTTTTACCTAGTACAATAATTACGCCAAATGAAAGTACTATAAATCCAATTCCTAAAACCATTCTAGCTACACCTGATAAATTTGTTATCTTCGATATCCAACCTACACCTTTTGTAGATAATATAGTTACTACCCAGAATAATAATATTGATAAAACTGAAATTAAAACTGTTTTTCCATTAAATATATTCTTTCCTACAAAAGCGTATGATGCATATATTAAAGTTTTTGGTAATAATGATGTAAAGAAAAATAAATTTACAAAGAAGTATGACCAAGAACCTAAGAACGCCCACTTTGCACCTAGAGAAGTTTTTATCCAACTATTTATTCCTGATTCTGAATTAGAATTAGCTGATGCAAACTCACCTATCATAAGTGCAAATGGGAAAAAGTAAAATATGGTACCAAATATATATGATGGTATAGTTGCTAATCCTATATTCACACTACTATCGATAATATTTCCAAATGAGAATACAGCTGTAAAAGTCATTAACATTAAAGCTTTAGAACTAAGAGTTCCTCTATTTTCACTCATTATTTGACCCCCTGAGTTTTGTATTTTTTACATAATTATTAATATTAATCTAGTTATTAAACTTTTTTAGAATCTTTAACTTAATACTCTCTACACTGCTAAATTTAGCTATTTCCTTTTTAAAAAACGTTTTCTTTATAAATTAATAATACTAATTAATATGTTCTATATCAATATATTAATGTTGCTATGTTTTGTAATTTTGTTGCATTTAAAGTTGACACAATATATTTTTAGATTTAAATTATAATTAATTATTTATCATCAAATATGTGGGGGTGTTTTATGGAAAATAAGATAGGAATTTTTTCAACAGACTTTAAGCCTAGTAATGAATTATATATATATGAATGTGGATTTGAGCATTGTTCTCCTAGAGAGCCATACCAGTATGAACAAATAGATTACTATCTAATTCACTATATATTAGAAGGAGAAGGTCTATTTTTTATGGAGGACAAAGTTTACCATTTAAAAGCAGGAGATGGATTTTTTATACCGCCAAATACTGATAATAACTACTATCCTTTAGATGATAACCCTTGGGTTTATAGATGGATTGGAATAAATGGGTCTAAAGCTAAAGAACTTCTTACTCTGTGTGGTTTTTATAATGGTAATTATACTTTTAGGTATACTAAAGATAATAAATTAGATTATTGTTTTAAAAATATTTATGATAGCTGCTATTCAAATAATATATTTGAAGGAATTGGGTATTTATATCAAACTTTATCAATTTTAATAAACGAAAACTCATCTTCTGATCTAAGCGATATTTCATCCTCTAAAAGCTATATTTCTAAGTCAATAGAATTTATAGAATCTAATTATCATAAAAACATAACAGTATCAGATGTAGCAAGCTACTTAAATATTGATAGAAGCCATTTTTACAAAATATTCAAACTTAATATGATGACTACTCCTCAACAATATATAATGGAGTATAAATTAAAAAAGTCATGTGATTTTCTAAGAAAAAGTAGTTATTCTTTAAATCAAATAAGTGATTTGGTTGGATTCTCATCACAATCATATTTTTCTAAGTTTTTCAAAAAACATATGAATATGACTCCACTTGAATATAGAAATTTATTTATCAAATAAACAATTACTTCAAACTGAAGTTTATTAATAAAAAATCACTAGCTTGTAAACATCTACAACGCTAGTGATTTTTTTTACCAGTTTTCAGAAAAACTTACTGTAAAAATTTTATTCTTATCATCAGTTCCTTCTATATTTGGTATTTTTACTCCTTGAATATATACAAACTCAAAAGGAACATAAAGTGTAAAATCTAAAGGTGGTTCTCCATTATAAACATCCTCAAAATATTTTTTAATAGGATTATTTATGCGCTTATCTGATTTTAAAATATGAGGTGAGACTTTAGGAATATTACCTTGTATCGACTCTAATGACACTATATTGTCTTTAATTTTTTGAGTATATTTACCAAAATTTAATACTTTATCTGCATATTGAAAAGCCCATCCATATAACGAATCTATACTTATATATTCTTCTGTTACTGAGCCATAAATATATGACATATAAAGGACATATGTTGCAGTTTTCCAACTAGGCCACATACCTTTTCCAAATTTCATATTTTCGATAAATAAATCATCATTAATCTCTTCACTTTGAGACATTTCATATGCTACTTGAGCTATATTTACATAAATTCTATCAATTATAAAATCATGACCTTGATGATTCCAATCTTTTCTCACATTTTTTATAAAAGATCTTACCATAAGAAAGTTAGTTTTTAATTGGCCATACCTTTCATTAAAGCTTTTATAACATTCTTCTAAAATATTATAAATAGCATCTTCAAATCCTCTTCCCTTTTCATTATAATCAACTACACCGTCTTTATTTTCATCGTAAATATTCATTATTGTATTAAAAACAGATGTGTTAGCTAATTTATCTTGAGATTTTAGGTAACTAAAAATTGTTGATTGTAAATCATGCATTATTGTAACTAAACTATAATAAAAGTTTTCTGTAATCACTTCTACAAAAGTATTTTCTTCTATTTTTCCTAAATGACCTTGAAGTGATACTAATGGCTTTTTAGTTAAATTATCTATACCAATTACGTAATATAGTTGTTTTCCAATTCCTCTTTTTTGAGCATAATTGTATAAATCATATCTAAGTAATGGTGAATCATATCCATAAGTTGTTATTATATTATTATTTTCAATTTCAGCTATTGGAATTTTTTGAATAAATTCAGTGCTCCAATTATTTTCATCTTTAATTTTTATTGCCTTATCCATAGGTATATTTTTAAAACAATATCTAGCAGTAAATAAATCAATGGCAACACAGTCTAGAGATGAAAAAATAAATCCTTCTTTAGTTGGTTGCGCATTAGCACTATCATGGCTTTTATTCATAATTTCTATTGCATCTAATATATGAATCATAAATATATCCTGACTTTTTATAGCTTTTATTATGTCACTTTGAGTTCCAGATATGCCATGAGTTTTATATTTTATATAATCTCCATCTTCATTCATCTTTGGTGAATTAGTTTCTTCATCTATTTCCATATGCCATGGAGAATATGGATGAAGCCCCATTCCAAGATTTTTAATTGCACCACTTAAAAGGTCTTGGTCGTGTATTTTTACTCTAGGAATATTAATTAATACACATCCTGGATATTTATAAATATCATCTTTATCTCCTTTATCTCCACCTACAATTACCTTATGCAACCTTATTTCTTCATAATTTGCTCCATCATCTATTTTTATAACTCTTCCTTTAGATTTATCCATTCCTATATCATTTAGGTCATATACCATAAGCTGATTATAAGCTTCTCCAGGTGATAAGTATGCACCTTCTATACTTTCTTCATATCCATTCATAGGATTATCTTTATGACTATATAAATTACATTCCTTTAAATACTTACGAGCGAAGTAAAACCCCCATCCTCCATAAAATTCGCCACTTTTACCTTCAATTACAGCTTGTGGTGTTATTTCTTTACCTACAAATTTACTTAAAAATTTTGATATCATAAGTGTACTAGCTGAGCATTCTCCAATTGACATTTTTGAGTAAGATATATTTAGTTCATCATGAAACCATCTCATTATAGCTGCAACTATCGGCCATTCTGTACAAATCTTTTTTGTATCTGCTTCTCTATGTGTAATAGGATCTATCGCAATAGACCCTATTATGTTCGGCTTAAATAAAAGCTTTTTACCTTTATTTACGTCATATTTTACTTTTTCCTTAAAATGAATTTCTTTATCTAACTTTGATAATAAACAATCTATATTGTAATAAATATAATCGATTTTTTTTACTATCTCTCCCCACGCTGCATAATCTTTATAATCTATAAATTTTTGTAATAAAATTGGTATTCCGTCATAAGCCTTATAAGCATCCAATCTTACTGCTGAAATCGCAGAACCTTTGTAGTCTATTTTTTTCTTTCCTATTTTAGAATCAACGATTACTTCATTTAAATTTTTTTTAGATATGATAAAAATCCCCCCTTTCTTATAAGAAAAAAGAATTGCTATTTTTATTATATTCATGAGGGTTAGTTTATTTGCTAAAAAAAGAACAAAATCTATTTTTAAAATAAAAAATCACTAGTCTAGTGTATACTATTTGACTAGTGATTTTTTATTTTTATCAATTTATTTTAAGATACTTTACTCGTTTTTTCATTAGATTTTTTAAGTATTGGAATCCCAAATACTATCGAAGCTATACCACAAACAAGCATTAACATTGGATAATGCAAGTATTTTATTATCTCAACTGCTGATATTCCAACTATTCCAGCAGCCGTAACAAGCTGTGCTCCATAAGGTATCATACCTTGCCAACAAGCTGAGAATATATCAAGTATGCTTGCGGTTTTTCTTGGGTCTATATCATATTGTTCTGCTATATCTTTAGCAAGAGGTCCTGCTGTTACTATTGCTATAGTATTATTTGCAGTGCATAAGTCTACAACACTTACTAATGTAGCTATACCAAACTCAGCACCTTTTTTACTGTTTATTTTGCTAGTTATGAAGTTAAGTAAAAATTCTATTCCACCATTATATTTCATTAAACCAACTACTCCACCTACTATTAGTACTAATATACATAACTCCTGCATACCTGCCATACCAGAAGATACAGCTTGTATCAATCCTAATAAATCAATAGACGATGTTACTAATCCTATTATTCCTGCAAATAGTATTCCTCCTCCAAGCAGCACAAAAACGTTTACCCCGCACAGAGCACCAACTAGTACCACAATATAAGGTACTACTTTTATAAATTCATAAGTATAATTTTCTCCTGTCGCTCCTTGGTATCCTCTTGTCATTACTGCAAGTAATATTACTGTAGCTATTGCAGCTGGTAAAACTATTAAAAAGTTAACTTTAAATTTGTCTTTTAAATCACACCCCTGAGTTCTTGATGCAGCTATTGTTGTATCAGATATCATTGATAAATTATCACCAAACATTGCCCCACCAACTATAGCTCCTGTAACTAAAGCTATTGGTATACCAGTTTTTTCAGCTATTCCAAGACCTATTGGAGCAAGAGCTGCTATTGTACCAACTGATGTCCCCATTGATATAGATATAAAGCTACCTATTATAAATAAACCTGCAACTAATAAATTTGGAGGTAATACTGACAAACTTAAATTTACTGTTGAATCTACACCACCCATAGCCTTTGCAACACTTCCAAAAGCTCCAGCTAATAAAAATATAACTAACATTAGAACTATATTAGGGTCTCCTGCTGCTTTACAGAATATATCCATCTTAGTATCAAATTTTTCGTCTTTGTTAAATAATAATGCAACTCCCGATGCTATCATAAAAGCAACTAGAACTGGCATTTTATAAAAGTCCCCTGTTATAATACCACTACCAACAAATAATACTAAGAATACAACTATAGGTAATAATGCCAATGGATTTCCTTTTGAAGCGCTTTTGTTCATGCTAAACCTCTCCCTATTTAAAATTTTATAATATTACTTATATATAAATTCCCCACCAAGATAAGTTTAGATAGTCCCCATAGTAAAGCTATCTAAACTTCTATCTTGATGAATTTGCCAATATTATAATCATCCTAATATATAACTTATATTTCTTCACCACATCTAATTAATAATTCTCTCCATCTTCTATCAACTTCTTTTTGGAAATCTTCTATTAAATGTTCATTTCCTTTTTTAAATAAATGCTTAAATCTACCTTGTGGTTTTAAAAATTCTTCAATTGGAAGTTTATTTTTAGGTCTATAATTTAATATCCATTTTCCATCTATAACTTCAAATAGTGGCCAATAGCAAGTTTCTACTGCTAATTCACATATTTTCATCATATCTTCTGCTGGATATCTCCATCCTCTTGGACATGGTGCCATTACATTTAAAAATGATGCACCCTCTGTATATATAGCTTTCTCAGATTTAGTATGCAAATCTTTAAAGTTCTTTATAAATGTTGTTTGAGCTACATAGGGAACATCATGTGAGGCGATTATTGTGGCTAAATCTTTTCTATTTTGTGGCTTTCCTGATGACTCACAACCTACTGGAGTTGTTGTTGTATCTGCATACATGGGAGTTGCAGATGAACGTTGTATACCTGTATTCATATATGCGCCATTATCATAACATACATATACCATATCATGATTTCTTTCCATCGCACCTGATAGTGATTGAAATCCTATATCATAAGTTCCTCCATCTCCACCAAATGCTATAAATTTATAATTATCATCTATTTTCCCTTTTCTTTTCATTGCTTTGTAAGCTGCTTCTACACCACTTATCGTTGCTGCTGAATTTTCAAATGCATTATGTACAAATGAGTCTTTCCATGCAGTATAAGGATACATAAAAGTAGATACCTCTAAACATCCTGTTGCACTACTTATTACTGCATGATCCTCATCTTTTAATCCACGTAATATGTTTCTTACAGCTATAGTACCTCCACATCCAGCACACATTCTATGTCCACCAGCTAATCTTTCACGCTTATTCATAAATTCTTTAAAATTATAACTCATCTCTTACACCCCCCTAATCTCTTACTGATAAATAACGATACTCATCCCCTAGCTCATTACTATTATCAATTTTTTCAAGTTCGCTGTATACTTCTTCAACATTTTCAACCTTAACATCTCTACCACCTAAACCGTAAATATAATTTACAATCTTAGGCCCCTTTTCTAAACTGTAAAGTGCTCCTTTTACTTCCGCTCCTAATGGTCCTCCATAAGCATTAAAACCTTCACATCTATCCATTACAGCTAAAACTTTTACATGTTTTAAAGCTTCTCTTATTTCTTCTGCCGGGAAAGGTCTAAACAGTCTAATTTTTAACAATCCAACTTTCTTCCCTTCTGATCTCATTTTATCTATAGCATCTTTCGCTGTCCCTGCAGCAGAGTTTATTATAACAATTGCATAATCTGCATCATCTAATTTATATTTTTCAAATAATCCATAACTTCTTCCAGATATTTTTTCGAAATCTTTTGCTACTTCTAAAGCTACTTTTTTAGCATTTTTCATAGCTTCTGCCTGTTGTCTCTTATGTTCCATATAATATCCTGTCACATCATAAGCCCCTGTAGACATTGGTATTTTTGCATTTAATAAATAATTTTCTTGAGTATATTCTCCAACAAATTCTTTTACTAAAGAATCTTCTATCAAGTTTATATTTTCAACAGCATGGCTTGTTATAAATCCATCTTGGCAAACCATTACTGGTAATTGTACATCTTTATGTTCACCTATTCTTACAGCTTGAATAAAGTTATCGTAAGCTTCTTGGTTATTTTCAGAATATATTTGTATCCATCCAGAATCCCTAGCGCCCATACTATCTGAATGATCACAGTTTATATTTATTGGCCCAGATAGAGCTCTATTAACTAAAGCTAATGTTATTGGTAATCTGTTTGATGCTGCTATATATAATTCTTCCCACATAAGCGCTAACCCACAAGAAGATGTTGCAGTCATAGTTCTTGCCCCTGCTGATTGTGCTCCAACTGCAGCACTCATTGCACTATGTTCACTTTCAACAGTTACAAATTCAGTTTTAACTTCACCATTAGCTACGTATGATGAAAAATACTGCGGTATTTCAGTTGAAGGAGTTATTGGAAAAGCAGGAAAAACATCTGGATGTATTTGCTTTATAGCTATTGCCACTGCTTCATTTCCTGATAATCTTTCTCTTATTACTGAAGGTTCTACTACTCTTTCTTCCATTATTGCTGTAGTTGACATCTATACTTCCTCCTTTACCATTTCTATAGCATCGAAAGGACAAACTTTTGCACATATACCACATCCTTTACAGTGCATATAGTTAAATTCACTTCTTTTTTTATTCTCTACAGGAATAGCACTATCTGGACAAACTGGAATGCATAGTAAGCATTGCTTACATTTATCTTCTATAAATATAGGCTTATCTACTCTCCATTCACCTGTGTTAAATTCTGCTGAAGTTCCACCACCAAAAACATTTCCTGCTGGTGTTATATCTTTCCAAGATATATCTTCTGTAATAACTTTGCTTATTTTCTTGTTTTCCATCTATTCTACCTCCTCTAGTGCAATTTTTAGAGCTTTCATATTTCCATCTATAACCTCTGGCTTAGATGCAAATTTATGTTTAAAAGAAGTTTCCATCTCATTTAAAAATGTATCTAAAGGCATTATGTTTGCTACCTTCACTATTGATGCAAGCATTGGCGAATTTGGGAAGTATTTTCCTAGAGCTCTTTCTGATACACTTCTAGCATCTACTGTATACAACCTGCCTTCATATCCTTTAAGATATTTTGATATTTCATCTTTACTTTTAGATGTATTTACTATTATTGCGCCATCCTTTTTTAATCCTTTAGTTACATCTACTGATTCTAATAAAGTTTCATCAACTACTACTACAAATTGTGGCTCATATATATTTGAGTGTACTCTTATCTCTTTATCACTGATTCTGTTATAAGCAGTTATTGGTGCCCCCATTCTCTCTGGACCATATTCAGGGAAACCTTGCACATATTTACCTGTACTAAATGCAACATCTGCTAGTAATAATGAAGCAGTTTTTGCACCTTGTCCTCCCCTTCCATGCCATCTAATCTCTATTGTGTTATTCACCATCATACCCCCTTAAAAATTAAGTATATTTGTGCTCATCCAATAAAATCTTATTTAAGATTTCCATTATCATACAATTGTTATTATCTAACAATGGAAATCTTAACTATCCGCCATGATAAAAGTATCATAGCGGATATTAGTATTATATTTTAAGCATTTAACACTTCTTCTTTTTCTACACACTCTAATTTATCTAAACCTTGCTTTAAGTCAGCTATTATATCTTCAGGATCTTCAAGTCCTACAGATATTCTTATTAATCCTTCAGATATTCCAGCTTCAGCTCTTTCTTCTGGAGTATATGGTGAATGAGTCATAGATGCAGGATGTTGTATTAATGTTTCACAGTCACCTAAACTAACTGCAAGAGTACATAATTCTAAAGAATTTAATAATTTTTTACCAGCTTCAAGTCCACCCTTAACTTCAAATGCTATCATACCGCCTGGCATATCCATTTGTTTTTGAGCTAATTCATATTGTGGGAAGCTTTCTAATCCTGGATAATTTACTTTTTCTACATTTGTATGAGATTCTAAGAATTTAGCAACTTCTTTAGCATTTTTAGTATGTCTATCCATTCTTACTTGTAAAGTTTTCATTCCTCTTATTATTAAGTAAGCATCAAATGCAGAAAGTACAGCACCTGTCATATCCTTTATTCCAAATAATCTTACTTGATTAATGAATTCTTGTTTACCAACAACGAACCCAGCTAGAACATCTCCATGACCATTTAAGTATTTAGTAGCAGAGTGAACTACAACGTCAGCTCCAAACTCTAAAGGTCTTTGTATGTATGGAGTACAGAAGGTATTATCAACTACAACCATACAACCCTCTACTTCATGAGCTATTTTTGATACAGACTCTATATCTATTAATTTTAAATCTGGATTTGCTGGAGTTTCTAAATAAACAACTTTAGTATTTTCTCTCATAGCTGCTTTTACTTCATCTAAGTCTGTTGCATCTACAAAAGTAACATCTACTCCATATCTGCTCATTCCATGATTTAATAATGCGTAAGTACATCCATATAAAGTTTTACTTGCAACCATATGATCTCCTGCCTTTAATGCTGACCATAAAGTAGAAGTTATAGCTCCCATTCCTGAAGCTGTAGATACACAAGCTTCACCTTTTTCTAATAAAGCTATCTTTTCTTCTAATTGCATGTTTGTAGGATTTCCTAATCTTGAATATATAAATCCATCTTCTTCTAGCGCAAATCTTCTCCCACCTTGTTCTGCACTATCGAATACGAAAGTTGATGTTTGGTATATAGGCGTTGTTAAAGCTCCTGATACTGGGTCTTTTTTATGACCTCCATGTATAGCTTGTGTTGCGAATTTTTTATTTTTTAAGTTTTCCATTTGAGTTACCCCCTATAATTTTATTTACACAATTATATAGAGCAATCATTGTGCCAACTTTTTACTTTTAAATAATAAACTTTATTTTTTATTTTATTAGTTTTGTACCCCTTGAAATAAGCCACTTTGTAAAACGTTTTCCGATGGTGTATTCACATATTTTTCTTATCTTATTATATATATTTATATATATCGTAAACCTTTGTTTACATTATATATATTTTACGTAAATAAAACTTTACATCTGTAAATATTTATTTACAAATTTATCTTACTCATTTATTTTATATTTCTTTACCTTATTCATCACTGATGTATGCGATATTCCAAGTATTTTAGCACTCTCCCTATAACTTTTATTAATATTATATACTTTCATAATAATTTCTTTTTCGTAGTTTTCCATTTCCTCTTTTAGAGTACTTATTTTTATATCATCATCTTCAATAATACTTTGTATAATATCTTCACTTTTATATAAATAATCTATAATAATATCTTTAGAAGTCAAAATGTCTCCACTACATAGATTCATTGCCCTTTCTATTAAATTCTGTAGTTCTCTTACATTCCCTGGCCAATCATAGTTCATCAAAGTATCAATAAAATCCTTTTTAAATCCTTTTATATTTTTCTTAAGTTTCTTATTAAGCTTGTCTATAAAGAACTGAGTTAATATTGGAATGTCCTCTAATCGTTCTCTTAGGCTTGGTATTTTTATTGGGATTACATTTAATCTATAGTATAAATCTTCTCTAAAGCTTCCTTCTTTTATCATATTTTCAAGATTTTTATGAGTGGCAGCTATAATCCTTACATCAACATCTTCTTCTTTACTGCTACCAATCTTTCTTATTTTTCCTTCTTGTAAAACTCTTAAAAGTTTAGCTTGAAGTAACATTGATAACTCTCCTATTTCATCTAGAAAAATAGTTCCTCCATTAGCTTCCTTAAAAAGTCCTTCCTTACCATTTTGCATAGCCCCTGTAAAACTACCTTTTTCATATCCGAATAATTCACTTTCTAGTAAGCTATCTGGCAGTGCCGCACAGTTAATAGCTATAAATCTTTTATTTTTTCTATCACTTAACTCATGTGTAGCATTTGCAAATAGCTCTTTACCTGTACCACTTTCTCCTCTTAATAATACAGTTGAGTTACTTTTTGCTATAGCCAAAGTCATCTGCTTTACCTTTTCTATACTCTTGCTATTACCTATTATATTTTTAAAAGGCCCATCATTATTTTTATTGATAATATTAACAAGTTGTTTTGCTTTATTAACATCTTTTATAGAAATTACACCACCTATAGTTTCTCCATGATCATTTGTTATTCTTCTTCCTGTAGTTATATAGTTGCTTTTTATACCATCATGAGTTAATGTAGCTTTTATATTGTCATATTCATCACCATTATTAATTAAATCTACAATTACATCATCTTTTCCAATAATTCCCCTAATATCTTCTCCAATAACATCCTGCTTATTATAGTTAAACAAATCCTGACAATAGTTATTAAATATATTAATTCTAAAATTTTTATCTATAGAAATAATTCCTTCATCTACAGAATTTATAACTGCCAGTAGCTTTTGTTCATTTTTTTCATGATTTAAAAGTTCTATTTCATCTATAGAGATAATGTCTTCTATACTAGATATTGCCTCTTTAAGAATATCTTTATTATCTGGATCAATATCATCTATTTTTATACAAACCTTTTCCGGAAAAACCTCCATAGATACTAAATCTATTTTTTTATTATATAGCTTATATAATATTTCAGTAGTAATACCAAATCTATTTTTAGTATTTATCTCAAACCTAATCATATTAATTTTCCCCCTGTGTTTGATTGACTCTCTTTTATAATATCATAACAAAAAAATAAGCCAATAATATGATTAATATTATTAGCTTAGGTTTAAAATTATATAGTTTCTACTTTTATTAAATTAGTAGTTCCACTTGTTGCAACTGGCACACCTGCGGTTATTACCACTAAATCATTTTCAGCTATGTATTGTTTTTCTTTAGCTGCATTTATTGCATTATTTATAACTTCATCTGTATTTTTACCACTTGTAGTTATAACTGGAAGCGCACCCCAAGTTAATGATAATTGTCTCATTACTCTTTCATTATCTGTTATCGCAACTATCGGGCATTCTGGTCTAAACTTTGATACCATTCTTGCAGTATGACCTGATGAGGTTGAACTTAATATTGCTTTTGCATTTAAATCTATAGCAGTTGCACAAGTTGAATAACTTATTGCATCTGTCACATTTGTAGCTTCTAAAGCTTTTTCTCTTAATTTTGTATTATAATCAATGGTTTCTTCAGTTCTTTTAGCTATTATAGCCATTGTTTTTACAGCTTCAACAGGATATTTCCCTGCAGCAGTTTCTCCAGATAACATTATTGCATCAGTTCCATCGTATATTGCATTTGCAACATCAGTTACTTCTGCTCTTGTTGGTCTTGGATTTCTCATCATCGAATCCAGCATTTGAGTTGCAGTTATAACTGGTTTTCCTGCTTTATTACATTTATTTATCATATTTTTTTGAACAATAGGTATTTCTTCTGTTGGTATTTCAACACCAAGATCACCTCTAGCAACCATTATACCATCAGATATATCTATTATTTCATCTAAGTTGTCTACACCTTCTTGATTTTCTATCTTAGATATTATTTTTATATCAGTAGCATTATTTTCTTCTAATATTTTTCTTATAGCTAATACATCAGATGCTTTTCTTACGAATGAAGCTGCTATAAAATCTATTCCTTGTTCTATTCCAAACTCGATATCACTTCTATCCTTTTCAGTTATAGCGGGTAAATTAACTTTAACACCTGGAACATTAACCCCCTTATGATTTTTTACTATACCTGAATTTTCAACTACACAAACTATATCATCATTATTGACTTCTTTTACTTTAAGTCCTACTAAACCATCATCTATTAATATGATATCTCCACACTTAACATCCTTAACTAATCCTTTATAGCTTACTGTGCACATATCCTGACTTCCCATAACATCCTTCATTGTTATAGTGAAAGTGTGTCCTTCTTTTAAAAAAACTTCTGGTTCATTAAATTCTCCTGTCCTTATTTCTGGCCCTTTAGTATCTAAAAGTATAGCAGTAGGTTGTCCTAATTCTGCTCTTACTTTTTTAACTAAATCCATTCTTACTTTATGCTCTTCATGAGAACCATGGGAGAAGTTAAATCTACAAACATTTAATCCATTTTGAATAAGTAATTTTAAAGTTTCTTCTTTGTCACTTGCTGGTCCTAATGTACAAACAATCTTGGTTCTTTTTATGCTATTTATCATACGTTTGTCTCCTCTACTTAGTGTATAGTTTTATAATATATTACATTATTATTCCCCACATAATAGTTGAAACTATTGTTATAGTTAACCCAACAGCAGCTTCATATGGTACTAGTTTTAGACGTTCATTTATACTCATATTTACTGAACCTCCTGTTGCGTGGAAAAATGAACCATGTGGTAAACTATCAAGTACAGTTGCTCCTACATGCACCATTGCTGCTCCTGCTAATGGAGCTATTCCAACTGATATTATTGCTGGTGCAAATGTAGCTGAAGCAATAGTTGCTCCTGATGTAGTTGATGCAGTTGCGGCACCCATTAATATACCTGAAATTGGTGCTAATAAGAACTCTGGTATATGCATTGCATTAAGTATTGATATTGTACTAGCTTGGACTCCTGAATATTTAATTACACCTGCAATTGTACCTGTTCCTATTAAAAGTATTGCAACTGGCATCATCTTTGATAAACCAAATGCCATATAATCATTTATATATCTTATTTTTCCCATAACTAATACTCCTATAATTCCTCCTAGAGGTAAAGCTATAAGTGGGTCTACTGTAATTCCTACTATAGGTCTTAATGAAAGTAGTAATATTGCTACTAATGGACCTACTATTGCTGCAAAAAAAGATGGTAACTCTTCTTGAGGTTCATTTTCTTCTAAATTTAATTCAATTTTATCTCCAGCATGTTTTTTAGCTAATATATTTGCAATTATAATAGTAGCTACTAATCCAAAAATTGCTGGTATTATATTAGCTGCCATTAATGATGATAAGCTTACGCCAAAGTTTTCTGATGCTGCTATTGTATTTGGATTTGGAGAAATTACGTTACCACATTTTCCTCCACCTATCATAGCTAAAAGCACTGTAAACTTTGAATATCCTAATTTTTTACCTATTGCTAAAGCTATAGGTGCAACTGTTATTACTGATATATCTACGAATACACCTACTGCTGTTAATATTAAAGTTGATAATGCTAAAGCAATTAAAGCTCTTTTTTCTCCTAATGTTCTTATTATTTGATCTGCAATTTTAGCTGCAGCTCCAGTTTTTATAAGAACACCTGCAAGGACTCCAGATGTCAATATACGAAGAATAGCTGACATTATTCCCCTTGCACCTTCCATCATTACATCTACAGTTCCAACAAGGCCCGCTCCACCAACTAATCCACCAATTAATGCTCCTAATATTAAGCTATATGCTGGTTGAAATTTTTTTATTATTAGAATTATAGCTACTGCTAACCCTAATAATGCTCCAAATGTAGTTATTTGTATATCCATCTACTTCACCACCATTATATAATTTTGTATCTTATTTATATAAACTTAAAATTAACTTAACACCCTGACTAAATTAAATATTTGAGTTGCGGTTTGAATCATATTTTTTTCTGCTGTACTTTTATCTACAGCTTCTTCTAATGACATAGCCTTATTTACAATTGCAAAGAATGCATCTATACCTTCTTCATTACATTTAACTGCATCATCTGTTATACATCCTGATATTGCTATGACCTTTGCACCATACTTTTTTGCTAACTTAGCAACTCCTATTGGAGCTTTTCCCATTGCTGTTTGATTATCAAGTCTTCCTTCTCCAGTTACAACAATATCAGCATCCTTAACTGCATCTTCTAACTTAGTTTCATCAAGTATTATCTTTATACCTGATTCAAGCT
This sequence comes from Desulfovibrio sp. Marseille-P6017, assembly GCA_900604495.1. The sequence continues at coordinate 148,807 of UWOR01000003.1, read as the reverse complement.
TTGCATTTAAAAATGCTAAAAATCCAAATCCTAGGCCTCCTGCTGCTCCAACCCCTGGTACATCTGCTAAGTCCTTGCCTAAATCTCTTTTTACAACCTGTGCAAAATTCATAAGCCCTTTATCCAGCTCTTCTACTATACTTGGTGTAGCTCCTTTCTGAGGTGAATATATATGAGCCGCTCCATTTAATCCATATAAAGGATTATTAACATCGCATGCTATTTTAAAAGTACATTCATCTAATTTTTCTAATTTTTCACTTACATCTATTTTTCTTATTTGATTTAATACTTGTCCTCCTAATCCAACTAATTCATTATTTTCATCATAAAATTTAAATCCTAAAGCTTGAAGCATACCTACTCCACCATCATTGGTTGCACTTCCACCTATACCTATCACAAAGTTTCTACAGCCTTCATTTATAGCTTCTTTTATCATCTCTCCTACTCCATATGTAGTTGTTATTAATGGATTTTTATCTTCCCCAGAAACTAAAGTAATTCCTGCTGCTTGAGCCATTTCCATTATTGCAGTATTACTTTGCTCTAATACTCCATAAGTTGCATTAATTTTTTGCTTAACTGGACCACAAACTTGTACAGTTCTCCTTTTACCATTCATTCCTTCAACTAATGCATCTACTGTACCTTCTCCACCATCGGCTAATGGTTTTATTTCAACATCTGCTTGTAATTTAGCATTTTCTATTCCTTTTTTTATAGCATTAGCTGCTTCCATAGAACTTAAGCTTCCTTTTAGTGAGTCTATTGCAATTACTATTTTCATAATTTCTATCGCCTCCTATTTATTAATGTAATATCAAACAGCATTAAAAATTAAAATATCACTTCTAAAAATTAAATAATTTTCTATATATTTTGTTATATATACTATCCTTATGCAATGCTCAATATTCACATTAAAAGTTTACTCAATTTAGATTATATTATTTGATTATACTTATATATAATCAATGCTTTCTAACAATATTTTATTCAATATAATTCTATATTAATCATATTAATAATCACTCTAAATTTTTACAGTTAATATTATCTTCACATATATTTTTCAAAATAAATTATAATATCTGTAAAAATAAAAAAGACTATCTATGAGATAGTCTAATATTATAATACTTTCTCAAGATAGTCTTTTTTTATTATTTCTTTAAATTGTAGAAAGAATCCATTCCACAATATCTAGCTTGTTCTCCAACCATTTCTTCTATTCTTAATAATTGGTTGTATTTAGCTACTCTATCAGTTCTTGATGGAGCACCAGTTTTTATTTGTCCAGCATTTACAGCTACAGCTAAGTCAGCTATAGTAGTATCTTCTGTTTCTCCTGATCTATGAGATATAACTGCAGTGTATCCAGCTCTCTTTGCCATTTCTATAGCATCTAAAGTTTCAGTTATTGTACCTATTTGGTTAACTTTTATTAGTATAGAGTTTGCAACACCTGCATCTATTCCTCTTTCTAATCTTTCAGTGTTAGTAACGAATAAATCGTCTCCAACTAATTGTATTTTCTTTCCTAATCTTTCAGTTAATACTTTCCATCCGTCCCAGTCTTCTTCATCAAGACCATCTTCTATTGTTACTATTGGGAAGTTATTTGCCCAATCTTCATATAAATCAACCATTTGTTCAGCTGTTAATTCTTTTCCTTCTCCAGCTAAAACATATTTCTTAGTTTCTTTGTTGTACATTTCTGTAGCAGCAACGTCAAGACCTAATCTTACGTCATCTCCTGGCTTGTATCCAGCTTTTTCTATAGCTTCAACTATTAATTCTAAAGCTTCTCTGTTTGATCCTAAGTTTGGAGCGAATCCACCTTCATCACCTACACCACAAGCAAGACCTTTTTCTCCTAGGACTTTCTTTAATGAGTGGAATACTTCTGCTCCCATTCTTAATCCTTCTTTGAATGATTTAGCTCCTACTGGTAATATCATGAATTCTTGAACATCAACGTTGTTATCAGCATGTTCTCCACCGTTTAATATGTTCATCATTGGTACTGGTAATTGCTTAGCATTTACTCCACCTATGTATTGGAATAATGGTAATCCTAATTCTTCAGCAGCAGCTCTTGCTACAGCCATAGAAACTCCAAGTATAGCATTAGCTCCTAGGTTTCCTTTGTTATGTGTTCCATCTAAGTCTATCATTATAGCATCTATTTCAGGTTGATCAAAACAATCCATTCCTTCTAGTTCTGGAGCTATTATTTCATTTACATTGTTAACAGCTTTTTCTACACCTTTACCAATGTATCTTCCTTTATCTCCATCTCTTAATTCTACTGCTTCGAAAGCTCCTGTAGATGCTCCTGATGGTACTATTGCTCTTCCTATAGATCCTGATTCTAATATAACTTCAACTTCTACAGTTGGGTTTCCTCTTGAATCTAATACTTCTCTAGCGTATACGGCTTCTATTAATGACATTTAAATTACCTCCAAAATTTTTATATGATTATATAATAGATTAAAAAACCTACTATACTATTGTCTACATCTATTTAAAATTTATATAAATTATTTATTATATAGTTTCTACTTTTATTAAATTAGTAGTTCCGCTTGTTGCAACTGGTACACCTGCTGTTATTACTACTAAATCATTTTCAACTACGTATTCTTTTTCTTTAGCTGCACTTATAGCATTGTTTATAACTTCATCAGTATTTTTACCATTTGTAGTTATTGTTGGAAGTACTCCCCAAGTTAATGATAATTGTCTCATTACCCTTTCATTATCTGTTGCCGCAACTATTGGGCAAGCTGGTCTAAACTTTGATACCATTCTTGCAGTATGTCCTGAAGAAGTTGAACTTAATATAGCTTTTGCATTTAAATCTATAGCAGTTGAACAAGTTGAATAACTTATTGCATCTGTTACATTTGTAGCTTCTAAAGCTTTATTTCTTAATTTTTTATTGTAATCAATTGTTTCTTCTGTTCTTTTAGCTATTGTAGCCATTGTTTTTACAGCTTCAACTGGATATTTACCTGCAGCAGTTTCTCCAGATAACATTATTGCATCAGTTCCATCGTATATTGCATTTGCAACGTCAGTTACTTCTGCTCTTGTTGGTCTTGGATTTCTCATCATAGAGTCTAGCATTTGAGTTGCAGTTATAACTGGCTTTCCAGCTTTATTACACTTACTTATCATAAGCTTTTGAACAACAGGTATTTCTTCTGTTGGTATTTCAACACCAAGGTCACCTCTAGCAACCATTATGCCATCAGATACAGCTATTATTTCATCTAAGTTATCTACACCTTCTTGATTTTCTATCTTAGATATTATTTTTATATCAGTAGCATTATTTTCTTCTAGTATCTCTCTTATAGCTAAAACATCAGATACTTTTCTTACGAATGAAGCAGCTATGAAATCGATTCCCTGTTCTATACCAAATTCTATATCGCTTCTATCTTTTTCAGTTATTGCAGGTAAATTAACTTTAACCCCTGGTACGTTAACACCTTTATGATTTTTTACTATCCCTGAGTTTTCAACTACACAAACTATTTCATCACCATTAACTTCTTTAACTGTAAGTCCTACTAAACCATCATCTATTAATATAGTATTTCCTGGTTCTACGTCTTCAGCTAGTCCTTTGTAGCTTACTGTACACATTTCTTTATTCCCCATAACATCTTTCATTGTTATAGTAAAAGTTTGTCCTTCTTCTAAAAAAACTTCTGGCGTATCAAATTGTCCTGTTCTTATTTCTGGACCTTTAGTATCTAAAAGTATAGCAGTAGGTTGTCCTAATTCTTCTCTTACTTTTTTTACTAAATCCATTCTTACTTTATGTTCTTCATGAGATCCATGAGAAAAGTTCATTCTACATACATTTAATCCATTTTGAATAAGCGCTTTCAGAGTTTCTTCTTTTTCACTTGCTGGACCTAATGTACAAACAATTTTAGTTCTTTTTGTGCTATTGATCATAATTGACTCTCCTATATTCCTGAAATAAATACTACCCTTATAATATTTACTTCATTTTTATAATTTATATATATATTTATATTCCATATATTATTATACAATTTTTTACATATATTTTGAAGTTATATATAGTTAAATTTTAGATAATTTTAAATCTTCCATCTTTTTAATTATATTTCTAATTATTAGTATTTATAATATATAGTTTTCTTACTAAATCACATAAATTTAATAAAATAATATGGATTAAAAATAGCGAATTATTAAAATTCGCTATTCCTAATTTATATGTTATTAAGCTTTTACTAAATCTTCGTGTCTAACAACCTCAGCATTAGCTAATTTTTCATAGTATTTTACTAAACTTGAGTGATCTTTTTGTCCTAATCCATCTACCTTTAAGGCTTGCATCATTTCCATAACTGAAGAAGTTAATGGTAATGGAGCTCCAACTTCATGAGCTGTTTCTAATACATTTCCTAAGTCTTTTATATGTAAATCTATTCTAAATCCTGGTTCGAAGTTTCTATCCATAACCATCTTAGATTTAGCATCTAAAACTGTACTTCCAGCAAGCCCCCCTCTTATAGCTTGGTAAACTAATTCTGGATCAACACCAGCTTTAGTAGCTAATATATAAGCTTCCGACATAGCTGCTATGTTTAATGCAACTATAGTTTGGTTAGCTAATTTAGTTATATTACCAGCTCCTATTTCCCCTGTGTAAACAACAGATCCAGCCATTGCATCCATTACATTGTAACAAGCATCGAATACTTCTTTTTCTCCACCAACCATTACAGATATTGTTCCATCTATAGCTTTTGGTTCTCCACCACTTACTGGTGCATCTATCATTTTTATTCCTTTTTTAGCTAATTCTCCATGTATTTCTCTACTTACTAATGGAGCTATTGAACTCATATCTATAACTACTAAACCTTCTTTAGCTCCTTCTATTACACCATTTTCTCCTAAAACAACTTCTTTAACATGTGGAGAATTTGGAAGCATAGTTATAACAGCATCAACTTGCTCTGCAACTTCTTTTGGAGTAGATGCAGCTTTAGCCCCTAAAGATACTAATTCATCTACTACTTCTTGTTTCCTATCTAATACAACAAGTTCAAAACCAGCCTTTAGAAGGTTTTTACTCATTGGTCTACCCATTATTCCTAATCCTATAAATCCTATTCTTTTCATATTCATTTACTCCTTTTATCTATTTTTCGTACTAATTTCCTTCAATAATTAAGCTTCTAAAAGAGCTTCTCTTTTTATATAACCTAAATCTGCTAATATTTGTGCCATTTCATCTAGTACATCTTTAGATGCTGTAGTATTTGGTTTTATACTATTTCCAACTTCAAGACCTATTAAATTACAAGCATCTTTCGTTCCTGCTGGGAATGATACTTTATCAAAAGTATTTCTAAAAGGTGTTAATTTAAATTGAGCTTCGCAAGCACCTTCTATATCACCAGCCATATATTTGTCATATATTTCAACAACTAATTCTGGAACTATATTGGCAGTTGATGCTATTGCTCCTACTGCTCCATATGCTAGTGAACCTAATATCATAGTATCTTTCCCTGCCATAACTTTGAAATCTTTATCTCTTGTAGTTCTTATGAATTCAGCAGTTAGAGTCATATTTCCACTAGTATCTTTTATACCTACTATATTAGGTACATCTGCAAGTCTTTTTACTAAATTAACACTTAATCCATATCCAACCTTACCAGGATTGTTGTATAAAAGTACTGGTAATTCTGGAGCTGTTTCAGCTATTGCAACTATATGAGCATATAGTTCATCTTCAGTTGGAGATATGAACATTGGAGGTAGTATAGATAAACCATCTGCACCTTCCTCTATAGCCATTTTTACAGTTTCTACACATTCTTTTGTAGTTATTCCAGCTATACCCATATATACAGGTATTCTCTTAGCTGCAGTTTTTACCATACAAGCTAATGCTTTTCTTTGTTCCTTATAGTCTATAGCAAAGAATTCTCCGTTACTTCCGAAAGCAAGTATTCCATGTACTCCACCATCTATAACATAGTTTACCATTCTTGACATAGCTTCTTCATTTATACAATTATTTTCATCAACGGGAGTAACTATTGGAACAATTATCCCCTTTATTGAACTAGTATCCATTTTAATCCCCCTAATATTAAGCAAGTACTGCTTGTTCTTCTCTTATTAAACAAGGTTTTTTATTATCAAATTTCCAATCTTTTATTAAGTATTGCATTCCTATACTATCGTCTCTTGCTCCTAGACAATGTTCATTGTATAATGCATTTGCCTGCATTATTTTTTCCATGTCTAACTCTATACCTAAACCAGATTTTTTAGGAACAGCTATTTTACCACCTTTTATTTCATAAGGTTGTTTAGTTAATCTATCGATTCCTTCTTGCCATATCCAGTGAGTATCTATTGCAGTTATTTCACCTGGAACTGCTGCTGCAACATGAGTAAACATTGCAAGTGATATATCAAAGTGGTTATTTGAATGAGATCCCCAAGTTAATCCCCATTCATTACACATTTGACCAACTCTTACAGAACCTTGCATAGTCCAGAAATGTGGGTCAGCAAGTGGTATATCTACTGATTGAACTTGTATAGAGTGTTGCATTTGTCTCCAGTCAGTTGCTATCATATTTGTAGCAGTTTTTAAACCTGTAGCTCTTCTAAATTGAGCCATTATTTCTCTTCCTGAGTAACCATCCTCAGCTCCACATGGATCTTCTGCATAAGCTAGTACATCTTGTTTTCCTTTACAAACTCTTATAGCATCTTTTAATGACCAGCATCCATTTGGATCTATTGTTACTCTAGCATCTGGGAATCTATTTTTTATAGCTGTTATAGCTTCTATTTCTTGATCTGGTGTTAAAACTCCACCTTTTAATTTGAAATCTTTAAATCCATATTTTTCATGAGAAGCTTCTGCTAACTTAACTACTGCTTCTGGAGTTAAAGCTTCTTCAGTTCTAACTCTATACCATTCACAGTCACCACCTTTTCCATCTAAGTATGGTAAGTCAGTTTTGTTTCTATCTCCTATAAAGAATAAATATCCTAAAGCTTCAACTTCTTCTCTTTGTTGACCTTCACCTAATAATGCTGCTACTGGTACATCTAAGTGTTGTCCTAATAAGTCAAGTAAAGCAGCTTCTAATGCTGTTACTGCATGAACTGTTATTCTTAAATCGAATGTTTGAAGCCCTCTACCAGCTGCATCTCTATCATTGAATTTATGACGAACTGTATTTAATATATTATTGTAATTACCTATGCTTTGTCCTACTACTAATTCTTTAGCATCTTCTAAAGTTTTACGTATTCCTTCTCCACCTGGAACTTCCCCAGCTCCTGTGTTTCCATTACTATCTTCTAATATAACTATATTTCTTGTGAAGAATGGTGAATGTGCTCCACTTAAGTTAAGTAACATGCTATCATGTCCTGCTACTGGTATTACTTGCATTTTAGTTATTACTGGTGTTTTACTCATCGTAAATTTTCCCCCTAAAAGTTATATTTATTTCATCAAATTAATGTTATTTATCTATTTTAAATTTAAATTAACTTACTTTTTTAAATCAAGTTACTGGTGCAGGATTAAACACTGCTAATGCATTATATATTTTATGTTGATCTGCATAAGTTTTTTGTTTATCACTTGCAACATCTAATATTAAATTGAATATTTCCCAACCCACTTCTTCTATTGTTTTTTGACCTGTTGCAATTCGTCCTGCGTCTACATCTATTAAATCAAACCATTTTTCTTTAAGTGTTGAGTTTGTTGATACCTTGATTACTGGAGATACATTTAAGTTATATGTAGTTCCTCTTCCAGTTGTAAATACTTGCATTGTTATTCCTGATGCTAATTGTTGAGTACCACATACAAAGTCACTTGCTGGAGTAGCTGCATATGTCATACCATGTTTTCTAACTCTTTCACCAGGAGATAGTACATCTACTATTCTAGTACTACCTGATTTCGCTACTGAACCTAAGGCTTTATCAACTACATTTGATAATCCACCTTTTTTGTTCCCTGGAGATGGATTAGCATCTCTATCGACATCAGCTTGTTCTAAGTAGTTATCGTACCATTTCATTTCATATACAAGTTTTGAAAGCACTTCTTCATTAACAGTTCTTGGTGCTAATAAATGAACTGCATCTCTTATTTCAGTAACTTCAGAGAATATTACCTTAGCTCCTGCTCTTACTAATAAGTCCGCTGCATATCCTACTGCCGGATTTGCCGTAACTCCAGAGAAAGCATCACTTCCTCCACATTGAAGCCCAACTACTAAATCAGATACTGGACATTCTACCCTAGTTCTCTCATTCAGTTTTTTTAGTTTAGCTTCAGCCTTAGCCATTATTTCTTCAACCATAGCATTAAATCCATGACAATCTTGTAGTATAACAAGGTTTTCCTTTTCTAACTCAGGAAATAACATATCTGGTACTAATTTCTCACAACCTAGCGATACTGTTAATATCTCCCCTCCAAAGTTAGCATTTTTAGCAAGATTTTTTATAGTTCTTATAGGAACTTCTGCACCTTTACCTTTTATAGCTACTCCACATCCATAAAGATGGTTTAAAGCTATTATGTCATCTACATTTTCATATTTTGGTAATACTTCTCTTTTTAATCTATCTACAGCAACATTTAGAACACCTTCCGAACATTGCACCGTAGTCGTTATCCCTAATATATTTTTGGTTCCTACACTACCATCAGAATTTTTATATCCCATGAAAGTATATCCTTCAAGCGGCTCTAAGTCATTTTCTATACATTCACTTTTAAGTTCATCTAAAGAATATGCTCTTGGTAAGATTACCCTATCTTCTCTTAACCAACTTCCTTTTTGTATATCTTCTGTTGCATATCCGATTACTTCACCGTACCTGATTATTGGCTCTTCTTTTTTTATATTTTCAAGAGTTACTTTATTAGCTTCTGGTATATCTTGAAGTAATTCTAATCCATCTGGAAAAACAGTCCCTTTACTTAATCCTCCTTGATTAACGATTATGGCAACGTTATCCTTAGGATTAACTTTTATGTATAGAGGTTGTTTTTCATTAGCTACTTTATTCTCCATATCATCCCTCTTTTTCATATATACTAATATGCTTAGCTGATTACTTATTTTTAGTTATCTTTCTATATTTTTATTATAAAACTTCCATATATTGTAATCATCGTTTCTTTGACCAAACTTTAACATTCTTTTTTGTTCACTTGCACAATCTTAATTATAAAGTATATATGATGTATATAATTCCAATAAATCTAAAAAGTTTTTAGGATTTTTACCTGTTAATGAATATATTTTTTCTAATCTATAATTAAGTGTATTCCTGTGAATATTAAGGTTTTTAGAGATTGTATTTATCTCTCCACTGTTTTCTATATAAGATAATATTGTATCTATTAAATCTAATTTATTACCTTCATTTTTCAAGATTTCCATATGCCTTTTTAATATCTCATTTCCTTTACAAGTTGTTAAAGTTGACAAAAAATATAGTTCTTCATACTTTAGAACCTTTTCATTTTTACTCAAAGTTTTACCTACTTTTATAGCTAAGTCCCCTTGTTTAACAGCTGTTGATATAAGATTTTCTTTTAAACTAACTCCTATATCTAGTTCTTCTTGAGATAAAATATCTATAATTATATTTTGCTTCGATGGTGTATTAACAAGTACAACTAGTGTATTCTCAAAATACTCTATTATAAATTCTTGTTTTTCTAAGAACATCCATAGTTTATCTTTTATTTTTAAATAGTAGTTAAAATCTTTATTTTTTATATTTATAACAAGTGCAATTCTTGGTATATCTAAGTCTATTCCTAGCTCAATAGATTCTCTTTTTATTTCTTCGCTATACTCCCCTTCTAGTTGAGTTAACTCATAAAAGAATTTATCTCTATGCATTTCAAACGCCTTTTTCTTAGAAAATGTAAAGTGTTCATTTACCAAAAGTTCAGCTGTTATTCTTACTAGCTCACCAAATTGCCTTATATCATCAGGATTACCTGTAACCCCTATTACTCCTATCATTTCATTTGAAAATATTATAGGTAAATTTATACCAGCCTTTTCTTTATCAGTGTTTTTGTGTATTTCTACACTTTTATTTTTTTCTAAAACCAATAAAGCCCCACTATGTATCTTGTTTAATCTACTTCTATCTCCACTTGCAATTATTACACCTTCTTGGTTCATAATATTTACATTATATGGTATAACCTTCATAACTCTATTAACTATATCCTGAGCTATTTTACTATCTATACTATGCATTCTATGTCCCCCTATTTATTATCCATAGTAAATAAACTTTTTTTGTAGATTTGTACAATTGTTTTATTTAATATCGATTTTACTATAATACATCCCAATAGTACATAGATTTTATTATTTTTTTAACAATCTTTTTTATAATAATAAATTTAGCATAGTACATCTAGGTTATAAGTAAACATTTTTAAATAGTTAATAATCGTACAATATTCTCTACTGTATTCTCTATATTTTCTTTTCCTGAGTTTAAAGCTTTTTCTAATGTCATTACACCTGGCATTATTGATAAAATAGAATTAAATCCCAATTCATATAATTCTTCTACACCACTTCCAACATTTCCAGCTACTGCAATTACTGGTATATCATATTTTTTAGCAACTTGTGCTACACCATATGGTGTTTTTCCAAATTTAGTTTGTCTATCTATACTTCCTTCTCCAGTTATTATATATGAAGCTCCTTGAACTTTTTCATCTAAGTTTGAGTACTTTATAACAATATCTATACCTGGTTTAAGGTGACCATTACAAAATGCTAATAAAGCAAATCCTAATCCACCAGCAGCTCCTGCACCTTTTTCATTTGACATATCTTTTCCTAATTGTTCTTTAACAATTTGTGCATAATGACTAAGATTTTTATCTAGAATTTTTATTAATTCTTCTGTTGCACCTTTTTGAGGTCCAAAAATTGCAGATGCACCTTCATCTCCTGTAAGAGGATTGCTTACATCACATGCTACTTCTATATCTATTTCACTTATTCTTTTATCAAAATTACTTAAATCTATTTTATGCAGTTTATCTAATGATCCACCACCAAAAAATAAATCATTTCCTTCTTTATCTAAAAGTCTGCCTCCTAAAGCTTGTATCATACCAGCACCACCATCATTAGTAGCACTTCCACCTATTCCTATTATTATCTTTTTAACACCTTTATCTAATGCAGCTTTTATAACTTCTCCTGTTCCAAATGTTGTTGTAATTAAAGGATTTCTTTTTTCTTTCTCTACATAATGAATGCCACTAGCTTCTGCCATTTCTATTACAGCAGTTTCATTATCTCCTAAAATTCCATATCTAGCATTTACCATTTCTCCTAAAGGACCAATTACTCTCACCTCATAAATCTTACCTTCGGTTCCATCTACTAAAGATTGAACTGTTCCTTCTCCACCATCTGCCATAGGAACCTTAATACATTCCGCATCAGGCAATACTTTCTTTATACCAATTTCCATAGCATCTGCTACTTCTTTTGCTGTCAAACTCTCCTTAAATGAGTCCGGTGCCAATACAAATTTCATACCATCCCCCCAAAATCTTTTTATTTTATATATATTATTTTAAATTATTTTAATATCGTTTTCATCGGCAGTTTACTAATATAATTAAGAATTTATTGTGCTTATGCACAAGACACTTTAAATAGTTAAAATTAGTATAAAAATACTGTAATTATATATGAATCTAAACATATCTACATTATTTTCGTTTATAACCTTATATGTTAGTCTATTAATTTGTGCATTTCAACATTTTAACATTATTTCTAAATATAAATTGCTAATAAAAAATAGCTATATCTCAATATAGAAATATAGCTATTTTTTATTCAATATAATAATTAATTAATTTTATCTAATAAATCAGTATATGATTTAAGTTTTTCCATTACTTCTTTTTTGTCTTGTCTGAACTCAATTCCTCTTGCCATTTGTAATATTTCATTATTTAGTAAATTTATTACTAACTCTTTTTCTTGGCTTGTCAAATTCTTGTTAAGTTCATTCACTTTACAAGACCTCCTTGTATTATAATTTTAAAATCTTTAGCTATGTATACTAAATACAATACTAATAATCTACTATATACTCATTATGTCCATGTTGATACTTTATTATATTAATTAATTATAAATTTAGTTCCTTATTTAAAGTTAAATACATACATAAAAAAATAGCGATAAACATAAGTTTATCGCTATCTATATATTATTTTTAGAAGAATAACATATTTGCTATTATTACTATAGCTAAAGCTGTTAATGAACCAACCATAGATACACCGAATTTAGCATACATTTGATCTTTCATTTCTTTCAATCCATACATTCCATTGAATACCCAGAATCCACTATCATTGAAGTAACTAAATGCTACTCCACCAGCACAAGTTGCCATAGCTGCTATTATCGGATCAAGGCCAACTACTGATAATAATGGAGCTGTTAATGTTGCTGCTGTAGTTAATGCAACAGTTGCACTTCCTAAAGCTATTCTCATTAATGCTGCTATTATAAATGGTATTAATATTGCAGGAATCGGTAAATTTAGAACTAATTCCCCTAAAGCTGTTCCTATTCCAGAATCCCTAACTATAAATCCTAATGCTCCTCCAGCACCAGTAATTAACATTATCATACCAGTTGATTTTATTCCATCTTCCATATAACTCATAACAGTTGATTTATCTTTATCTCTTGCAAGACCATAAACTGCTATAAGAACACCAACTGATAAAGCTACTATTGGAGAACCTATGAAAGTTATTATTTGATACTCTATCCCTGCAAAGCTACATATAGTATTCGCAAATATCATTACTAATGGAACTAATATTGGTAATATTGACATTAATAATGGTGGTAAATCTTTATTTTTCATTAATTCCTCTACATTTTCTATTTCTTTTATGTATTCTTTTTTAAATTCTTTTTTAGTATATCCATCTCCGCTATCATTTGGAATTTGATATACTTTTGTTCCCATCCATTTACAATAGAATATACACACTATGAATGGTATTATTGTTACAAGTACACCTGATAGTATCATCATACCAACATCTACTCCTAATAACCCTGCTACTGTTAAAGGTCCTGGTGTAGGAGGTACAAAAGTATGTGTAAGTTGAAGACCTATAGCTAATGATAAACCTAAACTTACAGCTGATTTACCACTAACTTTAGAAAGTGCTTTCGCAAGTGGCGTTAGTATTACAAGAGCTGAATCTGCAAATACTGGTATTGAAACTATATATCCTGTAATTCCAAGTGCCCATTCTTCTTTTTTCTTACCTACAAGTTTTATTACAGAGAAAGCTAGCTGCTCTGCTGCTCCCGATTTTTCAAGAACTGCTCCCATCATTACTCCTAAACCTATTATGATACCTGTACTACTTAATGTGTTCCCAAATCCCGTTGTTATTGAAGATAATACTGATGATACATCCATTCCCCCAATTAATCCAGTTATCATTGCTGCAAAAATTAGTGCTAAAAATGTATGTACCTTTGTTTTCATAGATAGGAATATTAATACTCCAATCCCTATTACTAGCCCTAAAATCATCTGTGTACTACTTACCTCTGTCATAAATTACTCCTCCCCCTATAATTGCTTTTTTTTTAACATTTAAAATTACAGTTAAATTATCTCTAATATTCTCCAAAATTCCTCAATTTTATTTTGGAAAACCTATGCTTTATACTTATATTATAAACGTTTTCCAAATTCACTTTCATCGTTCATTTGACTAAATTTTAACATGTTTTTTTATATTTTTGCATAGATTTGGTGTTCTTTATATGCATTTTTATAAAATATTACATACCTATTTATAATTAATATTCATTTCATCTTCATAATAAGATTCTTAAGTAGTTATTTTAAAACAAAAAACTAAGCCTATATAAAAATTATATAGGCTTAGTTATTATATCTTAATATTATTTTACTAATATTTTTGATTCATCTTTTAAATTGTAGAAAGATTTCATTCCACAATATCTAGCTTGTTCTCCAACCATTTCTTCTATTCTTAATAATTGGTTGTATTTAGCTACTCTATCAGTTCTTGATGGAGCACCAGTTTTTATTTGTCCAGCATTTACAGCTACAGCTAAGTCAGCTATAGTAGTATCTTCTGTTTCTCCTGATCTATGAGATATAACTGCAGTGTATCCAGCTCTCTTTGCCATTTCTATAGCATCTAAAGTTTCAGTTATTGTACCTATTTGGTTAACTTTTATTAGTATAGAGTTTGCAACACCTGCATCTATTCCTCTTTCTAATCTTTCAGTGTTAGTAACGAATAAATCGTCTCCAACTAATTGTATTTTCTTTCCTAATCTTTCAGTTAATACTTTCCATCCGTCCCAGTCTTCTTCATCAAGACCATCTTCTATTGTTACTATTGGGAAGTTATTTGCCCAATCTTCATATAAATCAACCATTTGTTCAGCTGTTAATTCTTTTCCTTCTCCAGCTAAAACATATTTCTTAGTTTCTTTGTTGTACATTTCTGTAGCAGCAACGTCAAGACCTAATCTTACGTCATCTCCTGGCTTGTATCCAGCTTTTTCTATAGCTTCAACTATTAATTCTAAAGCTTCTCTGTTTGATCCTAAGTTTGGAGCGAATCCACCTTCATCACCTACACCACAAGCAAGACCTTTTTCTCCTAGAACTTTCTTTAATGAATGGAATACTTCTGCTCCCATTCTTAATCCTTCTTTGAATGATTTAGCTCCTACTGGTAATATCATGAATTCTTGAACATCAACGTTGTTATCAGCATGTTCTCCACCGTTTAATATGTTCATCATTGGTACTGGTAATTGCTTAGCATTTACTCCACCTATGTATTGGAATAATGGTAATCCTAATTCTTCAGCAGCAGCTCTTGCTACAGCCATAGAAACTCCAAGTATAGCATTAGCTCCTAATTTACCCTTGTTGTGAGTTCCGTCTAATTCTATCATAACTGCATCTATTCCTGGTTGGTCAAAGCAGTCCATTCCTTCTAATTCTGGTGCTATTATTTCATTTACATTGTTAACAGCTTTTTCTACACCTTTACCGATGTATCTTCCTTTATCTCCATCTCTTAATTCTACCGCTTCGAAAGCTCCTGTAGATGCTCCTGATGGTACTATTGCTCTCCCCATAGTTCCGCTTTGTAATGTTACTTCAACCTCAACAGTTGGATTCCCTCTTGAATCTAATACTTCTCTAGCGTATACAGCTTCTATAACTGACATATTTCTATCTCCCTTCAATTTTCATAATATAATAATTAATATCTACACAATATATTAATTTAATTCCTTCTTTATATAAAAATATAAATTTGTTGATGGGCAAATTTTATTTAAATTTTTAAATTTGGTAATAAAATAATATATCGTGTATTTTATAATTTTCAAATATAATAAATTTATCTCAAATAATCATTTTTATAATCATTTTTTTATTAATGAATGACCAGTCATCTCTTCTGGTTGTTCTAAATGCATCATATCTAATACTGTTGGTGCTATATCAGATAATCTACCATCATCTAGTAATGTGGAATTTTTAAATTCTTCACCTGCAACTATAAATGGTACTGGATTAGTAGAGTGAGCTGTTATTGTTTTTCCAGTTTCTATATCTTCCATTAATTCTGCATTTCCGTGGTCAGCAGTTATTATTGCACTACCACCTTTTTTAATTATTTTATCAATTAGTTTTCCTACACAGCTATCAACTGTTTCAACTGCTTTTATTGCAGCTTCAATATTTCCTGTATGACCAACCATATCAGGATTTGCAAAGTTAACAACTATAAAATCAAATTTATCTTCATCTATTCTAGCTTCAACTTTTTCTAATAACTCATTAGCAGACATTTCTGGTTGTAAGTCATAAGTTGCAACTTTTGGAGATGGTATTAATAATCTTTCTTCACCTTGGTTTGGTTCTTCAACCCCACCATTAAAGAAGAATGTAACGTGAGCATACTTCTCTGTTTCAGCAGCTCTTAATTGAGTTTTGTTATTTTTAGCTAAAAATTCTCCTAAAGTATTGCTTAATGATTGAGGTCCAAATGCTATATGAACATTTTTAATAGTTATATCATATTCAGTTAAGCATACAAAGAAAGTCTTCATACAAGGTCTTTCAAAACCTACAAATTCATCACAAACTAAACTTCTTGTTATTTGTCTAGCTCTATCTGGTCTAAAGTTGAAGAATACTATAGAATCTCCTTCTTTTATAGTTCCAACAGGAGTATTATCCTTAACTATAACTGTTGGTAAGACGAATTCATCATTTTTACCATCATCATAAGAATTTTGTATAGCTTCAGTAGCAGAATTTGCAGTTTCACCTTTACCTTCTACCATTGCATTATATGCAAGCTCAACTCTTTCCCATCTTTTATCTCTATCCATTGCATAGTATCTACCACTTACAGAAGCAAATTCACCTACACCTACTTCATCCATAACATCTTGTATTTCTTTTACATATGTTATTGCACTTTGAGGATCTGTGTCTCTACCATCTGTAAATGCATGAACATATACTTTTTCTACACCATTTTTCTTAGCCATTTTTATTAAAGCTTTTAGATGATCTATATGTGAATGTACTCCACCATCAGATAATAATCCCATTAAGTGAAGTGCTTTATCTTTAGCATTTTCCATAGCTTGGCATAATACTTCATTTTCAAAGAATTCGCCATCTTCTATTGCTTTCGTTATTCTAGTTAAGTCTTGGTATACTATTCTTCCTGCACCTATGTTTGTGTGTCCAACTTCTGAATTACCCATTTGTCCATTAGGTAAACCAACATCTAGTCCACTAGCATTTATTGTTGTGCTTGGATATTCATTAGATATTCTATCTAAGTTAGGAGTCTTAGCAGCAGCTACAGCGTTCCCTTTAGTTTCACTAGTATATCCGTAACCATCCATTATGATTAAAGCAACTGGTTTTTTCATAATTATTTCACTCCTTAGAAATTTACAAGCTTTACATAATCGTCAGCAGCTAAGCTAGCACCACCAACTAAAGCTCCATCTATATCACTTTGTGCCATTATTTCTGCAACGTTTGCAGGTTTAACACTTCCACCATATTGTATTCTAACTTCATTAGCTAAATCACCATATAAACCTTTTACTACTTCTCTTATATAAGATATAACATCGTTAGCATCTTCAGCAGTAGCTGTTTTACCAGTTCCTATTGCCCATATTGGTTCATACGCTATAACAACTTTAGATAAGTCTTCTTTAGCTACATTTTCTAAAGCTTTTTCAACTTGAACTTTACAAACTGCTTTAGTTTCACCAGCTTCTCTTTGTTCTAGAGTTTCTCCACAACAAAGTATTGGAAGTATACCATGCTCTAAAGCTTTTAAAACTTTTTTATTTACAGTTTCATCAGTTTCATTGAAGTATTCTCTTCTTTCTGAGTGCCCTATAACTACATAGTCTACACCTATCTCTTTTAGCATTGATGGTGCAACTTCACCTGTAAAAGCTCCACTTTCTTCAAAGTGCATATTTTGAGCTCCAACTTTTATATTAGTTCCTTTAGTAACTTCTTTTAAATCTTTTAAAGCTAAGAAAGGTGCACATATTACTGCTTCTACATTTCCATTGTTTACTCTATCTTTAACATCATTAACAAAAGCAACAGCTTCTGCTATTGTTTTATTCATCTTCCAGTTTCCTGCTATTATAGGCTTTCTCATTTTCAATTCCTCCACATTTGACTAAACTTTAAGGAAAATCCATTCCCTAATTGGATTTTCCTTAAGTTTAATCTTGATAATATTTAAGGTAGTTTTATTTTCATAAAACTGCTGTGGTAACTTATTTATATTTTAAAATTGAGTACTATACTCTATTGTTAATTTCTATATTATTTGTTATCTAAAGCTACTATCCCTGGTAATTCTTTACCTTCTAAGAACTCTAATGATGCTCCTCCACCAGTAGAAACGTGAGTCATTTTATCTCCGAATCCTAATTGGTTAACAGCTGCAGCAGAATCTCCACCACCGATTACTGTAGTAGCATCAGTTAAGGCTGCCATAGCTTTAGCTACTGCTAATGTACCTTTGTTGAAGTTTTCAAACTCAAATACTCCCATTGGTCCATTCCATACTATTGTCTTAGATTCATTTACAGTATTTACATATAATTCTATTGTTTTTGGTCCTATATCAAGTCCCATGAATCCTTCTGGTATGTCAGCTCCTTCAGTTATAATTGGCTCAACATCAGCAAACTTATCAGCTACTGCATTATCTATTGGTAGTAAGAATTTAACACCTTTAGCTTCAGCCTTAGCCATCATTTCTTTAGCATATTCAACTCTATCTTCTTCGACTAAAGAAGTTCCTATTTCATATCCTAAAGCTTTTAAGAATGTATAAGACATTCCTCCACCTATTATTATGTTATCAACTTTTTCTAATAATTGTTCTATAACAGCTATCTTATCAGAAACTTTAGCTCCACCTAATATTGCAGTGAAAGGTCTAACAGGGTTTGCAACAGCTTCACCTAAGAATTTTAATTCTTTTTGGATTAAATATCCACAAACTCTTTCTTCTAAGAATTCTCCAGCACCTACTGTTGAGCAGTGAGCTCTATGAGCAGTACCAAATGCATCATTTACAAATATTTCAGCTAAAGAAGCTAATTCTTTAGAGTAATTTTCTTCATTTTTAGTTTCTTCTTTTCTGTATCTAGTGTTTTCAAGTAATACTACATCACCATTTTGCATTTTTTCTACAGCAGCTTTAGCATTTTCTCCTACAACATTAGCATCAGCAGCAAATACTACTTCTTTACCTAACATTTCAGATAATCTTTTTGCAACTGGTGCTAAAGATAATTCTGGCTTAGCTTCACCTTTTGGTTTTCCTAAGTGAGAGCAAAGTATTACTTTAGCTCCATTTTCTATTAAATACTTTATAGTTGGTAATGCTCCGTTTAATCTATTTTCATCAGTTATAACTCCATCCTTTAAAGGTACGTTGAAGTCACATCTTACTAATACTCTTTTTCCGTTCATGTTTATATCTTCTATACTTTTTTTATTAAGCATTGACATTATGTATTCTCCTTCTAACACCGAATTATATATATATTCCCTTTATATCGTATACAATAAATTCATACTCTTAGGTACAATTTTTTAGAAAAAAAGTCCAGAGCCCGTAGTATAAAACTACAAACCCGGACCTTGTTTAAAATTACTTAGCTAAGTTAGCAAAGTATCCTAATGTTCTTATTAATTGAGAAGTATAAGACATTTCATTGTCATACCAAGAAACAACTTTAACTAATTGTTCTCCGTTTACTTCCATAACTTTTGTTTGAGTAGCATCGAATAATGATCCGTAGCTTATTCCAACTATATCAGAAGATACTAATGGCTCTTCAGTGTATCCGAAAGATTCATTTGAAGCAGCTTTCATAGCAGCATTTATTTCTTCTACAGTTACATTTTTATCTAATGTACATATTAACTCTGTTATTGATCCAGTTACAACTGGAACTCTTTGAGCAGCTCCGTCTAATTTACCTTTTAATTCTGGTATAACTAAACCTATAGCTTTTGCAGCTCCTGTAGTGTTAGGAACTATGTTAGCAGCAGCAGCTCTAGCTCTTCTTAAATCACCTTTAGCGTGAGGACCATCTAAAGTATTTTGGTCATTAGTGTAAGCATGTATAGTTGTCATGAAACCTTTTTGTAATCCAAAAGCATCATTTAAAGTTTTAGCCATTGGTGCTAAACAGTTAGTTGTACAAGAAGCTCCTGATATAACAGTTTC
This sequence comes from Desulfovibrio sp. Marseille-P6017, assembly GCA_900604495.1. The sequence goes on along the minus strand of UWOR01000003.1, from coordinate 128,826 downwards.
GCTTCCATCTAATATATCGTGGTTTACATTGTAAACTACAGTTTTTATATCCCCTGTTGCTGGTGCAGAAACAACAACTTTCTTAGCTCCAGCTTCTAAGTGAAGACCAGCCTTCTCTTGAGAAGTGAAGAATCCAGTACACTCTAATACTATATCAACATTTAATTCTTTCCATGGTAAGTCTGCAGGATTTCTTTCAGCAGTTACTTTTATTTCTTTTCCGTTAACAACGAAAGCTCCGTCTTTAACTTCTATTTCACCATTGAATCTACCTTGAGCAGTATCATACTTGAATAAGTGTGCTAAAGTTTTAGCATCTGTTAAGTCGTTTATTGCAACAACTTCAAACTTATCAGTTTGTTCCATTAATTTTCTTAATGCAAGTCTTCCTATTCTCCCAAATCCATTTATAGCTACTTTAACCATCGTGCTACCTCCTAAGTGTATGTATATTTATAATATATTTTTACTAGCTTAGCTAGTGGTTAACTAATTTGTATCTAGAATCTTATATGCACTGTCTTCATCTGTTACAAGGACGATATTTTTATCTACCTTTGATATTGCTATACAAGCTTCTACTTTTCTTGAACCTCCAAATATGGCAATTGTTTCTCTTACATTATTTACAGTATTTAAGTCTATACCCACAGTATTCAACTTATATACTATATCACCATCTTTATTGAAGTAATAACCAAAGGCTTCACATACAGCTCCTTTTGATATAATTTCTTCAACTTGTTCATCTGGTATTTTTCTTCTTCTTGCCATCTCATCAGCTCTACCAATACCAAAAACTAATATATTAGTTTTTTCTATATAATCTAATGTTGTTTTTATTTCTGGCTCTTGTGTTAAGCTTTTCTTCGCTTCTTCACTTAATTCATCTGGTATATTTAATAATTTATAATGTGAATCTAACTTCTTACTTATGTTTGAAACTATATTACTTGTTTGAGTTTCTACGATTTTTCCCATACTACCTCTAGCTGGTACTACCGTAACATCAGTATATTTCTTTTCTGTTTTTAAAGCTTTAGAAAACTCTAACATTGTACTTCCACCAGTTATAGAAACTACATCTTCTGGTTTTAATACTTGAAGAAAATACTCAGCTCCACATTTTACTATGTCATGTAAAATACTTTCGTTGTTATCAAAGCTACCTGGTACTAATAAAACCTTTTTTATACCTAGCTTTTCTTTTACCTTATCTTGTAATCTTGAAAGTCCCATTATATCATTCATAGCATCTTTTAGATCTTCTAGAAGTTCTTCACCTTCTAAAGTAATATTCATGCCTGAACCTGCAACACTTATAAGTCCTTGTTCCTTTAATGACTCTGTTTCAGATCTTATAATTCTTTCGCTTATATCTAATATATTCGATAAGGTTCTTCTTCCTACTGGTTGACTTAAGGAAATCTGTCTAAGAATAGAGTATCTTCTTTCCATAAGCTCCACTACTTGGGGAATTATTTTTTTTTGAAGTTTAATTAAGTCTTTCATTTTATGACTCCTTGGTGTAATTTAACGGGACATTAATTGTCCCTACATTCAATTTTAGTCCCACAAGATAATTTAATTTTAAATCATATCCCAATTTATTTCAATAGTTTTAGTATAATTTTTTTTATTTTTTCTAATTATAACCTTTTTCGTTTACTTGAGGATAATATACCTAGCTCTTCTCTATATTTGGCTACAGTTCTTCGAGCTATATTTATACCTTCTTCATTTAATATTTTTGCCAATTTATCATCACTTAAAGGCTTGTCCTTATTTTCTTCGCTTATTTTATCCCTTATTATCTTTTTTATGCTTATACTAGACATAGACTCACTTCCATCTATATTTATAGAACTGCTAAAAAAGTATCTTAATTCAAAAGTTCCATATGGAGTTAATATATATTTTCCATTTACACCCCTACTTATTGTAGACTCATTAATATCTAATTCGTTTGCTATAAATTTCATAGTCATAGGTTTTATAAATTCAATACCTTTATTTAAAAAGTCTTTTTGATTGTTTACTATACATTCTGCAATTTTAAGTATAGTATTTTTTCTATTCTCAATATTATTAATTAGACTTAAAGCTGAATTTAATTTTTCTTTAATATATTTTTGGGTTTCCTTATCAGAGTTAGAATTTTTAAGTATATCTTTATAAAAGTTATTTATATTCAATTGATATGAACTACTTTGATTTAAATAGACTAAAAACTCATTTTCTATTTTTTCTACTACAACATCAGGCTTTATATATAATATTTCATCACCTTTATTAGAGTAATTATCATATGGCTTTACACTCAAACCTTTTATTATATTAAATATTTCTTTAAATTCTCCTTTCGATATATCATATTTTTTACATAATTCTTTGTACTTACTAGAAGCAATCAGTTCTAAATCATTTAGTATGATATTTTTTAATAGTGAATTAAGTATTCCCATATTTTTTAATTGAATTATTAGACACTCTTTCACAGATCTTGCTCCTACTCCACTTGGATCAAATCCTTGTATTATTTCTAAACATTTATTATATACTTCATTGTTTATATTAAATTCACTTATTATTTCTTCATCACTAATATTTAAATATCCATCTTTATCTAAACTATCAATTATATATTCACAAATTTTTTTTTCTAAATGACTTACTTTATGTAAATTAAGCTGAAGATGTAGATCATCATAAATATTATTGGGACTTTTAATAACATTTTCTAAATTTAGCTCATTATCATTAAATTCCCTTTCTTTATGATTAATTATATTATTTCTTTCATTACTCTTAATATATTCTTCCCAATTTATATCATTATTTTTTTCAGCTTCTAATAAAGGGTTATCTTCAAGCTCTCTTTCTATTTCTTTATCTAAATCTATATTATTCATATGCAATATATTTAGAGATTGAATTAATTGAGAGTTTATTACTAGATTTTGAGATTGAGTTATTTCTAAGTTGTTTTTAATGTACATATTTTAACCCCCTATCAACTTTTATTAACTCTTATTTTTTTGTATAAAAATAAACCCTTATACTAAGGTCTACCAACAAGTTTAGTATACCATAGCACAAGGGTTTAAAATAAGTTATTTAATTACATATTGTGTAAAACTTCTATAAGTTCTTCTTCTGTGTAATTGTATTTTCTATTACAGAATTGACATCCAACTTCTGCTTTTTTGTCTTCTTCTATTATCTCAGTTAAAGCAGTTTTACCTATAGCAGCTAGTGCATCTTTAACTTTTCCTTTTGAACACTCACATTCAAATTTAACTTCACATTTATCTAATATTTTTGGATCTAATCCATTTAATACTATATTTAATATATCTTCTGGAGTTTTACCTTCTTTAAGCATATTTGTTATAGATGGTAAATTTGATATATTTTTCTCTAATATAGATATATTTTCTTCCTCCGCATCAGGCATTAATTGAACTATAAATCCACCTGCATATTCAACTTCATCACTTCTTGTAAGAACACCTAAAGAAACTACTGATGGAGTTTGCTCAGATAATGCAAAGTAATGAGTAAAGTCATCAGCTATTTCTCCACTTACTAGCGGATAAGAACCATTATAAGGTTCTCTAAGGCCTATATCTTTTATTACCTTAACATGTCCATTAGTTCCTACTGCTCCTGCTACATTTAATTTCCCATTCGGATAATTTTCAACTTCTACATAAGGATTTGAAACGTATCCTTTTACATTCCCTTTTGAATCAGATGTAACAAGTATTGTTCCTATTGGACCTCCACCTTTTATTATAACTGTTACTTTATCTCTTTCATTTTTCATCATTAAGCCCATCATTGATGTTGCTGTTAGCGTTCTTCCTAATGCTGCAGTTGCAACCTTAGTTGTATCATGTAAACTTCTTGCTTCTTCAACTAAGTCTCTAGTAGTTGCTACGAAGGCTCTAATTTGTCCGTTTCCTGCAGTTGCTCTTATTACATAATCTTTCATTTCGTATTCCTCCGATAAATCCTAATTATTTCTTACATACAAAGAATATTCTTTCACTGTCATCTTTAGGACTTTCAAAAGTAAAGTCTCCATATGTTTTTATTTTATTAAATCCTACTTTTTTTAGTAGGCTTATTATTTCTTCTTCCTTGTATGCTCTTTGTAAATGAGTTTCTTCAAATCTATCAAATCTCTCATCTTCTTCATCTCTTATAAAGAATGCTAACTCCATTTCAACTAAGTTCTCTTCTTCATCAAAATAATTTTGCCACATATAGGCTATATCTTCTCTATTTTCACCGTACATATTATTTCCTAATACAGTTGATAGTTTATAAAATGAACTTATATCAAATATAAATAATCCATTTTCTTTTAATAGTTCATATGACTTAGAAAATACATTTTCTAAGTCTTCATCATAAGTTATATAATTAAATCCATCACAAGCACATAGAATACAGTCAAGGTTTGGTATATCAAAATCTAATTCAGCAATATCTTGTTGAAGTAGTACTAATTCAACGCCTTCATCTTCACCTTTTTCTCTAGCTACACTAAGCATTTCTTCTGATATATCTATACCCGCAATATCATAATTCTTCTTAGTTAAAGGTATTGTTAAGTTACCTGTTCCACATGCTAATTCTAATATATTTTTAACCTGTGCATCTTCATTCTTTATTATATTCTCTATATAGTCAACCCATCCGTCATAATCAACTTCATTCATAAGTTCATCGTATACGAATGCAAAATCTTTATACTGATTCATCCTCTTTATTTTTGTCCTCCATCATCTTTTTCTTTTGTTTTTTTCGTGATGTAAGTATTCCACCAATTCTGCCTGCTTCTTTTGCAGTAAGACCTGCCCATCCACGTTCACTAACCTTATCTAATAAGCCTAGTTCTGATGCTATCTCATATTTCATTATATCATTATCTGTCAATGGCTTTAGCTTCTTTTTATTAGCTCCTTTTTTAGTTCTTTCACATTTTTCTATAAGTTCTTTATTTAATTCATTTTTTTCCATAAAAACACCCCTTCTTTTCTGTATTTTTATCATCTAGACAAAATTTATACAAAAAACAAAGGGGTTAATTTTTAATTTAGTAATTTTTTAGCTTTTAATAATTTAATATATATTTCTAAGGCATTTAAGAAAATTTTTTCATCAAAATTGAAATTAATATTATGAAGTCCATTTATATATCCTTTTTCTTCATTTCTAGAACCTAACATAAAAAATAATCCTGGAACTTCTTTTTGATAGTATGAAAAGTCCTCCGATATCATTAAAGGGTCTAACTTTATTATTTTATCTTCACCTATTATATTTATAAATTCATCATACAACTTTTTATCATTATTTACAGCAGGATAAAAATCTCTTATCTCTGCATCAATTTTACAATTATACATAACTTCACACCCAGATACAACTTCCTTAATTCTCTTTTTCATATGTGCGTAAGTTTCTGGACTAAATGTTCTCATAGTTCCTTCTAAATATGCATTTTCAGCAACTATATTTCTTACAGATCCTGCATTTAGTTTTCCTATTGTAATTACTCCATTATCTATAGGACTTAAGTTTCTAGAAACTATACTTTGTAAATTGCTTATTAAGCTAGAAGCAACTACAGTAGCATCTATTCCATTTTGAGGCATAGCTCCATGGGCACTTTTAGCAGTTATATTTATATCTATTTCTGCTCCTTGTGCTAAGAAATAACCATCTCTTAAACCAATATATCCTTCTGGTATTTCAGGATATATGTGTAATCCATATATTTCATCTACATTATAATCTTTGAGAACACCTTGTTTTATCATTTCTTCAGCTCCACCAGGCGCTTCTTCTGCTGGTTGAAATATAAATACAATATTATCATTTAAATTATGCCTATTATTATTTAGATATTCTATTAATCCAAGTAAAATACTCATATGCCCATCATGTCCACATAAATGCTTAACTCCATTTTCAGTACTTAATGCGTCAATATCTGATCTAAATGCTATAGTTTTTCTAGGATTTTTTCCTTTTATAATACCTACCGTACCAGTTTCTATATAAACACTATATTCTATTCCTAATTTATCTAAATAACTTCTTATATATTTTGATGTATTATATTCTTTTCTACCTATTTCACCAATATTATGTAATTTATTTCTATGATTTTTCAGTTTTTCAAACAATGCCTTTATGTCATTCATATTTTTCTTCCCCCTTGAGTGAATTATTTAAACTATGTTTTTGTTAACATGAGAAAAAGTGCTTAGCTAAACCACCTTTAGCAGTTTCTTTATATTTATCCATCATATCTATACCTGTTTCCTTCATAGTTTGAATTACTTGATCTAATGTTATAAAATGTGTTCCATCTGTCAATAAAGCATAGTTAGCTGAGTCTAAAGCTCTTTCTGCTCCGATAGCATTTCTTTCTATACATGGAATCTGAACATACCCATATACCGGGTCACATGTCATTCCTAAGTGATGCTCTAATGCTATTTCAGCTGCATACTCTATTTGCTCAGTAGTTCCACCTTTAAGATATGCAATAGCTGCAGCAGCCATAGAACATGCAGCACCGATTTCACCTTGACATCCTACTTCAGCACCTGAAATTGATGCATTGTATTTTATAATATTTCCAATCAATCCTCCTACTAATAATGCCTCATTTATTTGATTATCAGTATATTCACCATGGTCTTGTAAACTTAAAAGTACCCCTGGTATAACTCCTGCTGAACCACATGTTGGAGCTGTAACTATCATATTTCCAGAAGCATTTTGCTCTGAAGCAGCTAATGCATAAGAAAATAACATAGTTGTAAATTTATTACTTTCTAAATATTTATTATAAAAGTCTTTAGCACGCCTTTTTAATTGTAACTTGCCAGGTATAAATTCGGTTGATTCTAATCCTTCTTTTATAGATCGTCTCATCGCTATTCTTATATTATCTATATATTCAAAAACATCGTCATCTTCATTTTCTAAAACATAATCCAATAAGGTTTTATTATTTTCATTACACCAATTCATAATATCTGTCATTGTAGTCAAAGGGTATTGTTTACTAATATTTGATGTATTTTCATTTTCTTCTTTTAAACTTCCTCCGCCTATTGAAAACACTGTATACTCATCTATCACATTATTATCTTTATCTAGAGCCCTAAATGTCATTCCATTTGGATGGAAATCTTTTATTTCATCTGGTTCCCATATTATTTCAACACTTTTAGGTTCTAATGTTTTTTTTATAATATAATCTGTCAAGTGACCTTCCCCTGTTGCCGCTAAACTACCATATAAATTTACTCTAAAACTATCTGCATTATGATTCTTATCTCTAAACTTTTTAGCTGCTCTTTGCGGACCCATTGTATGAGAGCTTGACGGACCACAACCAATTTTAAATAATTCTTTTAAAGTATCCACTAAATTTCCCCCTTATATTGTGATAATTAGTATATTCCTTCAATTTTAATTATATCTTTTTGTCATATTATTAGATACAAATTATTCATTAAAATTTAGAATTTTTTCAACCTAATTTCATTATTTGCATTAAAATTTAGAATTTTCTAAAATTTAAATTGATTTTTAGAGATTTATACATTAAAATTATACTAAATTATTTATAGTCTCTTAACCTATCGTAGAGGCGCTGTAATTATTAGTAACTAATTGTAGCTGGCAAGCGTTAATAATTAGAGAAAGGAATTATAGCCGAAGATATATCTTGGCAAAGGTATTTTCTGGGATTGTATAGAATATATACAATACTGTCACTTATCTTAAGTGTTGAGCTACAAGGTTTACTTTTATGTATTTTAAAACGTACAAAGTATACCTTTGTACGTTTTTTTAATTGTATGTATTTTATATAACTTTGGTAAATATATATTAAATTGGGGTGATTAAAATGAAAAAGATAAATGTGGCAATAGTTGGTGCTACTGGTATGGTTGGTAGAACATTTTTAAAAGTGTTAGAAGAAAGGCATTTTCCAATAAAAAATCTTTATTTATTTTCATCTGCTAAATCAGCAGGTTCTGTAGTTAAATTTGCAGGAAAAGAGTATATAGTTGAAGAATTAACTAAAAACTCTTTTGATAGAGATATACAAATAGCATTATTCTCTGCAGGTGGATCTATAAGTGAAAAATTTGCACCTATTGCAGCATCTAAAGGAGCTATTGTAGTAGATAATTCCAGTCAGTGGAGAATGGACCCTAATGTTCCATTAGTGGTTCCTGAAGTTAATCCTGATGCAGTTAAAGATCATAAAGGGATTATAGCTAATCCAAATTGCTCTACTATACAAGCTGTAGTTCCATTAAAACCACTTCAAGAAAAATATAAAATAAAAAGAGTTATTTACTCTACATACCAAGCTGTATCTGGTTCTGGTGTGAGAGGAGTTAAAGATTTAGAAAATGGTGTAAACGGAGAAGCTAATAGCTTTTATCCTCATCAAATAGCCTTTAACTGTCTTCCTCATATAGATGTATTTACTGAAAATGGCTATACAAAAGAAGAGATGAAAATGGTAAACGAAACTATGAAAATATTTAATAACTATAACTTAAAAGTCACTGCTACTACAGTTAGAGTTCCTGTTAAAAACTGTCATAGTGAATCTATAAATATTGAGCTTGAAAATCCATTTGAACTTAATGATGTAATAAATGATTTAAAAAATGCAGATGGTGTTATTGTAATAGATAATCCAGAAAAATTAGAATATCCTACAACAATTGATGCAAACGGTAATGATGAAGTTTTTGTTGGAAGAATAAGAAGAGACTTTAGTATCGATAACGGATTAAACTTCTGGTGTGTAGCTGATAACATCAGAAAAGGTGCTGCTACTAATGCAGTTCAAATAGCTGAGTTGCTATTAAAATATAATTTAGTTTAAATTTATTAAAAATTATTTTTAATTTTTATATTTTAAGGGGGATATCGTTATGATATTTAAAGGATCTGCAGTTGCTTTAATTACTCCATTTGATGAGAATGGTAGAGTTAACTATGAAAAACTTGGTGAATTAGTTGAATTTCATATAGAAAATAATACAGATGCTATAGTTGCTTGTGGTACTACAGGTGAAGCTAGTACTCTTGATGATGAAGAGCATCTTGCTGTTATAAAATATGTTATAGATAAGGCTAATAAAAGAATACCTATCATAGCTGGCACTGGTGGAAATGATACTATTCACTCTATTTATATGTGTCAACAAGCTGAGAAATTTGGAGCAGATGCTCTTTTAGTTATAACACCTTATTATAATAAAGGAAATAAATCTGGAATAAAAAAACACTTTGAAACTATAGCCTCTAGCGTTAATATACCTATAATAATGTATAACGTTCCTAGCAGAACTGGTGTCAATCTTGCTCCTAGTATGGTTTCTGAACTTGCTCAGGTTAAAAACATAGTTGGTATAAAGGAAGCTAGCGGAAACTTAGCTCAAGTTGCTGAAGTTTGTAGATTAGTTCCAAAAGATTTCGCTGTTTACTCTGGTAATGATGATACTATATTACCATTATTATCTCTTGGAGGCCATGGTGTAATATCAGTACTGGCTAATATTTGTCCTCAAGAAACTCATGATTTAGTTTATAAATTCTTTGAAGGAGATATAAATGGTTCTAGAGAACTTCAACTTGGAATGAAACCTCTTATAGATGCTTTATTTATAGAGGTAAATCCTGTTCCAGTAAAAACAGCTGCTAATTTACTTGGATTCGAGGTTGGTGGTTTAAGACTGCCTCTTGCTGAAATGGATCCTAAAAATGTAGAAGTTCTAAAGCAACAATTAGTCAATTGTGGACTAAAATTACAGGAGGGAACATGCTAAAAGTAATAATAAATGGATGTAGTGGAAAAATGGGAAGAGTTTTGGCTAACTGTGTTAATGAGGACTCTAATTTAGAATTAGTTTGTGGGGTTTCTCCTCAAAATAACAATGATTTAGGATTTAAAGCATACTCTTCTTTTGACTATGTTAGTGAAAATGCTGATGTTATAATAGATTTCTCACATCACTTAGCTTTAGATGAAGTTTTAAGTTATGCATTAAAAACTAAAACTCCACTAGTTATAGCTACTACAGGTTATAATGATGAAGAGTTTGATAAGATTTATAATGCATCTAAAGCTATACCTATATTTCACTCTTATAACATGTCTTTAGGAGTTAATGTATTACTAAGATTAGTAAAACAGGCTGCTAAAGCACTAAGTGATTTTGATATAGAAGTAATCGAAAAACACCATAATAAAAAGGTAGATGCTCCAAGCGGTACCGCTGTAATGATAGCTAACTCTATTAAAGAGGTTTTACCAATGTCAGAAAATAAATATGGGCGATATGGGCGTGAAGCTAAAAGAAAAGAAAATGAAATAGGTATACACGCTATTAGAGGTGGAACTATTGTTGGTGAACATGACGTAATATTTGCTGGTCATGATGAAGTTCTTGAAATAAAGCATACGGCCCAATCTAAGGACATATTTGCAAAAGGATCTATTACTGCTGCTAAATTTTTAGCTAATCAAGATCCTGGATACTATAACATGGATAATATATTTTAATTAAGACATAATCAAGGGGGAATTCAACTTATGATAAATTTAAATGATGCTTATGAAATTGCAAGATTTATAAAGGACTCAGAAAAGCAAACACCTGTAAAAATATATATTACTGGTAAGCTTTTACGTTTAAAAAGAAACGATAAATTTAAAGTTTTTGGAGGTAATGGTTCTTATACTTTAATCGGAGATTATAATGTTATAATGAATGAGCTTGAAAGTATAAAAAACCATATTGACGATATTCATATAGAATATGATAGAAGAAACTCTGCTATCCCTATGTATAACTATTTACATGAAGAAGCAAGAATTGAACCAGGTGCACTTATAAGGGATATGGTTACTATCGGTAAAAATGCAGTTATTATGATGGGAGCTGTTGTTAATATAGGAGCTGTTATAGGTGAAGGTTCTATGGTAGATATGAATGCAGTAATCGGAGCAAGAGGCATAATAGGTAAAAATGTTCATCTAGGAGCTTGTTCTGTTGTAGCAGGTGTTTTAGAACCACCTTCTGCTACTCCAGTAGTAATAGAGGATGATGTTGTTATTGGTGCTAACTGTGTTATTTTAGAGGGTGTAAGAGTAGGTAAAGGTGCTGTTGTAGCTGCGGGTTCTGTTGTTACAAAAGATGTCGAACCTAATACAGTAGTTGCTGGTTCACCTGCTAAATTATTAAAATTTAAGGATGAAAAAACTTCATCTAAAACACAAATATTAAGTGATTTAAGGAAATTAGATTAATATATCATTTACCAGCCTAAATGATAAAAGCTATAAACAATTAGACTCATATCTATTGTTTATAGCTTTTTATATTGTTTTAATTCATAAATGTAGCTCCATCTAAAGATTGGATTACTTCCGCATTTGGTAAATTTCCTACAGCATAAAACGTATATATCCTTCCAGCATTTAATATTACCTTATTTTTTAATATTATTTTTCCCTCTTCAGATTCTTCTATATTAACTACATATTCACCTGCCAAAACAGTTACATAAGGAGTTACTTCTCTAAATTCCACATTACTATATAAATTTTGTCCATTTACTTCAATATTAACTGATGGTCCATTTGGAACTAAGTGTACAACTCTAATTTTAGCATTATTCCCCTCTACAACCTCAGCCTCTTCTACCACAGGAATTAATATTACATCATTTTCACTACCACTAATAGCAATTGTTGCTAATTCCCCTACTTTTACATCTATTTTTTCATTTATTATAGGGTTCTCTTGAGTATCAATAGGATACACAGTTACAGTATAATTGCCTTCCGGTACATATACATACGGACTAAATTCAGTAAAAGCTAAGTTTTTATAAAAAGGCATATTATTTATATATATATCTACTCTATCCCCTTCTGGCACAGCATGAAGCATTCTAATCAATGAATACTTTAAATTCCAATCTCTCACAATATCAACCCCCTATTAAATATAGTACTACTATTATCATATTTAGTTTATAATGTTTTTGATACAATTAAAGCCTCCACATATAACTAAGGTATACTTCTTAATTTATATAAGAGGCGTTTTTATTTTTATTATATATTTGTATCTCTAATTTCTATTTCTGTACCTTCTGGTGCTTTAATTTTGAACAATTTACAACCTTCTACATTATAAATAATCTCTCCATTTTTAACCTTAAAATTATCATAACCCATATCTATAATTCTATTATATTCTTCATCAATATTATCCACTAAAAAACACATATGAACGATTCCCTCATTTTTAGAACTCCACTTATTAAGAGACTCACCATTCTTAGCAGTTTGAAGTTCTATCATGAATTCTCCAAATTTAAGCCAAGTATTAAAATCTCTACCATGAAAACCTTCACTAACCTGAACAACTTCAAACTCCATAACATCTCTATAAAACGCCAAAGATTTCTCATAATCCTCAGTCTGAATACAAACATGATGCATAACTCTTTTGCTCATCATAATATCTCCTTTATTTTAAACATTTCAACCAAAAAGAGGTTTTGTGTTCGTTAATCCCAGCGAACACAAAACCTCCAGACATACCTATCTATCTTCGTTTGTTACGTTAAATACATATGGTACATTTCTATAGTAATCACCATAGTTTAGTCCATAACCAACAACAAACTTATCTTCTATTTCAAATCCACAATAATCAGGTACTAATTCTACTTTTCTTCTACTTGGCTTATCTAATAATACACAAGATTTTATACTAGCAGGATTTTTTCCACTTAAATGCTTTATAACAAAGTCCATAGTAAGAGCACTATCTGTTATATCATCTACAACTAAAACATCGTATCCAGATAAATCTGCCTTTACATCTGATACTACATTTACAGTTCCTGAACTCTCTTCACCATGTCCATAACTTGCTGTTGTCATAAACTCTATTCTAACTGGAACACTTATTTGTCTAACTAGATCCGCACAGAATATAAAACTTCCCTTTAATAGTGATACTACTAATAAGTTTTTATCCTTATAATCTTCTGATATTTGAGCTCCAAGCTCTTTTAATCTTTCGTTTATTTGTTCTTCAGAACATAAAACTTCCCATTTCTTAGTTGCTATATCCATAATGTAACCTCCACTTGTAATAATGATAAATCCATTTTATAGGAGATTAGCTTCTTTTGCAAGGAGGATTTAATTTAACTTATTCATCTCATCCATTACCTTTATTATAACTTTATCAGTAGTTGACATACCCTTATCACTTACTTTACCTAAGTTCTTTATACTTTGTTCAACTCTAGAACCTACAATTCCATTCATAGGTGGTACATAACACCCTTGTTTCGCTATTATTGCACTTTGAACAGCTGCAGATGCTGCTGATGCTAGTTTTAATGCACAACCAGCTTTTGCTCCATCACAAATCATTCCACTTAAATTTGCCACCATATTTTCTATAGCACCTTCAATTTGACTTATATCTTTACTCATTAACCATGATATTGCTGCTGTTGCTCCTGTTGATGCAGCTACTCCACAACCACAAACTGCAGATAATCTACCTGTAAAGTTTTTAACATATGCTGTTACTAAATGAGATATTGCTAAAGCCTTAGCTAACTCTTCTTCAGACTTTGGAAACTTTCTATTATACGCTACGATTGGAAGTATTGCTGTTAATCCATGATTTCCACTTCCATTAGAACTCATAACTGGCATTTTTACACCAGCCATTCTTGCATCTGATGCAGCTGCCGTTATCATCATAGCTTGGTTCATTAAATCATCACCTAGAATACCTTCCTCCATGGATTTTTTCATACCATAACCTACACCAATTCCAACTTTTCCCTCTAATCCAACTTTCGCTATCTCCTCATTCATAGATATACCATCTAATAAAAACTTTATATCTTCAAAATTAAGCTTTTCAATATTTTCAACCAATTCTTTTATAGTTATACTATCCATTATGTTTTCTTGTTTATCGATTGTTATCGATTCTTCTTTTACTTCTTCTGTTAGTTCTTCTTTATTTAATATAATTTGCCCGTCTTTTTCTAAATATATAAAATTATCATGTTTATTTCTTATTACAACTTTTACACTATGATTTTTTCCTTTTAAAATAACCTCTATATAAACTTTCTCATCTGTATCTAATGGTGATATATCTATTGGATTATTATCCATATAATCTTCTGCAGCCTTTACTTGAGTGCTATCTAAAGTTTCTAGAACTTGAAGACCATTTTCTGAATGTCCACCTAATAACCCCATAGCTGCTGATATCTTTAATCCTAATCTATCTGTCCCTGGTATTCCAACACACATACCATTTTTATAAACATTTGGACTTAATAATATTTTATTGCTAACAATTTCTTCTCCTAGTAATTCTTTTGCTTTTGCACAAGCTAAAGCTACTGCTACTGGTTCAGTACATCCTAGCGCCGGCTTAACTTCTTCCATTAATATATTTATTAAATTATTTCTTATATCTCTCATAATAATATAACCTCCTAATAAATTTTATTATACATTTATATACAGCATTTTTCATGCCAACTTTTAAAATTTTATTAATTTTTTATAATTAAGGTATATACTTGATTTTGTACTTAGAAATTTTATTAGTTTTTATATATATAATATTTTTCAACAAATATAGTCTCAAAATAAAAAAATATAGTCTCAAAATGAGAATTTGTATCATTTTGAGACTATATTATATTTTTCTAACTTTCTATATAAAGTGGCTCTAGATATACCCAAAGATTTAGCGACTAATTCTTTATCTTTTTTATAATCTTTATATTTATTTAAAGCTTTAATAATTTCATTTTTTTCTAGCATTTCTAATGTATTTATTGTAGTATTCTCTTTTATAAATTTATCTATACGTCTTGCTTTTATTTTCTGAGGAATCACATCTAAAGTTATAATGGAAGATGTCGACATATTAATACTGTATTCTATTATATTTTGTAGCTCTCTTATATTTCCAGGCCACTTGTAATCAATCATTACTTGTAATGCATTATTGTCAATTGACTCTACATCCTTACCTAGCTTTTTTGCATATTCTTTAATTGTATAATTTATAAGTAAAGGAATATCTTCCTTTCGTTCTCTAAGACTTGGTAAATGTATTGGTATAACATTTAATCTATAGTATAAGTCTTCTCTGAAGCTTCCCTTAGATACCATTTTTTCTAAGTCTTTATTAGTTGCAGCTATAATTCTTACATCTATAGATACATTTGATTTTCCACCTATCTTATCAAGCTCTTTTTCTTGTAACACTCTCAGTAATTTTGCTTGAAGATGTAAGCTCATATCTCCTATTTCATCTAAAAAAATTGTTCCATTATGAGCCAATTCAAACTTACCTAATTTTCCACCTTTTTTAGCTCCTGTAAATGCACCTTCTTCATATCCAAATAGCTCACTCTCTAAAAGGTTATCTGGTATAGCTGCGCAATTAACTGCTATAAAAGGATTTTCACATCTATAACTATGATTATGTATAGCTCTAGCAAATAACTCTTTTCCTGTACCACTTTCTCCAGTTATTAAAACTGTAGAATTAGATTTAGATGCTACTAAAGCTTCTTTTTTAATATTACTTATTATATCGCTATCTCCAATAATATTATCTAACATTATCTTATAGTCATTGTTTATCTTATTATAGTTTTTTATAGCTTCTCTTTTGTCTATAAAATCAATTACATAACCTTTTAAATTTTCTTTTACTATAATCTTATTTATGTTATATATCCCCTTTAAATTACGTCTATTTTTATGGTAAAAAAACATGCCTGACTTATATGCCCTAAAATCTTTATTAAGAGAGTTATTTACAAAATTTAATATTTCATCAATATTTTTATTTTCTATATCATAACTATCAAGTTCAAAAAATTCCTTGAATTTAGAATTATACTTATCTATTTTACCATTTACATCTATAGAAACGATAGCCTTGTCCATACTATCAATTAATATTTCAAGTTTTTTCTTTTCTAATTCTAGCTCTTCAGTTTTAATTTGAGCTTTTAATTTGTTAGAAATTAAATCTGCCATCTTTCCTAGAAAATTTAAAAGACCTTCGATATTATGCATTATTCTTTCTTTTTGCTCTTCATTAAATGCTATAAGACCAATAACTCCATATGAATGCCCATCTAATGTGATAGGACAACAAACCTCTGCATACTCCTTACAAAATTGATTATTATCACATACTATGCATACCTTACTAATATGAGGATCATCTATAACAATTGATACTTGTTCTTGTAAAGATTTTTTAAATGCAGAGTATCCATCAATTCGTTCTCCTATCTTGTTTAAGTATCTTCCTGTTCCAGCTATCCTAATTAAACTTTCATCTACTATAGTCACCTCTATATTCAGAACTGAAAGTATAGCTTCTGCTATGTTTTGAATTTCATCCTTTATATACTCTAAGCTATTCATTTTTATCATTCCTTATTTTTCTTTAGACGTATCAATTCCTTTATTTCCTTTAATGTCACATATATCTTATTTAGCGTAAATTGAATTGACATAAGTATTACAAACAACATGACTACTACTATTAGTGTAAAATTTATATTCATACCTATTATTCTCTCCTATAATAAAAGACCAGGATAACCTAGTCTTTAGTATTTTTATTCACAATTATATTTTAATTCATTTATTTCATTTTTCCTATATAAATGTATCTTTCATCCTTTATTTCCTTGAGAGCACCTTCAAAATTTAATTTTGAAAATAAATTAAGTATTTCTTGTGGATAATTATAGTGTACATTTTCTCCTAGAAGCCTATGCTTAAAATATTTTAACTTTACTTTCAAGTTTTTTAAGTTGTGGTCTTCTAGAATAAGCTCGCCCTTCTTCTTTAAAACTCTACGTATCTCATGTGATGCCTTTTTACAGTTGCTGGTATGGTTAAAGTGATCTAACACTATAACTTTATCAAAGAAACTATCATTAAAAGGCATATATTCTAGTGCACCTCTTACAACAGTACAGTTCTCATTATTCACTAAAGATGGACATACATCTTGATAGTTACTATGTTCTAATATCGTTACGTTAACACCCAGCATCCTAAGTTTTTTGCCTAAGTTGCCTACATCTCCAACAAGCAGTATCTTGTCTCCTATATCATATTTAATCGTATCCAAAAAACATGTTATGTCGTCTGATTCTTCAATTCGGTCTGAGTTTGGCTCATAGTCATGATATAATGCGCTCTTCACAGTGCTCCCCCTCTTATCTTTTCTCAAAATTTATCATAAAATAGATTATAATAAATCATGAGCAACTATTCAATACATAAATAGAAGTATTTATTCTTGAGCATTATTTTCAGATAATTTTTTAATTTTAGATATAGATACTTCATAAGCTACTTTTTTGATAGGATCTCCATTTTCAACCTTTTTCTCATATTCTCTACTTTGAACTCGTCCCCACATCTGTACCCTATCACCAACTTTTAGGGTCTTGGCAAATTTCGCATTTCTACCCCATACAATAGATGGAATATAATCAGATTTATTATATGGTCTATTTATTGCAACTAACAGATCTGTAATTTCTCTTCCTAAAGGTGTTTTTCTATATATAGGTTCTTTGCATATATACCCATCTAAGAATATACTATTTGGATCCTTATTTTCTTCTTCAGATTGCTTTAATTCTCTAACAAACACAGTCAAAACCAATCTGTTTTTATTATCAATATTTTTATTATAAGATCTAAGTTGACCTATAACATTTACTAAATTATTATTTTTTATATCAACATCTTGTAATAATCTTTCTGATATAGTTAATGGTAGTATGTCATAAGATTCGCTTAATCTATTTATTTTTATTTTTGTATTATAAAACTTTTCCCCAAAGATTTCATGACTAAAGTCTAAATTATCGTCCATTTCTCCTCTTAGGTATACTACATTAGTGTCATCCTTTATATCTATCATATTATTTATCCTCCCACAATTGTTAATTCTATTATTTTATCTCAATCTTATATAATAAATATATTTATAACTACTTAAATTTATTACATTAATTCTCTTTTGACTTTTGGACTCCCGAAGAGTTTATAGTATAGTTATCTTTATAAATTAAATCTGATACTTTACAAATACCATATCCGTTTTTTTCAAGTTGAGTAATAGCAGTATCTAGATATTCCTTTACGTTACTAGAACTCGCATGAAATAAAACTATTGATCCAGGTTGAACACTTTTGTATACTCTCTCTGTTATCTGATCTGCGCTTATTCCCTTCCAATCTAGTGAATCTACATCCCATTTTATAACTGTATAATCTAAAGATTTACAAACTTCCATCACTTCATCAGTAACCTCTCCAAATGGTGGTCTAAATAATGTTACTCTTTGTCCTGTTATATTAGATATTTTTTCTGATGTGATTTCTATCTCATTCATAATATCTTCATCAGGTGTTTCTTTCATATTAGGATGAGTATTTGAATGATTTCCTATTTCATGACCCTTTTCACTTATTAGCTTAACTGTATTCTTATTATCATCTATCCAGCTTCCAACTAAAAAGAATGTCGCCTTTATATTGTGCTTATCTAATACCTCTAATATTTCATCTATATTTTCACTTCCCCATGCAACATCAAAAGTTATAGCTATTTTTTTTTCATCTGTGTCAACACTATATATAGGCATATTTGCATCATCACTTATATTACATATGTACTTAATTCCAAAAACTAAGGCAAATACTGATAATAATGCTAATAAAAAAAAAGTTATACTTAAAAAGAAGGCCTTAGTTCTTTTCCATCTTAAACCCATATCACACCTCCTTTATATATATAATCCTATATTTAAAACTTATTTTCTTTTATTTCAAAAAATTACTACAAAGATAAATTTATTATTTGGGCAATTTAGAATTAAGAAATAAAATAAATAATTAAGGTGGTGTAATTATGGCAGACATAAAAAATTCTTTAAAAAATATTCAAGCAAAAGAAAGCCTAAAAGCAACTGTTAACACTGTCACTAGTAATATTAATAATAGTTATACTAGGGAACCTCATGGACTTTATGAAGGTATTAGAAAAGATAAAAAAATAAAAATGAACCATAAAATATATGAATAAGCCTAAATACATTAATATATAAATTAACTTATTTTTACAGTATATAAAATTTCAATCTGGTCAAAATACTAGTAACAACACAATTAAATGTGTTGTAAATGACAACTAAGGAGGAAATTTACTATGTCAAATACTAATAACAAAACAGTCGTACCTGAAGCGAAAGCTGCTTTAAATCAAATGAAATTAGAAATAGCTAACGAAATAGGTTTATCTAACTACGAAAACATAGATAAAGGTAACTTAACTGCTAGACAAAATGGTTACGTAGGTGGATATATGACTAAGAAATTAGTTGAAATGGCTGAGCAACAAATGGCAGGCAAATAAGCCTATAGTAAATTTTTATAGTTAGTTAAAAGTAAGGCTACCAAATTTTTCGGTAGCCTTTTTGTTTGTTTTATACGAAATTAAATATTAAGTAAATTGTACTTTTAATTTTATATATTTTGGTTTAATATAGTATATAGAAATAGTTTTACGGAGGATGATATTATGTTTGAAAACTCATCTGAAGAGTTAGCTTATCATAAGCTATTAATTTTATATATTTTAGATAGGATTAATATGGATTTAACTAATTCTCAAATAACCCAAGTTGTTTTAGAAACTGAAATGATGAATTATTTTTCATTACAACAACTTCTATCTCAACTTATGGAATCTAAGTTTTTAATTACATATAAAGACTCTGATAGAGAATATTACTCTCTCACACAAAAAGGGATTGAAACATTGGAATATTTTTTATCTAGGATACCTGAGAATTCTACTAGAAAAGTTGATGAATACTTATTATCTAACAAAGAAAGTTTGCTAGCTGATACTCAAGTTAAGTCTAGTTTTGTTAAACAAAGCGATAATGAATTTATAGTTAATTTAAGAGTAATTGAAAATCAATGTAATTTAATAGATTTAAATTTAAATGTTTCTTCTGAAAAACAAGCTCAGCTTATTTGTAATAATTGGAAGAATAATGCATCAGATATGTATGCAGAAGTTATAGACTTACTAATACGAAACAATCATTAAGCCTACATACACACTATGCTTGTAGGCTCTTTTCCAACTTTAATTTCTTTTATTAACTGATTCGTAATACAATTATAAACCTTAATCATGTTATTTTGACTATCTGATACAAATAAAAAATTACCATCATTTGAAATTTCTAATCCTTGTGGTGTTCCATCTACACTTATATTAGCAATATATTTACCTGTATAAAAATCTAATATTTTTATATTTTTATATGCTAAATCTGCTATATATACTCTTTTATTTTTATAATTAAATCTAATTTCAAGAGGCAATAAAAAATCATTTAGTACTTTTCTTATTTCCATGCTTTTTAAATCTATTATCATAACCTTTCCATCTAAAGTAGATATATATATATGATTGCTTTCTTTATTAATTTTAAGATGCCATGCTTTAGAACTTATATTCATTTGCTTATCTATTTGCTTTCTATCTACATCTATACATACAATTGAATTTATACAGGATACATATATTTTTTTTGAAACTTCATCAAAATCTAATCCATGAGGTGTGTGTTCTAAATTTATAACCCCAACAGGAGTCAATGTCTCTCGATCTAAAAAGTATATACTATCTGAATCTTCATTAGATATAAATACTTCTTTATTACATAGTATTACTTGACTTAAATTTCCGCCGACAGAAACTGTATCTAAAATATTATCATTATTTAAGTCATAAATATAAATTATTCCATTACTTGAACTAGGTATATAAATTAAATTTTTTTCTTTATCTATACAAAAATGATGTGGATAAATACTCTCTTCTAAATTTATTACCTTCTCTACTTCAAGGGTGTAATAATCTATTATACTTATACTCTTAGATAGATAATTAGATATATATATCTTCAAAAAATCCCCCCTTCCATAACCTACGTATTATATAATAATATATTATTCATTTGTTAGGATTATTCATTGCTTTATTTAACTTATATTGGTATTATTATTTTTATAATAATTATATTTATTAAGGAGATAGTGTTATGAGATTTTCTTTTAATCCAAGTGGTGTATGCTGCAAAGAAATGATATTTGAGTTAGATGATAATAATAAAATAGTTGATGTTGATTTTATAGGTGGCTGTCCAGGAAACCTAATCGGAATAAAGCAATTAGTAATGAATCAAGATGCTAGTGATGTTGCTAAAAGATTAGAGAACATAACTTGTGGTGGTAAATCAACTTCTTGTCCAGATCAGCTATCTAAAGCTTTAAAAGAGGCACTTAAGTAAGTAGATAGATAATAATTTAAATATTTACACGTATATGTATATAATATCGAAAAAGTTTGTTATCACTTAAACTATTCTTAAATGATAACAAACTTTTTGTTGATTAGAATAAAACTATATTTTGGGTTTTAATTTCTACCTTTATAATATCACCTTCTTTATAGAAGTTATTATCACTTGATGATTTTAAAATTGTTTCATTTACTTTTACATCATAATATGTTTTTTCTCCTGCATACTTTCGTTTTATTATCTTCCCTTCTATTCCTTCTTTTGAATCTCTGTTTAACAATTTTATACTTTCTTGAGGTATCATTAATTCTACATTATTTATATCTTTTACATCTTTTAAGTTTAATTCTACTGAATTACTTATAAATTTATTATTTTTTATTTTTCCTTGTAAGTAATTTCTATCTCCAAATATATTTGCAACTTCTTTACTATTTGGATTTTCATAAAGATTACTTGGTGTATCATACTGCTTTATTTCTCCATCTAACATTACTGCTACTTTATCACTCATCATTAAAGCTTCTTCTTTGTCATGAGTTACTAAGATTGTCGTTATTTCTAATTTTTTTTGTAAGTTTAATACAAAATCCCTCATTTCATTTCTTAAACTTATATCTAAATTAGAAAATGGTTCATCTAATAACAATACCTTAGGACTTATAGCAAGCGTTCTAGCTATAGCTACTCTTTGCTGTTGTCCTCCAGATAACTCTGATGGGTATTTACTTTTATAATCGTTTAGCTTTACTAATTCTACTAATTCTTGTACTTTCTTAACTCTTGCTTCCTTTTTTACTTTTTTCATTTTTAATCCAAACTCTATGTTTTCAAAAACATTCATATGAGGAAATAATAAGTAATCTTGGAATACTATTGCTGCATCTCTTTTGCCAGTCGGTATATTTTTTACACTAGCCCC
Source organism: Desulfovibrio sp. Marseille-P6017 (assembly GCA_900604495.1). The sequence continues at coordinate 106,337 of UWOR01000003.1, read as the reverse complement.
ATCAAATAAAATATCGCCTTCATCTAGTTCTAAGATTCCAGCTATTATTTTTAGTGTTGTACTCTTTCCACATCCTGATGGACCTAATAAAGATATTATTTCTCCTTCATTTATTTCTAAGTTTATATTTTTAAGTACATTCACTTTATCAAAACTTTTATTCAAATTTATTAGATTAACATGTGACATATCTTTCTCCTTAGGTTTTATCTATATTAAATATGTAGTTTCTTCATTATTCATGTAATACTTCTTTATTCGCTTTTCTATTAATATAAGTAGCATTATACTTACAATTAAAAACACTATACTGTATAAGGCTGATATATTCCTATCTCCACTTTGTATATACGGAAACATTATCATTGGATAAGTTATTATATTACCTCCACCTATAAGCATAGTTAAAAAATATTGACTAAATGATATTATAAAGCACATACTACTTGCGCCTATTATTCCAGGCATTATTAATGGTAATGTAATATATCTAAATACATTGAACTTATTTGCTCCTAGTAATTGTCCTTGAATTTCAAGTTTATTACCTACTAATTTATAAACATCACCTATAATTCTCACAGCATATGGTATACAAGGAATTATATTTATTATTATTACACCAACTAATGTATTTGCTATTTTCATTCTTATAAATGTAATATGTATTCCCATTGCCACAGATACCATTGGTATTATAATAGGTGATAATATTAATAGCTCGAATAATCTTTTTCCTTTAAAATTATATATAGCTATTGCCTTTGCAGATGGTATACTTATTATAATTGTAATAAATACAATAACTAGTGATATTAATATGCTATTAACTAGAATCTTTAAATTTGATTTATTTAGTATATATTCAAATCCCCTAATTGAATAAGTTTTTGGTAGCAAATCTGGATAAGTCCAACTATTTGTAAAGCACCATACTCCTAATATAAATATTGGAGTTATAATTGATATTAAGAGAATATCTATAATTAATTTTCTTATATTTCTTTTCATCATTTCACCTATAATTTGTATCTATATATTTTATAAAATATTTTATTATATATTATTAACAAAACAAAACTTATTAAGGATAAAATCGTATTTATAGCCATAGCTAAAGATCTTTTTCTTAAATCTGAGCTTATATAATTAACATATGAATATACTGATAGAGCTTTAGGTGTACTTGGTCCTATTAAGAATGGAACTTCATATGATCCAAAAGAAAATGCAAATAATATTATAAATGATGAAACTATAGTTGACATTGATAGAGGCAAAATTATATATATAAAACTTTGAAACTTACTTGCACCTAGATTTAATGCTACTAATTCTAATTTTCCACTTATATTTTTTAGTATATTATAAGTTGTAAGAATAACATAAGGCGTTCCCTTCCATAAGTAAACCAATATTACTCCTATTCCATTTTTATCTGATATTAAATTCAAAAACTGAGATGAATCATTTATTATTCCTAAGTTAAAAAGTATTCTAGATATTATACCAGTCTTAGAGAATATGAATATTATCAATATAACTACGATTATATGAGGTACTATAACTGGTATATTTAATATATATGTTCTGAAATTTGAATATTTATCTTGGCATAATAAATACGCTAGTATAACTCCTATTAAAACTGATAATAAAGCTGAAATTAATGAAGTTTTCATACTAAAGAGAAGAGATTTTAAGAAAGTTGCCTCTCCTAAAATCTCTTTATAATAATCTAAAGTTATACTATTCATACCTATCTGTGGAAAATATCCTAAGCTCTGTACTATACAATTATATATTCCAACAATCATAATAGACGCTAATATGATTCCAGAAGGTGCTATGAGTAAATATGGCTTTAGATTTTTATTCACTTTCTAACACCTCTTCAGTCCATATTTCTTCTATTATAGGTACCATACCTGCACTTAGTTCTGGGACTGAATTACTTATTGTTATACTATCTTCACTAAACTCTGACTTTTCACTATCTGAAACTTTATTCATATCTAAAACGGTTGTATCTCCCCAGTTTTCAGTGAAAGTCTTTGAAGCTTGAGCATCTACACTCATTAAAAAGTTTATTAATACCATCGCTCCAGCTTGATTAGGAGAATTAAATGGTATACTTAAAAAGTGGGTATTACTTAAATTTCCATTTTTAAACTCTATTATTTCTGTAGTACTGCTAAGTTCACCTGTTTCCATTCTTCCATTTAATGAATTTGGAGAATATGTCATAGTAAAGTAGACTTCATTATCTGAATACATATTATCTAATTGAGATGTAGTTGATGGATATGTTTTTCCTTCATTCCATAAATAAGGCTTTATCTCATTTAAATAATCTATAGCAGGTTGTATAGCTTCTTTTACTTTTTCTTTATCTTCTGGTAAGTTTGCAACATTTTCATAACCTACTATGTCGTATATTACATTTCTAACAAAAGCACTCGCTGTAAAATCAGGTAATGCTGGATATGTAAATTTACCTGGGTTAGCTGTTATAGCTTCTTTTAAAGATTGTGTATCTGTTATAGTTTGAGTTATTTTATCAGAATTAACAGCTATTGCAAATTGAGATTTCCCCCATGGTGCTTCCATTCCACCTACTTCTGTACCAAAATCTGTAGTAACATCTTCTGATGCAGTATCTACATAGTCATTAAAGTTTGGAAGCTTTCCTACAAATGAACCTAATAATAAATTACTTTCCTTAGCTGTCTTAAAGTTTTCTCCATTTATCCAAACTACATCTATTAAACCATCATTATTATTAGCTTGTTTATCTGATAGTAATTGATTTAGTATTTCATCTATATTCATACCTACTCTTTTTACTGTTATATCGTATTGTTCCTTCATTTGGTCTACTACATAACTATCAAACCATTTATTCATTACTTCATTTCCACCATATCCATAGAAAGTAACAGTAGTACCCTTAGCTTTTTCTAAAATCTCATCATAATTACTATCTAAAATACTTATATTCTTGTCTGTAGATGTTTTACTTGTACATCCTACTAAACTAACAGCTATTGCTAGCACTACACATAATAAACTTAATAATTTCCTTTTCATATTAATTCTCCTAATCTAATATTTTTTTGGCTTCGAAAAATCTTTGCCCAGCTGTAAATAATACTAATACAGAAAATATATTAGTAATTATCCCCAAGTACTGTGGTAGTAATATCATAAGTGAAAATAATATAAATCCTTCAGTTCTTTCTGCTACCCCAGCTTGGTAATAAAATGACTTCATTCCTTTCTTCTCTGAGCAAGCTCCAACAGTTAAGAATATAGTCATTGACATTAATATTGATGCTGTTAATATAAGTAAGTTAAATCTTACGTCTATAAACTTAATGCCAAATACAATTATCATACTTACTTCAACAATTCTATCAGATACTATATCAAGCACTGTTCCAAATGATGAACTAGAGTTACTTTTTCTAGCCATTGCACCATCTACTGCATCTAAATACCCCGATATCCAAAGTATTACTAATCCTAATAAGGGCCTATCAAAATATATAAATATAGATGTTGATATACCTAATAAAAGAGCTAACATTGTAATTTGATTTGGTCTCATTTTTAAATTCAAAAATAATTTTGCACCCATTTCAATAAATGGATTAACATATTTTCTAGCATGTGTATCTAACATTTATTCCTCCTAGCTTTACTTTGTATTATTCTTTAACTCTTTTGATATAAATTTATTTTTTAAGAATATAGAAACCACAAATAAAAGTATTAATAAAGCTATTGATATATAAAAGCTTGTACTACCCATATTCACAGCTTCTGATCCTAGGTTTGTAAATACTAATATCCCTGGAATCGTTCCAACGAACGTAGCTAATATAAAATCTTTATACTTAACAGAAGTAAGACCTGCTCCATAACTTATAACATCAAATGGAAATAGTGGTATTAATCTTAATAAAAATATAATTGTAAATCCTTTATTATTTATCATAACTTCTATATTATCTAATTTTTCTTTGGTAAGTTTTTTAATTATTTCTCTACCCCAATATCTAGATATATAAAAAGATATAGTTCCTCCAATTAATGCTCCTATAGCCGTATATATATATCCTTTAAATAATCCAAAAATTAACCCTCCAGCTATTGCTAGTACAGAATCTGGAAAGAATGTAAGTGGTACTAATGCAAACATTATAATATACACAATTGGTCCAATTTTACCAAAACTTTGTACGTAGTTTTTTATATCTTCTACACCTAAATTTAAACTACATATCTTATAAATAACTATCCCTATTATAGTTAAAAATAATACTCCTAATGTTATCTTTAATATCCTTTTATCATATTTCACTTTAATTTCTCCATACTTATAATTTTTTACTTTTTCCATTTTGTATAGTTTTATATCTCATCTTCCATTTATGAATTACTGATGTTTTATCTTGAGTAAATGACCTTTTATTTATTACATCTTTATTAAAAATAAAATCTAATAAGTGAAGTGAATTCTTTCCAACAGACATCATAGATTCACAACAGGATTCACAATATGAAATTACTGTATCAGTTTTTGCTTGATTAGCTCTTCTTTTAGTTTGTTTTATTGATATATCTGGGTTAGTTACTCTAACCATAGCTCCTGATCCACAACATTCACTATTTTCTCTATTTTTATCAAATTCAATTATCTTCACACCTAAATCATTTAATATCTCTCTTACTGCTTCATGTATTTTAGGTTCTTTTCTTATTGGACAAGGATCGTGAAGGGAGAATTCAAGATCTATGTCTTTATAATAATATTTAAGTTCTTTTGGTACTTTATATTCTTTAATCACACTCCATAAAGTAGTTACTTTTATATTCTTACTACTGTTTCTTATTGTATCAAAACAATTGGGACATGCAACTATAACTTCATCTATATCATTACTTTCAAACAACTTGTCTAATTTAGAGTAATATTTTTTAAACTTATCAGTATCCCCCATTGCTAGTGTTGGTTTACCACAACATTCTACTGCTAAAGATATATTATCTATTCTATCTTTTAGATACTCAAAAGTCTTAATAACTATTTCTGGACTATAGCTAGATAAACTGCATCCTGGTAAAAATATTTTTTTAGTATCTTTAGTTACAAAATTTCTTGAAAACAATGGTGAAAAGCTATTTATCTGATGAAATTTTACTGTATTATACCCTAAAGATTTTAGTTCCTTATTATTGTTACTAGTTATATCTTTTCTAATTCCTAAGTACATTTCTTTCAAATCTATATCCTTTGGACATTTCTCTTTACAAAGATTACAGAACATACAAGAGTAAGGTATATCCTTATTTACTGATTCTTCATTTAATATATCTTTCATTATGTTTTTGGGAGATGATCCATATTCCTTCATCATAGGACAATTATTGTAACATAGTTTACAATTAATACAATCATCATATTTACCTTTTACTAATTCTAAAGTTTTTTTATTTAGGTTTATTTTTTTCATTATAAACACCTCTTATATATAAAATAGGATGACAGTATAAAACATAGATTTATGCTTTAATACTCCATCCATAAGAAATTAATTATTATGCTTTTCACTCCATACCTTTTTAGCTACATATATTAGTATACTTAATGCAAATAAAGTAAGAAGCCCAGTCATCATTAACTTAGCACCACCTGTAAGCATTCCTCCTACATATGAGTAAACTATAGTTGCTGGAAGCTGACCTATTCCAGTGGCTACAAAAAATGATATAAAGCTCATTGATGTTAAACCTGCTGCATAGCTTACTAAGTCAAAAGACATAAACGGAAGTAATCTTGATATTAATATAGTGTGCTTTCCATATTTATCAAAAAACTTATCTATGCTTTCAAGTGCAAACTTACTAGTTAAGCTTTCTACCACACCTCTACCAAGAAACTTTGCTATATAAAAACATAATGTTGCTCCAGCCATAGCACTAGACCAAGAAAGTATAGCTCCATACACCCATCCAAATAGCGCAGCATTAGCAAAAGTTATTACGAATGCTGGAAGAGGAGCTGCAACTGACTGAAGTATCATTAATAAAAATGATATTACCGGAGCCCACATTCCAAAGGATAATATATATTCCTTTAAACCATCCATATCAAGAGATATTAAATATGATGTCATTTTATTAATAACTTTATTTACTGATGGATTAAATATGTAAATTAATAATGATACTAAAATTATTCCTAATGTAATCCAAAATGTTTTATTTAAACTCTTTTTTCTATTTTCTTTCATATTGATAAACTTATATATCCTTTCTACTTAATTAGCTTTTAAATTAAATTAGGGAATATAAAAATAAGTATTTTATACCCCCATTTTACTTTAATATATTATTTAACTAAATTAAAATCGTATTCTTTAACACCATCAACTGAGTTGACTACGTTTTTAAAACCTTTATCTTTTAATAATTCAGCTACTTGAGCACTTCTTCTACCTATAGAGCAATATATTAATATATCTTCATCTTTATGATCATCAATTTCATTTAATCTTGATTCAACTTCATCAATAGGTATATTAACTGCATTTTTTATACTACCTTTATCATAATCTTTTGCATCTCTAACATCTAATATAAAAGCATCTTTATTTTCTTCAACTAACTTCTCAAATTCATTTCCAGTTACATTAGTATAATCAACTGTTTTATAATCAAATTCATCCATACCATCTTCTGCATTATATACTTTAGTAAACCCATTATCTATTAACATCTTAGCTGCCTTACCACTTTTATTACCTGTATGACATATTAATAGTATTTTTTGATCTTTATATATTTCTAACTCAGATATTTTTCCTTCAAACTCATCAAATGGTATATTTATAGCATTTGCTAAATGACCTTTTATATAATTTTCTTCATCTCTAACATCTATTACTAGTACATTTTCATTTTCATCAGCTAACTTTTCAGTCTTAGTAGAATCTATTTTGTTATAGCCTACTTCCCCTTTATTTGAAGAGCACCCCACTAAGCCACCTATTGCTAATACTAATAGCATTCCAACTGATAGTGATTTTACTATTTTCTTTACATTCATTTTTTAATCTCCCTCTAAATATATAATTTTATATTATAATTACAAGCTTTTGACCATGTTCAATTATACCAAATGATATTTTTAAGTAAACTTATATAGAAAACTTCTATACTATAATATTTTTGTATAGAAGTTTTCTATATAAAAATTACCCTTGAATAAATCCAAGGGTAACTTTGTTTAGTATTATTTTTGAATTAAAAGCTCTTTTTCTTTTACTAAAGTTCTAACTGCTCCTATCATATATAATGATCCAGCACTTATTATTACATCATCTTCTTTAGAATTATTTAAAGTATAATTAACTGCATCATCTATATTCTCTATTGAAATTACATTATCTACATACTTAGATATTTTATTTTTTAATTCTTCACTATTTATAGCTCTATCATTATCTGGAGTTGTAGTTACCACTTTATCAAACTTAGGCATCAGTATTTTTAATACACTATCTATATCTTTATCTGCCAACATCCCTATTAGCATTGTTAATTTCTTATTTGGGAAGTTTTTATCTAAAGCCTTTGATAATGACTTTGCTCCATCTTCATTATGAGCTCCATCTATTATAAACATAGGATTTTCTTTTATCTTTTCTATTCTTCCAGGCCACTTAGTAGTTAAAAGACCTTTTCTTATAGATTCATTACTTACTTTAACATCTTTATTATCTCTTAAATACTTAATTACATTTAATGCAACTATTGAATTATTTATTTGATGATCTCCTATTAATTTTATTTCTATGTCATCAAATTTTTCTAACATAATATCACAATCATATACTTGAGAGTATATATCTGATTTTTTAATATATATATTATCAAAGTTTACTTCTATATAGTTTGCATTTTTATCTTTACAAACTTCTTTTATAACGTCTTCTGCTTCCTTAACTTGCTTATATACTATAGCGGTTCCATTTTCCTTTATTATTCCAGCTTTTTCATAAGCTATTTTTCCTATAGTATCCCCAAGAACACCAATATGATCTAAACTTATAGATACTAATACACTTACTAATGGATTCTTAATTACATTAGTAGAATCATATCGTCCACCTAGTCCAACTTCTAGAACCACATAATCTATTTCTTGTTCATTATAATAATAAAATGCCATAGCAGTTACTATTTCAAATTCTGTAGGTGCAGAATAACCTTCGCTAACCATTATATCTATTTTATCTTTTATTAAAGTTATTATTCTTGCAACATCATCCTCTGGTATATTTTCTCCATTTACTCTTATTCTTTCTGTAAAAGTTTCTAAGTACGGAGATGTATAAAGTCCTACTTTATATCCTTCTTCTTTTAAAATATTTGCTACAAAAGAGCAAACTGATCCTTTTCCATTTGTACCTGCTACATGAACCACTTTTAAATTTTCTTGAGGATTACCTAAAAGCTCCAATAATTTTCCAGTACAATCTAATCCTAATCTTATACCAAACTTATGAGTATCTGCTATATATTTTAATGATTCTTGGTAATTCATCCTTCTTCCCCCTTGTCATTTTTTATAAATTATCTATATAATATCTATGATTCATTTTGACTTAACTTATAAAATTTCTATATTTTATAAGTTAATTATAGTATATTTATATATCTATAACAAAGAATTTATTGTATATATAAATTAAAAATATCCATTAGAGTACTCTAATGGATATTTTAATTACTTCATTATAGATGTCTTTATTTATTTTATAAATTACATTTTCATCACTACTTGTATATCTTACATACTCTTGATTATTGTAAAATTCTAAACTAATATCTGTATCATCATTTATAGTTAATATAATATCACCTTGAAGATTAAAATCATCATTTTGCTCTTCCCAACTTATAAATTCAAAAGAATCTAATAAGCTACATATCTTTTCATAATCATCTTCAATACTTAAAATTTCTTCTTTATTATCTCTTAAGTCTTTAACTTTTAAATATGATATATTATCATCTATAAGTTCTTGATTTTTCCTTGGATATAACACATAGGCATCAGTATATACACTTTCTGTACCATATGTATCTTCTGTATTATTTGACATTTCCTTCATAAGGCTAAACCAAATAATTCCACCACTCATTGGTAATTCTCTTCTTTGAGCCTTTTTATATGTATATTTCTCATAGTCTTCTATATAGTATATAGTATCACCATTATCTACTTGTTCACTTCCTGTTGAATAGTTATTTTCATCATAAGTTAAATAGTAAGATACTATTTCTTTATCAGTTTTACTTGTATCAAATTTAATATTAGATATAGCTTTTAAAAGCTCTTTTATTTCAATTGTATTTGTTCCTATTTCATTATAATTATAAAATGCATTCCAGTATGAGTCTACTTTATCACTATACTTATTTATCATTATATTATAGCCTTCATTCTCTTTGTTTTTAGATATATTATAATATTTATCATCACTTATAAATGAATAACTTATATTCTCTATATTATCATCATAATAGCTTAATCTAAAGTCTTTAGGTATAATGTAATCATTTAATTTCAGATTTTCTTCTATTAACTTATAATCATCTTCTATACCTTTAACACTATTATTTTCTATTCTTACAAATCTATCTCGGTATTCTAGTCCATTATAAATAAAGCCACATACAATTCCAATTCCTAATACTATTATTCCTAGATTGGCTGATTTGTGTTTAATTACTTTATTTTTTCTATCTTTATCTTTCATCCATAAAGCATAGATTCCATATCCTACTGGAATTATGAATTTGATATAAATATCTATATTAAAGGTAAAACATCCTAGAAGATAAAATCCTATTAATTTTAAAACTAAGTAATCTTCATTCTCTTCTCTCTCTTTATAAAATTTTATTAATATAAATATTACACCTAATATAATTACCCAGCTTGAATATTCAAATATAGTCGTTGCTATGTCTAATATATAGTCCACCTTTTCCCCCTAAAAATAATATACTTTTCATTATTATATATCATATAAAACCCTATTTCCATATTATTCTATTTTATTAAACACCTATAATTTTATATTAATACATATTAGTACATAAATTTATAACATAGTAAAAATGACCTACTCAAAGGTCACTTTATGGTTTATATATAATATTTTTATTTTATAAATAATTTTTTATAATATTAAGTTAATCTCAGTAATATTAACACTTTATATGTATTACTATTTCTTTAATGGTTGTTCAAAAGAAGGTGGATTAACATTATTTAATACAGTGTCATGATTTGGTCCAGGAGTTGATAAATCAAAGTATAATTTAGAATCTTTAGTAACTCCAAAATCTCTATTTGAACCAGTATTTTGTACTTTATTTAAAGCATCTCTAAATAAAGCATTATGTGCTTCCTCTCTATTAAGTAAAAAGTCTATTGTTTCTCTTACATATTTATCTTCTATTTGTCTATATAAATATTCATATACAACTTTAGCTCTTTGCTCAGATGCTATATTAGATAATAAATCTGCCACTAAGTCGCCTGTCACACTTACATAATTTGCTGTCCAAGGCTCACCTGATGAGTTTATTAAAAATGGAGCTAATCCAGATAATACATGTGTCTCTATTTCACCTTGTCCAACTTTATTATAGTCAACTTCATGTCCATTTAATAAATTAATAGTTTGAGCCACCATTTCCATATGGCTAAGTTCTTCTGCTGCTATATCTAAAAATAAATCTTTTAGTTGTGGATCTTTTACCCTAAAACTTTGAGATAAATATTGCATTGCAGCCTTTAACTCACCATTTGCTCCTCCTAATTGTTCTTGCATAAGAACAGCATATTGAGGATTAGGTTTTTCTACTTTTACTTCACGTAATAAAGCTTTATCATGTTTAAACAAATCAATATACCTCCTTTATGTTGTATAAAAATATTATTAACATAAAAATAAAATATATTAATGATTTATATCATAATAAAAATAAAACATAATTTTATAAAATAAAAATGTACGTTACTATTTTCTCAAAGTCATCTATAGTTAAATTTTATCATAAATATTTATATGGCTTATTTATACACATATTGGAGATAATAAATTTTAAGAGGTGATGTTTAATGAATAACGAAAATATTTTAAGTAACAATTTACCGACAGACTTAAAAGTTCAATTAGATATTTTAGCTACAGAAAATCGTACCACAACAGATAATTTAATACTAACAATTCTAAATAACTACGTAAAAAATGAATTCGAAGACTCTGACAATATTATAGAATAATATATTTCTTATATACTAAATCCTCAAAATAAATTGACTATAACTTTATATCTAATATAATAAAAAATAGTTAGTACATTGCAAATTCTCTTAATCTGCTTGTACTAACTATTTTCATCTTTAAGTCAACTAAATTATCATTGATTTAAGTTATCTATTTCATTTTTAATTCTAAATTTTCAAGTCTTTCTACTACAGACTTCATCATTTCTTCGAATTTTTCTTTTTTAGCTTTTTCAGCATTTATTAATGCCTCTGGAGCTTTTGCAACAAATCCCTCATTAGAAAGTTTTCCGTTAACTCTCTTTATTTCACTTTCTAATTTAGCTTTTTCTTTGCTTAATCTTTCTATTTCTTTTGCAAAGTCAACTAATTCATCAAGAGGTATAAATATTTTAACTCCATCTATAACAACACTTACAGCATCTTCTGGTATATTATCTTCATTAGCCACTATTTCAACTTCAGATGCAGATGCTAATGTTACAAAGTAATCACAACCTGCAACCATCGCTTCTTTCTTTTCTTCAGTTGGAACTATTATTACCTTAGCTTTCTTTGATGGTGGAACATTCATTTCAGCTCTTACATTTCTTATATTTCTTATTCCATCCATTGTTAAGCTCATCATTTCCTCTTCTTTAGCCATATTATCAGCTTCAGTGTAGTGAGGGAATGAAGATATAACTATACTTCCTTCTACTGTTGGTAAATGAGTATATATTTCTTCTGTTATAAATGGCATATATGGGTGTAATAATTTTAATATTTTTTCTAATACATAAGTTAATGTATATAAAGCAGCTTGTTTAGCTTCTTTATCTTCACTGTATAATCTTGGTTTAACTATTTCTATATACCAGTCACAGTATTCTGACCATGCGAAGTCATATATCTTTTGAGCTGCTATACCAAGGTCAAACTTATCCATATTGTCAGTAACTTCTTTAACAACATTGTTTGCTCTTGAGATTATCCACTTATCAGCTAAAGTTAAATTAGCTTCAACAGACTCTCTATTTACACCTTCCATTATTTCTGTATCTATATTCATGAATACGAATCTTGACGCATTCCATAACTTATTAGCAAAGTTTCTTGCAGCTTCTACTCTTTCCATGTAGAATCTCATATCATTTCCTGGGGAATTTCCTGTTGCTAACATGAATCTTAACGCATCAGCACCATATTGGTCGATTACTTCTAATGGATCTATACCATTACCTAAAGATTTACTCATTTTTCTACCTTGAGAGTCTCTTACAAGTCCATGTATTAATACATGCTCAAATGGCTTTTCATTCATACAGAACATTCCTGCAAATGCCATTCTTACTACCCAGAAGAATATTATATCGTATCCAGTAACTAATACACTAGTTGGGTAGTAGTAGTTTAATTCTTCTGTATTATTTGGCCAACCTAATGTTGAGAATGGCCATAATGCTGAAGAGAACCAAGTATCAAGTACATCTTCATCTTGCTTTAAGTTAGTGCATCCACACTTACATGCTTGTGGCTTAGATTTAGCAACTATTACTTCACCACAATCTTGGCAGTAATAAGCTGGTATTTGATGACCCCACCATAACTGTCTTGATATACACCAGTCTCTTATATTTTCTAACCATTGTAAGTAAGTTTTATCAAACTTATCTGGAACAAATTTTAATTCTTGCTTTTTAAGTATCTCTATTGCAGGTTTTGCAAGCTCGTCCATTTTAACAAACCATTGATCTGATAGTCTTGGTTCTATTACTGTATGACATCTATAGCAAGAACCTACATTATGGTTATGATCTTTTATAGCTATTAAGTATCCAGCTTCGTCTAAATCAGCTATAAGTTGTTTTCTACACTCATATCTGTCCATACCTTCGTACTTACCAGCTAAACTATTCATTGTTCCATCTTCGTTCATTACATTTATTTGCTCTAAATTATGTCTTTTTCCTACCTCATAGTCATTAGGGTCATGAGCTGGAGTCATTTTAACAGCACCTGTACCGAACTCTGCATCAACATAATCATCAGCAACTATTATAAGCTCTCTTCCTACTAATGGAAGTATTGCATGCTTTCCTACTAAATGAGTATATCTTTCATCTTCTGGATTTACAGCTATACCTGTATCTCCTAATAATGTTTCTGGTCTAGTTGTAGCTATTTCTAAAAATTCATCACTACCTGCTATTGGGTATTTTATGTGATAGAATTTACCTTCATGCTCTTCATGTTCAACTTCAGCATCAGATAAAGTAGTTTTACAATCTGGACACCAGTTTATTATTCTGTTTCCTCTATATATTTGACCTTTTTCATAAAGTTTCACAAAGAACTCAGTAACAGCTTCATTACATCCTTCATCCATTGTAAATCTTTCTCTGTCCCAGTCACAAGAATCTCCTAATTGTTTCATTTGGTCTACTATTTTTCTACCAAATTCATTTCTCCAATCCATAGCTCTCTTTAAGAATTCTTCTCTTCCTAATTCGTACTTAGATTTTCCTTCTTGTTCTCTTATTCTTTCAACAACTTTAACTTCTGTTGCTATAGAAGCATGGTCAGTTCCTGGTTGCCATAAAGCTTCGTATCCGTCCATACGCTTCCATCTTATAAGTATATCTTGTAATGTATGGTCAAGTGCATGTCCCATATGTAATTGCCCAGTTATGTTAGGCGGTGGAAGCATTATTGTAAATGGCTTTTTATTTGGATTTGGGCTAGATTTAAAGTATCCTTTTTCTACCCACTCTGAATATAATCTTGATTCAAAGTCTTTAGGATTATACGTTTTTGATAAATTAGTATTTTCCATTGATATTTCCTCCTGCTTATTAATTATTCTAATTTGTATAATAAAAAAGAGCTTTTAGTCCTTATAATAAGGACGAAAAGCTCGCGTTACCACCTTAATTCTAAGATTTAAATTCAAAATTGTATCGTTGCATCATTCAAATACAAAAAATTTTCCTCTTAGCTCTCAATAAATTTTAACGATTTTCACCGTCTAAGTCTACTATTAATTCAACCTAGAAACTCCGAAGCTACCTTCTGTAAACCTATACTTAGAAAACCTTCCAGCCTATGAGTTTTCTTCTCTATTAGCAGTATTTACATACTCCTCTTCTTCACTGTATTTTTTTATATTATTTTATTTATTAATTATATCTAATTATCATTATTATTGTCAATTACTTATAATAATATAAGTAATTTTAGCTATTAGTATTCCCTACCCAAAAGTTTTTAGGCTCTATATTTTCAGTTATAGGAAGTAAAGTATACCCCCTCTCTTTTAAAATCTTAATCGTATCACTTAATGCTTTTACACTTTCTTCTTTTTCATGCATTAAAACTACTATTTCTTCTCTTTCTCTTCCATAATACAATATATTACTTACAATTTGATCTTTACTTGATTTCCAATCTAATGTATCAAGAGTCCAATCCCAAACTAAATATCCATTATCAATTAGATTATTGTAATTTACTTCTGGTGTATATGGTTTACTTCCATATGGAAGTCTTATTAATTTTGATGTTTCTCCTGTAATATCATAAAGTGTTTTATTACAAGTTTCAAACTCTTCTAAAGAAGATGTTGCAGTTTTATATAATTCTTCTACATCATGACTAACACCATGAAATCCTACTCCATGTCCTTCATCTACCATTCTTTTTATTTCATCCTCATATTTTTTCATATTATCATTTAACATAAAAAATGTACCTTTTACATTATTTTCATCTAATATATCTAATATCTGACTAGTATACTTTGATGGCCCATCATCTATTGTTATATATGCTATTTTATCTTGTGTTGCTCCAGGACCTTTACTTATTTCATTTGCACTATTATCTATGATTTCAGTTACACTTTTATTTGAATTTAAGCTATCATCAATATTGCTATATTTATCTTTAATATTATAGCTATATTTAAAAGAAATACCTATACTTATCAAAATTGCACTTACAAATACCCCCATTAATATTTTTAATACTTTTCTATTATCCCCCATATTCTAATCCCCTTTAAATAAAGATTAAGTTAAATTATCATTTAGTACTTCTCTCAAAAATTTTTTGAATTTTTTCATGATCTTTAACATTTAAATTCTCTACTTTTAAAATACCTATTTGTATTAAAAATTGAGCTACATTTAAATTATCAAGTGGCGTTTTCATATCCGCTTCATTTGAATATTTGTCCACATTTGCACTACCCTTATCTACTGATAAAAGTTTCTTAGGTCCTCCTATGCAACCCCCGATACATCCCATTCCTTCTATAAAATTAACATCTAGTTCTTTATTTATAACTTTGTTTAAATCTTCAATACATTCTTTAGCACCTTGAAATGCTATAGGTTTAAACTTAATACTTGAGTCAATTTCTTTTAATGTAGCTTCTATAGATTTGCTAACACCCCCTGATTTTGCATATATTCGTCCACAGTAAGAAGATTCTTCTCTAGCATCTTCTTCAATATCTAATAAGTTTACATTTAAAGCTTTAAAAATTTGCTCTATCTCCTCAAAAGTAAGTACAAAATCTATTGCATCATTTAAAGCATCTTCCTTAGCTTCTTCCTTTTTAGCTATACATGGTCCAATAAAAACTACTTTTGCACTAGGATTCAAAATTTTAATTATTCTTCCACAAGCAATCATTGGCGATACAGATGTAGATATTTTATCAGCCACTATAGGAAATTTATTTTTTACTAAGTTAACCCATACAGGACAACAGCAACTTGTTATAAAAAATTCCTTATTATTATTATTCATATTTTCATAAAAGCTATATGCTTCTTTAGCTGTAAGTATATCAGCTGCAAACGCAACTTCTATCATATCTTCAAATCCTATACTTTTAAGGGCACTTCTTAAAATTCCAGCAGTTACATTTTCTCCAAATTGTCCAATAAAAGCTGGCGCTACTGCTGCATATACTGGATACTCTTTACTCTTAAGCATATTTATCATCGGTATAAACTCAATTTTATCCGATATAGCACCTAGCTTACATTTATACATACATTGTCCACATGAACTACATGTACTTTCCTTATTACAATGTATATGCTTACTCTTAGTTAAACATTCACCTTTACTACTTTCACAATACTTGCAAGCATCATCTATTATAGAAATTACAGGCATTTGAATTTGTTTTAGATTAGTAGCTTCATTAATTAAATCTTTTAAATTTACATCATCGATTCTATCAATAGGATCAAGACCCATTATTATTCTTATTAAGTTGATAACTGTTCCTTCATCTATTTCCTTATTTATATCATTTCGCAAATCTTTTAGCACTTTTTGAGGAATCTCATTTATATCATTTAGATTTTCATACCATATAATTCTTATTAATTCTTGAAAAATTTTTGATTTATAATTACTTAAAATTTGATTTTCTATATAGATAGGTTTCATATAGCACCTCCCAAATAGGCTTATATATCTAATATTTGTAGAGGAGCTATATTTTATTAATGAATTGTTATTTGAAATCATTTATATAACTTAATTTATCTATCTTTTCTATTATTTTTTCTAAATGAAAGTTAAATACAGGAGATTTATGATCATCTATATCCCAGTTAAACTCCTCTCCTTTATAAAACTTCTTTAATATTTTATAGTTTTTTTTACTTAGATAAAGCTTTTCTTCTAATAATTCTATAGATTTCATATGAAAATATATTTGTTCGCATATACCAATTGCTTCTTCTAGTTCATCTGTATTTACATTATTTTTACTAAAATCTAACTCATCTAGAAATTTAGAGTACACACATTCTAATTTATTAAATGATTCTCTATATTTGCTTATATCAAAGTGTTCATTATTTATAATTCTTAATTTTATAAATTCTTTAGATAATATTTCCATATTTATAAATTCGCTTACTGTATTTTTTAGGTAATCTGGTCTAGCAAACATGTAATTTACAAGTACTCCAAAGATTACACCCATTGATGTATCTATAACTCTATGAATTGCATAATACCCTGGTTCAGCACTTATATTTCCTAAGTATATTGCTGAAAAAGTTACTACTGATACGATTCCCCCACCTGTATTTAATATAGTACATCCATATATAACTGCCATTACACCTATTCCACATAAAATTGGATCTTCAGGTTTAATAATAGCCATTAAGTATCCAATCAATCCTCCAAGCATTGTCCCTCTTACTCTGCCTAGCCCCTCTTTTAATGATCCACGTACTGTATCTTGGACTGATAATGCACACGCTGCAACTGCAAAAAACATTTTTTGTATAACAAACTGCCCAAATATGCAACAAAGCATAACCGCTATACCAGTCTTAATTGTCCTCATACCTAGCTTAATTTTCAACTGTTAAACCTCCCGATGTGATTATACCGATATATTTACTTATATAGTATAATCTAAAAAAAAATATATTGGTAGACTGTATACAATATTCCCTATTAATTCTAGATATTTTTATAAAAAAAGATGTATTTAATAATTATAATTTTAAAATAAAATATGTAATCATTAAATACATCATATATTAATTTCCGATAAAATTTATTATATTATCCCTTGACTCATCATAGCATCTGCTACTTTAATAAATCCAGCTATATTAGCTCCTACAACATAGTTGCCATCTTTACCATATTCTTTAGCAGCTTCTTTAGATGAATTAAATATGTTTATCATTATTTCTTTTAATTTGTTATCTACTTCTTCAAATGACCATGAAAGCCTCATACTATTTTGCGCCATTTCTAAAGCTGATGTTGCAACTCCTCCTGCATTTGCAGCCTTTGCTGGAGCTACTAAAATATTATTTTTTAGTAAATAATTTAAAGCTTCATTTGTACAAGGCATGTTTGCACCTTCTCCAATTGCTTTTACTCCATTATTAACTAATACTTTAGCTTCCTCTATAGTTATATCATTTTGAGTTGCACAAGGTAAAGCTATATCACACTTTACTGACCAAATGCCTTTTTGTCCTTCAAAATAATGAGCATTATGTTTTCTTTCTGCATATTCTTTAATTCTCTTTCTTTCAACTTCTTTGATTTGTTTAATTAAGTCTATATCAATCCCATTTTCATCAACTATGTATCCATTAGAATCACACATTGCAATTACAGTTGCCCCTAATTGTTGTATCTTTTGTGCCGCATATATAGCAACATTTCCCGCTCCTGATATAACAATCTTTTTCCCTTGAATACTTTCTCCATGAGCCTTTAACATTTCATCTACAAAGTATATAAGACCATACCCTGTTGCTTCAGTTCTTACTAATGATCCACCATAATTTAATCCTTTTCCAGTTAGGACTCCAGGCTCATTAGCATTTCTTATCCTTTTATATTGTCCAAATAAGTATCCTATTTCTCTTCCTCCAACTCCTATATCTCCAGCTGGAACATCTACATCTGGACCTATATGTCTATATAACTCTGTCATAAAACTTTGACAGAATCTCATTATCTCTCTATCTGATTTTCCTTTAGGGTCGAAATCTGCTCCTCCTTTTCCTCCCCCTATAGGTAATCCAGTTAATGAATTTTTAAATATCTGCTCAAATCCTAAAAATTTTATTATACTTCCATTTACCGAAGGGTGAAATCTTAATCCACCTTTATAAGGTCCTATTGAGCTATTAAATTGTACTCTAAAACCTCTATTAACTTGAACTTGACCTCTATCATCAATCCAAGGAACTCTGAAAATAATTTGTCTTTCTGGCTCTACAATTCTTTCTAAGATACTTTCCTCCATATATTCTGGATGTTTAACTAATACAGGCTCTAAAGATTTTATAACCTCTTCAACAGCTTGATGAAATTCTTCGTCCCCCTTATTTCTTTCTTTAACTTGATTTATAACATTTTTTACATATTGAGTTGCTTTAATCTCAACTACAGTCTCCTCAAGTAATCCACTTACTGATTCAATAACTTTCGAACTCATTTTAATCCCCCTAATTAATTGAATTGTTAAATCTCTCTTATATAATTTTATACTTTAAACAAAATTTTTCCAATAGTACAACTATAATCCTTTAAAAATTTCTGAATTTTCAGTAATATACTATTATATATTTATCTAAAATATAAAACTACTTAATTTTATTATATGAAAATAACTTTCATTATATAAAAATAATTTGCACAATATTGTAGTGTTTATCTACTTATATTATGCAAATTATTTTTAATCAATCTCTATCATTTTACCATTAGCTACGTATATAATTTTTTCACATATATTAGTTATATGGTCCCCTATTCTTTCAAGATATCTAGCTACAAATAAAATTCTTGTTCCTTGTTCTACATTTTTAGCTTTTTCGCTCATTATACTTATAATATCTGGCTTAGAAATTTTATATATTTCATCAATTTTATCATCTCTAGATGCTATATCATATGCTAACTTTTCGTCACAGTCAGATAATGATTTTTTTATATCACTAAGCATACTTAAACATACACTTCCCATTTCTTCTATTCGATTTAATTTCATAATATGATCTTCATTTTCTATAGCTAGTGCCTCTTCAGCTATATTTTCAGCATAATCACCTATTCTTTCTAATTCTATAGCTATATTACTTAAAGCATATATAAACCTTAAATCTTTTGCCATTGGTTGCTTTAGTACAATTAATTCTATACTTCTATCCCTTATATATTCTCTTAACGTATCTATATCTTCATCTAACTTAATAACTTTTCTTGCACTATCTAAATCCTTATTTACTAGGCTATTTATTGATAAAGAAACTGCATCTTCACACTTTTCAACCATCCTGATTGCATATTCTCTTAAAGTATTTATGTTAAATTCTAACCTTGTAACCATCATGATTTTACTCCTTTTATATTATATAAATTCTAACCAAATCTACCTGTAATATAATCTTCTGTACGCTTATCAAAAGGATTAGTAAATATAGTTTTAGTTTCGTTAAATTCTACCAATTCCCCATTTAAGAAAAATCCTGTCTCATCAGAGATACGTGCTGCTTGTTGCATATTATGAGTAACTATTATAATAGTGTAATGTTTCTTAAGTGTTTCTATAAGTTCCTCAACTTTTAAAGTTGATATTGGGTCTAGAGCTGATGTTGGTTCATCCATAAGTATTACTTCTGGCTTCATAGCAATTGCTCTAGCTATACATATACGTTGTTGTTGACCACCTGATAAACCAAGAGCAGAAGACTTAAGTCTATCTTTAACCTCATCCCAAATTGCTGCACCTTTTAAACTTTCCTCTACGATTTTATCTAATTCTTTTTTATCTTTTATACCATGTATTCTTGGACCGTAAGCTACATTATCATATATACTCATTGGGAACGGATTTGGTTTTTGAAATACCATACCTACTTTTGTTCTTAATTTTATTACATCGTCAGATTTATATATATCTTCACCATCAACTTCTATTTTTCCTTTTATTGTTACATTATCTATTAAGTCATTCATTCTATTTAGTGTTCTTAGGAATGTAGATTTACCACATCCAGAAGGACCTATTAATGCAGTTACTTTATTTGACTTTATATTCATATTTATTTTTTTTAAAGCTTGATTGTTTCCATAAAATAAATCTAAGTTATTTACATTTAGTTTTGTTTTATTTATCATACTCATAATCCTTACCTCTCAGATATATTTTCTATATTTATATAAACTTTAGTAATTTGCTTTATTTAATTTATTTGCTATTATTTTAGCTATAGTATTTAAAGTTAATACTATGACTATTAATACTATACCTAGCGCTGCAGCCGTTTCAATATCTCCAGTTTCTTTAGTTAAAAGATATGCATGAACAGTCAATGTTCTTGCACTGCTAAATATTCCGGTTGGCATTTGAGCAACAGTACCTGCAGTTAAAAATATCGCTGCTGATTCACCTATAACACGACCTACAGATAATATTATTCCCGAAAGTATCCCTGGTACTGCACTTGGAAGAACTACCTTATATAAAGTTTGGAATTTTGTTGATCCAAGAGCTAAAGAAGCTTCTCTATAAGCTTTAGGTACAGTTTTTAAAGCTTCTTCTGTAGTCCTTATTATTAAAGGTAATATTATTATTGCAACTGTTAACGCTCCTGATAAAATTGAAAAACTTAATTTTAAAACAGTTACAAAGAAAATCCCTCCAAATAGACCATATATTATAGATGGTATTCCTGCTAAGCTCTCTGTTGCAAATCTTATTGCTTTTACTAATTTACCTTGCTTAGCATATTCTTGCATATAAATAGCTGATAATATACCAATCGGTGTTGCTATAACTATAGAAAGTACAACCATATAAATTGTTGTTATTATCATAGGAAGTATTCCACCATCTCCAGACGATGAGTAATCACTTATTAAAAATTGTAAGTTAAGTTTTCCTATACCTTTAGTAAATATATATCCTACTATTATAGCTAATGTTCCTACTGTAAATACTGCTGATAGATAGATTAAAAACTTTAATATATTCTCTTTTAATTTCCTCACCTTAATCTACCCCCTTAGATAATTTATTTAAAACTAGATTTAAAATTAATATAAATGAGAATAATACTACTCCTGTAGCAAATAGCATTTCTTGATGAGTTCCAAATGCATATCCCATTTCAAGAGCTATATTTGTTGTAAGTGGTCTTACGCTTTCCATCAAAGATCCTGGCATCACTGGAGAGTTACCTGCAACTAATATTACAGCCATTGTTTCTCCTAATGCTCTACCTATACCTAGTACTACAGCTGCTAATATTCCTGATTTAGCTGCTGGTAAAATCACTTTGAATATAGTTTCTATTTTCGAAGCACCTAGGGCTAAAGAACCTTCTTTATAAGCTTTTGGTACTGCTCTTATTGCGGTTTCAGATACTGATATTATTGTAGGTAACATCATTATAGATAAAACTATTATTACTGCTAATAGACTTTGACCTTTTGGTAAATTAAAGGCTTTTTGTATACCAGGTACTATAAATGATAGTCCAAATATACCGTATAAAACTGATGGTATACCCGCTAATAGTTCTACTGCAGGTGACATTAGTTTAGCAACTTTTTTAGGTGCTATTTCTGCAATAAATACAGCTGTTAATATACCTACTGGAACACCTATTATTAAAGACCCACCTGTTGCTAATAATGAAGCCACTATCATTGGTAAAATACCAAATTTATCAGACGAAGGTAACCAGTCAACTCCTGTTATAAATTTAGTAAATGAGTATCCCTTTGCTATGAATGGCGTTAATCCTTTATAAAATACAAATCCTATTATAAGAAGTAAACTTACTACTGCAACTAATGCACTAATAAAAAATATATTTTTAGCTACATTCTCTGCTATATATTTACCTTTATTATTTTTACATTTATACTTCTCACTTATCTCTACAGATTGAGATTCAATTGACATTAAAATTCCCTCCTATTTTTACTATTCTATTTAAAATAAGCTTTTTATGTTTAATTTGTATTCGCTTTCTTTAATTAGATAATATAATAGAAAAGTTAAATCTAAATTATATCCAAGTTAAGTAAAGGTAAAAATATTACATACTCTTAACGTTTTTTTACATTATAAAAAACAGCTATTTTAAGAAAAACTCTTAAAATAGCTGTTTTTTATTTAGTGGAAATCTATACTAGTTTACTCTTATGAATCCTTTTTCTTCTAATATACTTTGACCCTCATCACTTAATATGAAGTCTATTAAAGATTGTGCATTATCAGATATTCCATCTTTGTTTACTAGTATAAATGGTCTTGCTATTACATATTCATTATTTGCAACGGTTTCATGATTTATTTCTACACCATCTATTTTAACTGAATTTACTTTTTCATCAACATATCCAAAAGATATGTATCCTATTGCATTTTCATTTCCTTCTACAGTTGACTTTATATTACCTGAACCGTCACTTATAGTTGCATCTGATACTAGTTCTTCAGACTCAAATCCTACTTTTTCTTGGAATCCATCTCTAGTTCCTGATCCATCTTCTCTTGATACAACTACTATTGGAGCATCATTTCCTCCAACATCTTTCCAGTTAGTTATTTTTCCTGTGTATATATCTCTAACTTGATCTAAAGTTAAATCAGTTACATTATTTGCTGAGTTAGTTATGACAGCTATACCATCTGTTGCTATTATTGTTTCTTTTAATCCAGAACTCTTTTCTTCATCTTTTAAATCTCTAGATGACATTCCTATTTCAGATACTCCTTCTATAGCATTTTTTATACCTGCTGAAGAACCTAATTGTTGAACTTCAACTTTTATTCCTTCATTTTTTTCTTCAAATGCTTCTGCTAATTTTTCCATTGGAGATCCTACTGAAGTTGAGCCTGATACTGTTACCTTAGAGCTTGATGAACTTCCTGCATCTGATCCAGAGCCAGCTCCACATCCTACAGCTAATCCTGCAACTAATATTGTACTTGATAATAATGCTAATACTCTTTTTTTGAACATTTCATTACCCCCGATATATTTTCAAATTTAGTTTAACTTATTTGTTTACTTTTCTTTACAACTAAATAATACATATTTTTTGTTAACTAAATATTATAAATCAGTTAAATGAAAGTAAATAATGTTAAGAGTATGTAAACACTATAACTTCAATACAATTCCTGCAATAGCTCCAATTAATAGAAATAAAGCAGGGTGTTTTTTAGATTTTCTAGTAATAAAAAATATTATTATAAATAAAATTAAAGATTTATAATCGAATAAGTTTATTATATTTTTTGAATCTACAAATCTACTCCATGTCAATATTGATATATTTACAACTTGAAACCATGCTACAGCTATAAGACCTGTTACAGCAGGTCTTAATCCACAAAATACAGCTTCAACCTGTTTACTTTCTCTAAATTTACTTAAAAAATGTGCAACTATTATAATAATTATAAATGCTGGCATCACTAATGCTGTAGTCGCTACTAAAGATCCAATTACTCCGCTTGCTTGAAAACCTGCAAATGTAGCCATATTTATACCTATTGGACCTGGAGTTGATTGAGATACTGCAACCATATCCGCTAAAGTAGACTCATCAAACCAAGTATAATTTCTAGCTATATCATATAAAAAAGGTAATGTTGCTAGCCCTCCTCCTATAGCAAATAAACCAGTTTTAAAAAATTCATAAAATAATTGTATATAAGTAATCATTATTTCTTTCTCCCATATGTAATTATAAATCCAACTATTGCGGCTGCAATAACTATATATATAGATGAAACCTTTAATATTGCCCCCAATATAAATGTTAGTGCAAATACAACAACACCAATTTTATCAACTATAGAATTCTTCCATAACTTTATAATAGCATTTAATATAAGAACAGCTACCACAACCCTGATTCCCGAGAATGCATTTTGAACAATCTCGAATTGTGAGAAGTTTTTTAAACAAGTTGCTATTATCATTATTATTACTAAAGATGGAAATACAACTCCCATTGTTGCAAAAAGCGCTCCTAAAATCCCCTTTACCTTATATCCAACAAACGTTGCTGTATTTACAGCTATTATTCCTGGAGTTGTCTGGCCTACTGCATAGTAATCTAATAATTCTTCACTAGTAGCCCACTTTCTACTTTCTACAACTTCTTTTTCTAACATAGGAAGCATTGCATATCCACCACCAAATGTTAGTCCTCCAATCCTAAAAAAGGTTTTAAATAAGTCAATCAATTCACTCATAATATGTATTCCTCCCTATTATCTCTCGGTTAAAAATATAAAATGGGCTAATCAAATTATAAATTATAATTTAATTGCCCTTTATTTTTATAATTCTTTTTCTAATTTATCTACTAAATTACTAAATACACTTAATGCTTTATCTACAGATTCTTTTTTCTCCATATCTACACCTGCAGCTCTTAACTGATTAAGTGGATAGTCTGAACCACCACTTTTTAAAAACTCTATATATCTTTTAACTGCATCTTTTCCTTCATTTAATATTTGTTGGCTTAATGCACTTGCTGCAGAAAATCCAGTAGCATATTTATAAACATAGAAGTTTGAATAGAAATGAGGTATTCTAGCCCACTCTAAGCCAATTTGCTTATCTACATTACAAGATTTCCCATAGTACTTTTCATTCAGCCCATAATATATATCTGTAAATTCTTTAGCTGTTAAAGGCTCTTTTCTTTCAACCTTTTCATGAGTTATTTTTTCGAACTCAGCAAACATAGTTTGTCTGTATACAGTAGTTCTAAACTGCTCTAGATAGTAATTTAATAAATATATAGTTTCTTCTTTAGAGCTTGAGTTTTCTAGTAAGTAATTTATCAGTAGCAATTCATTTAAAGTTGATGCTACTTCTGCTACAAATATTTTATAATCTGAATATAAATATTCTTGTGTACTTCTAGAATAATAACTGTGCACTGAGTGACCTAATTCATGTATTAGTGTGAATAAGGAATTTAAATCATCATGATAATTCATAAGAATATAAGGATGAGAATCATAACTTCCCCAAGAGTAAGCTCCACCTTGTTTGCCTTCATTCTCATAAACATCTATCCAACGCTCTGAAAATGCTCTTCTTATAATACTTAAATAATCTTCCCCCAAAGGCTTTAATGCTTTAAGTATTATATCTTGAGCTTTTTCATAAGGTATATTCATATCAAAGTTTTCAGTTAATGGTACATATAGATCATACATATGTATTTCATCTAGCTTTAAGAATTTTTTCTTTAGCTCTATATATTTATTAAGTGAATCTAAGTTTTCATCCATAGCTAGTATAAGATTATTATATACATCTACGTTTACATCATCATTAAATAATGAGCCTTCTAATGCTGAGTTATATTTTCTCATCTTAGCATAAAATATTTCAGATTTTATTCCTCCATAAAGAGTTGATGCAAATGTATTCTTATATTTTTCATATGTAGAATAGACTGCTTCAAAAGCATCTTTTCTAATTTTTCTATTTTTACTTTTTAATAGTACTGAAAAATTAGAATTAGTTAACTTTATTTTATTACCATCTTCTCCATCTATTTCAGGAAATTCTAAATCAGCAAATGAAAGCATGTCATATACATTTTCCGCTACACCTGATATATCTGATACTGCTGCTAATATTTCCTCTTCTTTTTCACTTAATGTATGTGGTTTTTGTCTTATAATATCATCTATATATTTTTTATAAAATCTAAGTTCTTCTGATTGTAAAAATTCTTTTAGTTTATTATCATCAATTGATATTATTTCTGGGATCATATATGAAGTTGCCATTGATAGTTCTGTTGAAATCATTTCTATCTTAGTTGCTATAGCTTGATTTTCATTAATTCTAGTATCTTCATGTAACTTCATATGTGTGTATACATATAAGTTCGAAACAATTCTAGAAGCATCTATTGATAGTATAAGAGCTTCACATAAATTATCTTTACTATCTCCTAGCTTTCCTTTATATAATTTAACTTTATTAATTAAATCTTCTACCTTCTTTATATCTAAATCTATATCCTCTTCATTCGGATACATTTCCTCTATATTCCATTTATATTCTTCTTCAATTAAATTTCTATCTTTGTTCATATGATTCTCTCCTTTATAATTTAATATATAAAATCTATAAATAATACATTTTCAATTTTATTTAATTCATTTTTTAATTCACTCATAATTATTCTTCTATCATATACTATATAAAAATTTATTCTCCAAATACTATTTCCTCCTGTATCTATATCCATATTTTTTACAGTAATTTGAGATTTAATCAATATATCATATATTATAGATACTATATTTATATTATTTACAGTTATACTTAATATAGCTTCTTTCTTTTTAAAAATAACTCTATCTATCCTTTTTAAGATGTATAAAGTTATCATAACAAAAAGCCATGCTAATATCCCTAGTATATATTGACCATATCCTATCGTTATTCCTATACATGCAGTTGCCCATATTCCCGCAGCTGTAGTTAGTCCCTTTATTCCATTAGATGTTTTTAAAATTGCTCCTGCACCTAAAAAACCTATCCCCGATAATACTTGAGCAGGTAACCTACCTGGATCCATGTTTGCATAAATATAATATTCTTGAAATAACATTAAGGCAGTTATTGATGTTATACACGATCCTACTGAAACTAATATATGAGTCCTAAAACCTGCAAATTGATGAGATTTTTCTCTTTCTAATCCTGTGAGCCCTCCCATAAATAACGCTAATAATAATTTTATTATAATTTGTTTTGTGTCTATAAAAATCCCCCCAATCTTTTATAGACTCATTTAATCTAAAGAATTCATATCTTTATTTTCATGACTTATAATATTTATATGTCTAGGATAAGCTATCTTAATATTATTTTTGTTAAAAACTATTAAAATTTGTAATTTTGATTCTTTAAGCGCAGAAAAATACCTATACGACTTTACCATTCCCGTGATTGTATATTGAGCTCCAATAGAACTTTTATCTATATCTGTTACTCCATATACACAAAATCCCTTATTTTTATTTGAATTTATATCTTTATATAAATAATCACTATATTGATTATTCATTATCTCACAAACTTCTTGCAGTGAACTAATTACTTTATTAGGGTCTTCTTCATAAGATACCTTTACATGAACCACTACTCTCATTTTATCTTTACTATAATTTTTTATACTATTTATACTTCCATTTGGTAAGGTTATCCTTCTAAGGTCCCAATCTCTCAAACTAGTACTCCTGATTCCTATCTCTTCTACCGTTCCTCTAAATTCTTCATTTATAATAACAAAATCACCAACTTGTAATTGTTTTTCAAATAAAATAAAAAAACCATTAAATATATCCTTTAGTATACTTTGAGATGCAAATCCTGCTATTAATCCTACTATACTTGCTCCAGTAACTAATGATCCAAATTTTGTTGCATCAACTATCCCAAATTCTCTTAATACCAAAATTACACATATAACAAATACGATATAATATGTTATAGAAGATAAAACACTAGAAAGAGTATTCTCATACCTAACATCAAAATTTGTAAATTCAAATAATCTATGCAAAAGATATTGTATAAGCTTAATCAATATGTATGAAATTAAAACTATTATAACTGAATTTATAATTTTCCCTATAATCATACTAAATCATCCTTTATATTAAATAATTTTCCATCTTAATTATTTAATATTCGCCATTTACATTTTATTATACTTCACATAATGATATTAAGATTACTAATTTTAGATATAAAAAAACCCACTTTCGTGGGGCTATTTACTTAAAAATATATACTTATTTATTAAAGAATCTATTTTTTTACTTGATTCAACTAATTCATCTTTAAATATTTCAGGATACTGTATATAAGTATTTATTTCTTGTCTCAATTCTTCTATTTCAGTTTTTAGTGTTTCCAATTCGCTATTCGCCATAATAATCACCACTATTATAAATTTGTATTCTTATAACAATTTTATCAAATATTGATATTCTTTGTCAATGAATTTTTACATATATTGCCAATCTTAGGTAAACAACATTTAGCTACAATACCTACAAAACAACCTGTAACTAACGATGTTATAAGCATGAACGGAAGATATCCTATCATAAAAATATTTTTTACAATTACACTTGCTACTATAAGTTGACCTATATTATGTCCAATTGCTCCAATCATACTTATGCCTATCAATGAAAAACCCCCTATTTTTAAAAGCATATACATAGATATTAAACTTAAATACGCCCCCCCTATACTAAATAATAAATAAGATAATGGCCCCGAAAAAATAGATGATAGTATAACCCTTATTGTTATAATTATTAAAGTATCCTTTACACCTAATATTATTAAAGAAATAAGAGTTATAATATTTGTTAATCCTAATTTAGCCCCTGGAAATAAAGCTATTAGCGGATTTGGAATATATATCTCTATTATATATAAGATTAAACTATATCCTATCATTAGACTTAAAAATGTCATCTTCTTTACTTTCATACATTTCATCCCCAAATATCATATTATACTTACATATTAATTATAGTTCATATATAACTAAAAAACTCTTTATATAAGTAAAAATTTTTTATTTATATAAAATTGCTTAAATATAGTAATAACCCCTATTACTTGACTTCTCCTATTTATATTGATACAATTTTTATGATAATGAATTTCATTAGGAGGTATAAATAATGACTGTTTGCGATTTAAAAGTTGGTCAAAAAGGTATAATCAGCAATATAGATGGAAACGACAAGTTAGTCAAAAGACTACTTGCTTTAGGTTGTATAGATAATACAGAAATAGAAGTAACAAAAATCGCTCCATTTGGAGACCCTATTGTAATAAAATTTAGAGGAGTTAATTTTGCACTTAGAAAATATGATGCCCAAAGTATATCTTTAAAATAATATCAAAAGAGGTGATTACGTATGATTAATGTGGCATTACTTGGTAATCCTAATGTTGGTAAGACAACAATATTTAATGCTCTTACAGGATCTAATCAGTATGTTGGAAACTGGCCTGGGGTTACAATCGAGAAAAAAGAAGGTTTTTTATGTGATGATATAAAAATAGTAGACCTACCTGGTATATATGCAATGGATACCTTCTCAAATGAGGAAAAAGTAGCTAAATCATTTCTAGAAAATGATAATGTTGATGTTATCGTTAATGTTGTTGATGCATCTAACTTAACTAGAAATCTGTACTTAACTACTCAACTTATGGAATTTAATAAACCCATAATAGTTTTATTAAATATGATGGACGTTGCTGAATCAAAAGGTATTGATATTGATACTAAAAAGTTAAGCGAAGAGCTTAACATAACTATAATTCCAACAATAGCTAAAAAGAAAGATAATCTTTCTTCTATTGAAGAATCTATTAGAAGTGTATCTGGCAAAACAATAAATTATAGTAATAACTTCGGGAATGAAATTGAAACATATAAAAAATTAGATAATATACTTGATAAGTGTAGTAAATCATCTACATTTAGAAAAAAAAGTATAAGTGATATAATCGATGATATAGTTTTAAATCCTATACTTGCTTATCCAATTTTTATAGGACTATTATTACTCCTATTCAAATTTACATTTGATTGGGTTGGGGGTCCTCTTCAAGAGGGATTAGCTGGAATTATAGAGACCTATGTAATGGCTCCTTTAGATATCACACTATCTAACTCAAGCCCATGGTTTAAGTCTTTAATTATAGACGGTATATTAGGTGGTATAAGTGGAACATTACCATTTTTCCCATTAATATTCACTTTATTCTTAGGAATATCTTTATTCGAAGATAGTGGTTATATGTCTAGAACTGCATTTTTAATGGATAAGATAATGAGTAAGGTTGGATTATCTGGTAAAGCTTTTATACCAATGGTTATGGGATTTGGTTGTTCATCTCCTGCTATAATGGCTACAAGAACATTAGAAAGTGAAAAAGATAGAAAAATAACAGCTTTAATAGCACCCCTTATGACTTGTGGTGCAAGACTTCCTATTTACGCTTTATTTGCTGCCTTATTCTTCCCTGGTAAAGAAGCTATTATTACTATGTCTTTATATTTAACTGGTATAATAGTAGCTATTTTAGTAGCATTAGTTTTAAATAAAACAGCTTATAAAACAGAAATAGAACCATTTATATTAGAACTTCCAGAATATAAAGTTCCAACATTAAGCGGATTATTGAAAAATACTTGGAATAAATCAAAAGGCTTCTTAATAAGAGTTGTTACAGTAATGTTTGCCATGTCTGTAGTTATATGGGCACTTTCATCATTTAACTTCTCTGGATTTACTGAAAATATAAATGATAGTTTCTTAGCTTCAATAGGAAAACTAATTGCTCCAATATTCGTTCCTTTAGGATTTAGAGATTGGAGAATATCAGTTTCAATTTTAACAGGATTAGGGGCTAAGGAAATAGTTGTAAATACCCTAAGCGTTCTTTTTGGAAACTTAAACGAAGTTTTACCTACTGTTTTTACAGGAGTTAGTGCATATTCATTCTTAATATTCTCAGCGCTTTATACTCCTTGTATAGCAGCCCTTGCTACTATGAGAAAAGAATATGGAAATAAAATGATGATGATATCTTTATCTTATCAATTTATTCTTGCATGGGTAGGAGCTTTTATTGTAAATATTATAGGAAGTTCTATAGTTGGTAATTCTAACAGTTCAATGATAGAGCTTTTAATTGGTGGGGCTATAATATGTTTAGCAATAGTTATACTATTTAAAATGATGAGAAAAGAATCTAATGGTTGTTCTTCATGTTCTAGCTGTTCATCTTGTCCATCAAACTCTAGCTGTTGTTCTGATGAAAAAATAGAATCGAATGAAGCAAAAAAAGACGCTGTAAAAAAATCAGTTTAATATAAAAGGTGAGATTAAATTTTTAATCTCACCTTTTTACTTATAGCTTTTATATTTTAAAATTTAACATTTAAAGTTACTTCTTTACCACCTCTATATACAACTACCTTTGTGCTATCCCCTGATGAATAAGTATATAAAGATTTAGTTAAATCTGACATACCAGTTAAATTTGTATCTCCTAATTTCACTATTACATCTCCAACTTGTACCCCTGCTGTTTTTGCAGCACTATCATCTATAACTTCTGCAACATAAACACCTGCATCAACACCAAGACTTTGATTAGTAGCTGATTCATATGTTGATACATCTGCTCCTTTTATTCCTAAAGTAACTTTATCATAAGTTCCACTATTTATAATTGACTCAACTATAGGTTTTGCTGTGTTTATAGGTATTGCAAATCCTAAACCTTCACCTTGAGAGGCTTTAGCTGTATTTATACCTATTACTTGACCATTTTGGTTTAATAAAGGCCCTCCACTATTACCTGAGTTTATACTTGCATCAGTTTGTATAAGACCAGTCATTGTCCCTTGTTCTGTTTCTATAGTTCTATCTAGTCCACTTATTATACCTTGAGTAACACTTCTCTGTAAATCTAGTCCTAATGGGTTACCTATTGCTACTGATATATCACCGGTTCTAACTTCATCGCTATCTCCAAATTCAGCTGGAGTTAATCCAGTCTTATCCACTTTAACTATAGCTAAATCTAATTGAGCATCATACCAGGCAACCTTACCTTCTGATGTAGTTCCATCATTAAATAATACATTAACAGTATTTGCTTCTCCATCAGATACAACATGTGAGTTAGTTAATATATATCCATTTGCATCAACTACTACTCCTGTACCAACACCTTCTGATTGAGTTGGTATTGCAAATCTATTATTTGTACTAATAGTTGTAGTTGTTATCCCAACCACTGAAGGCATTGCTTTTTCCGTTACTGCATGATATACATTTTGAGTTTTTCCACTATCATTAACTACAATTTCTGAGTTCGTTGTCCCTGAATTACTAACCCCTATACTATTTCTTACTATAGCTATAGTTAATAAAGAGCTTAAAGCTGAGCAAATTATTGCTACTATTACAACTAATCCTATGCCTCTTTTTCTCGACATAATATCTCTCCTCCAAATTTCAATTATTTAAGTTTAAAAATATTCTACCTTTTATTATTTTCACTTTTTTATTTTTAATACGAAACTAACCTATGTAAAATAAAAAAGAAATCACCATAAGATATTATATTTATCTTTTGATGATTTCATTATATAATTTGTAACTTAATTAAACCTTAATTATTAAGTCTTTTTTCTAATTCTTCTCTTTCTTTTTCAAATCCAGGTTTTCCTAATAATGCAAACATATTTCTCTTATATGCTTCAACACCTGGTTGATTAAATGGATTAACCCCTAATAAATATCCACTTATAGCACACGCTTTCTCGAAGAAGTAAACTAGATATCCAAAGTTATATTCATTTAATTCTTCCATACTTACTAATAAATTAGGAACTTGTCCATCTGTGTGAGCAAGTAAAGTACCTTGGAATGCTTTCTCATTTACAAAGTCTACACTTTTTCCAGCTAAATAATTTAACCCATCTAAATCTACATCTTCCTTTTCTATAGCAACAGTTCTTCTTGATTTTTCAACATTTATAACTGTTTCAAATAATATTCTCTTACCTTCTTGAATATATTGTCCCATAGAATGTAAATCAGTTGAGAAATCTACAGATGCTGGGAATATGCCCTTATTATCTTTCCCTTCACTTTCACCGTATAGCTGTTTCCACCATTCACTTACATAATGTAATTGTGGCTCATAATTTACTAATAATTCTATGTCTTTACCTTTTCTATGTAATATATTTCTAACTACAGCATATTGGTAACTTTGATTTTCTTTTAAATTTGATGTTCTATATTCTTCACAAGCTTCTTTAGCACCAGCCATCATTGCATCTATATCAAGTCCTGCTGCTGCTATTGGTAATAGTCCTACAGGAGTTAAAACTGAGAATCTACCTCCAACATCATCTGGTATAACAAAAGTTTGATAACCTTCTTCATCCGCTAATTGCTTAAGAGCTCCTTTTTTAGAGTCTGTAGTTGCATATATTCTTTTTCCTGCTTCTTCCTTACCATATTTCTTTTCTAAGAAGTCTTTAAATATTCTAAACGCTATTGCAGGCTCTGTTGTAGTTCCAGATTTTGATATAACGTTTATAGAAACATCTTTATCTTTTATAATATCTAATAAATCCATCATATATGTAGAACTTATGTTATTTCCTACAAAGTATATTTCTGGAGCATTTCTATCTTCTTTACTTAAATTATTTCTGAAAGAGTGGCTGCACATCTCTATAGCAGCTCTTGCCCCTAAGTAAGATCCACCGATTCCTATTACTAATAGAACATCTGAATCTGATTTTATTTTTTCTGCAGCTTCTTTTATTCTATCAAATTCTGCTTTATCGTAATTATTAGGTAATTCAACCCACCCTAAAAAATCATTTCCTAAACCAGTCTTTTCATGAACCATATCATGAGCTAAATCTACGTATGGTTGCATAGATAACACTTCTTCTTCATTGAAAAAATTAACTGCTTTACTATAGTCAAATTTTATTTTTCCCATAACTTTACCTCTTTCTTAAAAAATAGTCTAACCAAATTATAACATATTTTATACTACTTTTTACTAAAAAAATCAATTTCCCGCTTATCCACTCTACGTATTATATATATTAATAAGGTATAATTTCTTTATAAAAAAAGAGTATGGTAATATATCATTTATAAGTTAGATACAAAACCATATTCTTTATATATTAAAAATTATAAATTAATTCTGTGTTACTTGATGTGATATAACTTGTTGAGCTATATTAACAGCATGATCCGAAACTCTCTCTAAGTTCATTATCATATCTAAGTATATCACTCCACTATCTATACTACATGAGCTTTCATTAAGTCTTCTCATATGGCTAATTCTACATGATCTTTCCATAACATCAACTTGTTCTTCCATTTTTATAACCTTACAAGCTAAATCTATATCTGAAGTTCTCATAGATTCTAATGCATATGTATAAGCTGAAATAACTTTATTATACATTTCATTTAACTCATCTTTACCTTCTTTAGAAAACTCAGCTCCACAATTCTTAGCAGCTTCTGCTAATTCAGATATATTATCTGCATGGTCTCCGATTCTTTCTATATCATTTACTGTATTAAATAAAGCATCTACAACTTCTCTAGAATCTTCGTTTAATGGTGCCTTAGAAAGTTTTAATAAATAATCTAATATTGTTTTTTGTAGTATATTAACTTGCTTCTCATTTTTTCTACAAGCATCTATATTTTCAGTTACATCTTCTAAAATTGCACTCATAGCTAGGTTTAAAGATTCTTTAGCCTTTTCACCCATTCTTAAAGTTTCTTTAACTGTATTTGCTAATGCAATTGAAGGTGTTTCTATCATTCTTTCATCTATATATTTTATTACTTTACTTTCATCATTTTCATGTTCATTACTTTTGTCTGGAACTAATGTAACTGCAAGCTTTATTATAAACTTATTAAATGGTATTAATAGTAATACTGATATTATATTAAATAATGTATGAGTATTAGCTATTTGTCTTGCAACATTTCCAGGGTCTGCTGATGTTACCATACTTACCACTGGCTTGTTTAAGAATATTAAGAATACTATTGTTCCCAGTATATTAAATATTAAGTGTATCATAGCTGCTCGTTTTGCATTTTTACTAGCACCTATACTTGATATTAATGATGTAACACAAGTACCTATATTTTGACCATATAATATCGGTAATGCTGATGATAATGGTATTAATCCTTGAGATGCTAAAGCAACTAGCATACCCATTGAAGCACTTGAACTTTGTACTATTGCTGTTATACCAAATCCTAATAAAAGACCTAGTAAAGGATATGTACCAAATGTTAATAATAAATCCGTAAACCCTTTATACTCTGCTAGAGGTTTTACTGCATCCTTCATAAAATCCATACCAGTAAATAGTATCCCAAATCCTATTAATATTTCTGCTATATGCTTTACTTTCTGTTTACTACTAAATAAGTACATTACTATACCTATACCTAACGCTACTGGTGCAAGACCATTTAAGTCGAAAGATACTAACTGCGCAGTTATTGTAGTACCTATATTGGCACCCATTATAACTCCTGCTGCCTGAGGTAAAGTCATTATTCCTGCATTTACGAAACCAACTACCATAACAGTTGTAGCACTAGAACTTTGTATTACAGCTGTAACTAAAGCTCCAACTATAACTCCCATTATAATATTACTAGTTAACAGCTCTATGATTTTCTTTAATCTAGATCCAGCTGATTTTTCTAGAGCTTCTCCCATAAGGTTCATTCCGTATAAGAATAGCCCTAAACCTCCCATAAGACTTACTGCAATCTCCACTTGTTTTCCTCCTTAAGGATAATTATCTTGTCTAAAAATTTAATGTCCTATTGTATTCTACCAAATACAACAGAACATTAGTGTTAAATATATGTTAAATATTAAATTTGTATTAAGTTTTTGTTTATTTTAAGTTAAATTTTTCATAATGTATTTTAAAATTAATCTTATTTCATACTTGCATACTGACTAATTATTTTTTCAGCACATTTAATTCCATCAACAGCAGCAGTAACTATTCCACCTGCATATCCAGCTCCTTCTCCACAAGGATATAGTTTTTTAGTATTTGTAGACTCTAATGTTTCTTCATCTCTAACTATTCTTATAGGTGCTGATGATCTTGTTTCAACTGCTGTTAAAACTGCATCATCCATCGCAAAACCTTTTATTTTTCTATCAAATCCAACTAAAGCCTCTTTCATAGTTTCTATAACAAAGCCTGGTAAGCACTTTCTCAAATCTACGAATGTATACCCAGGCTCATAAGAAGGCTTTACACTTCCAATATTTGTAGATATTCTATCATTTAAGAAATCTCCTACTAATTGAACAGGTGCATTGTAATTTTTACCACCTAATTCATATGCTAATCGCTCATATTTTTCTTGGAAATACATTCCTGCCAATGGGTGCTCACTTCCAAAGTCATCTGGAGTTACATTTACTAAGAATGCGCTATTTGCATTGTCTTTATCTCTAGCATGCTCACTCATACCATTAGTAACCACTTGTCCATCATTCGATGCAGATGCTATAACACTCCCCCCTGGACACATACAAAATGTATATGCTGTTCTTCCATTTGAAGTATGCTCAATAAGTCTATAATCTGCTGCACCTAGTCTCGGGTGATTATGATACTCTTTATATTGAGATTTATTTATTAACTCTTGAGGATGTTCTATCCTAGCTCCAATTGCAAAAGGTTTTTGAGTGATTTTTACACCTCTATCATGTAACATTTCATAAGTATCTCTTGCACTATGTCCTATAGCCAAAATTACTATATTAGTTTCTATTACTTCTTCATTATTTATTGTTATAGACTCTATTTCATTATTTACCCTACATATATCAGTTACTTTAGAATCAAATCTTACTTCTCCTCCAAGTCGAATTATCTCGTTACGTATATTTTTAACTACATCTTTTAATATATCTGTACCAACATGAGGTTTATGAGAATATAATATTTCTTCTGGAGATCCGAAATTAACAAGCTCTTCTAATACTTTTCTACATCTTATATCCTTTATTCTTGTTGTTAACTTACCATCAGAAAAAGTACCTGCTCCCCCTTCTCCAAATTGCACATTAGAGCTGTTTTTAAACTTTCTTTCCTTCCAAAATTCCTCTATATCTTTAGTTCTATTGTCAACATCTAAACCTCTTTCTAATAAAAGTGGATTATATCCTCTTTGAGCTAATAATAAAGCTGCAAATAAACCTGCTGGACCACTACCTATGATTACTGGCGTTTTGTCTAGTTTTTTAGTTCCTGATTGTACATCTTCATACCTTAATTCTTTTATTTTTACTATATCTTTTAAATTCTTTTCTAATACTTTATTTTCATTTTTAACTTCCGCATCAACAGTGTAGACAAAGTTTATCTTCCCTTTTCTAGCATCTATTGATTCTTTATAAATATAATATTTAACTAAGTCACTTGATTTTATTTTTAACTTCTTGATTACAAGACTTTCTATTATAGATGGACTTTCATCTATAGTCATTTTTATATTAGATATTCTTAACATAATTTCACCTTTCTTTTACTATATAGCATAAAAGGGAATGTCTCAAAATTATTTATTTTGAGACAGCCCCTTTTATAAACATAACATCTATATCATTATTCTCTAGATCATCTATCAAAATTTCATCTAAAATGAATTCTTTTATATCATCTACGGAGATATCTTTATTATTTAGATTTTTTACTAAAGCGATAACATTAAAACTCCTATTAAACTTCTTAATATAAATGTCATCGATTTTTTCCACAATTACTTTTAAATCACATATAAATGAGTTTTCATTTCCTAACTCAATTTTATCATCATACTTAAAAAGTTTAAATTCAAATGAATCTTTATATGGTGTTATTTCTTCAATTCCCACTAAATTCATATTATCTAGTCCTTTTTAGTTATAAGACCTCTTATAACCTTCATATTATTAAATACTTTTTCTAAAAAGTTTTCAGCTTCTTCATTATCTAATAATGCTATTTCTAAGTTATGATCCTCTGGTATACTTCTAGAAGAACAATATTCTTTTGCTACCTCTATTAGTTTATTTTTTGACTCTGCTGATAAATCAAACTCTTTATAATCTATTATTATGTATTGTTTAACTTCTTGAGTAGTACCTTGATTATACCCTATTTCTATATGATAGATAACTGCATATAAATTTTCTGGAGTTTGTTCTCCACTATATACAGGTACCGCTGGATTAGATTTTATAAAATTTGTTGATACTGCGATTGCATTTCCTAAACTAAGATTCATATTTATACCTCTTTCTGTATATTATATAATTCTATTTTATACATTATTTCTATATATTAAAACCTTTTTTTCATAATTTAAATGTAAATTTATATATAATTTAATATACCCTCAAAATTTTTAAGTAAACTTATATGTAAAATTTAGTCAAACATAAAAAATTAGAGGAACTATTACTATATAATCCCTCTAATTTTTTATATATTACTACTCAGCCTTAAAATCTTTATATCTTTTACCTAAAGTACTTGGGCTTATTTCATATTTTTTAGCTATTTGAGCTTGAGTTATTGATTGACCAGCTTCTTTTTTAACATAGTATTCAACTCCAGCTGCCCATCCGTTCTCAGCACCTTTTACTTCGCCATTTGCAGCCTTATATCCGTTCCAGAAGTCTATACCTGATTGTAATAAGTCTTCTTCTATATTTTGCTTTAACATAGTAATTACTTTATCATCACTTTCGCATACTTCAACTGCTTCAGCTTTACTAGCTTTTTCCGCTCTTTG
Source organism: Desulfovibrio sp. Marseille-P6017 (assembly GCA_900604495.1). Next base: position 66,957 of record UWOR01000003.1, on the reverse strand, counting down.
ATTCTTTAAATATTCAGCTATACTTGGCTCTAATAATTGTTGTATGTATTTGTATAGTATATGAGTATGATGTATTAAGAATGTCTTCATATCTTTGTATATATCTTCATATTGAGCAAATAAAGCTTTTATATCATTAACGATTGTATCTTTAATTGCTTCTGATATACTTATAGTTATATCTATTAGTATATTTATATCTCCTACCTTTACAACTCTCGCTATCATTGGGCTTCCAACTTTAAAATCTTTTAATAAGTTGATATCTTCAGTATATAACTCGACATCATTTAAGCAGTCTTTTAATAATATTTTTTCATCTTGAATTTCTTTTACTTCATACACACTTACATAAGATTCAAATAAGCTTCTTAGTATATCTCTTTCAACCATATCTAAGTTATCTCTGTTCGCTTCAAAAAATTCAACTGTCATAACCTTTTTATTTTCCATTATATGGTCTTGTATGAAATAAGTATTAAAGAATCTTTCAAACTTAGAGTTTATTTCTTCATCTTCCATTATGAAGAATGTTTCTCTAGCTTTATCGTATTCTGCTTTGAATTTCTCATCTCTAGAGAATTCAGATATCTTTGAATATAGTTCGTAATATTGCTTTTGTGAAAGACCTACTTTTCTACTTGATCTTTCTGAAGCCATATCTTTATTTAAACAACATTTTTTATATTTTTTACCACTTCCGCATGGACATAAATCATTTCTTCCTAGCAAGGTGACGTTCACTCCTTTATTTCTAAATTAAAGTACAATATCATATTATACCATTTTTTTCTCGAGTATTCTACAATTCTTTGGTATTTTATTTAAGATACTTAATGTTAAGTTTTGGAATTAATTTGTACTTTAATAACTATTATGACATATTTGTTTATATCCCTTTAATTTGTATTATACAATTAACATAATCTTTGATTATTTCATTTTCATCATTTAAGTTTGAGGTATTTTTAATAATTTCAAATTTACTAATTTTATTTTCTAGACCTATATTTTTAAGTCCACCTTCTATATAAAATATATTATCTATCCTTCCACTTACTTGTATTTCTATTATATATTTATAATTATTATTTTCATCTGAATATGAATTTTTATTTATATAATTTATATTTACTATGTTTTTTATCTCATTTTCAATTTTTAATATTATATCTTTTTCATAATTATCATTAATTTTATTAATAGTGTTAGCTTTCTTATCTAAACTTTCTAGTTCTATTTGTATATTATTTTTCTTATTATTTTGTATTAGATTAACACATCCATATATACAAACTATTACAAAAATTATTATTAATATTTTTTCTCTTTTACTTAGTTTTCTACTCAAATCTATACTCCTACATTATACTTTAGTTTAAACATATAATGTTCCTCTTCTTTTACTATGCTTTCTATAGAAAAATCTTTAGCACCTGACTGAGTTTTTAATTTTTCTAGCATATTTAAATCTTCACATATACCTTCAATTTCTACATTATTATTTTCTATTAGTAGCCTTTTTATATTTTCTTTGCCTATTACTTTATAGGCTAATTTTATATCTTTAACTTTTACATATATCTCTTTATATGTACTATCTTCAATATCTAGGTTTAAATTTCGTTCTATATCTTGATTTATTTGTACTTCTTTATTTTCTTTATCTTTTTGTTTAATATTTACCATAAGAAAAATGCTTAATATTGTAAATAAACAAATTATTATTTTTGATAACTTTATTAAATTAAAATCTTCTTTTAAAAAATTAATCATTGTATATTTCTTCATATTACTATACCTATTGCATTTATATATCTATTTACGTCTTTATTTAAATCTTTTGATATATCTAAAGTTACTTTTCCCATGTTTAGTATTATTGAATTTAAATTTAGATTAAGTTCTTTTATATCTTCTTTTATTTCACTATCTCCATAATAGTAAATATTATTATAATTTTCACTTATAAGTCTTATATGCTGTAAGGTTGCTATATTTCTAGGCAGAATATATGATTCATATACGATACTATTGATTACTTTATTTAATAAAAATTCTTTATCTCTTAATTCTATAAATAAATTAGTTGAGTCCAAGTTAGTTATAGTACCTAAGTTAATTAATTTTTGAAGTATATCAAAATTAACATTTAATATTTTAGCTTTCATATCTAGTATTTGAGCTATATCATTACATAGTTTAATTATGTGTATAGGACACAGTACAATTTGTACTGTGCCCGTATTATGATTTTTTTCTAAAATTTTATATCTAATTTTATAATCTTCTAAGTTTATCGGCATATATTGATTTATATTATATTTTATAATACCTAGTACATCTCTCTTTTTGCTAATATTTATATCCTCAATATTCCTAACAATTATATCTTCTGTTTGTATATTGAATAATAGCTTACAGTCTCGTTTATATGTATTTTCAATACTATGTATATTTAATTTAATATTTTCACATAGCTGTTTCATATTGTTTATACTTATATTTTCAATAAAATCATGCTCAATAGTTATTCTTTTATTGTTCTTTTTTAAAAGTATAATTCTAGTATAATTATTATTAATATTTATATTTATTATATATTTAATATAATCACATCCTATCATACTTTAATTAATTTTCAGGCTGATTATTAGGTTTACTTGGCAATTCTAGCTTAGGATAAAACTGTATAGTTCCATCATCACCAATTGAGCTAATTGTTATAGAGTCTCCCTTTATTAATATATCAAAATCCTTATTTGTCGAATTAGATTGTACTTTAGATTGTAAGTATCCATTTTTAACCAAATCATCTATTACTCCTGATGATTCACTTGAACTAATCTTTCCATCATTTTTAGCTATAGTTATTGCAGTTGCACAATCCGATTTTATCTTAGCATTTTTTTGAACTTCGCCATATTTCATCATAGCCATACTTGACAATATACCTAAAATTACTACAACCATAACCATTTCAATTAATGTAAATCCCTTTTTCTTCTTACTTCTAAACTTTTTTAAATTTACCATAATAAAATCTCCTTTTATTTTTTAATTTTTATATTGATGCTATTACATCAAACATCGGCAATAGCATTGATATAACTACAATTCCAATAATTACTGCTACAATCCCAATAATTACTGGTTCTATTAGCTTCATACTGTACTCGATTTTATTGTCTAATTCTTGCTCATAAAACTTATTTATACTAAGTAAGGTTTTGTCTAAACATCCACTTTCTTCACCAATTTCTATCATACCTAAAAATAAAGTAGGAAATGCTTTTACCCTTTTAAATGATTGCCCAATAGCATTACCTCTTATAATACTATCCTTACAACTTAATATTTCTTTATATAAAATGTGATTATCTACGACTTGCGAGGATATCTCTATTGCTTCTGTAATTTCTATTCCACTTTTATTGAGTATATAAAAAGCTCTAGAAAATTTAGTTGTTATAATTATTTTTATGAGATTTTTTATGATTGGAATTTTTAACTGCATTTTTTCTATATAAATTTTGATTTTTGGACTTGTTTTTATTTTATAAAGTAAGTATGTTATTATAAGAATATTAAGCACTATCAATATTAAATAATTATTTTTTAAAAATGCAGATAAATTTATTAAGAGATTTGTAATAAACGGTGGTTCAGTACCATTATTTTCAAATATCATTTGGAAGTTTGGTATTATTTCTATAAGCATAAATATAGATGCTATTATAGATAAAATAATTAATATTACTGGATATATCAAAACTGATTTTATTTTAGATTTTAATTTATACTCTTTATCATAGTATTCTGATAGTCGACTCATTACAGCATCTAGATTTCCACTTATTTCACCTGCTTTAACCATGCTTACAAAAAATTTAGAGAACTTATTCGTTTTTTGAAATGACTGGTTGATAGAATTTCCATTATGTATGTTATTCAATACTTGATTCAATACTTTAACTAACTTCTTGTTTGAATTAGATTTTAACATTTCAAATAATTTAGTTATTTCACATCCTGATTCCAAAAGAATACCTATTTCATTGCATAGAATTCTTAATTCTTTATAATTTATCTTATCTTTATCCCAAATCTGTAGATCATATTTCTGTATAGATGCTACCATAAAGTTATTTTTATTTGCATATTCAAGAACCTCTTTCTCTGATACACAATCTATTTTTTTAATTACTCTATCATTATTTTTATCATATAGTACACATTTATATATGCTCACTGAACACCACCTTATATATCAATATAATTTGAACATAAATACTCTTCTAATGTGATAATCTTTTCCTTGACTAGTCTTTTATATGTATCATCAAAAGTTATCATTCCATTTTTTATAGCTGTAGTTTTAATATTTTGAGCATCTTTCATCTGACTTATAGATAATTTTATATCATCATTAATTTCTAGTATTTCATAAATTGAAGTTCTTCCAATATATCCATCTTTACATTTATTACACCCTATTGCAACTTTAGTCTCTATATTTTTACCATTATCATCCGATATAGTTATATCATGGCTACAATTATTACATAATTTTCTTACTAGTTTTTGTGATATAACACCTATTAATGATGCACTTATTAAATAGGGTGGTATTTGCATATCTATAAGCCTAGCAATAGATGATACTGAGTCATTTGTATGCATTGTACTAATTACTAAGTGTCCTGTTATTGCTGCTCTTACAGCAATTTTAGCTGTTTCAATATCTCTAATTTCACCTATCATAATTATATCTGGATCTTGCCTTAAAATAGCTCTTAATCCTTCTTCAAATGTTAAACCAATTTTAGAGTTTACTTGTATCTGATTAACTCCTTCCATCTTATATTCAACAGGATTTTCTATAGTCATAATATTTTTGCTCTTACTTTGTAGTTCGTTTAATATTGAATAAACTGTAGTTGTCTTTCCACTGCCAGTAGGACCAATTACAAGTAAAATACCTGATTTTTTATTAATTATTTTATTAATAATATTTATTGCATTTTTCGAGAATCCTAATTCTTCTTTACTTTTCAAAAATGAATTTCTATTTAAAATTCTTAATACTATTTTTTCTTTATATATAGTTGGTATAGTTGAAACTCTAATATCTACTAAATTATTTTTAACTTTCAAGTCAACTCTACCATCTTGAGGTAACCTCTTTTCTGTAATATCCATATGAGCTTTTAATTTAATTACTGTAGCTAGTGCCGGATATAACTCTATCATAAGTCTAAAAACTTCTCTCAATTCACCATCCACTCTATTCCTAATTATTATATAATCATTGAATGGTTCTATATGAACATCACTAGCTCTATCATAAACTGCTTTTTCCAATATGTTATTAAATAATTTTTTTGCATAATCTTCATCTGAATTTCTATTTTCTCCATAGTACTTATCTATTTTTAATTTTACTAAATTTGACTCGACTTTTTTCAATACAATATCCATTCCTGTAGCTAATTTTAAGTCTTGCATAGCATGTATATTTTCTTTTTCTATACCTACCACTAAAGTATCACTTTCAATTTTTATAGGAAATAAGTTATATTTTATAGCTAATTTTTCTGGAATAATATTATCTAATATATCTACTTTATTTATATACTACCCCTCCCTTAAGTACTTAAGTTTATTTGGTACTTCTATTTTTAACATATTTATATTTTCTTCAATTTTATAATCTACTTTCATCGGATAATTAACTATAATACGTTCTAAGTAATTATTACTTTTATTAACATATGTAGATAGCTTATTGATATTTCCAATAGCTTTAATTTCATAAGGTTGTGCTATAGGAGTTGAATTTATATTTATATGATTTCCTGCCAATGTAATTTCTGAATATTGGTTTATTCTCTGATTGTTTATACTTATAAATATTGCTCCATTTTTTTTAAGCTCATTTACTAAATTAATTAGTATTTTGTTATAATCTACACTATTAGCAATATTACCTGTCTCTTCATTTAAAGCATCAATTTTTATTGTTATTCCCCTACCTTTTATGTCTGTGTAAGATAATAATTGTTTTAATTTTTCAATCTTATCAATATCACTTTTATCTGTATATGTATCTTTTAAATCTTGTAATTCTTTATCAATATTTTCTTTCTCTTTTTTTAAGCTTTTTATATTTTTTTTAGTTATTTTAATTTCTTTTTTTACTATATCATCCTTACTCACATATAATTCAGCTTTAGATTTAAAATCTTTTATCATACTACCTATTAATACCCCTAAAACTGTACTTGCTAGTATTATCAACACATATCTTTTTTTCATACAGCATAACCACCTATAAATTATTTTTTATATTTAATTTTATTTTTATTTATTTTATTTCTCAATTTCTATTTTATTTGAATTTAAATAAAATATCTATTAATCTTTAATATTCTTTTTTATTATAAAATAAGGGCATATAAATTTATACGCCCTTTTCCTAACTAATTCAAATCATATTCTGTTTCATATTTTAAAGATCTTTCAATTAATTTATCTTTTAATTTATCAATTCCTTCAAAATCCATATTGTCAATATAATATGCTTCTATTATGTCATGTTTAGATTTTGCTTTTTTCAAATTTGAAATTGCATAATTTATTAGCTCATCAAAAACATGTTTATCAGAAATTATCACGTCTTCATATTTATCTAATTTACTTTTATCTAAATATTGAGTTAAATCTATTGTTTCTCTGTCACTAAATAAATTACTTACTGTGATTCCTATATTTAAATCAATTATCCATATAGTTTCTATTTTTTCTGGTATCAATGGAAAATGATATATTTCCACTTTCATTCCTTTTTCAACTGCTTTTTCATACACTTTTTTTAAGAAAGTAGTTCTACCACATCCAATTTCTCCTTTTAAATAATATATTTTTTTAGCTTCACTTAGTAAGCTATCAGAATAATCTATATGACCTATTGGAGTTATAGCCGTTCCAAATAAATGTCTAGGCTTTTTGTACACTCCTTTATTTATAGTATCTTTAAATACATAATTAATAAAGCTTTCAGTAAGTTCATTTACTTTACCAAAATCCATAGCATATGTGTATCGTTCTTCAATATCATAATATATAGGTTCTGCTGCTTTTAAATATTTATAACATCTTCTAAAATAACTACTTATTTCTTTCCCACATTCTATAATTTCAACTTTATTTTTTTCTAATTCAACCGAATCCCAATAATCTCCTAAATTAACTATTTCATCTACTGCACCTGGATTTTTAGGATCTACAATATGTGGAGATGTACCATCTAAAAATACTACACCTAATTTTTTTATTACGAGTGCATCTAGTGAACTTGGATCTGATGGACAATGATGAAGCTCTACATCATAATCTTTGTCTATAAATTCTTTAGCTATCTTCTTCATCATTGATGATTTCCCTACTCCTGGACCACCTTTTAAACAAAAAATTCTATTTACATTTTCAAGTATTATATACTCAAATAGTGGTTTTGATCCATTTGATGTATTTCCTCCTGGAAATATTTTTCTAACTTTCCCTGACATATAAATACCCCCTAAGACTTTACTCCTTATAAGATATTATTTTTATATAACTTTTGTTACTCAATAAAAATATCTTAGTAAAATCTTAAGGGGATATATAATTAAAATTAAGCAGTTTTGTTAGATAGTTCTCCATTTTTTGCTTTAATCATCTTTGTAATCGAGTATACTGGTAAACCAAGTAATGTTATAAATATTCCTAATACAGCGTTTTGTGTCTGACTCATAAGTGTACTTATAACTATAAATGCCCCTCCTATAATTGCGATTATCGGTACTACTGGATATAAAGGCACCTTATATGGTCTTTTCATATCAGGCCTAGTTTTTCTAAGTTTTATTACTCCAGCAAACAGCATTGTATAGAATATCCAAATTGTAAACATAGCTAAATCAGATAGTAAATTAAATTGTCCTGTTAAAGAATATAATACTGCTAATCCAACTATCATCCATATTCCATTTATAGGAACACCATTTTTATTTAGTTTAGAAAATAAATTTGAAAAAGGTATTTTACCTTCACATGCCATTGTATAAGGTATTCTACCTCCTGTTAATATAAATCCATTTAGTGTACCAAATACAGATATAAGTATTCCTATACTTATTACCTTAGCTCCAACACTTCCAAATAGTTTACTTGCAACTAGTGTTGCAGGTGCAGCTGACATAGATAATTCTGCTGCTGGAACAACATATAAGTAAGCTACATTAATCAGTAAATACACTGCCATAACAGCAGATATACCGCCTACTATTGCTGTTGGTAAATGTTTAGATGGATTTTTCATTTCTCCAGCCAAAGCTCCAACAAATATCCATCCATCATATGCAAATAATGTTGCTAAAAGAACTTGAGATATAGCTGATACTATATTAATTCCTTCACCTACCATAGGTGTCATTATTGATGATGTTGAATCACCTTTAATAAACCCAAATATTATTATAATAGCTAACGGAACTAATTTACATAAAGTTAATACAGTTTGTATACCTCCACCAAATTTTGCTCCTAATGAATTTAAAAATGCTATAAACACTATTGTAGCTATTGCTATAATTATTACGTATAAATTATTATCTAATCCTAACAATGAAACTACTTCTTGTGCAAATATTATACCTAAAGCCGCAGCTATTGCTGGTATAAATAATATTCCTTGTACCCATCCAGTTAAAAATCCAATTCTTTCTCCATAAATTTCTTCCATATATACTGTCATTCCACCTGGTTTTGTTATACTTGCAGATATTTCTGAAGCTGTAAGCCCAGCTGCTATTGTCATTATACCTCCAATTATCCAAGCCAGTATACCTAGTCCAGGACCTCCATTAGTAGCTGTATATATAGCTTGAGGTTTAAAAAATACCCCAGATCCTATTAATATTCCAACTACAGTAGAAAGAGCTGCACTAAGTCCTATACTTTTTCTTAATGTCTGATTATTACTCATATTATTCTCCTCATTTATAATTCCACAGATTCTTTCTATGTTTAGACATTTTACCACATTTTTCTGTTTTTTGAAATAATCCTCCGTTACTTTTTTTAATTTTCTGATATTTCTAAAAGATCATTTTATATTATTATTATAAAATAGCTATATACTCAAATAAAATTTTATATTTTATAAAATTTATTCAAATATATAGCCATAAGTTATTTATAATTAATCTACTGTTATTTCATATCCAGCTTGATTATATTGATTTATCATCTCATTCCAAACTTCTTCAACACCTGTCTTTTTTAAAGAAGATAGTGGTATTATTTTTTCATCTTTTTCTAATTGTAATTTTTTTCTTATTATACTAAGATGTTTTTGATATTGTCCCCTGGATATTTTATCTGCTTTAGTTGCTATTACAACACAGTTATATCCAAAGTGCTTTATCCATTCATACATCATAACATCATCATTTGTAGGTTCATGTCTTATATCTACAAGTAAGAATATAGCGCAAAGTTCTTCTCTATCTTGTAAATACCTTTCCATTATAACGCCCCATTTTTCTTTTTCAGATTTTGCAATCTTAGCATAACCGTATCCTGGAAGATCTACAAAATAAAATTCATTATTTATAAGAAAGAAGTTAATAGTTCTTGTCTTACCTGGAGTTTGACTTGTTCTAGCAAAATTTCTTCTATTTAATAATGTATTTATAGTAGATGATTTACCTACATTAGATCTACCAACTAACGCAATTTCAGGTATCCCCTCAGTCGGATATTGATTTCTATTTACTGCACTTACAACCATTTCTGTGCTTCTTATTTTCATTATTTGTCACCATTCCTTACTAATGCTTCTTCTAGCACTTGGTCCATATTTTCAACAAGAACAAACTCCATTTGTCCTTTTACATTTTCAGGTATTTCATCTAAATCAGCTTCACATTCTTTAGGTAATAATACCTTTTTTATACCAGCTCTGTGAGCAGCTAGTAATTTTTCTCTTACTCCTCCAACAGCTAAAACTCTACCTCTTAAAGTTATCTCACCTGTCATAGCAACATCATTTCTAACTGGTATGCTAGTTAATGCAGATATTACAGCAAGTGCCATAGTTATACCAGCTGATGGTCCATCTTTTGGAGTAGCTCCTTCTGGTAAGTGAATATGTATGTCTTTATTCTTATAGAACTCTGGATCTATATCAAATCTATCCGCTATAGATCTAATATAAGATATAGCTGCTTGCGCAGATTCCTTCATTACATCACCTAGTTTACCAGTTAATACAACTTGTCCTCTTCCTGGAAGTACATTTACCTCTACAGTAAGAGTTACTCCTCCAACAGAAGTCCATGCTAAACCTGTAACAAGACCAACCTCTGGCTTTGTTCCTGCAATATCATATCTATATTTATCTTTTCCTAAATAATCTTCTAAATTATTTTGATTTACTTCTATACCTTCTAATTCTGGATTTTCTACATATTGTTTAGCTACTTTTCTACAAATCTTACCTAGTGTTCTTTCTAAAGTTCTAACCCCAGCTTCTCTAGTGTAATAGTTTATTACATCTCTAATAGTAGCTTCATCCATCTTTACAAAATCTTCTTTTAATGCATGCTCTTTTATTTGCTTTGGAAGTAAGTATTTTTCAGCAATATTTACTTTTTCTTCTTCTATATATCCTGATACTTCTATTATTTCCATTCTGTCTAATAAAGGACCTGGTATAGAGCTTAAACTATTTGCTGTTGTTACAAATAATATTTTTGATAAATCAAAAGGTACTTCTAAGTAATGATCTACAAATGTTTTATTTTGTTCTGGGTCTAGTACTTCAAGCATTGCAGCTGCCGGATCACCTTTATAATCAGATGCCATTTTATCTATCTCATCTAATAAGAATACCGGATTTTTAGTTTGAGCTTCCTTTAATCCATTTATAATTCTTCCTGGTATTGCACCTACATAAGTTCTTCTATGTCCTCTTATTTCAGCTTCGTCTCTAACTCCACCTAAAGAAATTCTAACAAAGTTTCTACCTAAAGCTTCTGATATTGACTTTGCTATTGATGTTTTACCAACACCTGGAGGTCCTACTAAACATATTATAGGCCCTTTCATAGATTTAGATAATTTTCTAATTGCTAAATACTCTAATATTCTTTCTTTAACTTTCTCTAAACCATAATGATCCTTATCTAATATTTCTTTAGCTTTATTAATGTCTAATTTATCTCTAGTTTCTTTATTCCAAGGTAATGAGAATATTGTATCTAGATAAGCCCTACTTACAGATAAATCTGGAGACATTGGAGATATCTTTGAAAATTTATCTATTTCCTTAGCTATTTTTTCTTTTGCTTCTTTTGGAGCTTTTATCTTCTTTAACTTTTCTCTATATTCATCTGATTCAGAATTTATATCTTCTTCTTCACCTAATTCTTTTTGTATTGCTCTTAATTGCTCTCTAAGATAATATTCTTTTTGAACTTTGTTCATTTGCTTCTTTACTCTTAAAGTTATCTTCTTTTCAATCTTTAATATCTCTATTTCTTCTAATAATATAGTATAAATTAGTTCTAATCTTCTCTTAGCATCAAACTCTTCTAGTACTAACTGCTTTTGGCTATTTTTTAAGAATATATTTGCTGCTACTGTATCTACAAATCTATCTATGTTTTCTGTTTCAGCTAAAGATATAAGTATTTCTGGCGATACCCTATTTCCTATATTTATGTACTCTTCAAATGCATCAAATACATTTCTTACAAAAGCATCTACTTCTATGTCTTGTTCTAATTCTTCTTGGTCACAAACAATTTCTTCTATCTTTGCTTTGAAGAATCCATCATCTTGATTTAATTCTTTTATTTTACCTCTAGACAATCCTTCAACTAGTACACGAACTGTATCTCCAGGTAATTTAATCATTTGTTTTACTTTACATATTGTTCCAACATGATAAAAATCTTCTTCTGTAGGCTCATCTGTTTCAGCTTCTTTTTGAGATGTTAAAAATACTAACTCATCCCCTAACATTGCTTCATCTAATGCTTTTAAAGATATTTCTCTACCCACATCAAAATTTAATATCATATATGGAAATATTGCTAATCCCCTTAGTGGTATTAACGGTAATTCACGATCTATCTTAGTATAATTCTCTTCCACTGTTATCACTCCTTAAAGTGCTGTATTTTATTGCTTTTTATATTATATATTTACAAAAAAGAATTTTCAATATTAATACTTTGTCTAATGAATATTTTAACTTTATTTTAGTATGTTTTAATAACCTAATATTAATTCAATTTTATATGAATATAATTAAAAATATATTTAATTTAATTATATCATATTAATATACTATATTATTTTACCTAAAAGCAAATTTTTAAAACATTATTTATACTAATTAAATTTATACAATTTAAAAAGGAGCTTTTCTTAGCTCCTTTTATATCTATGCACTTTCTTCTTGATCTTTAAGTATCATAATTGGATTTTCTTTTCCTTCAACAGATTCTTTAGTTACTACAACCTTTTTGATATCTGTTCTTGATGGAACTTCATACATGCTTTCCATCATAACATTTTCAACTATACTTCTAAGACCCCTAGCTCCAGTGTTTCTTTCTATAGCTTTTTTAGCTATAGCACGAAGAGCATCATCTTCAAATTCTAGTTCTACATCATCTAACTCTAATAATTTCTTATATTGCTTTACAAGAGCATTTTTAGGCTGTTGTAGTATTTGCATTAAAGCATCTTCATCTAGTAAATCAAGAGTTGCTACAACAGGTATTCTACCTATAAATTCTGGTATTATACCGAATTTTAATAAGTCTTCTGGGAGAACTTTAGCATATATTTTGCCTAAATCAACTTCCTTTTTACTTTCAATTTTAGCTCCAAATCCTAGAGTTTTATCTCCTCCACGTCTTTGGATTATTTTTTCTATACCATCAAATGCTCCACCTAATATAAATAGTACATTTGTAGTATCGATTTTTAAGAACTCTTGATGTGGATGTTTTCTTCCACCTTGTGGTGGAACATTTGCAACAGTCCCCTCTAATATTTTTAGAAGTGCTTGTTGAACTCCTTCTCCACTAACATCTCTTGTTATAGATGGATTTTCAGATTTTCTTGCTATCTTATCTATCTCATCTATATATATAATACCTCTTTCAGCCTTTTCCATATCAAAGTCAGCTGCTTGAATAAGTTTTAAAAGTATATTTTCAACATCTTCTCCAACATATCCAGCTTCTGTTAAAGAAGTTGCATCTGCCATAGCAAATGGAACATTTAAAGTTTTAGCTAATGTTTGAGCTAATAAAGTTTTACCTGAACCAGTTGGTCCTAATAAAAGTATATTACTTTTTTGTATTTCTACATCTTTACTATTAGCTTTTTTACTGTATATTCTTTTGTAATGGTTGTATACAGCAACTGATAAAGCCTTCTTTGCTCTCTCTTGACCTATTACATAGTCATTTAAGATTTCCATCATTTCTTTTGGTTTTGGTAAAGATGTTGTATCCTCATCAATAGTTTCTTCTATTTCTTCTTGGATTATTTCGTCACAAAGCTCAACGCATTCATCACAAATGTAAACATTTGGTCCTGCAATTAATCTTCTTACTTGATCTTGGCTTTTGCCACAGAATGAACATTTTAACTGTCTTTTATCTTCGTATTTAGACATATTAAGCACCTCTTTTCATCTACGGTCTATTTGCTTTTGTAATTACTTCATCAATTAGACCATATTCTTTAGCTTCGTCTGCACTCATAAAGTTATCACGCTCAGTATCCATTTGAATTTTTTCTAATGGCTGACCTGTTCTTTCTGCAAGTATTTTATTTAGTCTTTCTCTGATCTTTAATATCCACTTCGCATGAATTTCTATATCAGTTGCTTGACCTTTTGCTCCACCTAATGGTTGATGTATCATTATTTCACTATTTGGTAGGGCAAATCTTTTTCCTTTTGCACCTGCATTTAATAAGAATGCACCCATAGAAGCTGCTAATCCTATACATATTGTGCTTACATCTGGTTTTATATATTGCATAGTGTCATAAATAGCCATACCAGCTGTAACACTACCTCCTGGTGAGTTTATATATAAATATATATCTTTATCTGGGTCTTCGGCTTCTAAAAATAACAACTGGGCAACTACAAGCCCTGCTGTAGTATCATTTACTTCATCTCCTAAGAATATTATTCTGTCCTTTAGTAATCTAGAATAAATATCGTAGGCTCTTTCTCCTCTACCTGTTTGTTCTACGACTGTAGGTACTAACGCCATAAACTATACCCCCTCAATTTCCTCTATATTCTTATATATATAATTTACAGTAGCCTAATGGCTACTGTAAATTTTAAGCTATATAAAATTAAGCTATTTTAGCATTTTCAACTAAGAAATCTATCGTTTTTCTTATTTTTAATTGTCCTTTTATATCTTCTAAGTCAGTATCTCTTAATGAAGATTTTAATTTTTCAACTTCCATATTGTACATAGAAGCCATTTTTTCTAATTCTTCAGTTAGCTCTTCTTCAGAAGCATCTATACCTTCAGATTTAGCTATTGCTTCTAATACTAGTGATGATTTAACTAATTTCTCAGCATCAGCTCTTCTCTCATTTCTTAACTCTTCTATACTTCTACCAGTCATTTGTAATAATTGTTGTAAGTTTAATCCTTGGTATTGTAATTGGTAGTTAAGTTCCATTATCATATTATCTATTTGATGTTCAACCATAGCAGCTGGCACTTCAACTTCTGTGTTATCTGCTACTTTTTCAACTATAGAATTTCTCATTTCAGCTTCAGCTTTGTTTTTAGTTTCTTCTTCTGCCTTAGCTCTAACATCAGCTCTTAACTCAGCTAATGTTTCAAATTCAGTTGTATCTTTAGCAAATTCATCATCTAAAGCTGGTAATTCTTTAACTTTTACATCATTTACTTTTACTTTGAATACTACTGGCTTTCCAGCTAAGTTTTCTGCATGATATTGTTCTGGGAAAGTAACGTTAACTTCAACTTCTTCTCCAGCTTTTTTACCTATTAATTGATCTTCAAATCCTGGTATGAAAGAGTTTGACCCTATAACTAAGTTATGATTTTCACCTTTTCCACCTTCGAAAGCTAAACCGTTGTCAAATCCTTCAAAGTCTATAACAGCAGTATCTCCGCTTTCTATAGCTTTATCTTCAACACTTACTAATCTAGCGTTTCTGTTTACCATTTCTTGAAGTCTTAATTCTACCTCATCTTCACTTACATTATTATCAACTTTAGATATTTCTATACCTTTGTAAGTTCCTAATTCAAATTCAGGTTTAACTTCTACTTCAACAACCATTACTAAACCATTATCTTGACTTATTTCTTGAATATCTAATGATGGTCTATCTATTGGATCTATGTTTAAAGTATCTATAGCTTGTGGGTAAACTTCTGGTAATACTAAATCTATAGCATCATTGTAGAATACTTCTTTACCATATTGAGCTTCTATTAACTTTCTTGGAGCTTTCCCTTTTCTGAACCCTTGTACGTTGAATTTCCCTTTATTTTTATTGTAAGCTTTATTTACTGCAGCTTCAAATTTATCATGATCTACAGTTAAGTTAAAAGTTACTTTATTACCTTCTTTTTTTATTAATTCTGCTTTCATTAACTTTTTCCTCCTAAAATTTATGTAATGATTTGTAATTTAATTATACTTATTATTTAACTATTTAATTATATCACATAAGTTTTTTTATTTACAAGTATTTACAAGCCTTCCCTATTATTTGAAGGTTTATTTATACTATTATATATTTATTTCTTCTAAGTTAATTTTTCCTTCATCAATATTCATTATGACAAATTGTCTTGAGGATCCACCTCTGGGTATTGATGTACTTCCTGGATTTATATATATGATATTGTCTTTTTTAATAGATAACGGTATATGAGTATGCCCAAATATAACTATATTTGCTTCATAATTAATTGCTGCTCTCTCTATTTCATTAAGTCCATATTTAACACCATAATTATCTCCATGACATAGAAATATAGTTTTATCCTCTATATAAAATATAATTTCATCTTCTATATGTTCAAAGTCACAGTTTCCCTTTACTGCTATAATATCTATCCCTGTCATTTTATGTATGTACTTAGAATCTATAAAATTATCACCTGCATGTATTATTAAATCACATTCCTTTAGATATGGTATTGCTTTATTAATAAAATTCTCCATTCTGTGTGTATCGCTAACTATACCAATTCTCATTATCTTGATACCCTTTTTGTAAACTCCTTTTTCATTATTTCTAGTGCATTCGCTCTATGACTTATTGCATTTTTTATTGATGCAGGCATTTCTGCAAATGTTTTATTATATTTATTAACTATAAATAAATTATCATATCCAAAACCATTGTTTCCTTTTTCCTCAAATGCTATAGTACCTTCACAAGTACCTCTTACTACAAATTCTTTACCATCAGGGAATACAACTGCTATTGCTGATACAAATCTTGCATTTCTTTGACTAGAAGGTATGTTTTTCATCATTTTTAATAATTTTTCTCTGTTTTCTTCATCCGTAGCATTTTCACCTGCAAATCTTGCAGAGTAAACACCTGGCTTTTTGCCAATTGCATCTACTTCTAATCCTGAATCATCAGATATTGTTATCATTTTAGTTTTCTTTGCTATTAGCCTTGCTTTTATAAGTGCATTATGTTCAAATGTCTTTCCATCTTCTATGATTTCAATTCCATCTAAGTTAACATCTTTTAATGAATGTATATTATAATCAAAATCCTCAAGTATCGAACCTATTTCTTCTAATTTATGAGCATTATTAGTAGCAATTACAACATCATTTCCATACTCCATACCAAGTATTTCATCAGCTATTTCTCCTAGAGCTTCTCTTTGTTTCTTTATTAATTCTTTATTACCTTTTTCTCCTAATTCTAATAACGCATTTAAATCTTTTCTTGAGAAAGGTCTTTCTTCTCCAGTTCCTTGTACTTCTACAAACTCACCATTATCAGTCATTATTATGTTCATATCAACTTGAGCCGTTGAATCTTCCTCATAACATAAATCTATCATGTACTGCTTATCAACAATACCTACACTTATAGCAGATACAAAGTTTCTTATTGGAATTTCTTTTATTGCCTTAGATTTATATAATTTATATATAGCATCTACCACTGCCACAAAAGCCCCTGTTATAGATGACGTTCTAGTTCCTCCATCGGCTTGTATAACATCACAATCTATCCAGATAGTTCTTTCTCCTATTTTACTTAAATCTATTACTGATCTTATTGCTCTACCTATTAATCTTTGAATTTCTTGAGTTCTACCATCTATCTTTCCTCTAGATGCATCTCTTATCTTTCTTTGTTGAGTAGATCTTGGTAACATAGAATACTCAGCATTTATCCATCCTATGCCCGAATTTCTTAAAAATGGAGGTACTTTTTCTTCTACTGATGCAGTACATATAACTTTAGTTTCTCCCATTTCTATAAGTACAGATCCCTCTGCATATCTCGTATAGTTTCTAGTTATTTTAACATCTCTTATTTGGTCATACTTTCTATTATCAATTCTAGTCATTTTTTACCTCTCTTAAATCTACCTTCTTGTATATTTCTAAAAGACAGCATATACTTTTCTGTCTAAGATTCAAATTAAGATTATTTACACTTTATTAAATAATTCTAGCACTATTTATATTAATTTACTACACATAATACAGTATATAAATTAACTTTATTAATATACTATATCATTCATTTATTATTTTCTAAGTTTGTAATGATTATACAATTCATAATATATTATGCTAATATCTAACTTTAAATTATATTACATCTAACTTATTCATTTTTCTAAATAAAAAGTCCTTATTAATAAGACTATATTTATGCTTATTTAATAAAGACCTCTTAATTTTTTTATTTATTTTATTATTTCCTTGAATTGCTCTTCGTCAATAATTGTTATACCTAATGTTTGAGCTTTAGTTAATTTGCTTCCAGCCTCTTCTCCTGCTAACACATAACTAGTTTTTTTTGACACACTTCCTGAAACTTTACCTCCAAATGACTGAATTAGTGCAGAAGCTTCATCTCTTTTCATAGTTGGTAGTGTTCCTGTTATTACAAAAGTCATTCCTTCAAATCTACTATCTTCAGCTTTTGTTTCAGATGATTTCGAAACTACATTAACACCATACTCTTTAAACTTAGATATTATTGTATGATACTTTTCACTTTTAAAGTATTTAATTATATCATTTACCATCGTATCCCCAAAATCAGGTAGATTTATTAATTGATCATAGTCTGCCTTAGCTACTTCATCCATATTAGCAAAGTTTTCAGCTAAAACTTTAGCTGATTGTTTTCCTACATTTTTTATTCCAAGACCTGTAATTAACTTATCAATATTATTAGTTTTTGATTCTTCTATTGCATTAAGAAGATTATTTACAGACTTATCTCTTCCTATAACATTCTTCTCCAGTATTTCATCCTTATAATTTTTAAGTTGATATATATCACCTATATCTTTTATATACCCTGCTGCCATCAATGCTTCTACCTTACTTTTACCAAACCCAACTATATTCATTGCATCTTTAGAAACAAAGTACGATATACTTCTAGTTGCTTGTGCATCGCACGCTGGGTTTACACAACGTGTATCTGCTCCATTTGCATCTCTAACTGTTGATTCTCCACATATTGGACATATATTAGGTATCACATATGGTTTAGAATCTGACAATCTTTTTTCTGGAATACTTTTTATAACTTCTGGAATTATATCACCAGCTTTTTGAACTATTACAGTATCTCCTATCCTTACATCTTTTTCATTTATAACATCTTGATTATGTAAGGTAGCTTTTGAAACAGTAGTTCCTGCTAGTCTAACAGGTTCAAGTACTGCTAAAGGAGTTAACCTTCCTGTACGGCCAACTTGTATTATTATATCTTTTACTATAGTTTCTTTTTGCTCTGGTGGATATTTGTATGCAACTGCCCATCTAGGTACCTTGCTAGTCATTCCTAATTTTTTTCTATCAGCTAAATCATCAACTTTTACAACAGCTCCATCTATTGCATACTCTAAACTCCATCTTTGATCACCTACATTAGATATATAATCCCATACTTCTTCTACAGTTTCACATACCTTAAAATCAGGACTTACTTTAAATCCTTGTTCTTTAAGCCATTCTAAAGTTTCTGAATGAGAATTAAATTCCATCCCCTCAGATATTTCAAGATTGAATACAAATATATCTAAATTTCTATCTCTAACTATTGATGGGTCTAATTGTCTTAAAGTTCCTGCTGCTAAGTTTCTTGGATTTTGATATTTCTTAGCTCCTACTTCTTCCTGTCTTTTATTAACTTCTTCAAATTCTCTGTTAGATATATAAACCTCTCCACGAACCTCTAAGTAAGGTAGTTTCGTAGGTATCGTTTTAGGAACATTCTTTATTTGTAATAAGTTTTCATAAACTGACTCTCCAATAACACCATCACCTCTAGTTATACCTTCTGTTAACTCTCCATTATGATATCTTAATACAACTGAAAGTCCGTCTATCTTTTTCTCAACTACAAATCTAGGTTCTTTAAGTTCAGCTATCATTTTATTTACGTATTCATATACATCCTCTTTACTAAAGACATCTTGTAAACTAATTACTGGCACGTCATGCTCCACTTTTCTTAATTCTCTCTTTACAGTACCTCCTACTTTTTTAGTAGGTGAATTTTCTATATTAAATTCAGGATGTTCCTCTTCTAATTTTCTTAATTCAACTGTTAATTTATCATATTCATAATCTGATATTTCCGGTGAATCTTCGTTATAGTATTTGTTGTTATGATATTCTATTTCTTTTCTTAATTCATCTATCCTAGATTTTACATCCATAAAATTATCCTCCTACTTAAATCTGCTTATTTCCTCTTTTAGTATGTATTATCTCCAAATATTCGTATGTAAATTTTATATTTTTTAGTATAACATTAAACCATCTATTAAAAGTAAATTAATTTTTTATACAAAAAAATCCCCTAAAAATTAGAGGACTTCTTGATACATTTTATTTTTTTATTTATGAGAAAAGTCTTTTCCAGTAGACAAAGCTTTTCTTTCTTCTATCAAGTTATAAAGTAAGTTATTTAATGTCCAGTCTATACTTGTTTCTGTAACCATAGCTGTCAAAGGTCTATTTATTCTCATCTTCTTTAAACTTTCTAAGAATGAATTTATCTTTTTATTATGTATATTATTAAATATAACAGCTTTATTTACAAAACCATCTTCACAATCTGATGATATGTCGTTATCTAATATACTTTTAATTATTGCATTTCCGTTTGTTTTATCTAAAAATATACAATCTCTAACACCAATAAACCCACATATATTTTTTATTAAAGTAGATTCTTTTTTATTAAAATTAACTATCATTATACAATCTCTGTTATGAGTATTGTTATCCACATCATTTATTTTTGTAAATGTCATATATCTCACTCCTTATTAATCCTCATACCTTATATTACCACAATAGAGATATTTTAAAACTATATTTTAATTTATATAGTTTTATGAACTTACTTATATTAATATTGATGATTTTCTCTTATTTTTTACATTTACTTTTATATCATTTTCTTTAATAATTCTAAATGCTTTGGTTGGGCACACTCTAACACATGCGGGACCATCTTCAGAGTTCATACATAAATCACATTTATTAGCAATCATTTTTTCTTTAAAATATAATTTATCATCAGATACTTCTTTTAAAGTAAATAAGTCTATTGCTCCAAAAGGACATGCTACCATACAAGTCTTACACCCTATACAATTTTTTTCATCTATTTTTATACCATTTTTGACATTTTTAATAGCATTATTAGCGCATACTTTTGCACATAGTGCATCTTCGCAGTGTCTACATTGAACTGGTACACTTACCTTTTCAGTTTTTATTACATCTAACTTAGGATTAAAATTTATATATTCATACTTTTCATGAAATATTTCTTCATCACTATGCTCTACTACGCATGCTATCATACAAGTTCTACACCCTATACATTTATTAGGATCAGCTATAACAAAACAATTCATTTATTTAGCCACTTCCTTTCCTATACAATATTCAGTGTGTAGTAAATGATGAGATATACTACCTAAAGGCTCTTTTAAAAATTCTTCATAAATTTTTTTTATTTCTGGATTTTCATGAGATTTTCTAAATTGCAAACTTCTATCATGATCATATATTGACTCTGCTCTTTTTTTATAAGCAACATTTCTATATTCTTCTAATAATAATTTTGGTTGGCCTCCTCCACTTACACATCCTAAAGGACATGTCATTACTTCTATAAAATCTAAGTCCAAATTACCCTTCTTTAAACTTTCTAATATATGAACTACATTTTTTAATCCACTTACTACTCCTACCTTTAGATTTAAGTTTCCAACAGTTATGTCTAATCTTCTAAAACCTTCACTTCCTCTAACTTCATTTACATCTATGCTTGGTATACTTTCCTTAGTTATTAGCTCATATCCAGTTCTTAATTCCGCTTCCATAACACCGCCAGTTACCCCAAATATAGTTCCAGCACCAGTATATGTTCCTAATGGAGACTCGAACTTCTCATCATCTAAATTGTTAAAATCTATCCCCATATCTTTTATCAAATAAGCAAGCTCTCTTGTAGTTAAAACTACATCAACATCTTTATATCCACTTGAATTCATCTCATCTCTACCTGCTTCATATTTCTTACATGTACAAGGCATTATAGATACACTATATATTTTTGATGGATCTACATTGTTTATTTGTGCTCCATATGTTTTAAAAACTGCTCCCCCCATTTGTTGAGGTGATTTACATGAAGAAAGGTGGTCTGTTAATTCTGGATAATTATCTTCTAAAAATTTTACCCATGCAGGACAACATGATGTAAACATAGGTAGTGTCCCACCGTTTGTAACTCTAGTTATTAGTTCGCTCCCTTCTTCCATTATAGTCAAATCCGCTGGAAAATTTGTATCATATACCCTATCAAAATTCAAATTCTTAAGCGCTGCAGCCATTTTACCAGGAGTTAAAGACCCTAAACTTAATCCAAATTCTTCCCCTATAGCTACTCTAACTGCTGGTGCACATTGTACTATTGTAAATTTATTAGGATCATCTAAGGCTTCTTTTACTTTCTCTACATCACATACATTATGAGCTGCAAATATTGGCTCTTTTATTGATTTAGGTAGATTTCTTTCTTTTCTTTTTTCATCTATAAATTCATAACCATTATCAATTAAGGATGCATATGATTTACAGACTTGAACACACTGTCCACACATTACACATTTTTGTGAATTAATTTCTTGTGGCTCTCCTTTATTTCCTTCAATTGCAGATGTAGGACAGACTTTTACACATTCTTGACATCCTGTACATAAATCTTTATCTATATTTATTATCATTATTCCTCCCCCTTTCACATTTATTTATTAGTTAATAATAAACTAAGTGCAGCTTTTATATTTTTAGATTTTTTATCTTCTATAGGTGATATAAGCTTTAGAGCTTCATTAGGACAAGCATTAATACATGCAATTGTGATATCTTCTTTACATAAATCACATTTGTATGCTACTTTATTACTTTCATCTATTCCCCTTTGCTCAACCTCTTTTCCATTTTTATATTGAGTCTGTAAATCTATGGCGCCAAATGGGCATGCTAATAAACAAGTTTTACATCCGATACATTTATCATTATCTACTACCATAACTCCATCTTCTCTTGATATAGCTTTTACTGGACAGGTATTTAAGCATGGTGCATCTTCACAATGTCTACATTGAATAGGCATACATACATCTTCATCTTTAACTAAATATAATCTAGGTATTACTGGAACTTCAACAGTCCCTACAGTATAACCAACATTATTATCTTTGTTATGTTTTGTAAAACAAGCAAGTTCACAAGCTCTACATCCTGTACATTTGCTTGAATCTGCAATTACAAAAGATCCTAAATTATTACTCATATTCCTCCACCTTTATAATTTTATTTGTATATTTTATATCTTTACTCTATAAGAATGAGTATAAATATTCATTCTTTTTCCCCTAACAAATCCTATAAGCGTTATATTTGATTTTTTTGCTAATTCCACAGATAAATTGGTTGGAGCTGATTTAGAAATAACTATCGGTATTTTAGCTTTAGCTACTTTTAAAAGCATTTCATATGATATTCTTCCACTTACTGCAATAGCTTTATTATCAAAATTAATATTGTGTAATATACAGTGTCCTATTGCTTTATCCATAGCATTATGTCTAGCAACATCTTCGCAACTTATAGTTTCTTTATTCCCTTCAAAAATAGCTACACTGTGTACTCCTCCAGTATCTTTAAATAATTTTGAATGATTTAGGCTTGACTCCATGATTTCATAAACATGATCTACATATATATGTGATTTAGAATTTATTGAATTATAATCTAAGTTTATATTTTCAATATCTTTTATATTTACATCCACAACTTTATTTTCTTTATCTATTACCATACTAATTAAATCTTCTTTACTTGTAATACAACCTTTAGTTAATAAATAACCTATTATCAATTCTTTTAAATTAGTTGGAGTACATAAAAATGTATTTTCAAATTTACCATTTAAAACAAGACTAAGAGGATATTCTGCTATTATTGTATCCTCGGTGTGTCTATAACTAAACTCATCTAATTTTATTATAGGAACCTTAAATGTATTTCTATATGCTTTCATTTCATCATTATGATCTAAAGTATTCATATGAGAATATCCCCTTTTAATATTTATATATTTTTTAATAACATCTTTTCTTTTATATCTTGGTATTCTTTTTTTAATTGTTTTTCTGCAAGTTCTTGGTTTTCAATTTTTTCAATCTTAATAGCACAGTATTTATATTCTGGTGTTTTAGATATAGGATCTAGATTAGCAATCGTAAGTTCATTACATGCTCCTACCCACCATTGATACGTCATATAAGTTGCTCCTGGTTTTACTCTATCTGTAACCAACGCTCTAGTAAGCACACTTCCTCTTCTTGAACTTACCTTAATTAATTCTTTATCTTTTATACCTAAATTTTGTGCATCTTCTTCATTTACTTGAAGATATCCTGGTTCGTCTTCAAGTTTAGCAAGAGTTCTACAGTTACCTGTCATAGTTCTAACAGAGTAATGCCCCACTTCTCTTACTGTACATAAACTAAATGGATATTCATCATCTTCTAATTCCATAGGGGGTCTCCACTCTG
Source organism: Desulfovibrio sp. Marseille-P6017 (assembly GCA_900604495.1). The sequence continues at coordinate 42,496 of UWOR01000003.1, read as the reverse complement.
TAGCAAATAGATTACCCTTTCCCGTTGGAGTTGAAAATATACCACCTTTATGAAGATACATTGTTCCTTTATCTTCAGCAGATTCACTTTTACAAGGCCATTGAACGCAACCTTGTTTTTCTATTTTTTCATAAGTTGCTCCAGCAAAATTTGGAGTTAAACTTCTCATTTCATCCCATATCTCTTTTGTATTTTTATATTCCATAGGATAACCCATAGCAGTTGATATTTCGCTTATTATTTGCCAATCAGTTTTAACATCACCTTTTGGTTCTACTGCTTTTCTCATTATTTGGAATCCTCTATCCGCACTACTATAAATACCATCATGTTCTCCCCATGAAGTTGCTGGTAAAATTACATCTGCATGAAGTGCTGTTTTATTCATAAATATATCTTGAACAATTACAAAATCTAATTCATCTAAAGCTTCTCTTACCTCAGTTGCATCCGGATCACTTTGTACAGGGTCTTCTCCAAATATGTAATATGCTTTAAGTTTCTTATCCTTTAAAACTAAATGTGGTACCTCTGTTAAGCTATATCCATTATGATCTGATAATTTAACTCCCCATGCTCTTTCAAATTTTTCCTTCATTTTAGGATCTGTAACACTTTGATATCCTGGGAATACATTAGGAAGTGCTCCCATATCGCATGCTCCTTGAACATTATTTTGACCACGAACTGGGCCTATCCCTACATTAGGTCTACCAAAGTTTCCTGTTAGTAATGCTAGTGACGCTAACCCTTTAACAACATCAACAGCTTGACCAAATTGACAGACTCCCATTCCATAAAGTATCATCGCATCTTTTGCTTTTGCATATTCTCTCATTGATTTTCTTATCATATTAGCTTGCACACCTGTATATTTTTCTGCATACTCGGGTGTATATATTTTTACTATTTCTTTGTATTCTTTAAATCCTTGGGTATGCTCTCTTACAAACTCTTCATCATATAATTTTTCTTCTATTAAAACGTTTCCAAAAGCATTAACTAATATCATATTAGTTCCACCCTTTAACGCTAAGTGCATATCAGATATTCTAGCAGTTTCAGTAATCCTAGGATCTATAGTTATTATTTTAGCTCCTTTTTCTTTTGCTCTGACTATTCTTCTTGCAACTATCGGATGTGAATCTGCTCCATTGTATCCAAATACAAATAATAAACTTGCATTCTCTATCTCTGGTATAGAGTTAGACATTGCCCCACTACCTAGTGAGTAAGCCAAACCGGCTACAGATGGTGCATGTCAAACGCGGGCACAATGATCTACATTATTAGTTCCAATTGTTGCTCTCATAAATTTTTGCATAACATAGTTAGCTTCATTTCCAGGTCCTCTTGCTGATCCAGTCCCCATAATAGAATCTGGTCCATATTTTGCTTTTATATCACTTAACCTTGAAGCTGTATATTCAATAGCTTCATTCCATTCTACTTCTTCTAACTTCCCATTTTTTCTTATCATTGGTTTTCTTAATCTTGGTGTTAATATCTTTGGATCATTTAAAAAATCCCATCCATAATGACCTTTTAAACATAAGTTACCCTCATTTGTTCTGCCTTGTGCTGGTTCTGCTCTTAAAATCTTATTATTATCAACTACAAGATTTAACTGACATCCAGCTCCACAGTAAGGGCACACCGTTAATACTTTTTTTTCCATATTCATCTCCCCTTAAAATTTTCTTCCATGGTAAATATTAAAAAGTGCCTACTAAATAAATATTATGAGTTTTATGATTTATTCTTATAAGATATAAAATTTATATTTGATTTAAATTATGAGTACTATATAAGTTATTTTGATATGTTCTTTTGAAATGATTATTTATATACTTTAATTCAATACTATATTAAGTTTCCCTTGTTTTATTTTGTTAAATTAATAAATAAAGCTTATTTAAACTTAAATATATATAAATTATAAGTTTAAATAAGCCTTTTTGCTATTATTCATTTGTAACTAAATTTATTTTATTTACACTACTATCTTTCATTCTATGATGAGTGATTATAGTAAATATACCGCTTCCAATTAAAATTAAATAATACATAAATCCACCATATAAAAATACTGCATACCCCATTAAATATGATGGAAATACACCTTTAAATATTGTAAAGAATGCTAATTCATTAGCTCCAACATTACCAGGAGTAGGAATTGGAGATATTGCCATATATAAAAGAACTTGTAAAGTTAATATATTTAAATAAGTATGACCTTGTAAATTAAATGCTTTATATATCCAGAACGATATACTAAAATAAAAACTAATTTGAACAATCGTAAGCATAATTGTCGTTATCATTAACTTTTTATTTTTAATAAAAAATTGTATAGATTCACTGTAGTCATCTATAAATCTATCAATACTATCTATTTTTCCATCAATAAATTTAAAAACTTTAAATCTACAAAGGTAATTTATAATTATTCTAATGTACTGTTTTACTTTAATAGGATTTAATATTACTAATAAAGCCATAAATATAGTGAATAAATTCATAGCTATACCAATAGAAACTAAAGGTAAGAGTGTACTCATTTGATTTTTTATTACTTTAAAATTTAAAATCATTAATATTAAACAATACATAGTTACCACAAACTGATAAAGTATTGATTTATTAGTTATAATCGCTCCCGCTTTACTTAATGGCATTTTATATTTAGTTAACACATATATTTGCATTGGTTGGCTTCCAGATGCAAATGGTGTAACTAAATTATAATAAAATCCTATAGTAGCTAATTTTAATCCTCTAAATTTTACTTTAACCTTATGCGTTCCATCAATTAATATCCTAATTACTAATCCCTCTAATCCTATATTTATAAATATAGCTAAAGCTCCTATGACTAAATACTTTTCATCTACCATATTTAAAACACTGGATAGTAATTTTATATCTAAAGTCTTAAAAACTATACTAGTTGTTATTCCTATTAGTAAAATTAAAAATACATATTGTAATAAGGTCTTAGTTTTATTATTCTTCATTTTAATCCCCTAACCTATTTTTTATAATTTATTACGTCTATTATAGATTAAGTATACACTATAAATCTTAAATTTATCTTACAAATATCCTTACAATTTCGTTATATTTTCAATATATATTTTATTTATATTTATTTCTAATAATTTATTTAACTAAGTAAAAAAGCTATCTAAATATATTTAGATAGCTTTTTATAAATTTATTTTTTTATTAATTTTGCTACACTTTCAACATGCATTGTATGAGGGAACATATCTACAGGTTGTACTTCTACACACTTATACCCTCTTTCATCTAAATAGGCTAAATCCCTAGCTAAAGTTGATGGGTTACACGAAACATAAACCACTCTGTCAGGCTCCATTGATACTATAGTATCAAGAACTTTCTCATCGCATCCTTTTCTTGGGGGGTCTACTACTACTACATTAGCAGTCTTTCCATCTTTGTACATTTTAGGAACAACCTCTTCAGCTTTTCCAACATAGAATTCAACATTATCTAATTTATTTAAATTAGCATTTATTTTCGCATCTTTAATAGCATCTTCTACTATTTCTATACCATATACTTTCTTAGCTTTTTGAGCTAAGAATAAAGATATAGTTCCTATTCCACAATATATATCAAATACCGTATCATTTTCTTTTAAGTCCGCATACTCTAATGCTTTATTATATAAAACTTCCGTTTGAATAGGATTCACTTGGAAAAATGATAATGGTGATATTTCGAAAACTAAATCACCGATGTAATCATTTATTTTTCCATCTCCATAAATTACTATGTTTTCTTTTCCTAATATAACATTAGTTTTCTCTCTATTTACATTTACAACTAATGTTTTAAAACCAGGAACATTCTCTAATAATACTGATGCTAATTCTTTTAAATATGGTAACTTTCTTCCATTTGCAACTAACACCACCATAACTTCATTTGTTGTAAATCCTACTTTAGTTACTAAATGTCTTAAAACTCCAGTATGAGTTTTTTCATCATAAACACTAACATTGTAAGCATTTATATATGTTTTTATTATTTTCATAATCTTATCATTTATTTCATGCTGTATTATACATTTATCCGTAGGTATTATATCATGACTCTTTTTTTTGTAAAAACCTATTAATGGATTCGAGTCCACCTTCTGAATAGGAAATTGAGCTTTATTTCTATACCTTATTGGATTTTCCATACCTAAAGTGTTATGAATTTCTACATTTTCTAATTTTCCGATTCTACTTATAACTTGTTTTACTTCATTTGTTTTTATATCAAGTTGCTTTTGATAATCTAACTCTTGAATTTGGCATCCTCCACATTCTTTTAAATTATCATTGCATCTTCTTTTTACTCTGTATGGAGATGCTTCTATTATCTCAACTATATCTCCAACTGCATAATTTTTCTTTGATTTGTTGATTTTTACCCTTACTTTATCTTTTACTAGCCCGCCATCTACAAATACTGTAAATCCATCGTATTTACCTATTCCAACGCCGCCTTGACCTATATCTACTATATCTACTACATACTCTTTATTTTTTGCCAACATAGGTTAATCCTCCGTACATATTATTTAAGAAACTACAAGAATTTATTTTACCAAAAAAACAAAGGCTTATAAAGCCCTTATATAAATAAATCTTTACTTTTAATACCTTTGTATATATAAATACAATCAAATCATTATATATAAATTAATTTATATATATAAAAGTCACTAAAATTTATTTTAGTGACTTTTGATTTATCCCTAACCTAAAAACATTGTAATATCTTATATAAATAAATTTTTAGCTTTAAATCCTCTATACATCTGTAATAAAGAAAATCCTAATAATAAAACTCCTAATACAGGACCTATCCAAACTAAATTTCTTGCTAATTCTATAGATACACCATCATTAACTATTAGTTGTACAAATTCATCATAATTTGATTTTGCATTTATTCCATACCTTATCCATGTCACAGCCGTCATTATACCCATTGGTACAACACTCATTGTCATATAAAATCCAGTCATAGATCTTTGCTTTACACCCTTTAATCCCATATATATAGGTAAGAAGAATAATACCGGAAGAATAAATCCATAAAACTGCGGTGATAATGCTAAAAATAGTATTGAGCAAAATAAAAAACTTGTTATATATTTCCTTAAATATAAAGTTTTTTCTTGGAAATCATATAATGATGCATTTAAATATCTTATGTATACCTCTAAATTTTTCTCTATATCATTTACTTTATTTTTAGAATTTGTCATTTCTTTTAATAATTCAATACCCTTTGAATTCATTTTATTATACTGAGTTTTATGCTTTTCATCTATCTCTAAAACCTCATATTTTGATTTTACTTTTATTAAGTCTTTAGTATACTTTTTGATACTTTTTGATTTTAATATGTTTGTTTTATTTATCTCTTCTAGTAATTGATTTATTGTGCTTAAAATTAAATTTGTCTTCAATAAACCCACCTCCTAAATATCATTTGATAATTAAAAGGAGTGTATTATAAATACACCCCTAACTATTTTATTGATTTTTTATTATCTTTCTCATTGATATTCCTATTGATGTAAATACAGCAGCCCATATACATCCCATAAATAGCCATGCTGAACTAGTCATATCTATCATCTCCTTATAAATTAGTTGCTTTATTACTTTCTATTTCTTTAGTGTATTTGCTTTTTATTGATTTATATGATTGAATAAAACCTATTACTAAAACAACAAATACAACTACACGCCCTAAGTTTACCCAAGGAATAAACTCTGGTGTTGACGCAACATATGATGGTATTACATTAAAATTACCAGCTTTTGCATAATCAACTGTAAAGAAGAATAAGAATGCTATTATTGTTAGTGGTGTTAAGAACTGATGGAATAACCTAAAGAACCACTTTGGTACCTTCCATAATCCACCTCTATTCATTTCTTCTAATGCAGTATCTTTTACACACCATCCGATAATTATAATCTCTATTAAACCTAAAACTATTAATAAATAGTTTCCTATCCAGTTATCAACTTCTGTAAAGTACATTAGATTTGCACTCTTAGTTAAAACCGATTCTAAAGCTATTGGTGTTCCAACTATTAAGTATCCAATGAAAACTATCCAAGCACCTTTTTTTCTATTTATACCTGCATCTTCTTCTAATAATGCAACTAAATAATTATACATTGCTATTGCAGATGTTATTCCAGCGAAGAATAACAGTAAGAACCATAATGCTCCAAATATTCCTCCACCAGTCATTGTACTAAATACATTCGGTAATGCCATAAATGCTAAACCTATACTCCCCTTTATTCCTTCTGGACCTAAAAATGCATATGCTATAGGAATAACTGCTGTACCACCTAATACAACTTCTGCAAACTCATTTAATGATACTGTTGCTACAGATGCTGTTATTATATCTTCATCTGGTTTTAAATATGATGCATAATTTTGTATAATACCCATTCCTAATGATAATGTAAAGAATATCTGACCTGCAGCAGCTATTGCTGAGCTCCATGATAGTTGGCTAAAATCAGGATTCCAAACGAAGTTTAGACCTTTTAAAGAACTCCAGTCAGGGTTAACTGGTGATCCTAATGTTAAAGCTCTTATCCCCAATATAATACCAAATATATAAAGAACTGGCATCATTATTTTTGCCCATGATTCTATACCATCTTGTATTCCTTTCATTACTGCTATTGCTAGTATTGATAATGAAATTACCCAAAATACTAACATCTTTGGATCTTGTACATATGCCCCAAAGAATGCTCCCGGGTCTGATTTATATGTACCAAGTAATGAATGTACTGCAAATCCTAGTGACCAACCTATTATATGATTATAATAAGAGTTAACTAATATTGTTACTGCAAATGCTATCATTCCACATAAAGAACCAACTATAATTGCCTTCTTAGGTGACATTGCTTGTTTTGCTTGTATATACATCATTGGCCCCAATGTACCATGGCCATGTTTACCTCCATAGCGACCTATACTCCACTCTACTAACATTACAGGTATTCCTATAACTATTAATGCGAAAAAATATGGTATCATAAATGCTCCGCCACCATTTGAAGCAGCTACATACGGAAATCTCCAGAAATTCCCTAACCCAACAGCATTACCTGCCATTGCTAATATAAGACCTATTTTTGAACCCCAGTTCTCTCTACTTTCGGTCATTATATATCCCTCCTTTTTAAACTATTTGTATACAATAAAATTGTTTTTATTTTTCTAAATTTTCTGTAAATTACTTGTATAAAATAGCCACTAAGTTAACTATCAACCTAGTGGCTTAAACAACTTAAATATATATTACCATTATTTACTATTTATTTCAAGTATTTTCTGACAATTTCGTTAACTCTATAAAACTCTTGTAGAACCTCTGTATATAACTCCTCTTGAAGCATCTACAGTAACAACCTCACCATTTTCAACTAATTTAAGTATATTAAATGCAGATACAACTACAGCTTTATTTAGGTTTAATCCAACTATAGCTGCATGAGATGTCATTCCACCCTCTTCAGTAACTATTGCTCCAGCTTTTTCTATATAAGGATTCATTTCTATATCAGTCATAGTTGTTACTAATATATCACCTTCATTAAACTCTTCACAAGCTTCACCTGATTTTACTATACGAACATTACCTTCAATAGTTTTGTTACCTACACCGATTCCTTGAACTATTTCTTCACTCATTACATGAACTTTAATTAAATTAGTAGTTCCACTTACACCAACTGGTACACCAGCAGTTACTACAACTAATTCACCATCATTTACATACTTAGCATCTTTAGCTGCAGCTATAGAGTTTTCTATAACCTCATCTGTATTTGATGCTAATTCTGATTTAACTGGGTATACTCCCCAACTAAGATTTAATTGTCTCATAACTCTATCATCTGCAGTTGCAGCTATTATTGGAGATTGAGGTCTAAATTTAGATACCATTCTTGCTGTATATCCAGAAGATGTAGCTGTAACTATTGCTGATGCATTTAATGAAACTGCTGTAGAACAAGTTGCATAACTTATTGCATCTGTAACTGTTTCATGATTAGTTGCATTTTCTTTTAATAACTTTGAATATTCTAAAGTTTGTTCTGTTCTTTTAGCTATTGTAGCCATAGTTTTTACTGCTTCTATTGGATATTTACCTGCAGCAGTTTCCCCTGATAACATTATAGCATCAGTTCCATCATATATTGCATTTGCAACATCAGTTACTTCTGCTCTTGTTGGTCTTGGATTTCTTATCATAGAATCAAGCATTTGAGTAGCAGTTATAACTGGCTTAGCTAATTCTTTACATTTCTTTATCATCATTTTTTGAACTATAGGCATTTCTTCAGTTGGTATTTCAACTCCAAGGTCTCCTCTAGCTACCATTATACCATCAGACACTTTTAATATTTCATCTAAGTTGTCTACCCCCTCTTGATTTTCTATCTTAGATATTATTTGTATATATGTAGCGTTATTTTTTTCTAATATTTCTCTTATAGCTAATACGTCAGATGCTTTTCTTACAAAAGATGCAGCTATAAAATCTATACCTTGACTTATACCAAATTCTATATCACTTATATCTTTTGGAGTTATCGCTGGTAAGTTTATTTTTACACCTGGTACATTTACCCCTTTATGATTTTTAACTATTCCAGAGTTCTCAACTAAACAAACTATATCATCTCCGTTTATTTCTTGAACCCTAAGCCCAACAAGGCCATCATCTATTAATATCATATCACCTACAGTAACATCTTTAACAAGGTCCTTGTAGCTTACTGTACACATTTCCTTAGTTCCTACAACATCTTTCATTGTTATAGTAAACTTATCTCCTTCTTCTAATAAAACCTCTGGATCTGCAAATTGACCTGTTCTTATTTCAGGACCCTTTGTATCTAATAATAAAGCAACTGGCTTATTTAGCTTTTCCCTAACTTTTTTAGCTACATCTAGTCTTGCTTTATGTTCTTCATGTGAACCATGAGAAAAGTTAAATCTACAAACGTTTAACCCATTCTCTACAAGCTGTGTTAATGTTTCCTCAGAATCTGAAGCTGGTCCTAGTGTACAAACTATTTTAGTTCTTTTTACATCCTTAAGCATATATATTCCTCCTATTATTATATAGACAGTATTTTAGCCATCTCATAAGTATCTTTATCAAATTCTCTACTCATTGAAAGCGCTTCATTTATGTCCATATCTATAATTTTATTATCTCTTATACCTACAACTCTAGCTGATTTTCCATCTAATAGTAATTCAACTGCTCTTACTCCCATTCTACTTGCAAGAATTCTATCGAATACAGATGGACATCCTCCTCTTTGTACGTGTCCTAAAACAGTTACTCTTAAATCTGCACCTGTCTCTTTTATTATTTCTTTACCTAAGTCATTAGCATTTCCTACACCTTCAGCTAAAACTATTATACTATGTCTTTTGCCTCTTTTTTGTGTAGTTCTTAATCTATTACATATATCTTCTACTTTGAAATCTACTTCTGGAACTATTATAGTTTCTGCTCCACCTGCAAGCCCAGAGTATAAAGCTAAGTCTCCACAATGTCTACCCATTACTTCAACTATGTTAACCCTTTCATGAGAAGAAGATGTATCTCTTATTTTACTTATAGCATCTGCTATTGTATTCATAGCAGTATCAAACCCTATAGTATAGTCTGTATAAGCTAAATCATTGTCTATTGTTCCAGGTATACCTATTGCAGGGAATCCTAAATCACTTACTTTTTGAGCTCCATTAAATGATCCATCTCCACCTATTACAACTAAACAATCTATTTTATATTTTTTAAGTACTTTAACACCTTTTAATCTTCCTTCTTCTGTTCTAAATTCTTCACATCTAGAAGATTTTAGGATAGTACCTCCTCTATGTATGATATCACCAACAGAAGATAAATTCATTTCAAATAAGTCTTCTTCTAATAATCCTTTATATCCTCTGTTTATACCATATACCTTACAACCATAATATATAGCTGATCTTACTACAGCTCTTATAGCTGCATTCATTCCTGGAGCATCTCCTCCACTTGTTAAAATCCCTATAGTTTTCATAGTATTTCCTCCCGATTACTTTTTACAGGGACATTACATGTCCCTATTTTCTTTTTTTATCCCATCATGAGTAAAAAAATTAAAAATCTCCAAAAAATATCTATTTTTTGATATTATACCATATCTTTATTATTTTTTTATACTATTGTAAGCATTTATTTTTTTTTATTTTTTTACTTACATTTTTACCTTTACATTTTCTTTCGATAGTAAGTTTTCTAACTTATCTATTACATTTTTATTTATATTTACAAATACGCCATTCCACTTATATAGTTGCTTTGTATCTTCTGCATATAGGTATACGGATTCATTGCCTTTATAATTATCCACTACAGATAATATATTATCTACTAATATTTTATTGTTAAAACTATCAACTTTCAAATATAATCCTGTTTTTGTTGATTTTTTTGCTCTATAATTTCCATCTTCTGCAAAGTTACTTTTATCATTTATATCTTTAAAGTCTTTAGCAATAATTTTCGCATTTTCCCCTTCTTTTATACTTAATCGTCCTTTGACATATATTATATTATCTTCATTTAGCATAGTATTATATTTTTGTAAAATCTGAGGAAATACTATTATTTCTATTGTTCCATATAAATCTTCCAATTCTATAAATGCCATAATATCGTTACGTTTAGTAGTTTTAATAGTTTTGTTCACTACCATTCCACCCATTATAACTTCTCTTTCGTCTAAGCTAAAATAAGTTTCTTCATCTTCTTTTAAAGAATTTAATTTTCCATTGTCCATTGATGTATTTCTTTCTAATTCTTTTTTATATTGAGATAAAGGATGTCCACTTACATACATACCTAAAACTTCTTTTTCTAAGCTTAACTTCTCTCTTTCTTCATATTCATCATACTTTGGCATAGTATATATTTCCTGAAATTGTTCAGTCTCTTCACTTGATCCAAATGCATCAAATAAAGATATTTGACCTTGAACGTTTTTCTTTCTATCCATAGAAATACTATCTAATAAACTTTCATACCCCGCCATTAAACTCGCTCTATTTTGACTTATATTATCAAAAGCTCCACATTTAATTAAACTTTCTAGTACTCTTTTATTTGTATCTTTTGAGTCTAACCTTTTTACTAAATCTACAAAGTCTCCGAATATACCATTTATTTCTCTTTCATTTATTATGTTATTTATTACGTTAACCCCAACATTTTTTACTGCTGCTAATCCAAATCTAATATTATTACCTTCAACTGAAAATTTTCCAAAACTTTTATTTATATCAGGCTTTAAAACTTCTATTCCTAAAGCATTACACTCTCTTATATATTCAACAACTTTATCAGTATTTCCCATAACACTTGTTATTAATGCAGCCATAAACTCTACTGGATAATGAGCTTTTAGATATGCGGTTTCATAAGATAATACGCCATAAGCAGCAGCATGAGACTTATTAAATGCATATTTTGCAAAATCTATCATATCATCAAATATTTTATTAGCTACATCTTCTGGAATGCCATTTGCTATACATCCAGTTATCTCAGTTTCTCCATTATCATCTTTCTTTCCGTAAATAAAATATTGTCTTTCCTCTTCCATTACATCCATTTTCTTTTTACCCATGGCTCTTCTAACCAAGTCACTACGACCATAAGTATAACCACCTAAATCTCTAACAACCTGCATTACTTGCTCTTGATAAACTAAACATCCATAAGTTACCTCCATTATAGGCCTTAATGATTCATGAATATACGTTACTTTATCTGGATTATTTTTATTTTCTATATATGTTGGTATAGAATCCATAGGACCTGGTCTATATAATGAAATTCCGGCAACTATATCTTCAAAGTTATCTGGCTTAAGTTGTTTCATGAAACTTCTCATACCAGCACTTTCTAACTGGAATACTCCTAATGTATTACCTGATGATAAAAGCTCATAAACTTTAGGGTCATCATAATCCATTTTTGAAAAATCAATTTTTCTTCCATAGTTTTTTTCTATTAAATCTAATGCATCTCTTATAACTGTTAAAGTTCTAAGCCCAAGAAAGTCCATCTTTAATAGACCTAATTCTTCTAATGTAGTCATTGTAAATTGTGTAGTTATTGCATCTTGATGTTTGTATAGTGGAACATATTCATCAACTGGTTTTTTAGATATAACAACTCCTGCTGCATGTGTAGATGCATGTCTTAGCATTCCTTCTATTGATTTTGAAATATCAATTATTTCTTTTGTTTCTGCATCACCTTCATACATTTCCCTTAAATTTGGATTTGTATCCAATGCCTTATCTATAGTCATACCTAGTGCAAAAGGTATTTCTTTTGCAATCCTATCAACCTTATTATAAGGTATATCTAATACTCTACCAACATCCCTTATAGCTGCTTTTGCACCCATTGTTCCAAATGTAATTATCTGTGCAACATGATCTTCTCCATATTTTCTTTTAACATAATCTATAACTTCTTCTCTTCTTTCATAACAGAAGTCTATATCTATATCTGGCATAGATACACGCTCTGGGTTTAAGAAGCGTTCAAAAAGTAATGAGTATTTAATTGGATCTATATCTGTTATTTTCAAAGTATATGCAACAATGGAACCAGCCGCACTACCACGACCTGGACCAACCATTATGTTATTTTCTTTTGCATAATTTATAAAATCCCAAGTTATTAAGAAATATTCAACATATCCCATTTTTTCTATAACACCAAGTTCATAATTTAATCTTTCAATTACTTCTTCATTTGGGTTATCATATCTTTCTTTTAGACCTTTAAAGCAAAGCTCTCTTAAATAACTGTGTGTTGTATAACCTTCTGGTACATCATAATTAGGAAGGTGTATAGTATTAAAGTCAAACTCTACATTACACCTTTGTGCTATTTTAACTGTATTATCCAGTGCATCTATTGCATATGGGAATATTTCCTCCATCTCTTCTCTAGACTTAAGATAAAATTCATCGCTACCAAATCTCATTCTGGTTGGATCATCTACAGTTTTCCCCATTTGAATACACATAAGTATATCGTGTATTTTAGAGTCTTCTTTATTTACATAATGTAAATCATTAGTTGCAACTAATGGTATATCTAATTCTCTAGATAATTTTATAATTCCAGCATTTACTTCTTTCTGCTCTGGTAAGTTATGATCCTGTATTTCTAAAAAATAATTATCTTTTCCAAATATATCTCTATATTCAAGTGTAAGCTTTTTAGCTTTTTCATAGTTTCTATCCATAAGAGCTTGAGAAACATCTCCTGCTAAACATGCTGATAATGCTATAATTCCTTCACTGTGTTGTCTAAGCTCCTCCATGTCTACTCTTGGTTTATAATAAAATCCTTCTACATATGACTTTGAAACCATCTTTATTAAATTTTGATAACCTGTCATATTCTCAGCTAATAAAACTAGATGTCCTTGTGACTTATCATAATTTGGATCTTTATCATTTAAGCTACGAGCGGCTGTATAAACCTCACAACCTATTATAGGTTTTATACCTTCCTTTTTTGCAGCTTTATAAAAATCTATAGCCCCAAACATACATCCATGGTCTGTTATTGCTATTGCATCCATATTAAGTTCTTTACATCTTTTTATAAGTTTCTTTAGTCTTGAAAAACCATCAAGTAAGCTATATTCTGTATGAACATGAAGATGAACAAATTTATTGCTCATTATATCACCTCCCGCTGATAATTTTAATTTTACCATAAATCCTTATTATTAAAACAAAAAGAGGCTATATAAAATATAACCCCTTATTTATAAGTGTTTTCTCTTAACTTATTTGCTATCTCTTCAATTTTTCTAAGTCTATGATTGACTCCTGACTTTCCTATAGGTGGATTTAACATTTCCCCTAATTCTTTCAATGTCATATCCTCATATTCTTCTCTGATTCTTGCTATTTCTTGTAAATTTTCTGGCAAACTATTTATTCCTATAGTTTCCTGTATAAATCTAATATTCTCCACTTGTCTGACTGCTGCATTAACTGTTTTTGATAAATTTGCTGTTTCACAATTAACAATTCTATTTACATTATTTCTCATTTCTTTTACTATTTTTGTATTTTGTAAACTTAAAAGTGCATTATGAGCTCCTATTACACTTAATAAATCAGATATTTGCTCACTTTCTTTAAGATATACCACGTAGTTATTTTTTCTTGATACTATTTTCGAGTTAAAACCTAGAGAGTTTATAAGATCTTTTAAAGAACTTGCAAATTCTTCACTATTAGTTACAAACTCCATATGATAATTTTTTTCAGGATCACTTATAGATCCTCCTCCTAAAAATGCTCCTCTTAAAAATGCTCTTATGCATTCATCATTCTTTAGAAGATGTTCTGGAACCTTATCTGTTGGATAAAAGGCATCTTCTAATGGCAAAATACCTAATTCTCTTAATAGCTTCTCAGATCCCATTTCATTTTTTACAACAAGAACATAACTATTATTTCTTTTTAGCATTTGATTTTTATTAACACTTATAGTGGTATTAATAGCAAAATTTTGTTTTAATAATTTAAATACTTTTCTTGCTATAGAATTTAGTTCTGTGATCACTTTTATATTTAACTTTTTATAGCCAACAATCTGTATGGTACCTGCTAATTTAACTATAGCTGATAATTCACATAAGCTACATTCTTTATTCTCAGGCATTATTCTCGCTAATTCATTTTTTGTTTCAGTTGAAAATGACATATCATCACCTATAAATTATCCATTCTTTAACCTTTTTTTTATTTCTTGTAAGGCTACCTTTATTATTTCTTTTTCATCATCATATCTAGCTAAATCAACAACTCTATCTAAATGAATAAATTTAGCATCAATAAATCCTTCTTCTTTTTGTGGTATAGTATCCATATTTCTAGCTTTCATTAAGTACCAGAAAACTGTTTTGTGAACCGCTCTATTCTCATCCCAATTTTCTTTAAAAGTGTAATGTATTTCACCCAAATATTTTAATATATCTGCCTTAACGCCTGTTTCTTCTAAAACTTCTCTTAGTGCTGCCTCTTGTTTATTTTCGCCTTCTTCTACTTTTCCTTTAGGTAAAACCCAATCTCCATTAAACTTCCTCAGTAAAAGAATGGCATTTCCAAACAATACTACTCCACCGGCACTAACCTCTTCTCTCATAGATGTTCACTCCTTAAAACTAACATAATAATAAGGATTTCTACATAAACGTTTAAAATCCTTTTTTACTTATCATTGTCATAATTATGACTTAGTGCCAAGTCAACAATTATATTAGCAATATGATGTGCATCATGTCTAATATAATTTTTCTTAACTTCAACCAAATTATCTTCTATAATTTTTATACTCATTTCATCTAATTGCTTTATCTGATTTTCATCTAATAAAACTTGTTCTGCCCCATCTTTTTTATATTTTTTAAAAATATCATCTGGAAGTATTTCATTATTAACAATTACATAATCTATTAGATTTTTACCTGTATGCTTAACTATAGCATTGATATGATCTAACACATTATAACCTTCAGTTTCACCAGGTTGTGTCATGACATTTGATATATAAATTTTGGGTGCACTAGATTTTTTTATAGCTTTAACTACATCTTTCACGAGCAAATTTGGAATTATACTTGTGTATAAACTGCCTGGCCCCATAACAATTATGTCCGCATTATTTATAGATGTTATTACCTCTTCTAAAGGAGTCACATCCAGTGGATCTAGGGTTATCTTTTCTATACCAGATTTTTGAGATTTAACCTCTATCGGTATTCTAGACTCTCCTTTTACTACACTTCCATTTTTTAATTTAGCTGTCAAATTTACATCTTGCAAGGTAACAGGAAGAACACGTCCTGTTATAGCAAATATCTCACTCATTTTGTATACGGCTGTTTCAAAATTTCCATATAACCCATTCATCGCTGCAATAAATAAATTTCCAAAGCTTTGTCCCTTTAAGTTACCTTCAGTGAATCTATATTGCATAACCTCATTCATTGTTGGCTCTATATTTGCAAGTGCTAGTAGGCAGTTTCTTATATCCCCAGGAGGCAACATGCCTAAATCCTCTCTTAAAACACCTGAACCTCCACCATCATCTGCAACAGTTACTATTGCAGTAATATTTTGAGTATATTGTTTTAGGCCTCTCAAAAAAATAGATTGGCCTGTTCCACCTCCAATAACAACTACTTTAGGTCCTTTACTTTCTTCAACAGACGATTTTAATAATTTATATTTTTCTTTTTTTAACTTTTTATATAGATATAGAGACACAAATAGACAAATCCATCCGATAATACCTATTATCATTATTATGGTTTCCATAAACTCCTCCAAATTATCTAAGCATAGAATCTCTATGTTTTTTAATTACTCTATATCCTTTGTTCAATAAATCATCATATATTAAATTTGATATAGTTACTGATCTGTGTCTTCCTCCTGTACAACCAATACCTATTACTAAGTGATGCTTTCCTTCTTCTACATATTGAGGAACTAAGAAGTTTATCATGTCTAAAAGTTTAGTGTAGAATTCTTCACTAACCTTAGAATTCATTACATAATCTCTTACGTCTTGATCATCACCAGTTTTCGGTCTTAGTTCTTCTATATAATATGGATTTGGTAGGAATCTAACATCAAATACCAAATCACAATCAGCAGGAATTCCATGTTTAAATCCAAATGAAACTACAGATATAGTTAAATTTTGATTGTTATCACCATCGCAATATATCTTACCTATTTCTTCTTTTAAATCCTTTGGCTTCATATTAGATGTATCTATTATACAATCTGAAATTTCCTTTAATGGCTCCATTATAGTTCTTTCCATTTTTATTCCATCTGGAATTTGAGTATTTTTAGCTAATGGATGATTTCTCCTAGTCATCTTATATCTTCTTAATAAAACACTATCAGAACAATCTAAATACATCATTTCATATTTATAATTTGCGCTGCGTAAATAATTTAAACTTTCATGAAGAGCTTCAAAAAACTTTCTTCCCCTTATATCAATTCCTAAGGCTACCTTATCGATGCTTGAGTTTGGCTGATAACATAATTCTGCAAATTTAGTTATTAATGCAGGAGGTAAATTATCTACACAATAAAATCCCATATCTTCTAATGCTCTCATTGCTTCACTTTTTCCAGATCCAGAAAGACCTGTTACTATTACAAATTTCATGCTGATTCTTCCCCCTATCACAATCTAATATTTTCCACTAATGACATATCTATTTCTGCTTTCTCTAGAATATCAATTGCTAATTTAAAATTACCTACATTATTAGACACATGAGCATCAGATCCAATTATCAGTTTATTTTTTAAATGTTTTATTAACTTTAACTGCTCTACATTTAAATAACCATGACTACTATTAACCTCTAATCTAGTATTAGTCTGATTTGCTGCCTTTGCAATTTCTTCTATATAAACATCCCCTTTATCTCCAGGATGAGTAATTATAAAAATATTGTTATTTCTCATAGCTTCTATAATTGATTTCGTATTATGTTCTTTAGCTTTTTCACTTTTTATTATATAGTTATCACAATGATTAATCATACCTCTTAAATCTCTAGGTGTTGATCCAAAATGATATCCAGCCATTACATAATCCAATTTATTCTCAAACTTATCGCTAAGATCTATATTTCCTTTATCATCTAGTATATTACATTCCATTCCTAAAAGAATATTTATATCTTTATACTTTTCATTCAATTTATCTATCTCATCTCTCATTTTAGCTATATCATTTAATTTAACGCCATAAGCTAAATGCTTATATCCATGATCAGATATACCTATAGTTTTAATTCCCTTTGATATAGCTACCTTAACATTATCTTCTATAGTTCCTTTCCCATGACTATAAATTGTATGAGTATGGTAATCTGCTAGTATTTGCATTTTTAATCCTCTCCAAGTATTTTGACTTCTTCCTCTAACATTACCCCATATTTTGAATTTACTGTACTCTTAACAACATACATTAAGTCTAAAATATCTTTTGCTGTTGCATTTCCTAGATTGACAACAAATCCACAATGCTTTTCAGATACCTGAGCACCCCTTAACGTAAGCCCTCTCAGTCCACTATCTTCTATTAATTTTCCTGCAAAATATCCAGTTGGTCTTTTAAAAGTACTTCCTGCGCTAGGTAAGCTTAGTGGTTGTTTTGTTACTCTTCTTTGCGTAAAATCAGCCATTGTATTCTTTATATCATCATAATTACCTTTTTCTAATTCTATTATTGCTGATAAAACTATATAGCTTTCTCTTGATAAAATACTTTTTCTATATTCGAATTCCATATCTTCATTTGAAAACTCATGTATATTTCCATCCATATCCATAAGTCTAACAGACTTAACTATATTCTTCATCTCTCCACCATAAGCTCCAGCATTCATTGCTAATGCTCCACCTAAAGTCCCTGGTATACCTGCTGCAAATTCAAATCCTTTTAATTCTTCCCTTAAAACAGCTTTACCTACTATTGAAAGTAATGCACCAGACTGAATATTAACTAAGTTACCATTTATTTCAAAATCATTAAAGTTGTCAGATAATTCTATAACTATACCTCTTATTCCACCATCTTTAACTAAAAGATTTGAACCATTTCCAATTATTAGGTATGGTATATTCTCTTCTTTTATTAATTTAACTACAGCACTTAATTCTTCTTCAGATTGTGGTTTAACTAATATATCAGCTGGGCCACCTACTCTAAATGATATGTGTTTTTTCATAGGTTCATCGACCTTTATATTATTTTTATCTATTATATTTAATAAACTTTCGTATATATGCTGCTTATTCATTATATTTCCTCCTAGTTTACACTATTTATTCATCTTTTCTATATTTAACTATATTAAATTTATATATTTAATATAATAATGTATAAAAAAAAAAATAACAATATATATTAAAGAAGTAAAAATAATAAAAAAGGGCATATATCCAAGGATATTGCCCAAACTTTCTATATTTTATTTTATAAAATTGCCTACTGCTTTTTGGTCATTATTTTTTATATAACAGTTATAGTATGTTAATGGAATTATTAAGGCACCTCCAACGATATTACCCAAAGTTACAATAATTAAAGTTATAATAAAACTTTGTATACTTATATTTGCCCCCAAAACCATTCCCATCGGTACAAAAAACATATTTGCTACACTATGCTCAAATCCACATAAAACAAATAGCATTATAGGAAACCAACATGCAAATATTTTTGATATTATGTCTTGACCTGCTGTAGCAAACCATACTGCTAATACAACAACTATATTACATAATATCCCTCTTAAAAATGCATCTATCAACGGTAAATTTGCTTTTGTTTCACTAATAGCTATTGCTTTAGTTGCTGCATCTCCAGTTAATGTATTAGAATAATAAACCAGTACTACTAAAACTAACGATCCTATAAGGTTCGCACACCATACAAGTCCCCAATTTCTAAACATTCTTCCTAATGTTATTTTTTTGTCCATAACAGCTAATGTCATTAAGTTATTTCCTGTAAATAGTTCTGCACCACAAATCACAACAAGCATAAGTCCAACAGGGAACACAGCAGCGCCTAGAAATTTCGCTATTCCTATATCTGTTATAGATTGACTTATTATTATATTCGCTAAACCTCCTAGGCCTATAAAAAAACCTGCTAACATACCTAAAAGAATCGTTGACTTAGTTGAAAGATTTGCCTTTTTTACCCCTGCATTAATTGTTGCTTTAGCTACTTCCCCGGGTGTTAAGAATTTTTTGTCCATAAAATTCCCCCCTTTTATTTAGCTTAGGCATATTTTTAATACATTTTAATTATATCATTAGTTTTTATATTATATTAAAATTCAAATCATGTATACATTATTTTCATTTTACATATATAATCATTTTCCTACTTCTTTATTTGAAAAAGTTTCCTTATCTATAAACACAAATAATGCATTGTTTAATGTATACAAAATATATCTTTTATTGTATAATAATTAAAGTTGTGTAAAATTAAATATATTCAAGTAGAAATTTATAAAAATTTATAAAAAATAAAATATTTAGGAGGAATTATAATGTCAAAAATGATGTTAGCTCCAGCAGAAATAGCTCAATATACTATTGAAGCTGGTGTAAAAAAAGCAACTACACCTACTAAAAAAGTTTTAGCATCTGCTTTCATGGCAGGAGCATATATAGCTTTTGGTGCTTTAGGTTCAGTAGCTGCAGCTTACAATTTATTAGCAAACCCTGCAACTTACGGATTAGGGAAAGCTTTAGCAGGTCTTATGTTCCCAGCAGGTCTTATATTTGTTTTAATAGCTGGTGCGGATTTATTTACAGGTAACATACTTATAACTTTAGCTGCTCTAAAGAAAAGAGTTACTTGGGGACAAGCATTCAAGAACTGGGCTTTAGTTTGGATAGGTAACTTAATTGGTGGAGCACTAGTTGCTTGGTTAGTAAGTCTATCTGGTGTATTTGATTGGAGTGCTGGTTTATACGGTGGTGTTATAGTTAAAAATGCTATCGGTAAATTAGGATTCAGCTGGGGTGCTGCTATAGCTTCTGGTATATTATGTAACTGGATAGTATGTGCTACTGTTTGGATGACTTATGGTGCTAAAGATGTTACTGGAAAAGTTTTAACTGGATTCTTCGGTATATTCTTATTCGTATGTACTGGATTTGAACACTGTGTTGCAAACATGGCTTACTTCTTTGCTGGGTTATTTGCTAAATCTAACCCTGTATACTTAGAAGCTGCTCATAAAACTGCAGAAGAAGCTGCTAAGTTAAATATACCTAGTATGTTCATGAACAACTTAATACCTGTTACTATAGGTAATATATTAGGTGGAGCTATATTTGTAGCTGGTGTATACTACTTCTTATATATAAAAGAAGATAAAAATGTAGCTTCTGAAAATAAAGCTGCTTAATTGAAATATATAATAAAGAGATTGTTCTATACAAGATAGTTCAATCTCTTTTTGTTTATTGTTTATTCTATGATTATAAATTATTCTTTTTTATTGTCCACTTATTTTATATAATGGTAATAAATGTATTTTTAGGAGGTGCTTTATTGTTATCATTTTTACAAAATTCAGCTTATGAAATAATTGCAACATCCATATATATAATCAATTTCTTAATTATTTTAAACTTAATATTTAGAGAAAAACGTAGTATCGAAACAATAGTAGCTTGGACAGCAGTACTTACCACACTCCCTGCTGTAGGTATTGTAATGTACATACTAGTAGGTAGAGGTGTACGTAAAGATAATATGTTTAAAATTAAGGAACAAGAAGATAAAATCATCAAAAAAAATATAGCAGAAACTAAAGCTAGGTTAAAATGTAGTTCTATGTTAGACGAAAATCTAAGAGATAATATAGATATGATAGATGCTCTTACTAATTCAAATAATGCTCATTATACTAATAATAATAGTGTCGATATATTCGACAAATCACGAGATTTCTTTGATTCTCTTTTATATGAATTAAAAAATGCTAAAAATTATATTAATATACAATTTTATATTTTTAAAGATGACGTTATTGGAAGCGAGATAATTGATATTCTTTGTGAAAAAGCAAAAAGTGGCGTAGAGGTTAGGCTTATATATGATGCTGTTGGTAGTAGATTACTATCTGAAAAAACATTACTTAAACTAAAAAAAAGCGGAGTTAAAACAGGGGCTTTCTTCCCATCTTTAATGAAAATTGTAAACTTTAATTTAAATTATAGAAATCACCGTAAAATAGTAGTTATTGACGGTAATATTGCTTATGTTGGTGGAAATAACATTGGTGATGAATATTTGGGTAAAGACCCTAAATTTGGTGAATGGAGAGATACACATTTAAAGCTTACTGGAGATTGCATAGTAGATTTAAATACTAGGTTCATACTAGATTGGAGATATACAACGCAAGAAAATCTAGATTTATCTAAGTATTTTACTAAATCCCAAGGTTCTAATATATACTATAATAAATCATCGAATAACGTTGGTATACAAATAGTTTCTAGTGGTCCTGATATAACTGAACTAGATGAAATAAAATATGGCTATATAAAAATGATTCAAAAAGCTAGAAAATATATCTATATCCAAACTCCATATCTTATATTAGATAGAACTTTAATTGACTCACTAAAAATTGCATGTTTATCTGGTGTAGATGTTCGAATAATGATTCCTTCTAAGCCAGACCATCCATTTGTATATTGGGCATCTTGCTCATATGCAGGTGAACTATTAAAATTTGGCGCTAAAATATACACTTATGGTGATAATGCATTTTTACATGCTAAGACAATTGTTATAGATGATGCAGTATGCTCTATTGGTACTGCAAACATGGATATTCGAAGTTTTGAACTAAACTTTGAAGTAAATGCATTTATTTACTCTAAAGAAGTTTCTATAAAACAAAGAAATATTTTTGAAAAAGATATTACTAATTCTAAACAAATGACAATAGATATGTACAACTCTAGACCTAAGCTAATAATAATTAAAGAAGCAGTTTCAAGACTATTATCTCCTCTTCTATAAATATTTTTAATATGTAATAAAATAAAAATACTCTTAATTATCATTATATTTAATGCATTTAAGAGTATTTTTTATTATAATGAGTTGTAGAGTATATATTTAATTAATTTAAATCTAAGTTTTTATTTTATTTATATTAATTTTTTATTAATTATCTTAACTATTAAAATCACTTTTATACTATAATGAAAATATAGTTTCTCAAAAAAATTTAACTCATCTTTGCATTTCATAAAACTCATCAACTTCGTTTAATTCTCAAAATTTTAAATCAATTTATTTTTTACTTTATTTAGCCAGTTAATTATTTTATATAATAACTTTAAATTGAAAAAGGGGGATTTTTATGTGCGATTTTGTTTCTAAAAACAAAAATTTGTTTGAAGAGTTAGATACCTTTATCGAATCTCTTCCATCAAAAAAAGGAGCTTTAATTCAAGTTTTACACACTGCCCAAGGAATTTTTGGATATCTTCCAAAAGAAGTTCAACTTCACATAGCTAAAAAATTAGATGTTTCTCCTGCTAAAGTTTATGGAGTTGTAAGTTTCTATTCTTACTTTACTACCGAGCCAATCGGAGAATATAAAATTAGCGTTTGTCTAGGTACTGTTTGTTTTGTTAAAGGCTCAGATAAAATAATGGCTGAATTCGAAAAACAATTAGGCATAAAAGCTGGTGAAACTACTAAAGACCTTAAGTTTACTCTAGAAGGCTTAAGATGTGTTGGTGCATGCGGCCTTGCTCCAGTTGTTGTTGTAAATGGCAAAGTTCATGGACATGCAACACCTGATCAAGTCACTGAGATATTAGATCACTATAGAGAACTAGAGTTAAGTTGTTAAGGGGGATAAAAAAATGAGTAAAATAAAATCATTTGATGAATTAAAAAAAGCAGTTAGTGAATATAAACCATCTCTTCAATTAAGAGAACATTTCACAAAAGATAATTTAGTTAAAAGAGATATATTAGTCTGTGGTGGTACTGGATGTTCATCTTCAGATAGTATGGATATAATAGAAAATTTAAAATCAGAATTAGAAAAATCCGGCCTTTCTAACCATGCAGATGTTCAATTAACTGGATGTTTTGGTTTCTGTGCTAAAGGCCCAATAGTTAAGGTTTATCCTGATAACGTTTTCTATGTTCAAGTTAAACCAGAAGATGCTAAAGAGATCGTTCAAGAACATATTCTTAATCATAGGGTTGTTGAAAGATTATTATTTGAAGAACCTGCTTTAGATCACAAAAAAGTTGAAAGACATGATGAAATGTCCTTCTATAAAAAGCAATGTCGTGTTGCTCTTAGAAACTGTGGTCATATAAATCCTGAAAATGTAAATGAGTACATAGGTAACGATGGTTATGTTGCTCTTGGAAAATGTCTAACTGAAATGAAACCAGAAGATGTTATAGCTGAAGTTAAAGCATCTGGGTTAAGAGGTAGGGGAGGCGCTGGTTTCCCTACTGGTGTTAAGTGGGAATCAACTGCTAATACTCCTCCAGGAAATAAATATGTAGTTTGTAATGCTGATGAAGGTGACCCTGGTGCTTTTATGGATAGATCTGTTCTTGAAGGTGACCCTCATAGTGTTTTAGAGGCTATGGCTATTTGTGGTTATGCTGTAGGTGCTGATACTGGATATATATATATAAGAGCTGAATACCCTCTTGCTATAGATAGATTAAAAGTTGCTATATCTCAAGCTGAAGAAGCAGGACTTCTTGGTGAAAACATAATGGGAACTGGATTTAACTTTAATATAGAATTAAAATATGGAGCTGGAGCATTTGTCTGTGGTGAAGGTACTGCATTAATTCATTCTATTGAAGGTAAACGTGGTGAGCCTAGAATGAAAACTTATAGTTCTTCTAAACGTGGATTATGGGAATCTCCTACTTGCTTAAATAATGTTGAAACTTTCGCTAATATACCCGCTATATTAAATAAAGGTGCATCTTGGTTTACTAGCTATGGTACTGAGGATTCTCCTGGTACAAAAGTATTCGCACTTGGCGGAAAAATAAATAATGTCGGTCTTGTTGAAGTACCTATGGGAACTACTTTAAGAGAAATAGTTTATGAAATAGGTGGTGGTATACCTGACGGAAGAGAATTTAAAGCAGTTCAAACAGGTGGGCCATCTGGTGGATGTATATCTTCAAAAAACTTAGATACTCCAATAGATTTTAAATCGTTAAGTTCTATAGGATCTATGATGGGTTCTGGTGGTATGCTAGTTCTTGATGATTCTGATTGTATGGTTGATATCTCTAAATTTTTCCTTGAATTTACTGTTGATGAATCTTGTGGTAAATGTACTCCTTGCCGTATAGGTAATAAGAGATTACTAGAAATGCTTAATAAAATAACTGAAGGTAAAGCAACTGAAGAAGATCTTGTTGACCTTAAGGAATTAGCTACTACTATAAAAACAACTTCTTTATGTGGATTAGGTAAATGTGCTCCTAACCCAGTTTTAAGTACTCTTGATTACTTCTATGATGAGTATTTAGCTCACGTTAGAGATCATAAGTGTCCTGCTGGTAAATGTAGTGCTCTATTAGAATACTTTATAACTGACGCATGTAAAGGATGTACTAAGTGTGCTAGAGTTTGTCCTGCTGGATGTATAACTGGTAATAAAAAAGAACAACATGTCATAGATACTGAGAAATGTCTAAAATGTGGTACTTGTATAGAAAACTGTAAATTTAACGCTATAATCACTAGATAATTAATTTAGGGGGAGATATCAATGAGTTTAGTTAATTTAACTATAAATGGCAAAGAAGTGTCTGTACCATCTGGTACAAAAATACTTGAAGCTGCGAAACAAGTAAATATTAATATACCTAATTTATGTCATTTAAAAATGGATGAAATAAATATGGTCAATCAATGTGCATCTTGTCGTGTATGTATGGTTAGTGCAGGTAAAAAATTAGTTCCTGCGTGTGGTACAAACGTTAAAGAAGGTATGGTTGTTAATACTAATACTCCAGAAGCATTAAGATTCCGTAAAAATGTTGTAGAACTATTATTATCAGACCATCCTCAAGATTGCTTATCTTGTTCTAAAAACGGAAAATGTGAATTACAAGATATAGCTGCTGAATTAGGAATAAGAAAAATTAGATTCAAAGGAGAACAGTCTAGTTCTCAAACTGATACATCATCTAAGTCTATAGTTAAAGACAATGATAAATGTATATTATGTAGAAGATGTGAAACTATGTGTAACGAAGTTCAAACTGTAGGTGTACTTTCAGGTGTTAACCGTGGATTTAATACTGAGGTTGGAACTTTCTTTGATGCTGATTTAGTTGATACTGAATGTACTTACTGTGGGCAATGTATAAGCGTTTGTCCAACAGGTGCTTTAATGGAAAAAGATAATACTACTGAGGTTTGGAATGCTTTAGGTCAAAAAGAAAAACCTGTAATGGTTCAAATAGCACCTGCTGTAAGAGTTGGTATAAGTGAAGAGTTTGGATTAGATGCAGGTTCTATATCTACAGGTAAACTAGTATCTGCTCTAAAACTGTTAGGTTTTGACTATGTATTTGATACTAACTTTGCTGCAGATTTAACTATAATGGAAGAAGGTACTGAGTTTATAGGAAGACTACAAAGCGGTCAAAATCTTCCTATATTAACAAGTTGCTGCCCTGCTTGGGTTAACTTTGTAGAACTTCAATACCCTGATTTAATAAATCACTTATCTACTTGTAGATCTCCTCAAGGTATGTTCTCACCTATAGCTAGATATTACTTTGCTAATAAGGTTCTAAATAAGAAACCTGATGAAGTTACTATAGTATCTATAATGCCTTGTGTAGCTAAAAAATATGAAATTTCTAGAGAAGAATTAGGTCAAGATGAAATACTCGATACTGACATATCTATAACAGTTAGAGAATTAGCTAGAATGATAAAAGAGGCAGGTATAGATTTAACTAACTTAGAAGAATCTGAATTTGATAGTCCTTTAGGATACTCTACTGGTGCTGCCGACATATTTGGTGTTACTGGTGGAGTTTTAGAAGCTGCTCTTCGTACAGCTTACGAAGTTATAACTAAAGAAACATTAGAAAACATAGATTTCACTGCTGTAAGAGGAATGGAAGGAATAAAAGAAGCTAGCATAGATATTAATGGAACTACTGTTAATGTAGCTGCTGCAAGTAGTTTAGGAAATGCTAGAGTTCTTATGGATGAATTAAGAGCTGGTAAATCAAAGTATCATATAATAGAAATAATGGCTTGTCCTGGTGGATGTGTAGCTGGTGGTGGTCAACCATTCCACGGTGGAGATTATGCTAAAATTAAAGCTAGAGGTGCTGGTCTATATCAAATAGATGCTAATAAACCTCTACGTAAATCTCATGAAAATCCAGATATTCAAAAACTATATGCTGACTTTTTAGGAGAGCCAAATGGTCATACAGCTCATAAATATTTGCATACTCACTACTTCGATAGAAGCAATGTATATGGCGAATATGTTCAAGAAGCTGAATTAGCCACTGAGGGAGCAGAATAATAAAAGAAAAGCTGTAATAGTTTCTACTATTACAGCTTTTCTTCTTAATATATAACATGAATCCTATTTGTTTTCAATCAAATCAGACAGCTTTTTTGTGAATTCTTGAGCTGCATCATATCCCATTCCTTTTTGACGGAAATTCATTGCTGCAACTTCTATAATCATCGCTGTATTTCTACCAGGTTTCACTGGAACTACTAATCTCTCTACCTTTTCTCCTAAAATTTCTTCATATTCTTTGTCTAATCCTAATCTATCGTAATACTTATTTTCATCCCAACCTTCTAAGTGAATTACTAGATCAATTTTCTTAGAGTTTTTAATTGCTCCTACTCCATATAAACTTCTTACATCAATAATACCAATTCCTCGTATTTCTAAAAAGTGTCTTAATAGCTCAGGTGATTGACCTACTAAAAAACTTTCATCTAATTTTCTTATTTCAACAGCATCATCAGCTACTAATCTATGACCTCTTTGTATAAGCTCTAAAGCAGTTTCTGATTTACCAATGCTACTTTCACCTTTTATAAGAACACCTATACCGTATACATCGACTAACACTCCATGTATAGTTGTATGTGGTGCCAATTTATTGTCTAAATAACTTGATAATGAATTCATAATCCTAGTTGTGTTTCTTCTCGTACTTAAGACTACTCTATTATATTTTTTAGCCTTTTCTATAACATCTGGCTTAACTTCTAAATCTCTAGAAACTATTAATGCAGGTATTTCATAAGAAAAGAATTTATCTAATACATCTTCTCTTGTATCTTTATCCATATTACTAAAATAATTATACTCAGCTTTTCCTACTATTTGTAATCTTTCATATGCAAAATACTCAAAATATCCCGCAAACTGAAGCCCAGTTCTATTTAAGTCTTGAGAAGTAACGTAATATTCCTTTCCTTCTGGCATATATACGACCTTTAAATTTAAATCTTTTATTATATCATTTATTGACACCCTATCTAAGTATTTCATATTATTTTACTGTCCCTTCTTAAAAAAATTATATACATTTTCAGCAGATACTTTATTCATTCCTTCTACTTGTGCTAATTCTTCAATACTAGCATCTTTTATAGCATCTACATCTTTGAAATAAGCTAGTAA
This sequence comes from Desulfovibrio sp. Marseille-P6017, assembly GCA_900604495.1. Next base: position 14,029 of record UWOR01000003.1, on the reverse strand, counting down.
AGCTTTCTTTCTTTTTTCCCCTATACCTTGTATATCATCTAAAATAGACTTTGTCAAAGACTTATTTCTTAAACTTCTATGATAAGTAATTGCATAGTTATGAACTTCTTCTTGTATGCTTGCTACAAATCTGTATAAATTACTAGTCTTATCTAGTTCTATTTCTTTTTCCTTTGAGATTAATCCTTTTGTCCTATGTTTATCATCTTTGTACATTCCCCATAATGGAATTTCCAAGCTATATTTATCTAAAACTTTTTGTACAGAGCTAACCTGACCTTTTCCTCCATCTAATAAGATTAAATCTGGAAATTCTCCATATTTTAATCTTCTCTCTACTATTTCTGCCATAGAATCATAATCATTCGGTCCTATTACAGTCTTTATCTTATATCTTCTATATTCCTTTTTATCTTTTTTACCGTTAGTAAATACAACCATTGACCCTATTGAATCAACACCTTGTATGTTAGATATATCAAAAGATTCTATTCTTTTTGGAATTTCATCTAAGTTAAGTAGTTCCTTTAATTGTTCTAATGCACCAGTAGTCTTTTCATACTTGCGTTTATTTAACTCTGAAAATTTTTCAAGATACTCTACTGCATTTTTTCTTACCATTTCTACTAAACTCTTTTTTTCTCCTTTTTGAGGAATTCTTATACTTACCTTTGAACCCCGTTTTGATGATAACCATTCTTCTAATATAAAGTTATCTTCGATTTCATCTTCTATAATTAACTCCCTAGGTATATATTCTTGTTCCATATAAAACTGTTTTACAAATGAACCTAAAATAGATTCTCTCGAACTATCCATAACTCCAGTTAACATAAAATGCTCTCTTCCAACTATTTTTCCATTTCTTATAAAGAAAACTTGAACACAGGCTTCATCATGAGCTCTCGCCATAGCTATTACATCTTGATTTAAGTCAGATGTATTTGCATCTATTTTTTGTTTTTGCATCATCTCTTCTAAACTTCTTATCTTATCTCGATAAATAGCTGCATCTTCAAAATTAAATTCCATTGCACATCTATTCATTTTTTCTTTTAATATTTCAATTAATTTCTCTTCTTTTCCTGATAAAAATAGTATTATTTCTTCTACCATTTTATTATACTCTTCTTTTTTAACACTTCCTGTACAAGGTCCTGTACATTTATTTATATGCATGTTCAAGCAAGGTCTCATATTATTTTTTATAGCTTTATCTATATCTATATTACAGGTTCTAATTGGATAGGTATTTCTTATTATTTCTAAAGTGTCATTTACTGCGGTTAAGTTTGTATACGGTCCAAAATATTTAGCTTTATCTTTTAATACCTTTCTAACTTTTAATACTCTTGGATAATCCTCATTCGTTGTAACTTTTATATATGGATAAGTTTTATCATCTCTTAATAAAACGTTATATTTAGGCCTATATTGCTTTATTAAATTACATTCAAGTATTAAAGCTTCTAACTCAGAATCAGTTATAATATACTCAAAACTTGATATATTCTTTACCATTGATACAACTTTTGAAGAATGATTCTTTGATGATTGAAAGTATTGTCTAACTCTATTTTTTAAGGATATAGCTTTACCTACATAAATAATATTATTAAACTTGTCTTTCATAAGATATACTCCAGGCTCTGCTGGAAGATTTTTTAAATGCTCTTGTATATCAAACAAATTATATTTCCTCCAAAACTTAAATTTATATTAAAATTATACCCTAAAAAGTCAAAATCTCTCCAAATTAAGTTAATTATAAAAATTAATAACAAAGTACCCCCATATTTTAATTATTCATTTAAATAGGAGGTACTTATATATTAATCTTCAATGTTATCTATTCAAAATATCTTTTTAGGAATTTACCTGTATAAGAACCTTCCACTTGTGAAACTTCTCTTGGAGTACCTTTTGCAATTATAGTTCCCCCTTTATCTCCACCTTCTGGTCCTAAATCAATTATATAATCACATGTTTTTATAACATCTAAGTTGTGCTCTATTACAACAATTGTATTTCCTGTGTCTGCTAATCTTTGTAATACATCTATAAGTTTATCTACATCAGCCATATGAAGACCTGTTGTAGGCTCATCTAATATATATAGCGTTTTTCCAGTTGGTCTCTTACTTAATTCTGTTGCAAGCTTAATTCTTTGTGCCTCACCACCCGATAACTGTGTTGATGGCTGACCTAGTTTTATATATGAAAGTCCAACATCCATTAATGTTTCTAACTTTCTCTTTATACCAGGTATATTTTCAAAGAATTCAAGAGCTTCTTCAACATTCATATCAAGTATGTCTGCAATGGTCTTATCTTTATATTTCACTTGAAGAGTTTCTCTATTATATCTTTCTCCTTTACATACTTCACAAGGTACATAGACATCAGGTAAGAAATGCATTTCTATCTTTATTATACCGTCGCCTTTACAAGCCTCGCATCTTCCACCCTTTACATTAAAACTAAATCTACCTTTTTTATAACCTCTAGCTTTTGCCTCATTAGTTGCTGCAAATAAATCTCTTATTTGATCAAATACTCCTGTATATGTTGCTGGATTTGATCTTGGAGTTCTTCCTATTGGACTTTGATCGATATTTATTACTTTATCTATATTTTCTATTCCTTTTATTTCTTTGTGCTTTCCAGGTCTCTGTCTTAGTCTATTAACTTTAGCTGCTATTCCTGTATATAAAATATCATTAATTAATGTACTTTTTCCTGATCCAGAAACACCTGTTATACATATAAACTTTCCTAGAGGAAACTTAACACTTATATTTTTTAAGTTATTTTCAGTAGCTTTAATAACTTCTATAAAACTTCCATTTCCATCTCTAGTTTTTTCTGGAATCATAATTTGTTTTTTACCGCTTAAATATTGACCTGTTATAGAATTTTCATTTTCTAGTATTTCATCTAATGTTCCTTCTGCAACTATTTGTCCACCATGTACACCCGCGCCAGGACCAATATCTACTACATAATCCGCTTCTCTCATAGTATCTTCATCATGCTCAACAACTATAAGAGTATTTCCTAAATCCGTTAAATGTCTTAATGTAGATATAAGTCTATCATTATCTCTTTGGTGCAAACCTATACTCGGCTCATCTAGAACATATAGTACACCTACTAATGCAGAACCTATTTGAGTAGCAAGTCTTATACGTTGTGCTTCTCCTCCTGATAAAGTTCCTGCTTTTCTAGATAAGTTTAAATAATCTAATCCTACATCTTTTAGGAATGATGCCCTTCCTTTTATTTCTTTTAATATCTCATGAGCTATAAACTTTTGTTTTTCTGTCAATTTTACATTTTCTATAAACTCAATAAGCTCATTTACAGATAAATCAGTTACTTGCATTATATTTTTATTTCCAACTAAAACAGATAAAACTTCTTTTCTAAGTCTTGACCCTTTACATTTTGGACAAGGTCTTTCTGCCATAAACTCTTCTATTTTTTCTCTAGAATAATCAGAATTAGTTTCTCTATATCTTCTTTCTAAGTTTACTATAACCCCCTCAAAAGGAGCCTTATATTCTCTTCTTCCTCCAAACTTAGAATCAAAAATAAATTCTACCATTATATTATTTTCACCATAAAGTAATTCTTGTACGAAATCGTCTGGCAAGTCTTTAAATGGAGTATCTAATGACACATTAAAGTGAGCAGCTAAGCTTTGAACCATTTTGCTATAATATGTATCATCACTTGTACTTACTGATCCCCATGCCGCTATCGCACCTTGTTTTATAGATAAATCTTTATTTGGTATAACAAGTTCTGGATCAACTTCCTTGCTTTCACCAAGCCCATTACATACAGTACATGCTCCAAAAGGGGCATTAAATGAAAACATTCTTGGAGATAATTCTTCAATTCCTATACCATGTTCTGGACATGCAAACTTAGTTGAGTAAAGAATTTCTTCTCCATCTATTATTTGAGCTATTACAAGTCCATCTGATAACTTGACTGCGGTTTCTATTGAATCTGCTAATCTAGATTCTATTCCATCTTTAACTATTATTCTATCTACAACAACCTCTATATCGTGCTTTTGATTTTTATTTAATTCAAATTCATCAGTAACTTCGTAATTTTCTCCATCTACTCTAATTCTTACGAAACCTTCTTTTTTTATGTTCTCTATAATCTTTTTATGAGTTCCTTTTTGACCTCTAACTACTGGTGATAGTAATTGTAACTTTGTTCTCTCTGGAAATTCTAATATTTTATCTACTATTTCTTGAATAGTCATTTGGCTTATTTTTTCTCCACAAACAGGACAATGAACATCTCCAACCCTTGCAAATAATAATCTTAAGTAATCATAAATTTCTGTAACCGTTCCAACTGTTGAACGTGGATTTTTAGATGTTGTTTTTTGATCTATTGATATTGCAGGGGATAAACCTTCTATATATTCAACATTTGGTTTTTCCATTTGACCTAAAAACTGTCTTGCATATGCAGATAGACTTTCAACATATCTTCTTTGACCTTCTGCATATATAGTATCAAATGCTAAAGAAGATTTTCCTGATCCTGATAATCCTGTAAATACTATAAATTTATTTCTAGGAAGTTCCAAATCAACATCTTTTAAATTATGTTCTTTGGCGCCTTTAATTATGATTTTGTCTTCCATTAATTCTTAATCCTTTCTTCTAACTGTTTTATCTTATCTCTAAGTTCAGCTGCTCTTTCAAACTGTAAATTCTGTGCAGCTTCCATCATTTCTGATTGTAGTATAGCTATGTTAATTTTAATTTCCTCTATATCATCTGTATCTTTAATTCCATATACAACTTCTTCATCTGCAACTTTAGTAGCTTCTATACTATCTCTAATACTCTTTTGTATTGTTTTAGGTATAATTCCATGCTCTTTATTATATAAAGACTGTATTTCTCTTCTTCTCTTAGTTTCTTCAATAGTTGCTTGCATAGATCTAGTTATCTTATCTGCATACATTATTACCTTACCTTCTGAGTTTCTAGCTGCACGACCTACAGTTTGTATTAACGAAGTTTCAGAACGTAAAAAACCTTCCTTATCAGCATCTAAAATTGCTACTAAAGAAACTTCTGGTATATCTAATCCTTCTCTTAGTAAGTTTATACCGACTAAGACATCAAATTTTCCTAATCTTAAATCTCTTATTATTTCTGTTCTTTCTAATGTATCTATATCTGAGTGAAGATATTTTACTTTTATACCAATTTCTTTCAGATAATTTGTTAAGTCTTCACTCATTTTCTTAGTTAGTGTAGTTATTAATACTCTTTCACCTTTTTCTATTACTGTATTAATCTCTCCAACTAAGTTATCTATTTGATTTTCAATTGGTCTTACTTCTATAATAGGGTCTAATAAACCTGTAGGTCTTATTATTTGCTCTGCTATAGTTTCAGAATGTTCTAGTTCATATGGTCCAGGTGTTGCTGTTACAAATAGTATTTGATTTATATTTTCTTCAAATTCTTCAAAATTTAAAGGTCTATTATCATATGCTGATGGTAATCTAAATCCATTCTCTATAAGAGAAGTTTTTCTTGATCTATCTCCTCCATACATACCTCTTACTTGAGGTATTGTAACATGAGATTCATCTACTATCATTAAATAATCATCTGGAAAAAAATCCATTAAAGTATATGGTTTTTCTCCAGGATTTCTACCCGTTATATGTCTAGAATAATTCTCTATTCCTTGGCAGAATCCAATTTCTTTTAACATTTCTATATCATATTTTGTTCTTTGTTCTATTCTCTGAGCTTCTAATAATTTATCATTTGCTCTAAAATAATCAGCTCTATCTTTTAATTCTTTTTCTATTGCAACTATAGCTTTTTCTATTCTTTCTGGAGTTGTAACATAATGAGATGCAGGGAATATAACAACATGATTTCTTACCCCTGCAATTTTCCCAGTAACATAATCTATCTCAGTTATTCTATCTATCTCATCTCCAAAAAATTCAATTCTAATAGCTTTTTCATCATTACTAGCTGGGAAAATTTCTAATATATCTCCTCTTACTCTAAAAGTACCTCTAGTAAAGTTTATATCATTTCTCTCATATTGAATTTCTATTAAACGCTTTATAATATCATCTCTATCTTTTTGCATACCAGGTCTTAAAGATACCATAAGTTCTTTATAATCCTCTGGGTCACCTAACCCATAAATACAAGATACTGATGATATTATTATTACGTCTCTTCTTTCTAATATAGATGCTGTTGCTGAATGTCTTAGCTTATCTATTTCATCATTTATACTTGCATCTTTTTCTATATACGTATCACTATGAGCTACATATGCTTCCGGCTGATAATAATCATAATAACTTACAAAATATTCAACTGCATTATCTGGGAAAAACTCTTTAAATTCACTATATAGCTGTGCTGCTAGTGTCTTATTATGAGCAAGTATTAAAGTTGGTTTTTTTACCTCTTGTATTATATTGGCCATAGTAAAAGTTTTTCCTGAACCAGTAACTCCTAATAATGTTGAAAATTTTTCATCATTATTTATTGCAGTAACAATTGACTTAATAGCTTGTGGTTGATCTCCTGTAGGCTTAAATTCTGAATTTATATTAAAGTCCACAATATCACTCCTTTCCGAACATTCGTTCCTAATAAGTATAATTATATCATAATATAAATATTATCTATTAATTAAAATAACTTTTTTTACATATTTTACCCAATTAATTCATATTTAATTGCATACATAAATTACAAAAAAATAAAGATCTCTATGGGGGATAGAGATCTTTTAAAATGGGGGAGATTGAGTAATTTTTATTTATTAAGTTTTACATTTTTATTATGTCCGTCCATAAAAATCTTTATACATTTATTTTTTAATTTCATTAAATTTATAATAAAATACACTATAATTTAATTAAGAGAAAATATAAAAAAGGGGGGAATCTACTATGATGCTAGCTATAAAAATAGTTTTAATTCTATTTTTAACTTTTAATATTTTCACATATGTTAGAAGAATTATTTCACCAAGAATAACACAAAAAGAAGAAAACTTAATAAGAATAGAAACTCTTTCTCTTAAGTTTGTTTCTATAATTGAAATCCTATCTTCTTCTTTAGTTATTCTATATATAATATTTAATGAATTAAATATTATATCATTAATTCGTCTTTTCTTATTTATAGCTTGTATAAAAATTTCTTTAGCGTGTGTTGTTGCTTTTATAATTTATAAATTCAGCTATAAAACTGCAAAAAAATAATATTAAAGGGAGGATAATTTAGTGATAAAAGTTTTAACAAATACTAATATCTTTATTGATAATGGTAAAATTTCTGATCATGGAGATAAGATTCACATTCCTAAAGGATATTTTGCAGTACCAGGTTTTATCGATGTACATATACATGGATCTCATGGTGCTGATGCTATGGATGCTAGTTTAGAAACACTTGATACAATAGTAAAAACTTTATCAAAAGAAGGTGTCACATCATTTTTACCAACCACTATGACTCAAAAAGTATCAAATATAAATAAATCATTAAATAATATCTCAGAGTATATAGATAATAATAATATAATAGGCCAACCAGAAATACTCGGAATACACTTAGAAGGCCCATTTATAAGTCCTAAATTTAAAGGGGCTCAGCCAGAAAACTTTATTTTGAAACCTACTATAGATTCATTTAAAATATTTGAAAATGAGTCTAATAAAAAAATAAAAAAAGTCACTTATGCTCCTGAATTAGATGATAACTTTGAATTTACTAAGTATTTATCTGAAAATAATATAATTCCATCTGTTGGACATAGTTCTGCTACCTTTGAGGATGTTGAGAAAGCTATTTCTTTTGGTCTTAATAGTGTAACTCACTTCCATAATGGTCAAAGTCCTCATCACCATAGAAATCCAGGTGTAGTAACAGCTGGATTTACTTTTGATGAGCTAAATACAGAAATCATTGTTGATGGCGTACATCTTCATCCTAATACTATAAAGTCTATAATTAAAATTAAAGGACCTAATAATGTTACTCTGATAACAGATGCTATGAGGGCTAAAGGATTGCCTGATGGACCATCTGAGTTAGGTGGTCAAAAAGTAGTTAAATGCGGTAATCAGGTTCGACTAGAAACTGGATCTCTAGCTGGAAGTGTTAACACAATGATAAATAGTATCCATAATGTTATGGAATTTTCTGGTTGTTCATTAGAAGATGCAATTACTATGGCAAGTACAAATCCTGCTAAACAATTAGGATTATTAACTAGAAAAGGTAGTTTGGATATAGGTAAGGATGCAGATATTGTTATTTTAGATAATGAGTATAATATAATAAAAACTATCTGTCGCGGTAAAGTATCATTTGAGAAATAAATAAAAAAAATCTAGTCATTATCTAAATGACTAGATTTTTTATTTACTTTAGAATAAACCTACTAAAGCCCCTAATAAACCTATAACTACTAATATACATATATTTATTAATGGACTTACATTTTTCTTAACTAATCCATACATTCCAAATGTTAATAATAATGGTATTAATTTTGGCATTATTCCATCTAATACTTCTTGTATAACAACATTTGTTTCACCTATTGGTATTTGTAATACTATATCAAACCCAACATAAGAAGCGATTAAAGCGCCAACTACTATTAAACCAAGTATTGTTGCAGAATGTGTAAATTGTTTTGCATATTTAGTCATAGTTTGTATACCATCCATACCAACCTTATAAGACCAATGCATCAACCAATATCTTAAACCAAATTGGACTACATTAAATAATAATAAGAAAACTATTGGACCTAAAATACTACCTTGGAGTGCTAAGTTAGCACCAATACCTGCAGCTATTGGAGTTAATGTAAACCAGAATATAGCATCACCAATTCCTCCTAAAGGTCCCATTGCTGCAACTCTTATTGATCTTATTGTTTGTACATCAGCTTTTCTTTGTTCTAATGATAAAACTATTCCCATTACAAAAGTTACTAAAAATGGATGAGTATTAAAAAATTCTAGATTATGAGTCATTGAAGTTGATAAATCTTCTTTATTTTTATGGATTTCTTGTAATCCTGGTAGTATTCCATATAACCATCCACAAGATTGCATTCTTTCATAGTTAAATGATGCTTGTAAAAATAATGATCTCCATACCATTTTATTAAGTATTTTTTTACTTAACTTTGGAGCTTCTTGTTGATCTACATAATAGCTTTTTGTATTAGATGCCATCAGTATCAGCCTCCTTTTTACTTGGCATATTTTTTACATTTATTTGGAAATCATAAACAGCTACTGCTACACCTATAAATGCTACTGCTAATAATGGTAAGTTCATATATGCAACAAGTACAAATCCCACAAAGATAAACATTGCAAGTTGCTTACTATACATAACTCTTAGTAGCATTCCAAATCCTAATGCTGGCATCATCTTACCTGCTGCAGACAATCCTGTAAATACCCAAGTTGGTACACTATTTGTTAATTGTTGACCTATTGCACTTCCTGCTAATAATCCAGCTAAAACTATTAAAGCAAATAATACTGCTAATAATCCCATTGTTAAATAATTTAATTTTACTATTCCTGATGGATTTGCTTCTTCTGCATATTTATCAGCTTTAACCATTAATGGAGATACTACCGTAAATAAAGCTGTTACTGCATATTGACCTAACAGTGCAAATGGTATTGCAAGTGGTAAAGCAGCTGCAACATCTAATTTTAAGCTTATACCAAATACTGTCGCCATTATTCCACCTATAACAGCATTAGGTGGCTGTGCACCTCCAACTGGCATTGCGCCTATCATCATAAGTTCATATGATGCACCTATCATAAGTCCAGTTTGTAAATCCCCCATAATAGCCCCTACTATTGGACCAATAACTATAGGTCTATATATAGACTCTAAAAAACTAAACTGGTCAATAGCTGCTATCATTGTTACAATAAGTATTAGTATTATTTGACCAAAACTTAAATCCATGATATTCCCCCCTATTCAAATAATTTATTTATATCTTCTGCTGATTCTGATGGAACACGACGTATTTCTAACTCTACTCCTAGTTCTTTTAACTTCTTAAATGTATCTACGTCACTTTGATCCACACAAACAGCTTTTGATATCTGATGTTTACCTTCTGCCATATGCATATTTCCTATATTAACTTTTTTTATAGGAACTCCACCTTCAACTAACTTTAAAACATCTTGAGGTGTTTCGCATATTATAGCTATCATTTGTGAAGCACTAGCTTTGTGTATTATTTTTATAGTTTTTTCTATTGAGAAATATCTAGTTTGTACCGCAGCTGGTGCTGCCATATCCATTAAATTTTGTCTAAATTCATTTTGCGAAACTTCATCATTAGCAACTAAAAGTAAGTTTGCTCCAACGCTTGCAGTCCACATTGTTGCAACTTGACCATGGATTAATCTATTATCAATTCTTGTTAATACTATATTTGGCATTAAAAACTCCCCCTTTTAATCTTTAAACTATAGTTTTTATATTAATCATTTTAAAAAATTCTTTTACTTGGCTTATATCGATATCTCCTGTTTTCACTTTTGTAGCATTACTCATGCCACAAGCATTTGCTAATTTAATAGTATCTTCAATTGAATAATCATTTAATAATCCATATGCAAATCCAGCTATACTGGCATCACCACTTCCAACTGGATTGATTGCCTTAATTTTAGGTATATCTACATCTAAAACTATTTCTTTATTAATAAATAGCATTCCATCTTTACCAAGAGATACAGCTATATTATTAGCACCTTTACTTATTAATTTATTAGCTGCATTTATTGCGTCTTTCTTAGTTTCGATTTTGATATTAGTTAAATATTCAAGTTCATCTTTATTGGGTTTGATTAAGAATGGATGTGAACTTAGTGCTAATTCTAAAAAATCACCACTCGCATCTAATATATATGTAATACTTTTTGATTCGCATATTTGACCTATTTCTTTATAAAAATTACTATCAATTCCCTTAGGTATACTTCCTGATACTACTAATATTTTTGTATTATTTAATGACTCTAACAAAGTTCTCTTAAATACTTCTATACTCTCTTCATCTATGGTTGGACCTTTTTCTAAAATTTCTGTACTAATTCCACTCTTATCTATTAAATTTAAACAAATCCTTGTTTCATCTTTAATATAAGTAAAATTTGATTGTATATTTTCCTTTTTTAATTCACCTTCGATAAATTTACCATTATATCCACCTAAAAAACCTATGCATCTTGGGCTATGTCCTAATAAATTACAAACTTTAGCAACATTTAATCCTTTACCTCCAGCTGTTATACTTACAGACTTAGCTCTTTGTACTTCTCCTAAGTTTAGTTTATCTAAAAAATACATTCTATCTATGGAAGGATTAAGAGTTACAATTGTTATTAACTCTCCTTTATTATTTTCCATAACCTAAAACCTCTTACATACAACATTCATGTATTATAACACCTTTTACTACCTTATTAACTTCACCTGTTGGACATGGATTATCTGGTGTAATACCTAATACTAAAGATTTATAAAATGAAAATATTTGACCAAATATTAACTGTTGTAATGCTAAAAATACTTCATTATCTTCACTAAAGCATAAGTCTTCTATTTCTACAAAATCATTTACTAACTCTTTTAAATCATTATCTATATTACATCCAACTAATAAAATTTTATCTTTCTTTCTTTGCTTAGACATTTCGTTTATTAAATCTACATCATATAGCCTACTATAAGGATTATTTGATAAGTAGAATATTGTAATTGTTTTATCATTAACTACTGATTTAGGTCCATGTCTAAACCCAAGTGGAGTATCATAGTTAGCATTAACTATACCACTAGTCAACTCTAGTAATTTTAATGCTGACTCTCTGGACATCCCTTTTAAAGATCCTAATCCTAAGTAAATTATACGTTCTACATATTCTTTAGCTAAATCTAGTATATGATTTATATTTTTTTCTATAAAGTTATCAACAGATGTAGATAGCTTTATAACATCCTTTAAATATGCGTCTATATGTTCAATTTTAAATATACCTATACAATTAAGTATCATTGTTGTAACACTAGATGTCATAGCAAAACCTTCATCATTACAAGCATCTGGCATTAGAATTACTAAGTTTTTATCATCATTTATACTATTTTTTGCTAAATGACCATCTTTATTGCATGTTATTACAATTTGATAAACATTATCTACATATTTATTAACAAGATCTACAGCTGCCACACTTTCTGGTGAGTTTCCTGATCTTGCAAAAGATATTAACACTGTTGGTCTATTCTTGTATAAATATTTAGCTGGAGTTCCAACTATATCCGTTGTTGCTATTGCCTCAACTGGCATTTGAAGAAATTCACTTAAATATGGTGCGCATATCTCACCGGCAAAAGCTGATGTTCCTGCTCCTGTAAGAATTATTCTTAAATTATCTTCTTTTAAAAAATTTTCCTTGAATTGTTTTATTTCATTGCTTTTTTTAGACATGTTTTTTATAGATTCAACCCAAACATCAGGTTGCTGACTTATTTCTTTTGCTGTATGATATGCCTTTTTATCCTTTAATTCTGATATATCTATTCCTAGATACATGATATCCCCCCTTATACTCTATATCCCTTCTTCTGAGAATTCTTTATTTTTATCCTTTTTTACAAGCTTAAATGAATTTATATTAGAGTTGCCAATTTTGATAATTGAGTCATTATCCATATCAATTTCAAATTGTGTATTCATACAAGTTTCTATTATCATAGCCATATTCGTTCCATAAAAAACTTCGATTCTATTATCTTCTAATTTTAATTCACATGCTACTTTAAATGGAGTACCCCCAACCACATCAGTAAAAATATAAATTTTATCTTTATCTTTTAATTCATTTAATTTTAATCTTACCTCATATTTGAATTCTTCTGGAGATTTCTCAGATGTAAAGTCTCCATATTTAATAAAATCAAATTTTCCTGCTATAATTTCTAAAGTGCTGTTAAGACCTGACCCAAAATTCCCATGACCAATTATTAATATACCGTTCATAAACACCTCCTAATAATATCTATTAAAAAAATAATTAAATATGTTAAATAAGCGCAATTAAAATTTTCTTAATAAAATTTTTTAATTACGCTCATTTAATTTTATGCTACATTAGTTTACTTCTATTACTATAATCTTTGTGTTCTCCATCATAATAATCTAATTCTGCAGTAACTCTAATAGTATGTCTGTTCTTATTGTAGTTTATCTTTAAATCTTCAAAATTAGCATCATCTGAATTACTTCTTAAATAGTTTCTAATTATATCTTCTCCTGATTTTACATCTACATCTTCATATGTTCCAAAATAAGCTGTATCACCTATTTCTAGTGTTAAATCATACTTACCATCTGTACGCTTTTTTCTCATTTCTCTCATATTATCCATAAGTTTACCTCCTTTTAATAAACAAAAGTGTTTATCTTTAAGTTTTCCAGATGTAGATTTTTTATTTAAAAAAAATAAAAGTGTAACTAATAAGTACACTTTTATTTTTATGATTATTTATAAAATTATAGAAATGCATAATTTTATAATTTATATTTTTACACAAAAAAAGATTACGTGGCTACGTCTTACTCTCCCGGGAGGTTTCCCTCCGAGTACCATCAGCGCTAAAGAGCTTAACTTCTGTGTTCGGAATGGGAACAGGTGTATCCTCTTTGCTATAATAACCACATAATCTTTCGATTAACTTATATTAAGTTTTAGAGTTAATACTCTAAAAACTGCATATCATTTATGATATATCATTTAAGTTTTGGTCAAGTCCTCGACCTATTAGTATCGATAAGCTAAATACATTACTGCACTTACACCTTCGACCTATCAACCAGGTAGTCTTCCTGGGGTCTTACCCTTACGGTGGGAAATCTTATCTTGAAG
>UWOR01000020.1 GCA_900604495.1 Desulfovibrio sp. Marseille-P6017 | reverse complement strand
CCACTGCTGCCTCCCGTAGAAGTTCCGACAGTGTCTCAGTTCCAATGTGGCCGATCACCCTCTCAGGTCGGCTACTGATCGTCGCCTTGGTAAGCCGTTACCTTACCAACTAGCTAATCAGACGCGGGTCCATCCTATACCGCCGGAGCTTTGATATTTCTACCATGCGATAAAAATATGTTATCTCGTATTAGCGTACCTTTCGGTACGTTATCCGTGTGTATAGGGCAGGTTACCCACGCGTTACTCACCCGTCCGCCGCTCACTTCCGAAGAAGTTCGCTCGACTTGCATGTGTTAGGCACGCCGCCAGCGTTCATCCTGAGCCAGGATCAAACTCTCAAATAAAAGTTGTCCATTGCTCAGCTAATCATTATCTGAATATCTGGCTTGGTTGTTTGTGTTTAATTCTTAAATAAGAATTAGTTATATAAATTAACCTACTGTTTAATTTTCAAAGTTCATTGTTTCGACTTATTAATCTTAACAAGTTATTTAAATCTTGTCAACACTTTCTTTCACTTTTTTCGTCCGTATCTCTTGGACAAGTAATACTTTACCACCATAAGTAATATTGGTCAATACTTTTTTTAAAGTTTTTTAATATTATTTTTTTTATAGTCTTTAAGCTAATATTTCACTCTAATATTTATGGATTTTAAATCACAAAAAACTATATACAAAAATTTATTAATTGTAATTATATTGTCTTACTATTTAATCAAAACACCTTACTTTTATTAATATAACGTAAAAAAAATAGACTGCATTTATACAGCCTATGTCTAAGGGGTTTATTGCTAATTGGGTTTATAAAGGAAATTTTATATTGTGAACATTTTCGTTTACACAAATTAAAAATAATGTCGATTCCTACTGTCTATTTCATCGTATTTTTGTCACTTCTTGTTGACTATATGTATATATTAGTTTATTTCTTTATGTATGTCTATAATATAAATTATTTTTTATATATATTTTTTACTTTCTACCTTTAACTCTTCAAAACTTAAATAAACTAAATTTTTTATTAACTTTCTTCTTATATATATATCATCATATTTTTTTATTATATTATTTCTTACTAATCCAAGTAATTTTATATAATCCTCGTAACTATCATCATATTGCTCTTCTAATTCTGACTTTATCTTTTTAGATAGAGATGGACTCTTTCCTCCTGTAGATACACTCAATAGTAAATCACCTCTTTTTATATAAGAAGGTACAATATAATTAGATAATTCTATATTATCAACTACATTTACAAGTTTATTGTGTTCATTACAGTACTTACCTATCTCATAGTTAACGTCTTTATTATTTGTAGCTGCTACAACAATCGAACTATCTTGTATATATTCTTCTTTATATACATCTCTTATTAACTCAACTTTACCTTCTTTTTCTAGTGTACAAAACTTCTCTAAAAATTTTGGTGAAATAACTTTTATCTTATTTCCAAATTCAATAAAGTTATTACACTTTCTATAAGCAATTTCCCCACCACCAATTACTATTATTTTAAATTTATCTATTTTCAAATTAATCGGGTAAAACATTATTTTCTCCTCTCTACACAATTATTTATATACTTACAAGAATTATATCAAAAAGAAAAAGTATATATAAAATATAAATATATTTTAGTTCAATATTTTATTTTATAATTATTTTAAATTAAAATTTTTTTAAATTTCAATATTTTATTTCTTTTTATAGAGTCAAGTTTTTTCAATGCATTCAATGTTTTTTTTATGTATTTTTTGCCAACTTTTCTGTTGATAACGTTTTCTATGGTGGCATTTTTCGACATTTTTAGTTTGCATTTTTATTAACATGATGATACTATACTCTTTACTGCGAGTTCACAAGAGTATTTTTGTTATTATTTGTCGGTTTATTTATTTCTTGTGATTATCGCCTGACAATTTTATACTTAAAAAGGAGATAGTTTCAATGAGCAATTCAAAAAAGAAATTTGCTGCTGGTTGGAAAGTTGTTATAGCATGTATGCTTATACAAGCTATACCTTATGGTGTAATAGCTAACTTACAACCTCAATTTATGTACTATGTTGTTTCTGACCAAACGTTAGGATTCACTATGGCAAGCTTCTCTCTAATATTTACAATAGGGACATTAGTTTCTGCTATAGGTTCACCAATAGTTGGTGGTTTATTTAAAAAAATAAGTCTTAAACCTTTATATATAGCTGGTGCTATATTAGGTTGTGGTGGATTTGCTGCCTTCTCAATGGCAACAGCTCCATGGCAATATTATTTAATAGCAGGTGTTATGCAAGTTGGTGCTGCTATAATATCAGCATTAGGTATACCTCTATTAATAAACGCTTGGTTCGATGAAGCAAGTAAAGGTAAAGCATTATCTACAGCTATGGCTGGTGGTGCTATAGGTAATATATTCTTACAAGGTTCTTCAGTTGCCCTAATCAAGGCTGTTGGATTTAAACAAGCTTACTTAATATTTGGTCTTGTTGGTTTAGTTGTTGCTTTACCAATAATATTATTCATGTTAAGAATGCCAAAAGATTCTTCTGAAGTTGTAAGAAGTAAAGATGCTAAAGAAGAAAATAACGAAGAAAGCTTAAGCTTGGGATACACTGTTGCAGAAGCTATGAAAACTAAAGGATTTAAATTCCTTGCTGGAGGATTCTTCTTCGTTGGTATATATGTTGCTGCATTATCGGTACAATATCCTGCTTACTTACATCTAAATCATGATGTGAACACAGGTATAATAGGATCTGTATTCGCTATATGTTCTCTTGCAGGTACTATAGTTGGTGGTAACCTATTTGATAAATTAGGACCATTTAAAACCGTAGCAATAGCTGGAGTAATAGTTCTTATATCAAACTTATCATTAATATTTGCAATAGATGTAACTCCTCTTGCTTACGTATTCGCAGTAGCTAAAGGTTTATCTATATTTGCATATACAATGGGACCAGCTTTACTTGTTGGTAAATTATTTGGAAATAAAGAATATGCTGGTGTGCTAGGTATGGTTCAATTGGTGTTCGGTATCGGATTCGCTGCAGGTTCATCAATATTCGGTTTAGTTGTTGATAAAATGGGATACGGTGTTGCTTGGTGGTCAATAGTAGTTGCTGTTATATTAGCTTATGCTGGTATATTAAGCGCTATAAGAGTTATGGATAAATTAAATAAAGATAATCAATCTGAAAGAGTGGCTGCTTAATTGTATAAAAAAAGGACTTTGTTAACTTAACAAAGTTCTTTTTATACATTTACCTTTTTTGATGTGGTGTTGAATTATTCATAGAATTATTACTACTTACAAAACTATGAATCATCATTTTTTGATATATAGGTTGAGTTGGAGCAATCCACACTTTCCCTTGACCAGAAAATGTATTTAGAAATCCTTCACCATTTATCGCAGAACCAAATAAACTCTTATCTGATTTAGTAACTGAAAAATTCACACCACTAGTTCTAGCTATCGCAAAGTTTCCATCTACTTTTAATACTTCATCTTCATTTATATCACATTCTATAATTTCTTCTTTAGGTACATCACATTCTAAAATAACTACACCAGTTCCTGATATTTGAACTTGAAAAAATCCTTCACGACCTAATATAGTTGAAGATATATTTCTTTGTGCAATTCCTTTAACCTCAATTTCTTCTGAACAACAATAAAACATACCTTTATCTACTATAATACTTTCATTTTTTAATTCCATTATTATATAGTGTTTATATGATGGCTCTAAGAGTATTTCACCAGTTCCTGTATATACGGGCTTTATAGCACTTTCATTTGTGATAGATCCTGATACCGCCTTTTTTAATAATCCACTAACTCCACCAATCTTACTTTTAACATGTATATCTCCTTTGTAATAATACAAAGCTCCTGATTCTGTTTTTACTGAACTCTCATCTAATCTAATTCTTATCTGTTTTATTTTTAAACCTACTTGATTAGCAAAGAATAAAGCCATTGCAGTTTGAACACTTTGAGCACCCTTTAAGCTATCATAAGCAATCACTTCAAATTCAACTCCATCACAGCGTATACTGTCAATTACTTTTATGTTGTCTTCTAACATAGCTATACTTCTCTTTCTATTTTATACTTAACTTGATTGGTTTAAATTATTATATCCAATTGCTTATAAATATATTAAACTAGATATTTATTTTCTATATTTAAAGTATTTTGAATTTAACTTTTTCTATAGGTTATTATATTAGTATCAAGATTTTCCTTTCATAATTTGAATTAACGTGATATATTTCTAGTATGTTACTTTTAGGAGGATTAATATGAATTTTATAACAAAAGAAGAATTATTGCAGAAAGATTTAGTATCTAAATTTTCTGTAGTAGATGGAAATTTAATAATAGAAGAAGGTTCTGAGTTTAAATCTAACTTTGAAACTGGAGATATCGTAACTTATAAATCAGATTCTAAAAAAATTGGTGTTGTATCTTTTATAGATGAAGACGAATTGACTATAAATTGGAATAATAGTTCAGAAACTACTGAAACTATTTCTGACTTACTAATTGTTCCTCCTACAATAGGATTATGCTTAATAAAAAATAGTAACCTTGTAGAACTATGGGAGGAATTATCTAATGGAAAAAGTGAAAGCTTTGACTTAAAGTGTATTTACTTAAAGGATCAAGTAATAAATGAAGTTCCTTTTATTAAAGCATTTAAGAACACAAATACCCTTGTTGATAAAAAATTCAAAAGAGGATTTACACTTTATAGAAAATTTGGTAATAACCAAATTTTCAGAACAAATTTATACACTATTTGTAATGATAAAATAAAATTAGATAATTCAAGATTTGTTTATTACTTATTAGAAGATCATGTAGTTTATTATTTAGGCATTGATTTAGATACTAATGATTTAGGTGTTTATTTATTTAATAGATAATAAGTTAAACTAAAATAGCTTAAAATTCAATCAGATTGGATTTTAAGCTATTTTCATCTTGTCAACTATCATTTATGTGTAAATAATATTTAATCTCTTTGTTTCAGCTTCTATCAGTTAATAACTACAGTTGTATCTATAGGTATATTGTCATAAATCCATTTTGCATTATTCGTATCTAACCTTATACATCCATGACTTATAGCAACACCTAACCTATCATCATATATTTCTCCAGTGTTTATATCATATAATATAGAATGGTAATAGTATTCACCAATTATATTTACTGCATATTTTACAAAAACTCTACTTCCTTCTGATGTTATAGCATCATATTTTACCCCTATAGAAAAAACGCCTTTTATTGTAGGTGTTGATGGTTTTCCTACTGTACAACTCCATTTATATAATAATTCCCATACATCATCTTCTCTTTCATATACATAAGTCATTCTTTCTTTAATTGATGTAACTAACAAGTAATTAGTCAAACTTTTAATTTTATTATCATTCACAAACTCAGTCATATTTATATTAAATTTATTGTAATTTAATATACGATTATATTTTATACTATCTTTATTTTTATAATGATTAGATATTCTACTATGATCAACTTCTAACATATTTTCTTTTTTAGATAGCATAATATCCTCCTAATAAATTAGTAATTAAAAATTATATTCTAACCTGCCATATTTTATATTTAAAATGATTAAATATCCATAAATATTCTTTAGTCAATATAATCTATAATTAATATTATATTTATAAACTTTTTTCATTAAAGTTTACTATATCTTCGCCTGTGAGAATTAATATATCACCATTTTGGATAATTGTAGAACCCTTAGGTAGTATAGTATCTCCTTTTCTCTTTATCATAATTATCAAAATATCATCTCCTATCTCTGCATCTGATATAGATTTATTTACACATGTATTTTTCTCAGTTATAGCTACTTCTATTATTTTTTTATCAATATC
This sequence comes from Desulfovibrio sp. Marseille-P6017, assembly GCA_900604495.1. The sequence continues at coordinate 29,175 of UWOR01000020.1, read as the reverse complement.
ACCAGAATAATCATTGAACGTTTTTAGTACCCTAGTGTTCTCATCTACTAAATCTAGTTTTTTTGCAATCTTAGGTAATAGTGTGCCTTGAATAGCTACAGATAATAGTGCTACAGAAAAGACAACATGAAATATATCACTCTTTATAAAAACACCATAAGTTATAGCATATATAGCAAAAACTATCGATGCTGCTCCCCTTAATCCGACCCAAGAAATAAATATCTTTTCCTTTAGTGAATATTTAAATTTATGAAGTACTATAAATGTAGCTAATGGCCTTGCTATAAAAATCATAAAAATTGAAATTGGTATTGATATTCTAATTATATTAATTAATTTTGAAGGGAATGATAAAAGTCCTAATATGAAAAATAAAGCAATTTGCATTATCCATGAAATACAATCTAAAAATTTAAATAAACTTTTCTTATATGGTATTTTACTATTTCCAATAATTATCCCACACATATATACACTTAAATATCCATTTCCTCCTATGTATTCACTTAATGCATAAGATAATATTGCTATGGCCGTTATGAAAATAGCATAAAATCCTTTTATCTCAAAGTTTAGTTTTTTAATTAAATATATAGATACTTTTGCTAATAAAATACCTACTACTATACCAAATATTATTTGTTTTATTAAAAGTATAGTTAAATTAGATAAACTTCCATTTTCCATTAAAGTAAGTATTGCTAATGTAAGCATATATGCAAAAGGATCATTGCTACCGCTTTCTACTTCTAATAAAGAAGCTAAAGAACCTTCTAGGTTTAACTTTTGAGAACGAAGTATTGCAAACACTGAAGCAGCATCAGTAGAAGCAACTATTGATCCTATAAGCAAACCTTCTAATAAAGTTGTTCCTAGTATCCAATGAGTGAATAAACCAGTAAGAATTGCTGTTATTAGTACACCTAAAGTTGACATTAATATGGAAGGCATAGCTGATGGTTTTGCCATGTTCCAATTCGTTCCAAAACCACCGTAAAACATTATCAGTACCAATGCTATTGAGGATAACTCCTTAGTTAATCTATAATCTGAAAAGTAAATCCCTACAATCCCATCCGATCCAAATAACATACCTAATATAATAAAAACTAATAATATAGGAACTCCAAATTTATATAGTAATTTACTAGAGGTTATAGATATTAATAAAACAAATCCACTTATAATCATCAATTCTATCATAAGATATTTCCTCCTATTCTATAAAATACTTTGATATTTAACTTAATATAATTTATTTTATTATAGAGGATATAAAATTGTTCAATTGATAATTAAGCAAAAATCTCTCCTTATTTGTACCAAATATAAAGAGAGATTTTTATAGTAGAATTAAGTATTATTTTTTTAATATTTTTATTGCTACAGTTTTAAACGATGGCTCTTTTGAAAAAGGATCATAAACACTAGGTGTTAATGAATTTGTTTCTATATAATGTATAGGAGCATATAATTGATCTTCTTTTACCATATCATTTATCTTTACATCAAATTTAGCTCTTGAATTATTTATAGATTCAATAATTACATTTTCATTTTCATTTATCTTTAACTTTGATGCTAACTTAGGATTCATATATACATATGCTTTTTCAGGCCATGTCTTTAACTTATCAGGTATTTCTCTAGTTCTTATACTTGTATGCCATTGACCTACACTTCCTCTTCCTGAGTTAAGTATATATGGAAATTCATCATACTGTGCTACGGGATTTTTTGATATATCGCCAAATAAAAACTTAACCTTTTTTGATGGGGTATAGTATTCACCATTTTCATAAAGTCTTCTTTCATCTTCTTCAAGTGCTTCACTTTCTCTAAATGGCCATTGAATTCCTCCCGAACCAGTTCTATCTTCACCTTCTAATAGCTCATAAGTAATACCAGTTATATCACATGGCATTCCCTTTGAACATTTTTTAAGTAATTCAAAGGTATCTTTCGGTGTCTTCCAATTATCTAATAATTTGCCCATCCCTAATGCTTTACCTATATTAAATATTATCTCATAATCAGTTAATTCATCTTCTTCCTTCGGTATAACCGGATTGACTTTGGATACTCTTCTCTCTAGGTTTATTAGAGTCCCTTCTTTTTTAATAATTGGTACAGATGGCAAAAATAGGTCACTTAACTTTGATGTATGTGTATCTGCATATATATCTTGAACAACTAAAAATTCAAGATTTTCAGCAGCCTTTTTAAACTCTGAGTTATTAGTCCATGAATGTCTAGGATTTGTTCCTATTACCCATAAACCTTTTATCTCACCAGCTATAGCTTTTTCAACTATTACATTGTATGGTATAGTCGCTTTTGTAGCTAATAAACTTTCATTTACTTCTAATGCCTTTGATACGGCTTTTCTTCTTAATATATCATCAAAATCTCCTCCACCAAATAATCCAGTAGTATTACTAAACGCCCTTGATCCCATGGCATTACTTTGTCCGGTTAAAGAATTAGCACCTGTTCCTGGTCGTCCTATATTTCCAGTCATTACAGCCAGGTTTATTATCGCTTGTGCCGTTCGAACGCCTTCATAGCTCTGATTTACCCCCATTGTCCACCAAAAAGATACTCTTTTTCCATCATGTATAGTTTTTGCAAGATTTAATATTCGCTCTTTTGATATACCTATTTTTTCAAAAGAATTTTCTGGAGTAAATTTACTTACATGATTTTTAAACTCTTCAAACCCTTCTGAATACTGTTTAATATACTCCTTATCTATCCAATCATTTTCTATTAATACATTAGCTAATGTATATAATAATGTTAAATCTCCTTTTGGTTTAATATCAATCCATTCATCAGCATACTTAGCTGTTTCAGACTTTCTAGGATCAATTACTATAATCTTAGCATCCTTATTTTTTCTTACGCGCGCCCAAAAAACAGGGTGCGCTATAGCTGGATTTGAACCAATAAAAATTATAGTATCTGAAAGTTCTGCATCTTTTAATGTATAAGGTGGGGCATCAAATCCAAAACTTTGTTTGTGAGCTACTACAGAAGTTGCCATACATTGTCTTGTATTTCCATCTCCAGGTATTTTCATAAAGTTTCTAGCTACATGTCCAAGTAAGGCTATTTCTTCAGTAGTGATTTGTCCTGTACTTATAAATGCAACGCTTTCTGTTCCATATTTTGATTGAATATCACTCATTTTTTTTGCAAATAATTCAAATGCTTCATCCCATTCTATCTCATTTCTATTACCACTTTCATCTCTTAATAATGGTTTTTTTGTAACTTCACCTTTAATCTGCTCTTTATCTAAATTTAAACCTTTTATACAAGCAAGACCTTTGTTGACAGGATAGTTTTTAGTTGGAGAAACTTTAGTAATTTTATTATCTTCAACGTAAAAATCAAGATTACATCCTATAGAACATATATTACAAGTTGATTGAATTTTTTTCATATATTTACATCTCCACTTTTTTTAAGTAATATTTAATCTTCCTTAAAATTATTTCTCAACATTGTCATAAAATTAAATATAACAAATGTAATTATTCCAGTTGTAATAAAAATTTGTATTCCTGAAATCTCTTTTATTATTACTGATAAAATTTTATATCCTTGTTTATCTAAAAAACCTGAAATTTTTACTGATGCTACTATGCCTATAGGCATTGGGAATGTTAATCCTGCAAATCCAGGAGAAAACTTATATTCAAAAAATTTAGGTAGTTTATATAAAACAAAAGCCAAGGATAGCAATACTACAATATATAATAAATATAACAATGTATTATTTGGATTTCTAATAATATTAATATAACTTACTACACATAAGCTTGATGGTGCTAATACTATAGCTTGTATATGATATGCGTCATCTTTTATTTCATATTTAAGTAGCCTATATATCATAAAAGGCATTATTATAAATAAAATCGTAATTCCATAATACACAATTATCTTGCTTATCATAGGTTCATTCATACTAATTCCAACAACTGTGGATACCATTATTCCGTTATATGTAACAAACCAGCTTGGTATAAAGGTAAGTATATTAAATTTTTTTATAACATTTCTATAAGTAAATACAATTATGTGTAGTGCATGTAGTATAATTCCAATAAACCAAATATATTTTCCCAATACTATATTAAACTCAAATATATAACTTCCTATTATCATAATTAGCATTGTTATACCTGAGTATAAACTTGCTAGTATTGTATTAGAATATTCATTACTTACAATATTAATATTTGTTGCTATTTTTAATAAGTAAAGAAACAAAACTATTATTGATACAGCTATACTTATATGTATTACCCATGAAAATCCTAATAATAAATATATATTAGACAATGTACATAATCCTACAAATGTAGGTACAATCGCTATTGGTATTTTACTTAGCCTTTTTTTAAACTCTCCATTTATGTTTTTATCTCCTCCTTAGAACTAGTTTTATGGTTTACTATATTATGAGTAATTTTAGGATTAAACATAATTTGCTATTTTAAATAAATTTATGCTATTTTAATATACCTCAGTTAATATTTAATTTGTCTCAAATATATTCTGCAAAATACAAAAAAATATAGTGTTTTTTAATTATATATAGGTGTATTGAATACACTAGACTTTATAAATTTACGTAATAAAAAATGACCTATAAATATGTCATTCAAACTTAAAACTCATATATTATAATTTTTCCATCATATATTCTTTATATCCTGAATCTTCATTTACTTCTTCTTTAATTATTTTAAAACCTCTATTAATATAAAATTCTACAGATTTTTTATTATCTTTATATACTGATAAATTTAATTTTTTATATTTATTAACTATATAATTTATTAGCTCTTACCTATACCATTGCCTTGAGCATCTATATCAACAAATAGTGATCCTATAAATGCCTTATCGATTACACTTATAAATCCCTTTATATCTCCTTGATCTTCATATACAAAAGTTTCTGATATAGGTATATATTCATTTTTTACAGTATTATAATTACCTTCCCAATATTCTTTAGATATAAAATCATGTGCTTTTATAGTGCTTTTTATCCATATATCCATTATTTTATCTATATCTTTATTTTCCATATTTCTTATCATATCAATTATCTCCTCCTAAAAACACTCTCTGTATTTAATATTATTATCTATTGTTAGTAGACACTAAGTAATCAACACATATAAATATACCATGATAATTTTATTAAAATAAAAAAGATATTAGTAATTTACTAATATCTTTTTTATTTTAATGTTGTATATTATTATTCATTAATAAAGTTTTTCCATTAACTTATCCTCTTATTAGTTTTGCTAAATCTTTAGCAAAGTAAGTAATTATTATATCAGCCCCAGCTCTCTTAATAGACATCACTGATTCATAAATAGCACCTTCTGCTAAAATACCATTCTTAACAGCAGACTTAAGCATTGCATACTCACCACTAACATTATATGCTGCAAGTGGTAAATCGAAATTATCTTTAACTCTTCTTATAACATCTAAATATGAAAGTGCCGGCTTAACCATAAGAATATCCGCACCTTCTAAAACATCTAACTCAGCTTCAATAAGTGCCTCATTAGAATTAGCTGGATCCATCTGGTAAGTCTTTCTATCACCAAAACTAGGAGCAGAATTAGCAGCTTCTCTAAATGGTCCATAGAAAGTTGATGCATACTTAACACTATATGCCATAATGCCTATATTCTCAAAACCAGCTTCATCTAGACCTTCTCTAAGTACACCAATTCTACCATCCATCATATCAGAAGGAGCAACCATATCCGCACCAGCTTTAGCGTGACTAACTGCAATCTTAGTTAAGTACTCTAGAGTAACATCATTTTTTACATATCCATTTTCATTTAAGATTCCACAATGACCATGGCTAGTGTACTCACACATACAGACATCAGTAATAACATTAATCTCACTGTCAATTTCTTTTATCTTTCTAATAGCTCTTTGAATTATTCCATTATCATTATAAGCTTCACTACCACAAGCATCTTTTTCATGATCATGAGGTATACCAAATAATATTACATGTTCAATTCCTAAGTCTTTTATTTCTTTTATCTCATCTTCTAACATATCTAAAGAAAAATGATATACATCTGGTAAAGATGAAATTTCATTTTTTATCCCTTCACCCTCTACTATAAATAAAGGATAAATTAAATCTTCTACATTTAGCTTTGTTTCTCTCACTAAATTTCTTATAGCTTTATTTGCCCTTAATCTTCTAGGTCTTCTTAACATAATATTCCCTCCAAAAGTAATTACAATTACTTATTAGATAGTAGTAATCGCTTCTACAATTTTATCTATAGTAGCTTTTTCAGCTTCTTTGTAAACATTTATATTTAATTCTTTTGCAGTCGCTGAGGTTATTGGCCCTATAGATATTACTTTAGAACTACTTATTTTATCTAAGTTATCTTTACCTATAATTTCCACAAAATTTCTTACAGTTGAAGAACTTGCAAAAGTTATATAGTCTAACTGTTCATTCTCTAGTATATCTAAAATTTCTTCTTTTTTACTAGTATCTATTACACTTTCATAAGTATGAATTTCTTTTACAGTGCAAATTTCACTTAACTTATCAATTAAATAATCTCTAGCATTTTTAGCTCTTGGAATTAATATCTTGTCTTCTTTTCTTAGCTTATTTTTTAACTCATCAAATAAAGATTCTGCTACAAATTTTTCTGGAACTATATCAGGATTTATTCCCCTAGATTTAATTTCTTTGGCTGTAGCACTTCCAATTGCACATACTTTTATATTTGCTAGTGATCTTACATCTAAACTCATTTCTTCTAATTTATCAAAGAAAATTTCTACACCATTTTTACTCGTAAGAACTAAGTATGTGTATTCTTTTATATTATTTATTTCATTTTCTAATTCAAAATTATTATCTATTTTCTTTATTTTTATAGTAGGTATTTCTATTGGATTTCCACCTAAATCCATAATTTTTTCTACTATAGAGCTACTTTGAGTTCTACTTCTAGTAACCATTATGTTCTTACCAAATAGAGGCTTTCTTTCAAAAAAGTTTAAAGTATCTCTTAGGTTTACTACACTTCCTACTGCTATTAATGTTGGTGGCTTAATATTTTCTTTTACTGCTGTTTCATAAACATCTTCTAATGTAGAAGTTATAACCCTTTGGTTATACCTAGTTGCCCAACTTATAAGCGCAACTGGAGTATCCTTGGACTTACCTTCTTTAATTAAGTTCTCACTAATTTTCTTTAAGTTAGCAACCCCCATTAAAAATACTAAAGTACCTCTAGTATTCGCTAACGCATTCCAATTTATCTCAGGATTTTCTTTATCATCTTCTCTTAGATGTCCTGTTATTACATGGAAAGAAGATGCATGATCTCTATGTGTTATAGGTATACCTGCATAACAAAGCCCACCTATAGCAGAAGTTATTCCTGGAACTACTTCAAAGTCTATTCCTTCTTCTTTTAAAAGTTGTCCTTCTTCTCCACCTCTACCAAATACATAAGGATCTCCACCTTTAAGTCTTGTAACTATTTTTCCTTCTTTAGCTTTATCACATATTACTCTATTTATATCCTCTTGAGGCAGCGTATGATTACTAGATGCTTTGCCTACGTATATAAATTCACAATTAGGCTTAGCTTCCTTTAAGTAGTTAACATTTGCTAATCTATCATAAACTATAACATCAGCTTTTTTTATACACTCTAGTCCTTTTAATGTTAATAACTTATAATCTCCTGGTCCTGCACCTACTAAGTAAACTTTACCCTTCATAGCTTTCATACTCCTTTAAAACTAATTTTGCTAGTTCAATTCCTGTTTCTCTAGGAGAATTAAAGCTGCCTTCTAATTCTTTAATTACAAGGTTATGCCCATCCTCATCTCCAAATAATCCTGTTAGCTTAATTTTTTCGCCTTCAACGATACAATAAGCTCCCATCGGAATATGACAACTTCCATTAACTCCATCTAAAAAACCTCTTTCAGCTGCTACTTGAATTTCAGTTTCTCTATCTTTTATACAATTGATTATATTTTCAATTTCTATATCATTATCTCTTATTTCAATAGCAAGAGCTCCTTGTGCTGGTGCTGGTACCATTATATCGGTTGGAATATAGTAGCTTATATGCTCACTCATACCAACTCTTAATATCCCTGCTGCTGCAAGTACTACTCCATCTAAGTTTTCATCTTCTATTTTTCTAATTCTTGTATCTATGTTCCCTCTTATTGGAACTATTTCTAAGTCCGGTCTTTTTCTTAGTAATTGATATTTTCTTCTCTTACTACCAGTACCTATTTTTGCTCCTTTTGGCAAATCATCTATTGATTTATATCCATCTTTTAATACAAGAACATCTCTAGGGTCTTCCCTTTTAGGTATACCTGCAAATTTCAAACCTGCTGGTAAGCATGAAGGCATATCCTTCATGCTATGTACAGCTATGTCGATTTCTTTATTTATTAATTGTTGTTCTATTTCTTTTACAAATAATCCTTTATCTCCTATTTTGTCTAAAGATAAATGTTGTACTAAATCACCCTTAGTTTTGATTATCTTTACTTCAAAATCTATTTCAGGATTATATTTTTTTAACTCACTTATTACCCAGTTAGTTTGTGTAAGAGCTAGTTTACTACCTCTTGTTCCAACGACTACCTTCATGACAAAATCTCCTTATGTATAATAACTTTATCCTACTTTATTTACTAGTTTATCTAGTTGTTTTTTATTATCTTTATTTACTAGTATTGTTGAGAAGTAAGATATCTTTTCCTCTAAATGAACATCTCTTAAATCAGTATACACTACTTCACCTTCTTGAGATGAGTTACTTACTAGTATAGCACTATCTATTAAGTCAAACTTTTCTAATTTAGTTATTATTTCTTTGAAATTTTTATAAACTTTCATTAATACTATACAACTATAATTTTCTAATGCGTAGTCTATTCTTTCTTCTTCCATTGTACAAGGTATTACTATTAGTGGCTCTCTATCCATAACTAATGGGAAGTTTTGATTAGAAGCTATATTTGAAAATGAAGATATTCCTGGTATAGTTTCTACATCTATTTCATCTATAAGTCTTTCCATTATATAAACATAAGTACTATATATCATTGGGTCTCCTAATGTTACAAATCCAACATTTTTGCCACCTTTAACGTCACTTACTATTTCTTCTGCTATTTTGTTCCATGCAGCTACTTTTTCACCATCATTGAAGTTCATTGGAAAATGTCTTGATTTTATTTCAAGTCCATCCGGTAAGTATTTACTTACTATTGATAAAGCTAAACTTTCTCCGCCTTTTTTAGATTCTGGTGTATATAATATATCCAAATTTTGTATTGTTTCTACCGCTTTTACTGTTACTAAAGAACTATCTCCAGGTCCTGTTCCTATTCCATAAAATTTTGACATTTTCTCTTCCTCCTAATTGTTTAGCATATATTTTCTAATTGTTCTAATTTTGCTATGCAGTCATGTGCATGACGTACAAATTTATCTTGAATTTTAGCGTTTTCTCCCAATCCTTGTAAATATACGTTTACTTCAAATCCTTCTGATTCTAAAATAGATCTCCAAGAATCATCTTCATCACCTGCCATATCATTTATAGCATGATCTCCTGCTACTAGCATTAATGGCATTAAGTTAACTGTTTTTACATCAGTTTCCTTTAATCTTTTTATAACTTGATCAATTTCTGGGTACCCTTCTACTGTTCCAACATAAGCATTTATACCATGGTCTCTTAACATATACTCTATCGCTGGATACGCAGAGTGAGATTCATGTACTGTTCCATGTCCCATAAATACTACAGCTTCATCTAATTCCATTTTTGGTATTTGAGCTTCTATAGCTTCAACTACTTCTTTATAATCTTCTATATAAGTAAGTAGTGGTCTTCCTAATATTAATTTTTTAAACTTATTCTTATACTCTTCTATTTGATCTTTCAGTTTGTTGAATTCTTCACCACATATTATATGAAGAGTTTGAACTATAACTTCTTCATATCCTTCTTCATGTAATTTATCTAAGGCTTGTATAGGATTATTTATTTCAATTCCATCTCTTCTTTTTATTTTTCTGATTATCATATTTGAAGTGTATGCTCTGTAAAAATCATAGTCATTTAGGTCTGCATTTATTTTCTTTTCGCATGCCTCTATTGTCTTTTTTCTAGTTTCTTCATAGCTTGTTCCGAAACTTACTACTAAAACTGCCTTCTTCATTATTGTTAATCTCCCTAAATCTTTATTAAATTTCTTATTTCTCTTACATCATTAATAACTTTTGGATAATCCATAGTTTCTCTTCTTATTATTACTACAGGTATACCAAGAAACTCTGCTGCATCAACTTTTTCTAAGAATCCACCAGCAACTCCACTTTCCTTAGTTATCACTAAATCTATTTTATATTGTTTATACATTTCTATATTTATAGTTTTACTAAATGGACCTTTCATAGCTATTATGTTATCTCCATTTAAACCTAAGTCTTCACAACTTTTTATTACTTCACTTGTTGGAAGTACTCGTGCAATTAGTTTTTTATTTTGTATAAGCTCTACATACTTATTTAAATTCTTACTACCGGTTCCAATAAATATGTTGTTATATTTCTTTTGATTTGCAACTTCACAAGCTTCTTCTATCGTGTTAACTATCTTTATATTCTCATAAGCCATTCCTTCTAGAAGTGATTTTCTCTCATATCTTATATACTCTATATCCACTTCTTTTGAGCATTCTATAGCATTTTTAGAAACTTCTATCGCATAAGGATGTGTTGCATCTATAATTTGATTTACATTATTATCTTTTATAAACTTAACCATATCTTCTTTAGTAAGCTTCCCTAATATAACATTTCTTGCATATCCTGTAGCTAAATCTCTTCCATATTCTGTTGTAACTGATAAAGTATATTTTAAATTGAATATTTTATTTAGTTCGCTGCATATTTCTAAGCTGTCTGATGTTCCACCTAAAACTAATATCATATACCTACCTCCTTATACAGTGTATCCTCTAGGAGTTATTATCTTATCATTGTCTATAAATGTACTCTTATTTCCTATAACAACCATAGTTGTCATATCAACTCTTTCAAAGTCCATAGTATCAAATGTACAAACAAATTTTTCTTCTTTTTCTCTTCCTACATCCTTAACTATTCCTACAGGTGTCTTACCATCTTTAAACTCACTCATTATTTCAAAAGCTTTTGCTAAATGTTCGCTTCTACCTTTACTTCTTGGATTGTATAAGCAAACAACAAAGTCAGCTTCAGCTGCAAGTTTTAACCTTTTTTCTATAACGTCCCATGGAGTTAATAAATCACTTAAACTTATATGGCAAAAATCATGCATTATAGGTGCACCAAGAATTGCAGCTGCTCCTATACTTGCAGTAACACCTGGAACTACTTTTACAGGTACTTCAGTTTCTTCTTTTGAAGTTAACTCTAATATTAACCCTGCCATACCATATATTCCGGCATCTCCACTGCTTATTACGGCTACATCCTTACCTTCTTTCGCTATTTCAACTGCCATTTTACATCTATCTATCTCTTGTCTCATTCCATTTGAAACAACTTCCTTATCTTGTATAAACTCAGTTATTAAGTTTATATATGTTTTGTATCCTACTATAACTTCTGACTTTTCTATAGCATTTATAGCTTCTAGAGTCATCATTTCTTTGCTTCCTGGTCCAATTCCTACTACATATATCATATCTTTAATCTCCCTACAGAAAATGTAATTCCTTTATATTTATTTTTTTCTATTATTATATTTCCATCACTTAAAATATAGGCTATTGGTTCTGCTACTGAGTATACTCCTACACTTTTTTTCACCCATTCTGATTTTTCAAATAAATAATCTATTTTTGATATTTCTTCTTTTGTAAATACCTTAAAAGGCACATTTAAAGCATTACTCAAATCAATAATTGCCTTTTCATCTTTTTTTACATCTATACTTCCAATCTCTTTGATTGAATTTATATCTATATTATTCTTATGTATAAAATCGTTTAGGGACTCTTGTAACAATAGACTATCTGTATCTCTTCTACATCCGATTCCAAATACTATGTCTTTAGGTATAACTTTTATTATTTTATAGTTACCCTTTAAGTGTTCCTCTATTTGTAAGTTATGTTTATTACTTATAACTACTATAGTTTTAGAGTTAATTTTACTTAATTCAATTCCATCTTGTAAATGTTCATTTATACTTTTTTTATTTGAAATTATTGTAAAACCTCTAGTATCTACACTTTCATATTCTCCATCTAAATATAATCCTACTGACTCTCCATTTACTAACATAGAATTAACTAACAGGACACTATCTCTAAAATTATCTATGTGTGCATTTAATTTTTTAGCTATTATATCTAAAGATGATTTTTTATTTGTATCAGTAGCTGTAGTTATTACTGGATTTGATTTTAAAAGTTCACTTATATAGAGTGTCATTTCATTTGCCCCACCCATATGGCCGCTTAGTAAACTAATTATATTTGTTCCTTTTTCATCTGTTACTAATATAGCAGGATCTGAAAATTTACTAGTAACTAATGGTGCTATTGTTCTAACTACAATTCCTGTTGCCATTATAAATACTATGTATTCATATTTATCAAATATATCTTCTACAAAAAACTTTAACCTTTTTCTAACAATATACATTTCTGTATCATCTTCTTTAGACTTGCTTATAACTTCTTTTATTTCTTTTGAATTATCATCTTTCTTATTATTTATGAAGTAAATATCTCCATCATTTAATAATCTTTTTATTTTACATGCTAAGCTACGTCCATTTGTTGTTATACAAAGTATTGCTATATTAGAATCTGTATTCATGTTTAAAATCCTTATCATATAACTTAGAGTTATTGTACTCTTTACCTAAGAATTCTCCTACCATTATTAAAGCTGTTTTAGTTATATTATTTTCTTTAACTTTCTCTGCTATATCTTGTAAAGTTCCTTTTACTATTTTTTCATCTGGCCAAGTAGCTTTATAAACTACAGCTATTGGAGTAGTTTCTGGATATCCTCCAGATATTAACTTTTCAACAACCTTTTCAATTTCTTGAACTGATAAGAATATAACCATTGAAGTTTGGTGTTTAGCAAAAGATTCTATTGATTCTTTTTCTGGTACTGGTGTTCTACCTTCCATTCTTGTTATTACTACACTTTGAGATATCTCTGGAACTGTATACTCTACTCCAAGTGCAGATGATGCTCCTAAGAATGAACTTACTCCTGGTGTACAATCATAATCTATATCTAATTTATTTAATTCTTCAACTTGTTCTCTTATAGAACCATATATTGAAAAATCTCCTGTTTGCAATCTTACTACAGATTTTCCTTCTTTTATTCCCTTTTCCATAACATCTGTTATTTGTTGTAAATCCATATAAGCACTATTGTGTATTTCACAACTCTCTTTACAGTACTCTAAAAGTGCCGGGTTAACTAACGAACCTGCATATATTACAACATCAGCCTCACTTAAAAGCTTGTATCCTTTTAGTGTTATTAATTCTTTATCTCCTGGTCCTGCACCTACAAAATGTACTTTATTTATCATCTTATTCTACTCCTTTTTCACAAGATATTATGTAAATTGGGTTTAGTGGTTTAAAATACTCTCCTCTACCCAGCTTCTCTAATTTAGAAACATTCAAAACTGAGACGTCTAAATTAGTAAATCCATGCTTTCTTAATAAATTTAAAGTTTGATTGAAAGTATCTACTATTATAAAATTAGCAACTAGCCTTCCGCCTTCTACCAACAGATTTTTCGACCATATTATTATTTCTTCAAGGTTATTACCAGTACCTCCTAAAAATATAGCATCTACACCATTTTTTATTTCAATAGGTGCATATCCTTTTAAAATTTCTACATTTTTTAAGTCAAACTTCTTAACATTTTGTTTTATTAAGTCTAAAGCATCGTCATTTCTTTCTATTGCTGTAACTTCTAAATTTGGATAATGGTATGCTGATTCAACGGTTATACTTCCGGTTCCAGCACCTACGTCTATAAACCTTTTAGCATTTACTAAATCTAACTTATTTATAGATATAGCTCTTACTTCTTCCTTAGTAATTGGTACTCTTCCAGTTATAAACTCACTATTTTTCATCTAATATCACCACAACATTCATGTCAAATTTTTCAATCTTTAGTATTTCTTCAGGAGATGCTACTGTAATTTTTTCATTATCGTAAGACAAGTTTTCTCCAACTACAACAATTTTCTTTAATCCTCTACTTATTATCTCTTTACTAATCTCATGAGGACCTATTTTATTATCGGTTACCATACATACTTTCTTATGATCTAAAATATAATCAAAATCAGGTACCTTTCCATGACTACTAGTAATATATAAATCATTCATATCTTCATAAATTTTAGAGAATATATATTGTAAAGAGCTAATCCCTGAAACTATATTTAAATTTTTATTATCAATATTCTTAGATAAATATCTTCCTATGCCATATATAAATGGATCTCCAGATGCTATAACAGATATTTGTTTTTCCTTATTAGTATTTATGTATTCTAAAATCTCCTTTAAGTTAGATGCCATTTCAATTTTTTTTCCTTTGAAATTTTTAATAGTTTCTAAATTCCTTTTTCCACCTATTAAAATTTCAGAATCATAAATTAATTTTTCACCTAACTTCGTTATATAATTTTCATTTCCCGGACCTAGTCCAATTATATTTATCATCTAAATACCTCCACTAAATCATCTGCTTTATCTGATTTTCCAAGTAATGTTTTATCCATAGTGAACATCATCACTTCTACATCTATATCTTCATCTAATAAATATTGATCTATCTTATATTTACATTTGTTGCTTATTAAATCATAAAAATCAGTGTAATCACTATTATTTATAATCTCTACTGCACCTTCTGCTGTAACACAACTTTCTATTTTCTTTAAAAATTCAAGTGGTGCACCCATCATAGCTAAATTAGAAATTAGTATTTCACTTCTAGCATCTGCTACTTTACTATGAGTGTTAAAAATTCCAGCAGATATTTTTATATACTTTCCGATATGTCCCGCCATAAGAATCTTCTTAAAACCAATTCTTTGAGCTTCTTTTAGCATATATCCTATAAAATTACTAGTTCTAACTACATACTTCATATCTAAATTTAATTTATCTTTTATAAATTCTTCTCCATGATTACCTGGAACTAAGATGATTTTATCTAATCCCTGTGACTTCTTCATCTCAAGCTCTATTGATAGTGACTTTTTCCAACCTTCATCACTCATTGGCTCAACTATTCCAGTCGTACCAAGAATAGAAATACCTCCTACAATTCCAAGTCTAGGATTAAAAGTCTTTTTTGCTATTTCCACGCCTTCTGGTGCTGATATTGTAATTCTTAAACTTTTATTTTTTCCAATATTATCTCTAAAATTTTCACCTATAATTTTTCTAACCTCGGTATTTATCATTCTCATAGGAACTGGATTTATAGCAGGTCTTCCTACATCTACACTAAGACCTTTTTTAGTAACAACTCCTACACCAACTCCGCCTTCAACTATTATATCTTCATCATTTACTCTATCTATAAGTGTAGCTTCAGCATATATATGCATTCTATGAGTTGCATCTATATCATCTCCTCCATCTTTTTCAATAGAGCACTTAACTTTATTTTCATAAGCTTCTATGTTATGAACAACAAGAGATAACGGTATTCCTTTTGGCGTATCTATATTTACTTTATCTATCTTTTTTTTAGTAAGCAGCATATGAGTTGCTGCTTTTGATGCGGCACTTGCACATGAACCAGTTGTATATCCTCTTCGGTATTTTTTTCCATCAATATATACATACTCTTCCATAATATTTACCTACATAGAATATAAAATAGCATTTATTATAGCAGCAGCTAAATTACTCCCACCTTTTCTTCCTTTAGAAATTATATATGGTATATCAGTTTTCTCTAGTTCATCCTTAGATTCTGCAGCTCCTACAAATCCTACTGGAACTCCTACTACTGCATCTACATCAAGATTACCTTCATTTTTCATCTCCATAACTTTATATAATGCTGTTGGAGCATTTCCAAGTACAAATAATTTTCTTCCTTCTATATTAGCAGCTACTTCTACAGCTGCCATAGAGCGTGTTATTCCTTTTTCTTTTGCTCTATTTGCTACCTCAGGATCAGCAACTAAACATTTATATTCACATCCTAAAGCATCTAATTTTCTTTTGTTTATTCCACTTAGAACCATATTAGTATCTGTAAATATAGTAGCTTTATTTTTTAACGCATCTACTATAGAATTTACAGCTTCATCAGATATTTTTAATATATCTAAATATTCAAAATCAGCTGTTGTATGTATTGAACGCTTTATGATTTTTTCCTCTATCTCATTTTTAAACTTATACCCTGGTCTAATTTCATCTATTATTCCTTGTATAATTTCAAAACTCTTACTTTCTATCATCATAGGATTTTTAACGTATTCCACTGTGTACCTCCTCTAATTCCTCCATCAATTATTTCTGATGCGTATATTTTTTTATAAAATTTATGTAATTTCTCTTTTTCTAACAATTCTATTAATCTTTTTTCATTCATATTTTTATCTAATAGTATTCCTACTACTGTACCACTATGAGCAATATTTACTCCATATGCTCCATATTGGTTAGATATTTCGATTATTTTATTTAACCCTAATTTTTGATGTATATTTTCATTAGCTAAACTACTTATGGTACATGCTTTTCCAACTAAATCCAAATCATTTTTTCTAATACCTTCTTCTAACAAATAAAAGGCTTCTTTTATTAAATCTTTATTTTTTAACTTAGTTTCCATGTAATTTGGAGTTTTTCTTATTTTTCTTGTATTTATAGCTTTATCAGGTTCAAGTATTAAAACCTTAGAGTTTTTTATATTCCCTAAATACTTTATTAACTCTCCACTTAATGGATTAAATATATTTGCTTCCTCTATAAATATAGAATCAGTTGGCTCTATTTTAGCAGCTAGCTTAGATATTTCTTCGCTAGTCATATGCTTATCTATTAATGATAATGTTGCTTTTATAGTTGCTCCTATATCAGCAGTAGAGCTTGCCATACCTTTACCTGTAGGTATTTCGCTATTTATATTTAAAGAAATCTTTTTACTTTCTCTAATTGGTAAATTAAAATGTTTAAAAACTAATTCAATTGCTTTTCTTGATTTTTGGGGTCCTATAATTATATCTTCTATTTTCTCTTCTATAATTACTGTTGAGTATAAATCTATTGCATATGAGCATAAATACTCTTCTTCATTCATAAAACCTTGAACAAACTCACCACAAGATGCTGGACATATTCCATAAGACTTCATTTTAATCTCCTAAAAATTTATTTAATTCTTTTATTAGAATTTCATTTTCTCTTCGAGATTTAATTGCAACTCTTATATAACTATTATCTAGCCCTATAAAATTAGATGCATCTCTTATAAGTATATTACTATCTAAAAACAACTTTTCTTTTATATCACTAGCAGTAAATTTATTTAATTTTATTAATATAAAATTTGTATCTGTATCATAAACCTCTATTAGTTTATTTTTTCTTAAACTTTCAAGCATAAAGGTTCTTTCTTTTATATAAAATTCTTTACTTTCTTCTATATAATCTTTATCTTTAAATATGTAATTTGATAAGTTATCTGCAAAAGAATTTATTGTCCAAGGCTCTTTATATGTATATATTTTATTTATTATTTCTTTATTGCTTGTAACTCCATACCCCAGTCTTAATCCAGGCATTCCAAAGAATTTAGTAACAGCCTTTAAAATAAATAAATTTTCATTTTTATCCACATATTTTATTAAAGAATAATCTTCTTCTTTTTCTACAAACTCCATAAATGTTTCATCTACTATTAGTAATTTATTATTTTTTACTATTAATTCTAATAGTTTTTCTAAATTCTTAACTTTTCCATTTGGGTTATTAGGGTTACATACAAATAAGCTATCAAATTTATCTATATTAGATTTAACTTCATCTAAGCTTATTTCGAAATTGTTACTTTTATCCAAGTTTAAATGCAATATTTCTAAACCATTTAGCTCTGCACTTCTTTTATATTCAGAGAAGGTTGGATTAAATATAGCTAATCTTTTATTTATACTTTTCATCATTAAATATATAATTTCTGTTGCACCATTACCAGGTATTATAAAATCAGGATTTATTCCTATATACTCTGATATGTTATTTCTTAAAGATGTATAATTTATATCTGGATAACTAGTACACTCTTTAAGTCCTTCTAATATATACGTTTCTAAATTAGATATTAATTTAGGATTTATGTTTGAACTAAAATCTAATATATTCTTAGGACTTTTATTATATTTTTTAGCCATAAGATTGATATTAGCCCCATGTCCTAGATCTTTCATCTACATCACCCCACACATAATACATATACTAATGTAAACACTATCATTGAAGTTATCGATGTAGCATACATTATTTTATTTGTTTTTACTATATCTTCAATTTCTATTTCTCTATCCTTATCTCCAATAGTTGGCTTATATACTTCTTGACCAAAGTATATATTAGTTCCTCCCAATTGAATACCTAATGCTCCTGCTACTGCACCTTCTGAGTATGCACAGTTGGGACTTTTATGATTTTTTCTATCTCTAATTGCAATCTTTGCACATGATTTAAAGTTATATCCTAATAATAAGCTTCCTATAGACATTAATAATACTGAAATTCTAGCTGGTATATAGTTTGCTATATCATCTATTCTTGCTGATGCAAATCCTAAATGAAGGTATTTTTCATTTTTATATCCAACTGTAGAATCTAATGTGTTAATTGCTTTATATGCCATAGCTAAAGGTGCTCCACCTATAAATGCATAAAACATAGGTGCAATTATTCCATCTACCGTATTTTCAGCAACGGTTTCTACTGTAGCTCTTATTATTTCTCCTTCACCTAGATGTTCTGTATCTCTTCCAACTATATAAGAAAGTTGAATTCTAGATTTTTCTATATCTCCAGTTTTAAGTACTTTATATATTTTTACTGCTTCATCTTTTAAACATTTAGTTGCTAGAGTTGTATAAATGATTAAAGAATTTACAAATAAATATATATAAATATTGAAGCTACTTATCTTAATTATTAAATACGTAATTATATAGACAGGTATTACAGTAAAAAACCATAATACAAATCCTCCTATTTTTATATCTCTATCAGTTTTTGCTATTTTTCTAATTCTTTTTTCTATAAATTTTATAAGATTTCCTATGTACCTTACTGGATGTGGAAAAGAATAAGGATCTCCTACTATTAAATCTATTATATAACCAATATAAATTGATAATATATTCATATTACTTACTTCCTCTATTTAAAAAGTTTTCTATACATTCTAAGTTATTATAAAAATGTGTATGTAAATATGTGGCTAGAGTGTTGTTTTTACTATATCCACCTTCCCACTCATCAATAATTTTTCCAGCTCTTTCTTTTCTCATTATATAAGCACAAGGTTCATTACTTTCAAATATAGAATGATGAAACTCATGCCCCTTTATAATTTGATTTTTTTTAGCTAATATAGTATCTTCTTTTGCTTCACCAAAACAATATCCAAATCTTTTTAATGATGATGTCATTTTACTTGTTCCCTTAAATATTCCTACCATATTATATTTCTTATTCTCATTATCTAGCATATTTTCACCTAAATACATAAGTCCTCCACATTCTGCATATATAGGAATATTTCTTTCATGTGCTTTCTTTATTGAGTTCCTCATATATTCATTTTTATCTAATTCTTCACAGAAGATTTCTGGAAATCCTCCACCTATATATATATAATCAGCTTCTGGAACTTCTTTATCTTTTATAGGGCTAAAGAATTTTATTTTTAATCCTAATTTATCTAATAACTCTATATTTTCTCTATAGTAAAAATTAAAAGCTTTATCATAAGCAATTGCTATTGATTTATCTTTTACCTTATTATTTTCTATAAATTCATCTAAAGTAAATTCACTTTCTACATTCTCTGTTTCAGATATTTCAATTATTCGATCTATATCTATATACTTTTCTATTTCATCAGCTAAATTATTAAATTTAACTTTTAATGAATCTATTTCTACACTTGGTACAAGACCTAAGTGTCTTGATTCTAGAGAAAATTCTTTATTTGGAGGAAAATATCCTAATACCTCTACTTTTGCATAAGTTTCTATTGACTCTTTAAGTATTTCATAGTGACTTTTCGATTTAACATTATTTACTATAACTCCACCTATTTTTATATTTTCATCTAGCATTTTATATCCAAGTACCATAGCTGCTGCAGATGCTGCCATTGCTTTCGCATTTATTACTAATATAACTGGTGCTTTTAATAACTTTGATGCATATGAACTTGTACAACTATCTAAGTTTATTCCTAGCCCATCATATAGTCCCATAACACCTTCTATTACACTTATATCTGCATCTTTTGAAGCTTCATTTAATATGTATTTCAATTTTTCATCATCTAACATATATGAATCTAAGTTTCTTGAATTTCTTCCTGTTATAAATGTGTGATATGATGGATCTATATAATCGGGACCTACCTTGTATGGTTGTACTTTCATATTCCTTTTTGTAAGTGCTTGCATTATTCCTAGAGAAATTGTTGTTTTTCCAACTCCACTGTTAGTACCTGCAATTAATATTTTTTTCATATATTTCACCTGACCATTATTATATTTTCTAGTCTTTCATTATTTCATAAATCTTTTCTATATCTAAATGTTCTCTTAAAAAATCAGCTAATTTATCATATTCTTTTTCCTTAAATTCTTTATATGAACTTACCTTACTATCTAACTTATCTAAATTTTTCATATCTCTTATATTATTTAGTAAAGTTCTAGTAAATTCTATCTCATCAAATATTCCATGAATATATGTTCCAAATACATTTCCTTCTTCATTAACACTTCCTTCAGTGTAACTTACATCTTCACTTAATTTTTTAGTTATAGTATTCAAATTGCTTGTACTACTTCCTCTATTAGTAACTCCCATGTGTATTTCATAACCAGTTATCTTTTTATTTCCTAGATTTCTTAGATATCCATTTTTATTCTCGCATATAGATGCCTCTACTTGTGTTGTTGTTTTTTGAATCTCAAATATAGTTTCTGTGTCTAAAAGCCCAATTCCATCATATTCTTCTATTTCACCTTCTACATGGTACGGATCTTTTAGTTTCTTACCTAGCATTTGATATCCACCACAAATACCAATAATTAATTTACCTTTTTTATGTAGAGATTTTATTTGTTCTTCTAATCCATTATCTCTAATGAATTTTAGATCATCTATTGTACTTTTACTTCCAGGTATAATTACTATATCTGGATTTCCTAAAGATTCTCCATAATCTACATATCTTACACTTACATCCTCTTGAGTTTCAAATATATGGAAGTCTGTGAAATTTGACATATGAGGAGTCCTTATTATCTCTATATTAATATCTCTTGTACCAACTGATTTCTTAAACCTAGTTGTTACACTATCTTCATCTTCAATTTTTATATCATTATAAGGAAGTACACCTAATACAGGAACTTTTATAATGTCTTCTAACATTTTTATACCATCTTCTAAAAGTTCTTTTCTTCCTCTAAATTTATTTATAATTACACCTTTTACTCTTTTTCTTTCTTCTTCATCTAACAAAAGCATTGTGCCTGCAAGTGATGCAAATACTCCACCTCTATCTATATCTCCAACTATTATCACAGGAGTATTAGCAATCTTAGCCATGCCCATATTAGATATATCTCTTGACTTTAAGTTTATTTCGGCACAACTTCCTGCTCCTTCCATAACTGTAATATCATATTTATTATTTAATTCCTCAAAAGTATCTTTTAGCACATCCATAAGCTGTAATTTATAATCGTGATATTCAATTGAAGACATATTTCCAACTACTTTACCTCTGACTATGACTTGACTTTTATGATTTCCTGAAGGTTTTAACAAAATTGGATTCATATCTGCTATTGGTTCAATTCCACAGGCTTCTGCTTGTGAAACTTGTGCTCTTCCCATTTCAAGACCTTCTTTAGTTATAAAAGAATTTAAGGCCATGTTTTGAGATTTAAATGGAACTACACTATATCCATCTTGTTTAAATACTCTACATAATCCTGTTACGATAGTACTTTTGCCAACATTAGAGGCTGTACCTTGCAGCATTATTTTTTTGCCCATTATTTCACTTCCTTTTTCTTATAATTTAAAATAGGGCTATTAGAAATCTTATATTTTACAGAAAATTAAAAAAAGTCCGAACTTTCCAGTTTTCGGACTTTTTTTATTTCATAATATATCAAATAAAAGCTTCACCCCGAAGACTCTATTGTAAAATTATCTTAGGCAGGTCTCCTGGCTTAACTTCATCCTACTCCTATAACCTTCCCATCAAATTTGACAGTGGCTTATTATAATAGTTTCGTCGGTTTCACAGTAGCGGGGGCTGCAAAGGCTTTTACCTTTTTCCCTTTTAATCTCTTCTAGATGATAAGAACCTAAGTAATCTCATATTCGATTTTAATAACTTATTAATCTATTTATCTTAAGAAACTAGTATTATTCATACTATTTATTACAGTAAATCCATTGTCAACTTCTAAAATAGTAACTGAAGCATTATCTATCCTAAAGTTCCAATGGTACTTATAAGAATTTGATATTAGGTAAGTAATTATATTTCTAATACTTCCTCCATGAGAACATATTAAAATCGTCTTACCTTCATTGTCATTTAATATACTTTTAATTTCTTTTACTACTCTTTCATAAGAATCTATCAAACTTTCTCCATTTGGATATTTATATTCATATCCATAATCTATCATTTTTTGAAATTCATCTGGATAATTAGATTTTATTTTGCTAAAACTCATTCCTTCAAAATCTCCAAAGCTGATTTCTTTTAATCTTTCTTTTTCTATTATCTCTAAATTTCTATTTTTTGCTATTTGTTCTACAGTATGTTTTGTTCTTGAAGACGTTGTTGTATATATTTTATCTATATTCTCATCTTTTAGATAATTAATGAGTCTTTTAATTTGAGCTTTTCCTTCTTCACTTAATTCACTATCTATATGTCCAGATAATTTACTATCCTTGTTATCTTCAGTAATGGCATGTCTTACTAATATTAATTTTATCATAAATTCTCCTCTATATAGCTAAACTACAAAATTTAAAGTCATATATATATATATTAAATATGTTAGCTCTGATAGTTCTATACTACATCCTAATATATCTCCAGTTACTCCATCTATTTTCTTATAAACATGTTTTTTAAATAGTATATTAAATATAAAAACTACTGGTACTGAAATTAATATACTTAAAAATAATATATTATTTGATGAGAATATTAATTTTGATATTAACCCTAATATAGCTATTGAGTATAATGTAGCTGTTAAAAACATTTTTGTTGAGCATTTTCCAATGAATAAGTTTCCTAATCCATTTTTTCTAGGAGTTACGGTTTTATATGTTAAGATTAGTACACCAAGCCTACCAAGCACAGGCATAAATATTATAAGCCATAATAATCCTTCATTTATAATACTATATATAAATCCTATTTTAAATAATAAAACAAACATTACTGATAAAAGTGAATTTGTTCCAAGCCTTGAATCTTTCATTATTTCTAGCATTTTCTCTTTATCTCTATAACTATATAGTGCATCAAATGTATCACCTAATCCATCTATATGTAATCCACCAGTAAGCATCACTGCACTTAATGTAATTATTAAAGAGCTTACAAATGGATCAAATAATATAAGAGACAATTTTCCTACTAAAAATTCTAATATTCCAAGCACTAATCCTACTAATGGAAAATAGTATAAAGATTTGTGAAACTCTTCATCAAATCCAACATTTATATTTATGGGAATTCTGGTCATAAATTGTAATATTAAAATAAATCTTTTCATAACTATCCTTTTATCTTCATAGGTATACCACTAACTACAAAATGAACTTCATCACTTTTTTTAGCTATAAGTTGATTTACCCTTCCTACAATATCAGAATATACTCTAGTAAGTTTATTTCCAGGAACAATTCCCATTCCTATTTCATTTGTAACCATTACAAAATATAAATCCGTTTTTTCTACTTCTTCAAGTAATTTTTCAACTTGTGATTTTATATATAATTCTAAAGCATTTATCTCATAAGTATCTGCACTATCTACATCAATATCAGAGTCAAACATTAAATTGTTAACTAACAATGTTATGCAATCCAATATTACTGTTTCATGCTCTTTAGATATATCTTTGATTATTGAGTGTATATCTTTAAATTTCTCATAAGTTTTCCATTCTGAAGGTCTACTATTTTGATGCTTTTTTACTCTATCTTTCATCTCATTATCAAATGGTATTGATGTTGCTATATATGCTGTTTTATTATTTCTATCTTTACATAGTGATTCTGCAAAATTACTTTTACCTGATCTTGCACCACCAGTAACTAAAATAATTTTACTCATATTAACTCTCCTTAAATTTGTATTATCTACCTAACATATCAATTTCATCATATGTAACCATATTCTTATATGTAAATGTACATGCTTCTATTATATTAAATGCTAAAGCTGCTCCACTACCTTCTCCTAATCTCATATCCATATTTAATACTGGACTTAACTTTATTATAGATAAAGCTTTTTGGGTTCCTGGTTCTGCAGATAAGTGTGATCCTATCATATAATCTCTAGTTATTGGATTAATAGTATATGCAAGTAACGCTGCAGCATATGATATAAATCCATCTATAACAACTGGAGTTTTATTTGCACTACATCCCAATATTACACCAGCCATAGCTCCTATTTCAAACCCACCAACTTTTTCTAATATATCTATGCCATCTTTAGGATTTGGATTATTTAGAGCTATTGCTTTTCTAATTACATCCGCTTTATGCTTTAATCTTTCTCTTTTAAGTCCTGCACCTATTCCTGTTATCTCTTCAGGATCACAATCTCCAATAACAGATATTATCGCTGTACTTGGAGTCGTGTTACATATACCCATTTCTCCAATGCCTATAACATTATATCCTTTTTCTATACTTTTTTCAGCCATTTCTATACCTATTTCTAAACATCGTATTGCTTCTTGTCTAGACATAGCTGGTCCTTTTGCCATATTTGATGTGCATTTTCTAATTTTATAATCCAACACACCTTCCATTTTTTCGTCAGTATTTATACCTACATCTACAGCAACTACATCTGCTCCAACAAATTTAGCTATTGTGCCTACACCACATGTTCCATTTGCAAAGTTAGGAAATTGAAGTTTAGTTATTTCTTGAGGATCTGGTGCTACACCTTCTTCATATACTCCATGGTCTGAACCAAAAGCGATTACAACCTTTTTATCTGTATCATAAAATTTACTTCTATATATACCTGCAAGTTGTTCACATATATCTTCCATTTTTCCTAAACTGCCTTGCGGTTTTGCTTGTCTATCTAGCCTATATCTTGCAGCTTTAATTGCATCTTTATCTAGTGGTCTTATACTTTTTAATACTCTTTCTAAAGTTGATGTACTTTCTAATACACTCATCTTATTGTTCACTCCCTTATATACTATTTTTACAAAATTTAACCTAGCCAAAAGGCTAGGTTTTCAACAATTTCATTTTGCCTAGTCTGATTTAAACATAAGATGATATAAATTTATAAAATACTTAACTTTTGTAAATATTCTACACTACAACCTAATATCCTCTTATATTATATTAAAACTGGCTAAAAGTCTTTTTATTTTGTATTTTTCTTATAAGTTATGAGATACTTTTAAAGCTTCATAATTTGCAGATATAGTTCTTTCTATATCTTCATCTGTATGAGCATTTGATAAAAACATAGCTTCATATTGGCTAGGTCCAGTAAGTATTCCTCTATCTAGCATTTCTTTGAAGTATAAATTAAACTTATCTATATCGCATTTTTTTGCATCATCAAAACTTTCTACAGGTCCTTTAGTAAAGAATAGACATAATAAAGATCCAGCTCTATTCACTGTATAATCTAATCCTAATTTTTCTAGGTTAGATTTTATTCCTTCTTCTAATCTTTTAGCTTTTCTTTCTAGTTCAGTATAAATTTGAGGATTGTCTCTTAATATCTCTAAATTCTTTTTACCCATGTACATTGCTAATGGATTACCAGATAGTGTTCCTGCTTGGTAAACAGGACCTACTGGAGAAACTACATCCATTATTTGTTTTTTACCACCATAAGCGCCAACTGGAAGTCCTGCTCCTATAATTTTACCAAAGCATACCATATCTGGATTTACCCCAAAGTAAGCTGGTGAACTATTATAATTTATTCTAAATCCAGTTATAACTTCATCAAAGATTAAAACTGTACCATATTCTGTACATAATTCTCTAAGAAGCTCTATAAACTCTTGTTTTCCTTTAACTAATCCCATATTTCCTGAAATTGTTTCTACTATTACAGCAGCAATTTCACTTCCTTGTTCTTTAAATACTCTTCTTAAATCATCTAAATCATTATATTTAGCCACTAAAGTATGTTTTACTACATCATCAGGTACTCCTGGACTTGTTGGAACTCCATATGTTAAAGTTCCTGAACCAGATTGAACTAATAATGCATCTGAGTGTCCATGATAACATCCTTCAAATTTTAATATTTTATTTCTTCCAGTATACCCTCTGGCCACTCTTAATGCACTCATTGTTGCTTCTGTTCCTGAGTTAACCATACGTACTTGATCTATTACAGGATATGCATCAACTATTATTTTTGCCATATCAACTTCTATCTTTGTTGGCACTCCAAAACTAGTTCCTCTTTTTATAATATCTTCGATACCTTCAGTTAACTCTTTTGGAGAATGTCCTAACATAAGTGGCCCCCATGAGCAAATATAATCAAGATATTCATTTCCATCTGCATCATATACTTTGCTACCATGAGCATGATCTACAAATATAGGAGTTAGTCCTACTGATTTAAAGGCTCTAACTGGACTATTAACTCCTCCAGGTATGTACTTTACTGCTTCTTCATATATTTTAACTGATTCTTCATACTTCATTTACATATCCTC
Source organism: Desulfovibrio sp. Marseille-P6017 (assembly GCA_900604495.1). Next base: position 1,785 of record UWOR01000020.1, on the reverse strand, counting down.
CTGCGATTAAATTTCAAATAATTCCTCAATTAATTTTATATATTCTTCTCTTTTTCCCTTATCTTTTACCTGTTTTAAATTCAATATAGGCTCTCTAACAAGTCTTTTTAATGCTGATGACATCATCTTATCTATAAGCTTTTTATCCTTTGAATTAAGTTCAACTTTTCTAAATATATAATCTAATGTATCATCTTTTATTTCAGAACACTTCTCATTTAAAGATTTGATTGTAGGATCTATATCTACTGCGTCAACCCACTCTACAAATTCATTAACTTTACTATTTATAATATCTCGCCCTATTATTGCTAACTCATTTCTCTTATTATCATTTTTATCATGTATTTTTTTTAAGTCATCTATATCATAAACTTCAATATTATTAAACTCATTTATTTTTGGATCTATATCTCTAGGAAGAGCTATATCCATCATATATATATTATGATCTAATTTTGGCATACTACTTGCTTTTAATACTGTATGAGGTGAAGCAGTTGCACTTACAACTATATCAACATTTTTAAGCACTTCATGTCTACTTTCATAATCTATAAGAGTTACATTTCTAAAATCATCAGATATATTATCACATTTACCATGGCTTCTATTAGCTAAATATATAGTGCCCACATTTTCTTCCCTTAAGTGAGTCATTGTAAGTTTACTCATCTTACCATATCCAACTACTAATGCATTTTTATTTTCCAAGCTACCTAATTTTTCTTTTAATAGTTTAATACCTATATAACTTATTGATAGTGGTTGTTCTGATATTTTAGTTGTGCTCTTAATCTCTTTAGATGTTGTTACAGCTTCTCTAAATAACTTATTAAAAACTTTTTTACTAGATCCTAGTTTCATAGAAAATTCATGTGCATCTTTAACCTGACCTAGAATTTGATCTTCACCTAAAACTATAGAATCTAGCCCTGCTGTAACCTCAAATATATGATTAACTGCACTTATGCCCGATTTTGAAAATAAATATTTTTTTATACTTTTTTCATTAAAATATTCTTCATAAAAATCTTTTACTACACTAATTTTCTCATCTATATTGTTTGCTCTAATATATATTTCACTTCTGTTACACGTTGATAATATCACAATTTCGCTAATATCTTTATCCAATAAGGAGTTTATAGCTTCTATTTTTCGAGTATCTGTAAATGATACCTTCTCTCTAACACTTATTGGAGCTAAATTATGGTTTACCCCTATAACTCCTATATCCATAGCCAACCTCCGTTAAAATTTCGTAATTTCTATTCCCCCATTAATAGTATACATCATGTTAAGTTTATTTGTAAATTTTAACATAACTATCCCATTACTTAATTTATTTGCTTTCCATAGCACATAATTATTTTGTTCTACAAAAACTAAAAATAGTTTACCTACATGATAATAAAATTCATATAAGTAAACTAAGTTATAAAATAAAAAAGATTACGTGGCTACGTCTTACTCTCCCGGGAGGTTGCCCTCCGAGTACCATCAGCGCTAAAGAGCTTAACTTCTGTGTTCGGAATGGGAACAGGTGTATCCTCTTTGCTATAATAACCACATAATCTTTCGATTAACTTATATTAAGTTTTAGAGTTAATACTCTAAAAACTGCATATCATTTATTGATTTATCATTTAAATTTATTGGTCAAGTCCTCGACCTATTAGTATCGATAAGCTAAATACATTACTGCACTTACACCTTCGACCTATCAACCAGGTAGTCTTCCTGGGGTCTTACCCTTACGGTGGGAAATCTTATCTTGAAGTC
>UWOR01000012.1 GCA_900604495.1 Desulfovibrio sp. Marseille-P6017 | reverse complement strand
TACTTAATGTATAAAAATCAAATATCTGTAGGTATAGCTATAATAATTATTCAATTAAGCACTCATATAGTAGGACCTGTTAAAGTAAGTATATCTTTAATAAATCAAATAAAATCAGTATCTCTTATTTCTGATAAGATTGATGATATTATTAACACTACAAATGAAGATATTGAGCATATAGAACTGCCTTTATTTGAAAGTAGTATAAAAGTAGATAATTTAAATTTTTCTTATACTGATGATAGAAAAACTTTAAATAATATAAATTTAAGTTTTGATAAAAACAAAAAGTATGCAATAGTTGGAGAAAGTGGTTGCGGTAAAAGTACACTTATAAAACTTATTATGAGATATTATAAAAATTATGAAGGTGATATATTATTGGATAATAAAAATATTCAAAATATATTTAGTAATGACTTATATAAAAATATGTCTATGATTCAGCAAAATGTATTTATGTTTGATGATACTATAAAAGAAAATATAAAATTATTTGCTAACTATAGTGATGAAGATGTTTTAGAAATCTGTAAAAGGTCAGGATTATCTAATTTAATAAAGTCTCTTCCAAATGGAATTAACTCATTAGTTGGAGAAAATGGAAATAAGTTATCTGGAGGAGAAAAACAAAGAATTGCTATAGCTCGTTCTTTAATAAATAATACTAAGATTTTAATTTTAGATGAGTCAACTTCTGCACTTGATAATGAAACTGCTTATAATTTAGAAAATTCTTTATTATCAATAGAAGATCTTACATTAATAGTTGTGACTCATAAGCTTATAAAAAGTATATTAGTTAAATATGATGAGATAATTGTTATGAAAGAAGGAAATGTTATAGAAAAAGGTCAATTTGAAGAACTGATTAATAATAAAGGATATTTTTATAACTTATATTATTTACAAAATGAATATATTTAGTAAAAAAGAAGAACCATATTTTAAAGTAAAAATGGATCTTCTTTTTTATAATAAATTTATATGAATTATTTTATTTATATAAAAATTTTTTAGTGAGTTATATATAAATATTAATAACTTTAAATTTAAAGAATAAGATGTTAAAATTAATTTAAATAAAAATTTATTAAGTGTATAAAATTTCATCTAATATTCAGATTATATTATATCAAAAATGAAGAGGAAATTTTAGCTTGTATAAATTAGAAATAGACGTATTTTATAATAAAAGGGGACAATTTATGTTAAAAGATATTAATAATAGAATAAGAGAAATAAAAAATGAAGTAGCAAAAAAGCAAGTATTAGAAAAGAAGCTTAATGAATTAAAAACAGATCTTTATAAGAGTGAGTCGGATTTATCTGATTTAGAATATAAGCTTAAAAAAGAGTTAAATGATGTAGAAAAATTAAAAAAATTATCTCTATCAAGTATTGTATCTACAATAATGAATAATAAAGAAATGAAAATAGAAAAAGAAGAAAAAGAATATATTACAGCTAAAATTGAGTATGATAAATGCAATTCAAAAGTTATATTATTAAAGAAGAATATAAGTGATATGGAAGAGAGATTAAATTACTTAAAAACATGTGAAATTGAGTACTCTAAATTACTAAGAGAGAAAATAGATTTAATTAATACATATGGAGATGAAAATGATAAGAAAAAAATTTTAGACATGGAAAAATATATTGATGAATATTTAATGGAAATTAAAGAGTTAGAAGAATCAATTTCAGTTGGAAATTGTTTAATGGGAGAAATAAAAGAAACAAAGAAACTATTAGAGTCTGCAAAAACTTGGAGTAATCTTGACTTATTTGGTGGAGACTTAATATCATCTCTTGCAAAACATAGTAAAGTTGATGAAGCGCAAAGACATTTTTCAATAATATCGAATTTATTAGAAAGGTTTAATAAAGAATTAGAGGATGTAAGGATAAGTAGTTTGAATTTTTCTACTACAAGTAGGACTTTAGATATATTTTTTGATAATATATTTTCTGATATATCTGTTAATTCTCAGATTAATAAATCTTATGATGATGTATGTAATTTAGAAAGAAGGGTAAATAGAATTATAGGTGTATTAAAGGAAAATAAGACTAGAATAAGTGATGTTATTAGTGCAAAAAGAGAAGAATATGATGAATTTATAGATACAATATAAATAGTATAAAATAAAAAATACCTAAAGGATAACAATTAAACTTTAGGTATTTTTTATTTTGAATATAACTTATACTGATAAGGTTAGAATTCTATTACGTACCAAGCTATTCCTATTAAAAAGAAATATGCTAGAAATCCCCAAAATAAGAAGTCAGTAAGTTTAGGAAGACTAGGAGGAGTAAAAGTAAAACCTTTTTTTATAATTTTAAACAATTTCCAACTATCTTTAATATTAATATTTAAAGTCAAAGGGCTCTCTACTTTATACTCTATATTGTATACTGGTTTGTACTTATTAATGAAATAGTTTTCAATTAAAATCGCATCAGCTTCAGTTTTACAAACAATATACTCTATTCTACCAACTGAGTTATAGCATTTATTAGGAAGATGACCACCCTTGCTAAAGTGTTCATACATTCTAGTCTCAAGAGATCTTTTAGTTTTTCCTATATAAATAATATCATTAGTTCTATAGTCTAAAAATCTATATACATATGCCATAATTAATACTCCTATATAGTATTTATATTTATTCTCTTCAATATATGGTATTTTATTCATAATAATAATTATAGATAATTCATAGTCTAACTTTTGTATAAATATAGTGTATAATTATAATATAAATTGAAAGTAGGGGGAAGTTATGAGAGAAAAATTCCGTTCATCTTTAGGATTATTAGGCGTTGCATATGTATCACTTCTTATAGTTTTATTAGATAAATATGCACAGCTACGGTTAATGAATGAAGATAATTTAATTCAAAATATATTTGATAAAATAAACTTTGAATCTACCATAGGTAAACGTAGTATTGTATTTTTTCTTATGTTTTTCTCTATGAACTATTTTATTGCAAAATCAAATATGAATGAAATTACAATATACAAAGATGATCAAATAGAGGATAAAATAAGTAAAAAGTTGATTTTATATAAAGGACTAGTATTGGTAAGTTTAATTTTAGGAATATACTTTAGTCAATCTTCTAAAGATATAGATATTAGTTGTATAAGTATATATTTAATAATATCTAGTATATTAATTCATTACAGTAAAAAAGGATATTTACAATCGTATATGTATAATAGGCAACTTCAATGGTATAAAGAAATAAATAATGAAGAAATCTATGATGATACTAATAAATGGAGAAAAAAACAAAGATTTAATGGATTTGCCAATATAGATAAAAAATATAGATATAGACATATATTAGAGTATATACCAACAGTTATCATAGCGACAATATTAATGATTCCAAAATCTATAGTAATAAGAATTTTTATGATATATATATTATTAGTTAATATAGCATCAATTATAGAAAACTTATTTAATGGATATACTTCTATTTCTGGAGTATGTACATCTATAACAGAGAATAGAAGAAAAAATAGTATTACATATAAGATTGTTGTAACAGATTATGAAAATAAATTAGAAAAAAAATTTAACATAAACGATGTATTTAGTATATCTGAGATGGATAAAGTTGAAGTTGTGTATGGAGTTTTCAGCAAAAGATGTATCATGATAAACAATGTCATAAATGCTCCTACAGGAAATCTTATGGGTGGATATTTTACACTATTTGTACTTATAGCAGTACTCACATGGAATCTAGGTAGCCACTATTTTAACAGTGACAGTTATAATAATAATTACTCTGAAGAAGAATCTAAATATGTATATGAGGGTACTTACGAAGATGGGTATCCTGATATAAACTGCAGTGAGTACGACTCACATGTAACTTTAAATGGACAAGAAATTTTAGACTTATATCAAAATACAGATAAAGATAGTCTAGAATATGTTGTTTTAGAACCTGATGAGTATTATGTAGAATCGACATTTAATACTTTTGAACATTATGATGGAATGATTAATAGTCAAATTATTGATAATAAAAAGTATGGTAGAATTTTATATCCATATAGCTATGACAACTTAGTAAATAATATAACTCTAAAAAAAGAAACTGCAATGTATTTAATTGGATTAGTAATTCCATCCGATGCAGTAGAGGAAAGAGTATTGACTAACAAAGGATATGGAATTGAGTGTATAGTTTATAAATCAAGTAAAGGTACATTTGTAGTAAGAATGCAAAAGAATCAGTACTTTAATGGTACAGAACCTTATTATAATGAAGATGAGATAGTAGATTTAGTATATCTTAAACTTATAGAATAAGAGAGTTAATGAAGTATAAAAGAATATAGTTTTAATTTTATTTTATTAATATATAATCTTAAGATTTATAATATAATAATTAATATATATGTATACATAATAAGGAGATGGATTCTATGAAATTAATTGATTATCTACCTAAATTACTTCTAGCTTCAGCTATTGGATATATTGTTGGACTTGAAAGAAGTAGTAGAAAACATAGTCAAATAGGTGTTGGAACAGTATCTATATTGGTAATAGGTTCAACACTTTTAACTATAATTTCTAAATATGGTTTAAGCGGTGCAGATCCATCAAGATTAATTGCTAATATAATTACAGCAGTAGGTTTTTTATGTGGATCAGTTATATTTATGAAGCCAACGGAAGAAGAAAATAATGATGTAGTACTTAAAGGTTTAACTACTTCTGTTACACTTTTTGCTCTTACAGGTGTGGGAATAGCTATTGGTTTAGGACATTATGGATTAGCTATTACAGCAACTGCAATAGTAGAATTAAATATATTACTATCTAAAGCAAGAAAGAAGATGCGTAGTAAAAAAGAAGATTTAAGGAATTAATTCCTTAAATCTTCTTTTTATTTTATTGATTATAGAATTTCAATCTAAAGATTTATATATTTTAGAATACCTTTTTCCTTTGATAAAAAGTCATTTTCAGTTAGTTCATCATTATATAATAATGAAGCAATTGCTATACAATATTCAGCTTCATCAGAATTATTATTCCATAATAAATGAGTATTAAAGTAATTATCGCTTAGTTTATCTAAATCTATACCCATAGATTCCATGCTATACCTTATTAAACTTGGATTTGAGCAAGGTTTATCTTTTGAGCAAGAGCAAGTTTTACAAAGTTTACAATTTCCGCTATCTGTATATAAACCATTAAATTCATTTTCTAGATTAATAAGTAACGGAGCAAGTAAATTACGAAGTTTAGGATGAATTTCAGAAATTGAATCTTCGTTTAAATTATACTTTAGCTCTAATACTAATGAATATTTAAAGTTATTAGCATAATCAGAAAACTTAGGTGAGTTAGGAGGACAACACCAATTATTATTATAATTTGGACAACTTTTTTTACATAGGCTAGAGAAATATTCATAGTTCATATAAGAAATCAGATTATTATTTTTTACTATAACTCCTCTTAAGTTATAGCTCTTATTGTCTTTTTTAAAGTCTATGTTTATCATAATTTAAATCCTTTCTATCTTTAAAATGTTAATAAAAATATCAATAATAAGTAAGGTCTAATTTGATGTAATATATCGAAATTAGACCTTACTTATTATTGATTTGAATTAAATATGCTATTGTATAAATTTAGAATTTCTGAATTAGATTTACCATCTATATCATTTTCAAATTCATTTTGCATGCCAGCAGCCTCATAGTAATCTTCTAACTCAGCAATGCATTCATCTAAGCTTTTACCTTTATTTTTTTTCATATAAATAACCTTCTAAAATTTTATAGATATATATTAGAAATAATAGTACATCATACTGCCTAAAATACTACCAAAGATAGATAATAAGATAAGGCATATGATAATAGGTATAGCTATAACTAAAATAGGTATTAAAATATTTACACCACCTTTTCTTGATATAGCAGAGCTTCTTTCTTCACTACTTAAATAATTAACTTCCTCTAACTTTTTATTAATAAAGGTTAAATAAATGTAATTACCATACATACCCATAAGTATGTGGTAACCTAACCATGATATTGCTCCTAGAAAAGGAACAAATGATAATATAAAGACAGCGCAGAATATTGCTACAGCAATGGCATACATTTTTCTATATAGAGCCCAGTATGCTCCAAGGAAAAATGATGACCAGTTCCAACTTATATTATTGTTTGTTTTCTTCATTATAGTGAATTTTTCTTTATAGTATGGAATATTCTCTTGAACGAAATTATAAACATATTTATCTGCTGTAGAGCTAGACTCTCTTGAAGTATAAGTTTGATTTACTTGAGGTTTTAGTATAACTTTTTCTTCTTCTGATTTTAGTTCATGACCACAATTAGAGCAAAATTTTGAGTTTATAGAGTTTTCACAATTACAATTTAAACATTTTATAACCTCATTATTATTCATGACTACCCCCTTAATATTATAAGTAGTATCAATAAATAATATTTTAATAATAGTATATTTATTACCTTAAAGGTTAAATAAGTATTTTAAAAATATTTATAAAAAAGAAGGATTTTTATAAAAAAATCAGAATATTAATAATAATGTGGAAAAATGACTTTTTAAGGAGGGGAAGACATGATTTCAAAAGAAAGATTAAAAAATATATTCATTAATATGGTAAAAGTAGATAGTCCATCTAAAAATGAATACGAAATGGTAAAATGGCTAGTATCATATTTAGATGAAAGAGGTATTAAAGCTAAGATTGATAAAGTAGGAGAAAAATTTGGTGGAAATAGTGGAAATGTAATTGCTTATATAAAAGGTGGTTTAGACTTAGAGCCAGTTTGTTTTCAGGCTCATATGGACCAAGTTAGTCCTTGTTTGGGAGTAAAGCCTATAGAGTGTGGAAATATCATAAAATCAGATGGAAGCACGACATTAGGTGGAGATGATAAAGCTGGAATAGCAGCAGTATTAGAAGCAATAGAGCATATAAAAGAAACAAATACGCCTCATAGGGACATATATTTAATGTTTAGTGTATGTGAAGAAGTAGGCATGTTTGGATGTAAATATTTAGATATTGATGATTTGCCTGTAAAAAATATAGTGATAATAGATTCTGTTGGAGAGCCTGGTGCAATTGCATATAAAGCTCCATCTAAAGAGCATATAGATATAACTTTTTATGGTAAAAAGGCGCATGCAGGTATAGAACCTGAAAAAGGAATAAATGCAATTGTAGTTGCAAGTCATGCTATATCAAATATGAACATAGGAAGAATAGACAGCGAAACAACATCTAATATAGGAGAAATAAAAGGTGGAGGATCCACAAATATAGTAACTGATAGTGTAAGTTTTAATATTGAGATAAGATCTCACTCAATGGAAAAGTTAAAAAAGGAAATAGAAAATATGAAAATTTGTTGTGAAGAAGCTGCTAAAAAGTTTAATACTACATATGAGTTTAAACATGAAAACTCATATCCATCTTTTGAACTTTCAAAGGACAGCTATATTTATAAACTAACAGAAAAGAGTATGCAATTAGCAGGAATAACACCAAATCCTATGATTATAGGAGGTGGAAGTGACGCTAATATATTAGCTGGAAAAGGATATGATTGTGCAATTATAAGTATGGGAGTATATAATCCACATGCATTAAATGAATACTTAAATTTAGATGAATTATATATTACAACAAAAGCTGTAATAAATATGATGACATTAGAGATTTAAATATAAAGGGAGAGGTATTATGGAAAATACAAGAATAGAGAAAAAAAGTTTTTTGATAGAATGCTAGACACCATAGAAAGAGTTGGGAATAAATTACCAGATCCGGTTACAATATTTTTAGGTTTATGTGTAGTCATAATGGTATTATCTGCAATTATAGCATCTAAAGGAGTATCAGTTGAGCATCCTGGAACAGGAGAAACTATAACAGCAGTAAATCTAATGACTGTAGAACAAATTCAAATTTTACTAGGAAGTATAGTTAGTAATTTTCAAGGATTTGCACCATTAGGACTTGTACTTGTTACTATGATAGGAGCTGGTGTTTGTGATAAAACAGGGCTTATGACTTCAACTATAAAAGCTTCTGTTAGTAAAATACCAAAATCAAGAGTGACATTAGTGGTAATGACTATAGGTATGTTGGCTAACTTAGCATCAGATGCAGGAACTATACTATTCCCACCTCTTGCAGCATTAGTTTACCTAGGTATAGGCAGACATCCACTTATAGGATTATTTTCAGGATATGCGGCTGTTTGTTTAGGGTTTGCAGCTAATATAATGATAAGTGTAAATGACATACTTGCAGCGAGCTTTACAGTTCCAGCAGCTCAAATGATTGATGCAAATTTTGACGCAAATGCAACGATGAACTTAATATTTATGATAGTTTCAACATTTGTATTAATAGCACTAGCTACTTGGGTAACTGAAAAAATAATAGCTCCTAGGTTTGGAAAATATGAAGGCAATGCTCAAATAGATGTTGATGGAAGCCTTACAAAAGGAGAGAAAAAAGGCCTTAAATATGCAGGAGTAGCAATACTTATATACATAGCGATAATAGTTGCATTAAGTACAATTGGTGAAAGACCATTCTTAGCAGATCCAGAAACTGGAGACTTACTATCAAAGAATGCTCCTTTAATGCAAGGAATGGTACCAATAATAGCTTTAGCGTTTTTTATACCTGGTGTTGTATATGGTAAAGCCATAGGAAAAATAAAAAGAGATAAAGATGTTGTAGGATTAATGGCAGACTCTATGAGAGATATGGGAGGATATATAATACTTGCTTTTGCAGCATCTCAATTTTTACAATTATTCACTAATAGTAACTTAGGTTTGATATTAGCAGTTAAAGGTGGAGACTTCTTGAAAAATGCAGGAATACAAGGTCCTTTATTATTAATAGGGTTTATATTACTTTCTTGTTTTATAAATTTATTTATAGGTAGTGCATCAGCTAAATGGGCAATACTTGCACCGATTTTTGTACCTATGTTTATGATAGTAGGATATAATCCAGCACTTACTCAAATGGCCTATCGTATAGGAGATTGTATAACAAATCCACTAAGTCCATTGTTCCCATATTTACCTATTATATTAGCATTTACTAAAAAGTATGATGAGGAAGCTGGAATAGGAACTATAATAGCAAATATGATTCCATTCTCAGTCGCATTCTTAGTAGTATGGACTATGTTACTAATAGTATTTATGGTATTTAATTTACCATTAGGTCCAGGAATATATCCTTCTTATAGCTTATAATATAGAGATTAAAATATAAATTAAAGGAAAGAAGGCATGAATTAAGATAATTCATGCCTTTAAATTAAAAAATATTAAAAGGTGGAATTGAGTTATGATATTAATTAAAAATGGAAAAATCTTAACTATGGCAGGAAATACTATTGAAAATGGATGTGTTTTAATAAATGAAGGTAAAATTATAGGAGTATCAAAAGATATAAAAGAAACTGATGAAATGAAAATAATAGATGTAAATGGATCATGGGTTATGCCAGGCCTTATAGATGCACATTGCCATGTAGGTCTATCTCTAGGAGGAGTAGGTTGGGAAGGAGATGATGTAAATGAGCGTATAAATTCAGTAACTCCTTATTTAAGGGGAATAGATAGTATAAATATATTAGATAAAGGATTTGATAGTGCTATAAAAGGTGGAGTAACATCACTTATGACAGGTCCAGGAAGTGCAAATGTATGTGGTGGACAATCTGTATTTATGAAAACTAAAGGAAAGTCATTAGATGATATGATAGTGAAAAATCCAGCAGCTATGAAAGTGGCTTTTGGTGAAAATACGAAAAATGTATATCCTCAGAGATTTACATCACCATCAACAAGAATGGGTACATCAGCTATATTAAGAGAAACTTTATTTGAAGCTAAAAAATATAAAATTAAAAAAGATAAAGCTTTAAAAAATAATGAAGAATTTGATTTAGATTTTAAAAAGGAGCCATGGATAGATGTTTTAGAAAAAAGAATACCACTAAAAGCTCATGCACATAGAGCTGATGACATATTAACTGCAATTAGAATATCTAAAGAATTTGATTTAGATATGACACTAGACCATTGTACAGAAGGTCATTTAATATCACAGTCAGTTAAAAATAGTGGTTTTGATACAATTTTAGGACCTAGCTTTGGAAGTATAACTAAACCAGAAGTTCAAAATAAAACTTTTGCAACTGCAGGAATACTTCATAAAGCTGGATGTAGGGTTGCTATAATGACAGATCATCCAGTAGTACCTATAGAGTATCTTGCATTAAGTGCAGGACTTGCTGTTAAAGCAGGACTTGATTTAGAAGAAGGGTTAAAAGCAATAACAATAAATCCAGCTAAAATATGTAATGTAGATGATAGAGTAGGTAGTATTGAAGTTGGAAAGGATGCAGATATAGCAATATTTACAGGTAATCCTATGGAAACATTTACAGAAACTTTATATACTATAATAGACGGTAAGATAGTTTACTCAAAATTTGATAAATAAAAAAAGGTGTGTAACTAAATAAAATATAAGTTACACACCTTTTTTATTAGAACTTTACATAAATTAATTCTTTTTCGTTATATCTAGCAATTGCATAAAGAACATCAGACAGTCTATTTATATACTTTAGTAAAAGAGGATTAATACTATCAACTTTACTAAGTGTAAGTATTCTTCTTTCAACTCTTCTGCATATAGTTCTAGCAACGTGTAAATTTGCAGATAATACACTAGAACCAGGAACTATAAAAGCATCTATTTTATCAATTTTATCAATATAATTATCGATTATATTTTCTAAATATTTTATGTCATCTTCATTTACAGTATTTTTATAATTTCCTTCTTTTTTAGTAGCAAGCTCTCCCGAAACTGAAAAAAGCTTTAATTGTATCTTTCTTAATATTTTTTTATCTTCTTTATCAGCATGAATTGTACAAAGACCTATATATGAATTTAGTTCATCAAGAGTTCCGTAAGATTCAACTCTTATATCATCCTTATCAACTCTAGTTCCATCATATAGTGATGTCTGACCTTTATCTCCTGTTTTAGTATAAATTTTCAAAGTTTAATCTCCTTATAAGTTATATATTTTTTATAGTTTTTACTATATTACGTTATATATTCAATACATATTTAAATACCCAATTATAATGAAATTAAATAATATGAATTATAAAAAATGTTATAATATTGTAGTGGATATTGAATTAAAAGGAGATTTTATATGAAAGAAGTATCGCTTAGAAGTTGTAATAGTTATGATTATGAAGAAGTAAAGTTACAAATTGATAAGTTAGTAAATGATTTAGGGGGACTTGATAAATATATAAAATATGGCAGCACTGTATTTATAAAATTAAACTTAGTTATAAAGAAAAAGCCAGAGGAAGTGGCAACAACTCATCCGATAGTTTTAAAAGCAATAGCAAATAAGCTTTTAGAGTTAGGGTGTAAGGTAATAGTTGGAGATAGCCCAGGAGGACCTTATACAAAATCATCACTAAAAGGAATATATAAAACCTGTGGTATAGAAGAGGTTTGTAATGAGCTTAATATACAATTGAATTATGATACCTCAGAATTAAAGGTAGAAAATCCAAGTGGTATAGTATTAAAGTATATGACAGTAATAAAACCAATAGTAGATGTAGATTATGTTATAAATTTATGTAAATTAAAAACCCATGCTATGGCAACCTTTACAGGTGGAGTTAAAAATTTATTTGGAGTAATACCAGGTGTACTAAAAGCTGAATATCATTTTAAAATGCCTGAGGTTAGAGATTTCACAGATGCTTTGATAGATATATGTTTATTTGTATCACCAACTATTACTATAATGGATGGGATTATAGGTATGGAAGGAGAAGGTCCAACGTCAGGTACTCCTAGAAAAATAGGAGTTCTACTTGCATCATCTAACCCTTATGCTATAGATGTAATAGCTTGTAAACTTATAAACTTAGAGCCAGGTAGAGTTCCGACAGTTCAAAGATGTATAGAAAGAAAATTTATTAATGAAGATTTTTCTGATATACATGTTATTGGTGAAGAAATTGAGAATAAAATAATTAAAGATTTTAAAATACCGTCAAACAGGAGTATAAGTTTTTTAAGAGGTATTGTACCTAAGAAAATAGAGCTTTTTGTTAATAAAAAATTATCAGGAAAACCTGTTATTAATTTTAAGGATTGTATTAAATGTGGCGAATGTAGTAGAGTATGTCCACCTAAAGTAATTTCTATGAAAGAAAATGGTCCAGTGATAGACTTAGATCATTGTATAAGGTGTTTTTGCTGTCACGAGTTATGTCCTAGAAAAGCTGTAGATTTAAAAAGACCATTTATATTTAAATTTTTAAGATAAACTATATTTGTGTATAATAGAATTATAAGTATTTTAAGTAGGAGAGTTGACATGAGTAAGTATAAAGATTTTGTAGACAAAATAATAAATGAAAGCCCAAAATTTATGATAATTGAAGAAGAAAATGAAAAGTATTTATTATTTGATAGATTCGTAACATCACTTAGCGAAAATGCTATGCCATGGTTATTTAAGGTGTATTTAGATAAGAATTATAATATTTTAAAAGATGATAAATTTACAAATGAAATTAAAGATAAGTATAAAGATATAGATATGAAGCTGATTGATGTAAATGGAAACATATTTTTAAATAAAAATAGTTTAGAAGTTATTCTTAATGAATTGGATTTAAATAATCAAATAGAATATAACAAAGAAAATTTAGATTTAAAATTATTATAATTTAAAAACTAAAAAAGTAGAATATATAAGTTAAAATGACAACTTATATATTCTACTTTTTTAGTTTTTAGCTTCCATAATAGGTTTGTCATCTTCATTGATTAAGCATTCTTTTACAAATATAAAGCCATCTCTAAGATTTTTTTGATGGATGGAACTAACATCAAACTTAAGTAGTTTAAAAGTTAGTTGAAGACAATATCCTATACCAAAAGCAGTTATAAGTGTACCAATTCCAACGAGTCCACCTAATATCCATCCTAGCATTAAAACTGTAACTTCGAGAATTCCTCTTATAATCTTGATAGGTTTGTTAGTAATTTGCATAAGAGTAACCATAAGACCATCTCTAGGACCACACCCCATAGCACATCCTATATAGAGATAGGCACCAATTGCCGATATAAATAAACTTCCTATAATCATAATTATTCCACTTAATAAACTATTACAGTTTGGAATGAAGTTAAGGTATGTTATAAAATCAATAAATAATCCTATAACTATCATATTACTTATAGTTCCAAATCCAATTTTGCAACCTAGAAAATAACTAATTGCTACGACTATGATACCCACAAAAATACTAACTTGACCAATGGTAAATCCGCTTATGTTACTGATTCCTTGATGAAATACATCCCATGGGCTTAACCCTAAGTTAGATTTAATAGCCATTACAGTTCCCATTGCACATAAAAAGAAACCAGATATTAATTTTATAATTAAAATTAAAAGCTTTTTCAATAAACTCATCTCCAATTTTGTATTTAATAAATCAATCAATATTTATTTTATCACTCATATTAGGTAATTACCATTTTTTATAATAAACTATAGATTTAATAAATAAAAATTATTAAATCTATAATCAATATTTATTTTATAAAAATTTTATCCATATGTAATAAATTTAGAACTTTATAATAATATATATTAACAAGTGAATTAAAACAACTCACAATGGCGTGTGTTTCCAATGGAGGAATCACACGCTTATTTTATTTTAAGGGGGGATTTTGATGTATTCAGCAACATCAACAATATGGGTTCTTCTTGGTGCAGTTCTTGTATTCTTTATGCAAGCTGGATTTGCAATGGTAGAAACAGGATTTACAAGAGCTAAGAACTCAGGAAATATTATAATGAAAAATTTAATGGACTTTGCAATAGGTAGTACAATATTTTGGTTTATAGGTTTTGGAATTATATTTGCAGGTAGTAGTTCACTAATAGGTTGAATTGATTTACTTACACAAGGCAGTTATACTGATATATTACCATTAGGTGTACCAAAAGAAGCATTCTTTATATTTCAATGTGTATTCTGTGCAACTGCTGCAACAATAGTATCAGGTGCAATGGCAGAACGTACTAAATTTATATCATATTGTATATATAGTGCAATAATTAGTGCTATTATTTATCCTGTATCAGCCCACTGGATATGGGGTGGTGGATGGTTAGCTCAATTAGGATTTCATGATTTTGCTGGTTCTACTGCTGTTCATATGGTAGGTGGAGTGGCTGCATTAGTTGGAGCTAAAATTCTTGGACCTAGAATAGGCAAATATACAAAGGATGGAGAATCAAGAGCTATACCAGGACATAATATACCTCTAGGTGCATTAGGTGTATTTATATTATGGTTTTGTTGGTTTGGATTTAATGGTTGTTCAACAGTTTGTGCTGAAGGTGATGAAATAATTGTTTCAATGGGTCATATATTTTCAACAACTAACTTAGCTGCTGCAGTAGCTACTGTTACAGTTATGATAATTACATGGGTTAAATATAAAAAACCAGATGTCTCTATGACATTAAATGGATCATTAGCAGGGCTTGTAGCTATAACAGCAGGTTGTGATATGGTTTCTAATGTAGGAGCATTTTTTATAGGATTAATTTCTGGATTTTTAGTTGTATATGGCATTGAATTTATAGATAAGAAATTAAAAATTGATGACCCTGTCGGTGCTATAGGTGTTCACTGTATTTGTGGTTTAAGTGGTACTTTATTAACTGGTTTGTTTTCAACTACTGATGGAGTATTTTATGGATATGGATTTAGTTTCTTTGGAGTACAATTACTAGGAGTAGTTGCTGTTTTTGCTTGGGTTGCAATAACAATGGGTACAGTATTTATCATATTAAAAAATACTATAGGATTACGTGTTAGTGAAAGTGAAGAAATTAGTGGTCTAGATTTACCAGAACATGGTCTTGTAAGTGCGTATTCTGACTTTTCAATGTTACCAGTTTCTTTAATAGAAGATTCTAAAGATATTTATATGCCATCTATAAGTATTCCTACCTTATCACCAGAAGTACAAAAAGAAAAAGTTGAAAAAGAATTAACGTCATCACATAAAATATCTCATATAACAATAATTGCAAATCAAAGCAAGTTTGAAGAATTAAAAGCTGCTATGAACAAAATTTGCATAAGTGGTATGACTGTTACTCAAGTATTAGGATGTGGCGTACAAAATGGTTCTACAGAATATTATCGTGGCTCTAAGATGGAAATACATTTACTTCCTAAAGTACCAGTTGAGAAGGTTGTAGAAACTGCTAAGAAAGTGCTTTATACAGGAGGAATTGGTGATGGTAAGATATTTGTTTATGATGTAGAACATGTAGTTAGAGTTCGTACAGGAGAAGAGGATTATGATGCTCTCCAATATCCTGATGAAAAATGTGAAATGTAAATAATATAGTTAGATTCTATAAAAATATAAAGTTAGGGTATTAATAAAGTATTATTATAAATAAGCATAGGAGAAAATTAATAATGAACAATACAGATAAAGAAATAATAAATCAATATGAAAATTATTTAATAAGAGTAAAAATAGATATAAATAATATATACGATAGTATAAAAAAACTAGATGATATAAAAAAATATGAGTCACTTGTAAAACTAGAATTAGAAAAATTAGAGAAGTTAAGTGAAGAGTATAAATTATATGATAGTAATTATGAAAACTTAATGATAAAAATGGGAAAATTTGCAGTAGGATTAAGAAAAATAGAGAATTTAAATGTAGACTCAGATATTAAGAAAAAATTTATAGAAAAGTTTATAAATTATAATTCAACATTTGAAGACTTACAACGAATAAATATAATGAAAGATGCTTATGTATGGAAGTAAGTATAATAGAAAGAACTAGTCATATAGACTAGTTCTTTCTATTATACTAAATAAAAGGCTTCTAGTATGTAAAACTAACCATACAAATATCCATGTGAATATAAAGGCAGTAGCTAATTCTACAATATCTATCATAGAAAAACTAATACTCATAAGAGTAATATAACATATACTCATAAATACAATATAATTTAAGCTAAATAATAGCGTAACTATTTTTTCATAAAAGCCATTATATAAAGCCTACAAGGTCTTATAATATTATATCCAAAAAACAACTTCTGAAAAAATAGAATATATAGAATAAAGAAGAATTAAAATTGAACATAAACTTATAATATAAGGGACTTTATATATATAACTAATAATACCTGTAACACCTACAAGTATTAGTGCAAAAACAAGTTTTTTAAGTAGATATTTTATTATTATAAATAAAAGAATAACACATATAATTGCAATTATCATTTCCATGATTGACTATTCATCCTTTCTATAATTTATATACATATAATATATATTATCTTCTAAAATATAACAAATAATCAATTTATTACAAATACAAATATAAATAACAACTAAAAGTATAGATATTTTAATAAATTTGAAATGTAATTATCTAAACTAGGGAGGGGAGAATTAGATGTTTTTTATAAGGTATATGATATTTATATTAATAATTTTATTTACTCATCTTATGACGTATAATACTCAGACAATAAGTAGCAATCAATATTTTTATGGTGTTTTTGTATATAAAATATATCTAGGAGATAATATAAAAAAAGATATAGATAAAAAATTTAAAAATAAACTAAACTTATCATTAATATTAACTATATTAATATATATATTAATTGAAACACTACAAATATTAATATAGGATTAAATATATCAATAACTATATTTATATATTTGGCTTTATATTTTATTATTAAAAAGTCATATAAATTAGCAAAGTATGCAAAGGAAAAATATTTATCAGAACTTAATATTGAACAGAGCATAAATAAAAGTAATAAAAAATATATAAAAGAAGATAAATTTATAACAAAATCAAAGAAAAAATTAGAAAAGTTTATAATACTATATAGTATATGCATATGTTTATCGTTATTATCATTTTTATATGTGATAATAAGCTACAATAAATTGCCAGATATAATAATTACTCATTGGGGACCTGGAGGGAGAGCTGATGGATTTTCTTCTAAAAATATAATTAATGTATTTTATATTAACTTTATAGATATAACAATGGTAATATTATTTACACTAATTGGAATAGGTAGCATTTCAAGTGCTGTTTATATAGATTATGAAAATATAGAATTAAACAGGAAAAAGGCAATACGATATATTAATGGCATAGGATACTCATTTTTTATACTTACACTTACTATTCAATCTTTAACTACAACTATTCCAATATTTATGGTTAAACAAAAGAATATACCAATACAGTTAGTTTTTGTTGAATGTATATTACCAATTTTTATTGCAATAGTAATAATTTATTTTTATATAATGTTAGGAAGTATAAAGCCTAAAAGTAAAGGCGTATATACTATAGCAAGTGATGATGAAAATTGGATATATGGATTTATATACTATAATAAAGAGGATCCTAACTTTATGGTGGAAAAAAGATTAGGAGCAGGGTGGAATGTTAATATGGCACACCCTTTAGGTAAGTTTTTTACGATATTGACAATACTCATACTTATAGGAAGTTTTTCAGTATGTTTTATATAATAAACAGGTGATATATTCGGAGGTAAATATGATAAATTTAAAATACAATGGACATGCAAATATGTCATTAACTAAAAATAATGTAACTATATTGCTAGATCCATTTTTTACTGATAATCCACTAAATAAAACAAATCCAAATGAAGTAGAATGTGATTACATATTAGTATCTCATGCACATTTTGATCATATAGGAGATGCAATAGATATAGCGAAAAGAACTGGAGCTACTATAATATCAACAGCAGAAATAGCTAATTTGGTAGATAGTAAGGGATGTAAGTCTCATGGAATGAATATTGGTGGAAAATGTAAATTTGATTTTGGATTTGTGAAAGTAACTCAAGCAATACATAGTTCAGGGATAGAAGGTGGACTTGCTTGTGGATTTGTAATAAATTTCTTTAACAAAATCATATATTTTGCAGGTGATACTGCATTATTTGGTGATATGGAACTTATAGGTCGTATGAATAAAATAGACTATGCTTTATTACCTATAGGAGATAATTTTACTATGGGTCCAGAGGAAGCCTTAGAAGCTGTAAAAATGATAAAACCTAAGGTAGCTATACCTATACATTACAATACATGGGAGCCAATATCACAATCACCAGAAGATTTCAAAGGAGAAGTTGAAAAATGCTGTGATACAAAAGTTTTAGTTGTAAACTTTAATGAGAGTATAGAGATATAAATATAAAATAGGAAAGGTAGATAACTAAACAAAATTTAATATCCACCTTTCTTATTATTAATTAAGAAATTCTTTCTATATAATTACAGTTTACATTTATATGATTTAAAAACATTAATAGTCTCTCATAAAGAGGATGTGTACTATCTCCATAAGTACTATCTAAATGCTCTCCAATTTCTTTAACTGTATTTTTACCATCAATTTGTAAAAATACAAAACTACTAAATTTATCTAATGTGACTTCTTTATACATTGGAATTTTAAAATGAAGTCTTCTAAAAAAATTTTGAATTTTGTGATCTTGTTTTTCAAGTATAGTAACAATGTTACTTTCATTAACCTTGTACTCTATCGTATTAGAAACCTTAAATACAATATTTAAAATATCATTATTATTCATGTTTATTCACCTTCGATGTAACAATAGGTATAGAAGTACAAATTATTAAAAGAATTAGTAATATAGCAGCCATTGTATTACTAGCAAAGAATCCTGATGGACCAATTCCTTTTATAACTCCAGAAACTTGAAGTATTATACCTAAAAGTCCTACTATAGAACCACCAGCCACAAGTCCAGAAGATAAACTTATTCCATTTGATACTTTAGATTCTTTTTCTTCTTCAGTTTTACATGATAATTCTATAAAATAACGAACTAATGCACCAACTAAGATTATTGAAGTTGTAGCTATTGGTAAATAAAAACCTATAGCTATAGTCATTATAGGTAGGTTTAACATGAATAAAACTAATCCTATAACAACACCAACTATTATCATAACCCAAGGGAGCTGTCCAGACATTATACCAGAAGTCAAAGTCGACATTAAGTTAGCTTGAGGTAGTGCAAATGGAGGATTATCACCAGTTATTACAAGTTGATTTGCAAGTACTAAAATAGTACCAACAACAACTGTTACACCAACTATACCTGCTAATGAGAAATATCTTTGCATTTCATTTTTATTTCCGCCCATAATGTAAGTCACTTTTTGAGACTGAGAATAACCTCCTGCTATAGCTATGGAAACAACTATAAAATTAGCAAATAGTAGTAGTGATTTATTAGATGCTATATCAGTCCATCCAAGAACTACAAATACTAATGTTATTATAACTAAAGATGCTATAGTCATACCAGAAACAGGAAGATTAGACGTACCTATAGTACCAGTTAAACGACCTGCAACTATAACAAACAATAAAGATAAGAATAAAGCAACTACAACCCCAACTATTGCCATAGTAATATTACGTGACATAAAGAATGAGATAATAGCTAAAATTATAATACCACCCAGTAAAATTATAGTTCCTTGAGATGAACTACTATCATTATCCGAAGATTTAGCACTTAGAGTTTCTTGTATAGAAGCTACTATAGTTGGTATAAGTCTAACAGCACCTATTATACCACCACAAAGCATCATACCAGCACCGATATATTTAACATAACTACTAGCAATATTATTAACTTGCATTGCATATATAGCAGTTCCGGGATCATTCCATACTATGGCATCAATACCAGCTAATTCAGCAAAGTAGCCTATTAAAGGTAATATACCAAAATTAGATAAAATAGACCCTGCAAACATAGTAAGTGATACATCTATACCAACTATAAACCCTATTCCTAATAGTAAAGGATTGACCTCAAGTTCAAATTTCCATTTATAGAAGGTTTCATTTACAAAGCTTATTACATTATTAGTTATATTTAAGAATGATCCTGTTAAGACTGTTATTATACCACTTATTCCAAAACCTATTCCCATATATTTCATTGAATCTCCAGCACCTTCTGAAGCAACAAGCGTTTCAGAAATTGCCATTGATTCTGGATACATTAAGTTACCATGTTCTTCAACTATTAAATAGTTATGAACTAAAGAAGCAACTCCAACTCCAAATAAAACACCGCCAACACCAGTTAAAAATCCTTCTAAGAAAGTAACATTAGCACCGATTAAAAGTACAGCTGGTAATACAAATATCATACCACTAGCAACAGATTCGCCACCACTTGCCATACCTTGTACAATATTTTTACCAAGTAATCCTTTTTGCTTAGCAAAGGCAGCTATAAAAGCAGAACCTATTATAGAACCAGGTATACCTGCAGCGACTGTAAGACCAGATTTCATACCAGAATAAGCAGTTGAAGCAGCAAATAAAACAGATAAGACTAGTCCTATTATAATTACTGCAATATTTGCACCTGGTTTAGAGTTATCACTTATGTATGGAACATAGTCTTTTCCATGGACACCACCATATGCGTCTTTAGATAATTTTTTACTCATTCATATTGACCTCCTAGATGTTTATAAATTTTTAATTTCATAAATATATTATTTATATATTTATAGAAATAATACATTTGAACTTTATAAGAAATAGGATTTTATGATATTATATAAAAATATAATAATTAAGGAGAGAATAACTATGAAGTGCAGACCTAATTGTGGAGCATGTTGCATAGCTCCATCTATATCATCTCCTATACCGGGAATGGAAAAAGGAAAACCATCAGGAGTAAGATGTATTCAACTAGATGAAAATAACATGTGTATGATATTTAAAGATCCTAAAAGGCCAAAAGTATGTGGAAAACTTGAGCCCTGTGAAGAAATGTGTAAAAATAATAGGGATGAAGCGATAAGGTATTTAATAGAACTTGAAGAAGCTACGAATCCTAATAAATAAAAATTAATAGCCTAAATAAATAATCTATTATTTATTTAGGCTATTAATTTTTATAAATATTTACCTTTAAATCCACCTCCTCTTACCTCATTAACATCATTTATACAGACTAAGGATTTATCATCAATGGAATAAACTAAATCCTTAAACCTTGCTATTTCACTAGACTTAACAATACAATAAAGTATTTTTTTCTTGTGGTGAGTATAAGCACCTTCTGCTTCTAAATAAGTTACACCCCTACCTAATTTAACCATTATATTTTCAGCTATTTTTTTATCAAAATCAGTAACAACAATTATTGATTTTTGACTATTAAAGGAATCTTTAACAATATCCATTACATGAGAAGTCAAATACATTGCTATTAAGGTATATAAAGCAGGTTTAAACCCAAATAATATTCCACCTAAACTTACTACAAAAAAATTAACAGACAAAAATGTATTTTTCATTTCTATGTTAAATTGTCTTTTGCCACATGCAGCAACTATATCTAAACCACCAACACATGCTTGAGATTTAAATATAATACCTACACCAGCTCCATTTAGTATTCCACCATAAATACATTGAATCATAGGATCATTTAAATTTATGTACTTATATAAGTCTTGAGTTATACCTAATGCAAAAGAAAATAGAAACATATTTATAAAGCTAAAAATTAGGAATTTTTTATCAAGATACTTTATACCTACTAAAAATATAGGTATATTAATTAGAAAGGTACAAATACCTTGGTTGAATCCAAAGACTTGATTTAGTATTACACTTATACCTGCAACACCACCACTTAAGAGTTTTGCAGGCGTTAAAAAAGCATTAATACCTATTGCTGATAAGAATATACCAAAAAACATTAATAAAAATCTAATTAAATTATCATATTTGTTTTTTAGACTTATGAATTTATCTACCATATAATATGACTCTCCCTTATAAATAAACTTAAGTATATAGTACATAATATTAAATATTCATAAGTTATATGATTCAAGATTATTGTAGGAATAATCTTTCTTATTTTAGTGAGTACTAAAACTAAAATAAGAAAAAATAAGCGTTATTAGATTAAAATCAAAATGACGCTTATTTTTTATAAATTATAACTATGAGATATGGTATTTATTAGGTTTAATAGAGGAGTTTCTTTGAGACTTATTATTCATATGACTATAGATATATATAGCTATACTAGTCGAGAATATGGATATAACTGCTGAACACAATATAGACATTTTAGCAATATTTATAAGAGCTGCATCTCTTATAAAAGCAACTTCAGAAACGAAAATAGCCATTGTAAATCCTATACCAGCTATTAAAGAAACTAAGAAAATGGAGCTCCAGCTTATATAAGTTGGTTTTTCTGTGATTTTTAATAAACAAGATATGTAGGAAAATAGCATAATTCCAAGTGGTTTACCAATACAAAGTCCTAAAATTATACCTAATGATAGTGTTGGTGCATGAGAAAAAGTTAGATCATATGAAAGAGATACACCAGTATTAGCAAATGCAAATAAAGGAATAATTAATAAACTATTTATTGGAACTAAGAATTTTTGTAATCTTTCCAAGGTACTTACATTTCTTATATTTGGTTTAGATGGAACTGCAATTGCAAGTAATATACCACTAATAGTAGAATGAACTCCGCTTAAATGAATAAAATACCAAAGGCAGGCTCCACCTATAAGATAATATGTAACACTTTCTACATTAAAAATTTTGTTTGCAATACAAAGTGTAATTAGTATTAAAAGTCCAATAATTAAGTAAAATAAGTCTATATCTAAAGAGTAGATTAATCCAATAGCAGCAATAGAAATTAAGTCATCTACCACAGCTAAAGATAATAAAAAAATCTTAAGTGAAGGATTTAATTTATTTCTAAATAATAAAAATAGGCCAATAGCAAAAGCTATATCAGTAGATATAGGTATGCAAATACCATTTATTAAAGGTGTATTTTTATTAAAAATGAAATATATCAATGCCGGAACAGTAACTCCTCCAATTGATGCAATAATAGGGAAAGAAGCTTTTTTTAAAGAGGATAAATTACCATATAATATTTCATGCTTAATTTCAAGTCCTGCTACTAGAAAAAATATAGCCATTAAGAAATCATTTATAAACATATGTAATGAAAAGTTTGGAGTTATATAAATTCTATTGAATACATGCTTATAAATGCCTCTAAGAGGGCTATTATAAATAAATAGGGCCAATAAAGTTGAAAATATAAGTAGTAGACTTGTTGCCAGTTCTAACTTAACTGGCTTTTTATATGTTCTAAATAAACGCAAAAAATCACCTGCTAACTAAAATAATATACTTAATGAAATTTATGATTATAAAGGTGTAAATATGAGGATTTTACAAATAATTTAAATATACTAGATTATAAAAAAGAGGTGTAAATATGAGAACTCGTAAAGTTAAAGAGCCTGTGGTTGCTATTACCAAAGCGCTTACTGAAAGTAAATCATTGGAGAAAGCTTTAGATATGTTACCTATAGATAAGGTAATAGAAAAAGGAGATACAGTTATAATAACACCTAACTGGGTGAATGATAAAAAACCAAATACAGGATCTGTAGTAGGACCTAAAACATTAAAAACTTTAATTAGATATGTAAAATCAAAAGAAGTAGATAAAATTTATATTGCAACGGGATCAGGTGGAGCTAAAACACCAGATATAATGATACAAACGGGATATGATAAAATAATTTCATAAGAAGGCGTAGATTTTATAGACTTAAATTATGGACCTTATATAGATTTAAGATTAGACCATGAAATAATTAAATCCACTCCAATTAATAAAATACTAGAAGAAGCAGATGTAATAATATCTTTTACACAGCTAAAAGTTCATGAAGAGGCTACAGTAACAGCTAGTATTAAAAATATTGCAATGGGATGGCCTCCAGCAGAGATTCATGGATATCCTAAAAAGAATACAGGCATACATGAAGACTTACATGGATTTATAAGAGCATTTGCGAAAAAAGTACCTATAGATTTATCTATAGTAAGTTGTGATAAAGCTATGATAGGTACAGGTCCTTCAAGTGGAAAAGCAATAGATACACCAGGACTCATAATTGCAAGTACAGATCCCGTTGCAGCAGACGCAGTAGGTGCTAGATTGTTAGGATTTTTACCTCAAGCTGTTGCATATATTTACGGTCTTTATAAAGATAAAGTTGGAGAAGCAGATATATATATAATGGATATAAAAGGATTAGATATACAAGAAGCTGAAAAAATATTTAGCAAGGCAGCATACAATGAAAAAGATGCAGTGCTTGATAAAGATAAAGTTAAAGATATTCATGGAGAATAATATAGATTAAGAGTAAAATAAAGACTTATGATTATTAATATTTTCATAAGTCTTTTATTTTTTAGGTATTTTTCTTCTTTTAACCTTTCTACGGATTTTTTTATAATTACGTTTTGAAGGAGTTTTTGATTTACATCTATCGAAATCAAAAACATCTTCAACTTCTATATTAGTATCTTCTGAATTACCTTCTTCAAATTGAGACTTACAAAATATACGAGTTTCAGAAGATAAACCAATTTGCTCACCTAGAACCACCAAAAAGAGCCAAGCAATCCTAAAATTTCATCATCTTCGATTTCTTCTGAAATTATAGAAGCATATATAGTTGCTAAGAAATTGATTTGATTTGATAGATTGTTACAGTATTTATTTATATTATAATAGTTACACTTAGATTTGGAATTATTGTTTTTAGGCATAGTTCCTCCGATATTTCATAATAAATGAACTTAATTAATGTTATGAATTTTTATTTATAAAAATAACTCTATTGAGTTTATAAATGAAATATTATATAATAGATTGAAAACTTAATTAGACAGTTCGTAAACCTCCTGTCTTTAAACAAAACTACGGTAAATTGCATTTTTAAAAATATTCTAATTGTATGTAAACCGTGGATTTCCACGGTTTTTTTATGAAATAATAAAATAAAAAGACTTTATATATAAGTTAGCTATTAGGAGGAAAATATGAAAAATAATACTAAAAGAATAGCTACAACTGCAGTAGTTGCAGCTTTATACGCAGCATTAACATTAGCATTACCAATTTTAAGTTATGGACCAGTACAATTTAGGATATCAGAAGTAATGACGCTATTACCGTTAATAGGTAAAGAATATATATTAGGACTTACATTAGGATGCTTTTTAGCTAATATATTAGGACCATATGGTGTTCCTGATATAATATTTGGTACATTAGCTACATTTATAAGTGCATACTTAGTGTACTTAACAGGAAAATACATGAGAGATAAAAAAAGTACAGTACTTGTTGCATCTTTATGGCCTGTTGTTGTAAATGCTATAATAGTTGGAATACAGCTAAACGTGTTTTTTGGATATCCATTATTTTTATCTATGTTAGAAGTTGGACTTGGACAATTTGTTGTAGTAACTATAGTAGGTGTTATTTTATTCAAAGTTGTTAATAATAAATATGGAAAATATTTAAAGAATATGTTTTAATTGATATATTAGATAAAAACCGTAAGGAGAAGTACAATGGAAAAGATAACTAAAAGTGCAAAGATAATAGGAATAGGGAATGAAGGAATTTCCAACCTAGAGTCTATATATAATGTAGTTAAAGAAAATGTGGATACTGAAAAAATAAATATCAATCAAGATGTAGATAAAGAATATGTTAGAGAATTGCTTGATGGAGTTGATATACTTTTATTAACTTACTCTACACAAGATAAAAGAGCAGTAGACATAGTAAAAGCAATAGCTTTTATGGCAGGAGAAAGAAGAGTATTATCAATAGGTCTTAACTCATCAGATAAAGAACATAAAGAAGAACTAGGATTAAATCAAGAATTCATGATAAGTCAATATAATACTACAAAAATAATGAATATAATAAATATGATGATAGAGGCAGTAAGTGATGATTGTGCTATAAGCATAGACTTAACCGACTTAAAAGAGCTTTTTGCTAGTGAAGGTGGAGTAAGATATAATTTTGAAAACTTTACTAGAGAAAATAGTCCTAGTGAAATAGCAGATAAACTTTTAAGCGAGATGAAAGAAGCAGGTAGCGATTTTATAGAGAAAAAAGGAGTAATGCTTGTAGAAATGGATAAAAGTGAAGATGCAATAGTGTTACTATATGACATATTAACTTGTATTCAAGAAAAATCAGCATCAACATATGATATAATATTCTCATTGTATATGAATGAAAATTGCAACAACCAAATTAAGTTTGGATTAATTTATAACTAATATATTATATAATATAATTGATCTGTTTTAAAATAAACTTTGTTTAAAAGGTATTTTGAGGCAGGTCTTTTTTTATGTTATTATATAATTATGTGAAAGGATTAAATTATGGAAATTATAACAGTAGTTGGTGCAGGAGGAAAAACATCATTTATAAAACTTTTAGCCCAAAAACATAGAAAATCACTTAGGGTACTGTCAACTACAACTACTAAGATTTATTTGCCTCAAAAAGAAAGCTATGATAAGTTAATTATGAAAAAAAGTGATGATGAATTTAAATTTTTAAAAGATTTTGGAGTTACATTAGCTGGAAGATATATAAATGAGGAAAATAAAGTAGTCGGTTTAAATTTTAAAGAAATAGAAGAAATAGAAGTAAACTTTGACTTAATTCTTATAGAGGGTGATGGTTCTAAAAAAAAGAAGCTAAAAGGATGGAGAGATAATGAACCAGTGATATATCCTAAGAGTAATAAAGTTATAGGTATAGTAGACATAACATCATATGATATGGATATAAATATGGAAAATATACATAATCTAAGTAGATTTATAGAAATAAGTAAATGCAAAGAAGAAAAAGTAAATCTTATACACTTAAAAAATATGATATTAAATGAAAATGGATTATTTAAAAATTCAGTAGGTGAAAAAATTTTATTTATAAATAAAGTTGAGAATGAAAGGTATAAATGTTTAACAAAAGAACTTATCAAACTTATTAAAAAAGAAAATAAATATATAAAAATATTATATGGAAGTGTAAAAGAAAACATTATAATGGAAGGTTAGGACAAATGGTAAATGCAATAGTAATGGCATCTGGTCTTTCGAAAAGGATGGGAGAAAATAAGCTATTATTAAAATACAAAGATATCCCATTAGTAGAGCATATACTAAGAGAAATTAAAAAATGTGATTTTAATGAAGTGATTTTAGTAAGTCAATATGAAGAAATTTTACAATTAGGAAAAAGATATAATTTTAAAATTGTAAAAAATGAAAACTCACATGTTGGGCAAAGTGAGTCTATTAAGTTAGGTATAAATAATAGTTCTGATTGTGATGGGTATATGTTTTTCGTAGGTGATCAACCTAAATTAAAAAGTGAGCATATAAATACTATTATGAATACATTTAAACATAATAAAGATTATATTATAATACCTAAATCAAATAACAAATGTGGAAATCCTGTCATTTTTCCTTATAAAATTAAAGAAGAGTTACTTTTATTAAAACATGATGAAAAGGGTAAAAAAGTAATAAATAACAATTCATCTATTTTATATGTAAATATAGATGAAGATATATTGTTTGACATAGACACAAAATCTGATTATGACAAATTAAGAGGAGAGTAAAGTATGAAGCAAATAAAAACAGTTGATGCAGTAGGTCAAGTTTTATGCCAGGATATAACTCAAATTTTACCAGGTGAGTTCAAAGGTAGAAAATTTAAAAAAGGACATGTTGTAAGAGAAGAAGATATACCTGTATTATTATCGTTAGGGAAAGATAATTTGTATATATGGGAAAAACAGGAAGGTATGATTCATGAAAATGATGCAGCCTTATATCTAAAAGAAATATCAGCTGGAGAAAATCTAGAATTTAGCGAAATAAAAGAGGGTAAAATAAACTTTATATCAAAAATAGATGGATTATTAAAAATAGATGTAGAAAGTTTATTTAAGTTAAACTCTATAGATGATATAATGATGGCTACACTACATAATAATTTTGAAGTTAAAAAAGGAACTAAGGTAGCAGGTACAAGAGTGATACCGTTGTTAATAGAAGAAGAAAAGTTAGAAAAAGCAAAAGAAGTTTTAGGTGGTAAAAATATAGTAAACGTACTTCCTTTTAAAGCTAAAAAAGTAGGTATAGTAACAACTGGGAATGAAATTTATCATAAGAGAATAGTAGATAAATTTGGTCCAGTTATAATAGATAAAGTAGGAAAGTATAATTGTGAAATAATGGGGCAAGTAATATGTCCTGATGATAAAGAAATGATAAAAGAAGCTATAATGAACTTTATAAATGATGGAGCAGAACTTATATGTTGTACAGGAGGAATGAGTGTAGATCCAGATGATGTAACTCCTACAGCTATAAAAGAATGTGGTGGAGATTTAGTAACTTATGGTTCACCTATACTTCCTGGAGCTATGTTTTTACTTGCTTATTATGGAGAAGTTCCGATAATGGGAATACCAGGATGTGCAATGTATAATAAAACAACTGTATTTGATGTAATACTTCCACGATTATTAGTAAATGAAAGGTTAACTAAAAGTGATATAGCAGCATATGGACATGGTGGTCTATGTATGCAATGTGATACATGTACATATCCAGCTTGTAACTTTGCAAAAATATAAAAAATAGTTGCAATAAATTCCTATTGTGTATATAATAAATAAAAAATAGAAAAATTCCCTTGAAGGGGAGTAGCTTTCACAAATATAGTGATAATCAATCGTCATTTCGGAGTAAAATCCCGGTTGATTAGCAAGTAAATAAGCTTGTTAGCAAGACCTTCAGAGTAGATTATTAATCTACTTTGGTGGTCTTTTTTTATTTGAAAAAATTAATTTGTGGAGGGAAATATATGTTTTATAAGAAAACAAGTGAGGAATCAATAAAGCATCTAAGTAGTAATATTAATGGATTGTCACAAGATGAGGCAAGTAAAAGGTTAAAAGAAAATGGATACAATGAATTAAGAGAAAAAGCAAAAATTCCAACATGGAAACTTTTTATAGACAGTTTCAAGGACCCATTAGTTATAATACTTTTAATAGCTGCAATGGTACAAATATTTTTAGGTGAAATAGTTGAGTCGAGTATAATATTTGCAGTTTTAATACTTAACTCAATATTAGGCGTTGTTCAAAGTAAAAAAGCAGAAGGCTCATTAGAAAGTCTAAAACAGTTATCAGTTCCAAATGCAAAAGTAATTAGGGAAGGGCATAAAACTACAATAAAATCTAGAGAACTAGTAGTAGGAGATATTGTTATTCTTGAAGCTGGAGACTATGTGCCTGCAGATGGTAGAATAATAGAATCACAAACATTTAAGGTTGTAGAAGGAATGTTAACAGGTGAATCAGAACCTGTATTAAAAAGCGAAGATAAAATAGATGGTGAGTGTTCATTAGGCGATCAAAAGAATATGGTATTTAGTGGATCCATGGTAGTATATGGTAGGGCAGTGTATATAGTAACAAGTTGTGGAACAAATACAGAAGTTGGTAAAATAGCAAATTTATTAGAAAATGCAGAAAGTAAAGAAACACCGCTTCAAAAGAAACTTGATGATTTTGGAAAGAAGTTAGGAATAGGAATAGTTGGATTATCTATACTAATATTTGCTATTCAAATTATTAGAGGAGGAAACTTAATTGACTCATTCATGTTTGCAATAGCAATAGCCGTAGCTGCAATACCAGAGGCATTAACATCAATAGTAACCATCGTATTGTCAATGGGAACTAATATAATGGCTAAGAAACAAGCTGTTGTAAGAAAATTACCTGCTGTTGAAACTTTAGGATCAACTAGTGTAATATGCACAGATAAAACTGGAACACTAACTCAAAATAAAATGACAGTAGTTGATGCATATATGTATGGAGTTAAAAAAACTGTGAAATATGATAACAATTTATCAAGTCAAGAATTAGCCTTGCTAATCTCATCTGCACTTTGTAATGATTCTGATATAGCTAATGGAGGTATGGAAATAGGTGATCCAACAGAAGTAGCACTTATAAACTATGTAAATAAAAATAATTTATATTATAAACAATTAAGAGAAAATTATGTTAGAATACAAGAATTACCTTTTGATAGTGATAGAAAGCTTATGTCTACTATAAATAAAGTAGAGGATAAAGTATTAATGCTTACAAAGGGAGCACCAGATATAGTATTTAGTAGATGTAAGTATGCATTAAGTAATGGTGAAATAGTAAATATAAATGAAGATATAATAAATGAATATAAAAATATAAATGAAGAATTTTCAAATAAAGCACTTAGAGTTTTAGCTTTTGCAACTAAGGCTGTAGAGAGTGAAAATTTTGTACCATCAATTGAAGATGAAGATGAATTAATATTAATTGGAATAGTTGCAATGATAGACCCTCCAAGAGAAGAGGTTTATGAAGCTGTAAAAGAAGCAAAAGAGTCTGGAATAAAAACAGTAATGATAACTGGAGACCATAAAACGACTGCAGCAGCAATTGCAAAAGATATAGGAATAATGGTTGATGGTGATTTGGCTCTTACAGGTAAAGAATTAGATGATTTAAGTGAAGATGAATTAAATGAAAAATTAGAAAATATATCAGTTTATGCAAGAGTTTCACCAGAAAATAAAATAAGAATAGTTAAAGCATGGCAGAAAAAAGGTAAAATAACAGCAATGACAGGTGACGGTGTAAATGATGCTCCAGCATTAAAACAAGCTGATATTGGAATAGGAATGGGCAGTGGTACAGAAGTGGCTAAAGATGCTTCAGCGATGGTACTTTTAGATGATAATTTTGCTACTATAGTTAATGCAATAGAAGTTGGTAGAACAGTTTATAATAATATAAAAAAATCTATAACTTATTTATTCTCAGGAAATTTAGGAGGAATAATAGCAATATTATTTGCAGTAATGGCCGATTGGGCAAATCCATTTACTACAATACAGTTGCTGTTTATAAATCTAGTTACAGATTCTCTTCCAGCTATAGCATTAGGTTTTGAGCAACCTGAAAAAGATGTAATGAAAAGTTTACCAAGAGATCCCAATGAAAGTATTTTAGCTAAAGGAACATTAAAATCTATTTTAATTAAGGGTAGTATAATAGGTATGGTTACAATATTTGCTCAATATATAGGAATGCAAAGTTCACCGGAATTAGGAACAGCGATGGCTTTTGCTACTCTTACTTTATCAAGGATAATACAAACATTTGCATCAAGATCTAATACTGAAACTATATTTAAATTAGGATTTGGAAGTAATAAGTATGTTTTAGGTGCTGTAGTTGTTTGTTTAGGCATGTTTGTATTAACATTAACTCCATTTATGAGAGGTGTATTTTCTATTCCAACTTCTTATGGATTATATAACTTTATAGTATGTTTTGGATTATCTATATTTGCTAGTTTAATTATGGAATTTAAGAAATTTTTAATGAGATAAACTTAAAAAACATAAGTCTTAGATTATTGACTTAAATTGAGTTTTAGTATATTATTAATAAAGTTGTATATATAATAATAAATATAGACATGAAAGGAAAAAAAGCGAATGTTACAAGTTACTAATGTAGGACTTAGATTTGGTGATAAAGAGTTATTTAAAGACGTTAACTTAAAATTCACTAAAGGAAATTGTTACGGAATAATAGGTGCTAATGGTGCAGGAAAATCAACTTTCCTAAAAATATTAGCTGGAGATATAGAACCAAATACAGGAAGTGTTTCAATAACTGAAAAAGAAAGAATGTCTGTACTTAGACAGGACCACTTCAAATATGAAGAAGATACAGTTTTAAATGTTGTTATAATGGGACATGAAAGACTATATTCTATAATGCAAGAAAAAGATGCATTATACATGAAGCCAGACTTCACTGAAGAAGATGGTATAAAAGCTGCAGAACTTGAAGGTGAATTTGCTGAACTTGATGGATGGGATGCAGAAACAAATGCAGAGAGATTATTAATGGGTCTAGGAATAGATAAAAGCTTACACTATAAGCAAATGAAGGAATTAACTGGTGGAGAAAAGGTTAAAGTATTACTTGCTCAAGCATTATTTGGTAAACCTGAAATACTAGTAATGGACGAACCGACTAACCACTTAGATTTCCAATCAATAAACTGGTTAAATAACTTTATAATGGATTTAGAAGATTCTATCGTTATAGTTGTATCACATGATAGACATTTCTTAAATCAAATATGTACAAATATAGTTGACGTTGATTTTGGTAAAATACAAATGTACGTTGGTAACTATGACTTCTGGTATGAGTCAAGCCAATTAGCATTACAACTTGCTAAAGATCAAAATAAGAAAGCTGAAGAAAAAATAGCTCAATTAAAAGAGTTCATTGCAAGATTCAGCTCGAATGCTTCTAAAGCAAAACAAGCAACTGCAAGAAAGAAACAATTAGATAAAATAGAAGTTGAAGAAATACAACCTTCTAGAAGAAGATATCCATATGTTGGATTTGCTCCTGAGAGAGAAATAGGAAATGAAGTATTAGAAGTTGAAGGATTAACTAAAACTATAGATGGTGTTAAAGTTTTAGATAATGTATCTTTCAGATTAGATAGAGATGATAAAGTTGCTTTCATGGGTGACGAAATAGCTGTAACTACATTATTCAACATAATAATGGGAGAAGACACTGCTGATAGTGGTACTTTCAAGTGGGGAGTAACTACATCTCAATCATATCTTCCTAAAAATCATAACCAATACTTCGATGGAATAAGTTATTCTTTAGTTGACTGGTTAAGACAGTATTCTGAAGAAAAGAGTGAAAGTTTCATAAGAGGATTCTTAGGTAGAATGTTATTCTCTGGAGAAGAAGCTTTAAAAGAAGCTCAAGTTTTATCTGGAGGAGAAAAAGTTAGATGTATGTTATCTAAGTTAATGTTATCAAATGCTAACGTTTTAGTTTTAGATGATCCAACTAACCACTTAGACTTAGAGTCAATAACTTCTGTAAATAAAGGTTTAGAGAAATTCCCAGGAGTATTATTATTTAACTCTCATGACCAAGAGATGATACAAACTCTTGCAAACAGAATAATAGAAATAACTCCAGGTGGAATAATGGATAGAAAAACTACACTTGAAGAATACTTAGAAAACAAGGATGTACAAAATAAATTAAAAGAAATGTATGCTGTTGCTAAGTAATATAAATAAAACTTAATTAAAATATAAATGCATCTTTTGAATATATGGTAATCTGCATATATTTGGAAGATGTATTTTTTTTATAAAAACTAAGAAGGTAGTCAAAAAATTTCAATCATATCTTACTGAATAATACATAAAATCTATTTTTATAAGGATAGTACTACAAATTTACACATATGTTTACTGATAATCTAATAAAAGATACAGATTATTTTTATTGTAAAATAATACAGATAATATGAATTTAAAATGGAATTAATTAAAAAATGGGTTCATATAATAGAAAATATAAAGATGGGGTATGGAAATCAGGCTAATTAATACTACTTAGTTTTAAAATAATATTTATATTATTAAATAATTTTTTTGTAATTTTATTCTTATATATAACAAATGATAACGAGATTAATTTAGGGAAGGTAGTTATATATGAAATGTTGCATGTGTGGATTTGAATTAGAAGATAATTACTGTCATTTATGTGAGAGAGGTTTAGTATTTTGTTCAATTGAATGTTTGAAAGATAATTATGAGGAAAGAAGTGAAGGGACACTATCAGTAGAAGCACCTAAGATGAATTTTGGAGAGGCTATAACTAAACTAAAAGAAGGATACAAGGTAAGAAAAGTAGATTGGGATGAAAGTCATTATATTTACATGGATGAAGAGGGATATGTCAGAAGAAGAGATGGAAAGAAGTATTTCATTAAGTTAAATAATGATGTCTGGGAAGAATTTAAGTAGAGCATTATAGATTTACTTATTATAACAAATTGATATAAAGATCAGTTTTATGAGTGTATTAAAAATACCCCAAATAAGCTAAAAAATGTATGCTACGAAAGTGTATTTAATAGTTAAAATAAAAATGGTACCTTTGATTTAAGCAGAAGGTACCATTTTTTATTTTATTTATTTTCCACTAAGCCAAATATTAAAATCTACTTTTAAAAATTCATCTATATCTTTTGATAATTTTTTTGATAAATTCGAAACTCTGCCAAGAGAAACTACTTGAGGATTTATGTATCTTCTCTTAGCAGGTATATTGACCCAATATCCATTAAGAGGTTTTGTTTTGCTAGTTAAAACTTGAGAAAACTTTTTAAAGCTATCAAGCATATCTTTTGATTCTTTATCTTTTTCTAACATTGATATAACTTTATATTCAGTAGTGTATAAATCATCTATATTTATAATATCTCTCTCTATAGCTAATTTTAATAAGTCAGCCAAATATTGCATAGCAAATCTATCTTCGTTTGAAGAGTATACCTTGGAATTTAGTAGAGATACAGACGTAAACTCTAAAGCTTTATCTAAAGTTCTAAATGAAATTTCATCTTCTTTAAACTCATTTTTAGATACAGTTAAGTCATCATATATATTTTTAATTTCATTGATATTTTTAAATCCATAGTAAAATGCATTTCCTAAAGTATATTCTAATCTATCAGCACAAAGTAGAGGAGAATTATTATCTGCAATAGGATACATATGATAATCGCAAACATCATCAGTTGTTAAATTATATTTTTTAAGAATACTTTGTATCTCTTGAGAATTTTCTATAATTTCTTTAGTCCTTTCCTCTGTAGATTCTTGATTTTCATGATCTCCATTTAAAAAATCAATTACATGAGCAAAAACAGGAGAGCTTATGTCGTGAAGTAAACCTGCTATTGATTGTTTTATATCTTTTGTAAAATTCCAAATAATAAGTGATACTCCTATACTATGAGTATACCTAGTATAGTTTTTGCCTTTAGAAAATATAGGAAAACCAGTGTACTCACACCCACAATTCATACCTATATTATTTAATCTTTTAAATTCAGGTGTATTTACTAATTCTTCTATAAAAACTGGATAGTCCTTGCTGTATATATTAATTAAATCCAAATTAATGCCTCCTTGAAAATTATATTCAATATATATTATATAGGACAGTATGTTTAATCTGTCAAATAAATTTAATAATGAAATCAAACATACTAATTAAAAGAATATGCTAATTATTATAAAGCTATTGGAAAAGCTAAATAATGAGGTGAAGATATGGATTTTGTAAATAATCATATTAAAGAAAGTCGATTAATAATAGCTCACTTTATTAAATGGTTTTTTTTATCATTAATAAGTGGGATAAGTGTTGGACTAGTAATAACCTTATTTTTAAAAAGTCTAGAATATGTTACACAAACTAGACAGATTTATGCATGGTTACTTTATTTGTTACCAGTAGGAGGATATATAATAAGTTTTTTATACTATAAATATGGTAAAGACTCATCAAAAGGAAATAATTTAATTATAGAAAGAATTAACAATGGTAAAGGGAGAATTCCTTTTAGAATGGCACCTTTAGTATTTTTAGGAACAGTAGCAACTCATTTATTTGGAGGGTCTGCAGGTAGGGAAGGTACTGGAGTACAAATTGGTGCGAGTATATGTTCAGAGTTAGGAGAATTATTAAAATTAGATGAATCTGATAAAAACTTGATAATTATAAGTGGTATAAGTAGTGGATTTGGAGTTGTGTTTGGTACTCCTATATCAGGAACAGTATTTGGATTAGAGGTTACATCTATAGGAAAAATGAGATATGAAGCTATCGTACCTTGTTTTGTAGCTAGTTATATTGGAAACTCAATATCGAACATTTTAAAAGTGCATCATATGAACTATAGTATGGTGGGAGTAATAGATGATGTTAGTATATTTTATAAGGTGACACTTTGTTCTATATTATTTGGTATTACAAGCAAAGTTTTTTCAGAATTAACACATATATTAAAAAAGTATTTTAGTTATCATATAAGAATGCCATATAATAGAAGCTTTTTAGGTGGAGTAATAATTATAGTTTTGGTATTTATAGTGAATAGTAGGATATATTTAGGGTTAAGCTTAGATTTATTAAAATACTCCTTTGAGATACCTGTTAACAATTATGATTTTATACTTAAGTTAATTTTCACATCTATAACACTAGGTAGTGGATATCAAGGAGGAGAGGTAACTCCTTTATTTGTAATAGGGGCTACTTTAGGAAATACTTTAAGTTTTATGATTGGCCTTCCAATGTCATTCTTAGCGGGTCTTGGCATGATAGGTGTATTTTGTGGAGCCACAAAAACTCCGATTGCATCATTTATAATGGGAGTGGAATTATTTGGATCTATGAATATGAAATATTTATTTGTAGCATGTGTAATTAGTTATGTTTTTGCAGGTAAAAGTGGTATATATACATCTCAAGAATATAATATATAAAGTTGTGTATAAAATATATTAACTTTATGAAGGGGTAGTTTTATGAATGATAATTGTAAAAATATAGAACTTAGGGGTGTATGGATAGCTACTGTATACAACATTGATTGGCCGAAAACTTTGAATAATAAAGAGAAACAAAAACAAGAATTTATAAATATCCTTAATATAATAAATGATTTAAATTTTAATTCAGTTTTTGTTCAAATAAGACCATCATCAGATGCTTTTTATAAATCTTGTATAAATCCATGGTCCAAGTATATTACAGGAGAACAAGGATGTAATCCAGGGTACGATCCTCTAGAATTTATGATAGAAGAATCTCATAAAAGGAATATAGAATTTCATGCATGGTTAAATCCATATAGAGTAACAACAAAAGGAATTAATTTAAATGAACTATCAGATAATAATATGGCAAAATTACATCCAGATTGGTTATTATCTTATAATGATGCGTTGTTTTATAATCCAGCAAATATTAATGTTATTAAATATATAGGGGATACTGTTTTTGAAATAATAAGTAATTATGATGTTGATGGAATTCATTTTGATGACTACTTTTATCCATATAATTATCCGTTACCGTATAAAGAAGATAAAAACGGAATTATAGGTAATAGTAGACGTAATTTTATAACTCAAATGATAAAGATGGTAAATAATATAGTTAAAAAAACTAATCCTAGAATTCAGTTTGGAGTTAGTCCATTTGGCATATGGAAAAATAAAGCTAGTGACACTAAAGGTTCTAATACTAATGGCTCTGAAAGTTATTATAGTGTTTTTGCAGACTCAGTTAAATGGATAGAGGAAGAAATTATAGATTATATAGCTCCTCAAATTTATTGGACTATAGATAATAAAAATGCTCCTTATGAAGAACTTGTAAAATGGTGGTTAAATATAACAAAAGGTACTAATGTCAAATTATATATAGGTGAAAATATAAGCAATACAGATATATCAAAAGAAATTTCAAAACAAATAGATATAAATAGAAGCTATGAAGAGGTAAATGGGAATATATTATTTAGCATGTCAAGTATAGAAAATAATGAATGCAATATAATTGAACAAATTAGAAGCTCATATTTTTGTAAAGATAAGAAACTATAAAATTTTATAAATTATAGTTCTATATATAAAAATAAATTAATAAATTATAATTAAATATATTTAATAATACTACTTAAAGAAATCGCTGTATTATTTAATAGTAAAATGTGTATACATTATGTAAAAAGTTATAGTTTATATTCAAAATATTTTGATAATTACACTAAAATAGTGTATAAATATATTATAGAAGCAAAGGCGGTTCTATAGTAAGTATTACTATAGCCGTACTTTGCTTTTTTTATTGAATTATCTAATATAAGGGGGAAGTTAAATATGAAAAAAAGCAAATTATTCACGTTAGCTATGTCAGCTATAATGGCAGGTACACTACTTGTAGGTTGCCAATCTAAAAGCTCAGGTTCAGATGAGAGTATATCAGACTCTGGAACAAAATATTTAATAGCAACGGATTCAAAATATGCACCATTTTCATTTGAAGAAGATGGAGAATATAAAGGAATTGATGTGGAGATATTAGCAGCAGTAGCAGAAGAATCTGGATTTGATTATGAATTAAAGCCTATGGATTTTAATGCAATAATACCAGCGCTAACTTCAAATCAACTTGATGGGGCCATAGCTGGTATGAGTATAACTGATGAAAGAAAGGAAGCTTTAGACTTCTCTGATGGTTACTTTGAATCAGGTTTATCAATAGTAGTAGATTCTGATAATACAGAAATTAACGGAGTTAAAGATTTAAATGGAAAAACAGTTGTGGTTAAAAAAGGAACAGCAGGGGAAAATTGGGCTTTAGAAAATCAAGAGAAATATAACTTAGAATTAAAACATTTTGAAGATTCTCCAGCTATGTTTTTAGCAGTTCAAGGTGGAAATGCAGACTTTGCTTTAGAAGATTATCCAGTAATAGCATATAAAATAAAAGTTGATGCTGATAACGAATTAAAAATAGCAGGGGATAAAGTAACAACTGCTGATTATGGATTTGCAGTTAATAAAGGTCAAAATGCAGAGTTATTAGAAAAATTTCAAGAAGGATTAAAAGCTATAAAAGAAAATGGTAAGTATGATGAAATAATTTCTCAATATATAGACCAATAAAATATATCTGCGTATGAAAATTTACTTACACTAAATCAATATAAAATTTAACTAGATATGAGGGATAAATATGGTGAGTTTAGAGTTGTTAAAAAAAAGTTTACCAAGTCTGCTATCAGGGCTTGGAGTAACAGTAAAAATAGCTTTTTTTGCAATAATTATAGCGTGTGTCATAGGTTTAATATTTGGTATTTTAAGCATATCAAAGTATAAAATCATAAGTGGAATAGCATTCATATATACAACAATTATTAGAGGAACTCCACTTATGATACAGGCAATGTTTATATTTTTTGGATTAGGTCAGTTTCTAGGTATAAGATTTAATCCTGTTTCAGCAGGTATTTGGATTTTAGCATTGAATTCAGGTGCGTATCTTTCAGAAATTTTTAGAGGTGGAATACAAGCTGTAGATATAGGTCAAATGGAAGCTGCAAGAAGTTTAGGTATGCCAACATCTATGGCAATGAGAAAAGTAATATTACCACAAGCTATTAAGATTATGATTCCTTCTCTTATGAATCAATTTATAATTGCTATAAAAGATACTTCAATATTATCTGTAATAAGTATTAGAGAGCTTATGCAAAGTGGGCAAATAATAGTTGGTACAACATACAAAGCTTTTGAGATTTATGGAATAGTTGCAATAATGTATTTAGTATTAATAACATTATTAATGTGGGCTTCAAAGCTTGTAGAAAGGAGATTGGCATCGTGATAATAAAGGTAAGCAATTTGAAAAAATACTTTGGAAATTTAGAAGTTTTAAAAGATATAAATTTAGAAATTAAAAAAGGTGAAGTTGTTTGTATAATCGGACCTTCTGGTTCTGGTAAAAGTACACTTTTGAGATGTTTAAATGGATTAGAGCAAATAAATTATGGTAAAGTTACAATACTTGATCATGACTTGTTTGATAAAAAATCGGATATAAATAAATTAAGAGAAAATATAGGAATGGTATTTCAAGGATTTAATTTATTTCCTCATAAAACAGTTTTAGAAAACATAACGATGGCACCTCAGTCTTTAAAGAAAATATCTAAAGAAGAATCAATAGATATTGCAATGAAACTTCTAAGAAAAGTTGGATTAGAAGGCAAGAAAGATAATTACCCAAATAGCTTATCTGGTGGACAAAAACAAAGGGTTGCTATAGCTAGAGCTTTAGCCATGAATCCTAAGGTTATGTTGTTTGATGAACCTACATCAGCTCTTGATCCAGAGATGGTAGGGGAAGTATTAAATGTAATGAAGGACTTAGCGAAAGAAGGTATGACAATGATAGTTGTAACTCATGAAATGGGATTTGCTAGGGAGGTGTCAGATAGAGTAATATTTATGGATGGAGGATATATATTAGAAGATTCTACTCCTGACGAGATATTTACTGATGCTAAAAGTGAAAGATGTATGGAGTTTTTAAATAAAGTTATTTCTCACTAAGAACAGCTATGTTGAAACATAGCTGTTCTTTTATGTATTTATCTACTTGAAATGATTTTAAGTTAAAAATAATTTAAAATCAAAAAATCATATTAAAAAATATAAATATAAAGACATAAATATATTTTAGTCAATTATAATTGGATAATATATAATGAACGTTCGTTAAATGCGCGAAAATATACAAAAATATACAAAATTCATCAAAAAAATAGTTATTATGTATTGAAAAAATAAAATATCTATATAATAAAGACGTAAAATAAAATGAATATTGATAATAATATTCGGAACGAGGTAAGTTATGGATAATTTAGATTTTAATTCATTAAAACAAGAAATGATTAATTTAAGTGAAGATATATTTAAAAATCCAGAGCTTGGATTTAAAGAGTTTGAAACTAATAAAAAAATATGCGAAAAATTAGATAAATATAATATAAGTTACGAAAATGATATTGCAATAACAGGAATAAGAGCAACAATAGAGTCTAAAAAGGAAGGTCCTCATATAGCGCTTTTATGTGAACTAGACTCAGTACCTAGTACAGAGCATCAGTTCTTAGGAAAAAAAGATAATTGTGCTCATTCTTGTGGTCATTATGCACAAGTTGGAATGATGCTAGGAACATTTATAGCTTTAAAAGAATCTAATATCATTGAAGAGCTTGGTGGAAAAATATCATTTATAGCAACTCCAGCAGAGGAATATTGTGATTTTGATTATAGAGAAAATCTAGTAAAAGAAAATAAACTTTCATATATATCTGGAAAGCAAGAAATGATTAAGCTTAGTGCATTTGATGATATAGACTTAGTTTTATCAGCACATGCAATGCCACCAGGAACTCAACATTTGGCAGAAGTAAACTCAAGTTTAAATGGATTCTTAGGTAAGAAAATCATATTTAGAGGTGTATCTGCACATGCAGGACTTAATCCTTGTGATGGTGTAAATGCTTTAAATGCAGCAAATATAGCTTTAAATGCAATAGCATACTTAAGGGAAACATTTAAAGAAGAAGATGCAATAAGAGTTCATTACGTTATAAGTGATGGAGGCACAAGTGTTAACAGTGTCCCTGATAAAGTAACAATTGATATGTACATAAGAGCTAAAACTTTAGATGCAATAATGGATGTTAACACAAAAGTAGATAGAGCATTTAGAGGTGGAGCTTTAGCACTTGGTGCAGACCTTGAAATTATAAATACAGGTGGATATTTACCTTTAACACAAGATGAACACCTTACAAAGGCAGTAAAAGATAATATGCTTAAATTTATGGACGAAGATAAAATATTATCAAATTGTCATTCATTTGCAAGTGGAGATATAGGAGATTTATCATATTTAATTCCAACTGTTCAAATAGGTGTATCAGGGTTTTCAGGAAGAGTTCATGGTAATGACTTTAAGACTGAAAATACACATATAGCATATGAATTACCAATTGATTATTTTACAGAGACGGTAAAAGATTTATTAAAAGATAATGGGAAACGTACAAAAGAGATATTATCAAATTATAAGCAAAAGCTTACATTTGATCAATATATAAAGTTATTAAACGACACAAATAAAACTAATAGGTATAATGCGGAGGTTTAAAAATGTTTAAGAAAAAAATATTATCAACACTTTTAGCTGTAGGGCTTAGTGCGACTTTCTTAGTTGGATGTGGTTCAGATGAAGCAGGTTCAGCATCAAATGGAGATAAAGTTAATGTTAAGTTATTGGTAACAGGTGCTTTAGGAGATAAAGCGTTCAATGACTCAGCAAATGCAGGTATGGAAAAAATAAAAGAGCAATTTGGAGATAAGGTTAATGTAGATGTTGTAGAAATGGGATTTGATCAAACTAAATTTGAACCATCATTAATAGATGCATCAGAATCAGATGCTGATGTTATAATAACTGGTGGTTGGGATATGAAAGAGCATGTTGAAAATACAGCAGAAAATTACAAAGATAAAAAATACATAGTTTACGATACAGATGTTAATTATGATGAGTATGATTTAG
This sequence comes from Desulfovibrio sp. Marseille-P6017, assembly GCA_900604495.1. Next base: position 53,544 of record UWOR01000012.1, on the reverse strand, counting down.
ATAATGTTTATTCAATGACATATAAGCAAAATGAAGCTGGATTCTTAGCAGGTGCATTAGCTGCTTTAGTTACAACTAGTGATATGGAACTTGCTAATGAAGAAAAAGTTATAGGATTCGTTGGAGCAAGAGATACATCAGCTGTTATAAATGACTCTTTAGTAGGATATATAGAAGGAGCTAAATTTATAGATAAAGATGTTAAAGTTGAAGTAGCATATATAGGTTCATTTACAGATACTGCAAAAGCTAAAGAAATAACATTAGCTCAATATTCAAACGGAGCAGATATAGTATTCACAGCAGCTGGACCAGCTTCAGCAGGATCAGTAGAAGCTGCTAAAGATGCTAAGAAATATATAATAGGTGTAGATAGTGACCAAGCTTTAGCTTATGAAGGAAAAGAAGAACAAAAATATATAATATCTTCAGCACTAAAAAATATAGATAAATCTTTAGTTGATACTATGAATGAGTACTTAAATGATTCATTAGAATTTAATACTCATAGCGTATTAGGGATAAAAGAAGATACAGTTGGACTTGCTGAAAATGACATATACACTTCAACAGTAAGTGAAGATATAAGAACTAAAGTAAGTGAAATTACAACTCAATTAAAAGAAGATAAAGTTAAAGTTAGCACTGCTTTAGGAATGGAAGAATCAAAGTTAAAAGAAATGATAAAAAACGCTAAGTAATTAATTTAGAATCGGGGGTGTGTTAAATGAACAAAGAAATATTAAAGGTAAGTAATTTAACAAAAGTCTACCCTGGTGGTGTAGTTGCAAACTACAATGTAAATATTGCTATAAATGAAGGAGAAGTTCATGCACTTATAGGTGAAAATGGTGCGGGAAAATCTACTTTAATGAAAATGCTATTTGGAATGATACCACAAACTAGTGGTGATATATATGTAAATGGAGAGAAAGTTAAATTCTCTTCATCTAAACAGGCTTTGGAAAAAGGTATAGGAATGGTGCATCAGCATTTTATGCTGGTGCCTTCTTTGACTGTAGCAGAAAATTTAATATTAGGTCATGAAACAACAAAATCAGGATTTATAAATATTGAAGAAGCTATAACACAAACAGAAGAAATTTCTAAAAAATATAATTTAAAAGTTGATGCAAGAGCTAAAGTTAAAGACATTTCAATAGCAATGAAACAAAAACTAGAAATATTAAAGGCTTTATATAGAGGAGCTAAAATATTAATACTAGATGAACCAACAGCAGTGCTTACACCACAGGAGATAGAAGAATTATTTAAACAATTAAAATTATTAAAAGAGCAGGGATATACAATTATATTTATATCTCATAAGCTTCATGAGATAAAAGAGCTTTGTGATAGATTAACAGTTTTAAGAGATGGTCAAACAATGGGGACTTACTCAGTTAGTGAACTATCAGAACAGGAAATATCAAGACTTATGGTTGGTCGTGATGTAGACTTAAATATAGAAAAGACTCAAAGAGACTTTAAGGATGTAGTCTTAAGTGTTGATAATTTAACTGTTAAAAACTCATTTAAAAATGTAGTAGTAAATGATATAAGTTTTACAGTTCGTGAAGGTCAAATACTAGGTGTGGCAGGTATAGAAGGTAATGGTCAGTCAGAACTTGTAAATGCAATAATAGGAACTACTCCAATAGTAAATGGTAAAATTGCTTTAAGAAAACAAGATATAACTAAAGAGTCTATATTAAAAAGACAAGAACTTGGTATATCCCATGTTTCTGAAGATAGACTTCACTTTGGTAGTGCACCAAATCTTTCAATTGAAGATAATGCGATATCTAAGATATATTCTTCAAAAGAATTAAATAACAAAGGATTATTAAATTTATCAAAGATAAAAGAATTTACAAGTAATTTAGTAAAAGAATTTATAGTAAAGCATGATAATATAAAGCAGGCTATAAAGGATTTATCTGGTGGTAATATACAAAAGGTTATAGTTGGACGTGAATTTTTATATGATCCAAATCTTTTAATAGTAAATCAACCAACTCGTGGAATAGACGTTGGGGCAATAGAATTTATTAGACACAAAATACTTGATATGAGAGAAGCTAAAAAAGCTATACTGTTAATATCATCAGACTTAGGAGAAGTTTTATCTTTAAGTGATAGCATAATAGTTATGCATGAAGGTAAGATAGTAGCATATATAGATGATGCTAAAAATGTTACTGAAGAAGAATTAGGTCTTTACATGTTAGGTGTTAAGCGTGATAGTGATGAGATAATCGGAGGTGCTTATTATGCGTAAAGACAACAAATTTAATGTTTTAAAATACTTTGATTTATTAAGACTACTAGTTGCAGTAGGGATTGCACTTTTAATAACAACTGGAATAATTTTCTTGTGTAGTGAAAATCCAACTAAAGCTTTATCCACATTACTTACAGGTCCAATAAGTTCAAAAAGATATTTATTTAATGTGCTTGAAATGATGGTACCGCTTATGTTTACTGGTTTATCATTAAGTTTAGTTTTCAAATCAGGAAACTTCTCAATGATAACAGATGCTTCATTTTATATAGGAGCTGTAATAGCATCTTTTATTGCTATAATGATACCTTTACCAAGTGGGATTCATCCAATGGTTTCTATATTAATAGCAGGATTTATTGGTGGAATTATAGGTAGCATACCTGCATGGTGTAAGGTTAAATATAAAGCTAATGAACTTGTTACATCTTTAATGCTTAACTATGTATTTTTCTATACAGGACTTTATATAGTTAATAAGTTTTTAGCTGATAGACAAGCAAGTAACTTTGCTTCACTTAAGTTTTTAAAAACTGCTAGTTTATCTAATATTGTAGATGGAACTAGACTTCATACAGGGTTTATAATAGCGATAATTACATGTGTTTTATTGTATATATTCTTAACTCGTACTAAGTGGGGATATGAAATAAGATTAGTAGGTTCTAATCCCGAGTTTGCAAGATACTCAGGAATAAATACAAAAAAAGTTATACTGTATACTTCATTTATATCAGGATTTGTAGCAGCAATAGGTGGTGCTATAGAAAAATTAGGTATGTATAGACGATTTCAATGGGCATCAGCTCCAAGTTATGCTTGGGATGGAGTTATAATATCTATATTGTCATCTAATAACCCAATATTTGTACCAGTAGCTGCATTCTTCTTATCTTATATACGTGTTGGTGCGGATATAATGGCAAGACAGACAGATGTACAAAATGAAATAGTTTCACTTATACAAGGTATAATAATACTTTTAGTTACAGCTGAAAGATTCTTATTCTTCATAAAGCAAAGAAAAGAAAGTCAATTAGCCTTAGCAAACAATGAAAACAAAGGGGGCGATAAGTAATGGAAGCTCTATTTTCAATATTATTAAAAGAAGATTTTTGGTTTGCAGTTATAAGGTCGACTACTCCAATACTTTTAACAACATTAGGTGCAATGATAGCAGCTCGTGCTGGTGCTAGAAATATAGCACTTGAAGGTACAATGTTAACAGCAGCATTTGTAGGAGTTGCGGCAAGTCACTTTACACAAAGTGCTTTCATAGGGCTATTATTTTCGATACTTTCAGGTGTAATACTTAGTAATATAATTGCTTACTTTGCACTTAAATTAAAATCTAACATAATTATATCTGGTATATCACTTAATTTAATGGCATCAGGTATGACAGTGTTTGGATTATATTTATTAACAGGAGATAAAGGAGCATCTACTTCTTTAAATTCTTTAGCACTTCCTAATATTAATATACCAATTATAGAAAATATGCCTGTAATTGGAAAAATAATATCAGGTCATAATATATTAACTTACGTAGCTTTAATATTAGTAATGCTTGTATATATAATGTTTAAATATACACAATTAGGGCTTAGAATAAAAGCTGTAGGAGAAAGTCCAGAAGCAGCTGAATCAGTAGGAATTAGCGTAAATAGAGTTAAATATATAGCACTTACTATGAGTGGAGTATTATCTGCACTTGGTGGAGCATTCTTATCAATGGGATATGTTACATTATTCTCGGCTGGTATGACATCGGGAAGAGGATATATAGCACTTGCTACTCAGTCTATGGCAGGAGCTAATCCAGTAGTAGGACTTTTAACTTCTAGTTTATTTGGATTTACAGAAAGTATGAGTAACTACTTACAAGGAATAAACCTTCCTGTAGAGTTTATACAAATGCTTCCATATTTAGCAATAGTTATTATATATGTAGTTTACTGTGCTAATAAAAATAAACAAGACAATAAAGCCTAAATAATATAAAAATACTAAATATTAATTATATAATTAATATTTAGTATTTTATCTAAAGAATAAAAAAATAATATAAACAAATAATATATATATTATTTAATTAAGGAGAAATTTAATGGCAAATTATACAGGTGTTGTAAAATGGTTTAATAATGAAAAAGGTTATGGATTTATAACAAGTAATAGTGGAGATGATGTTTTCGTACACTTTTCTAACATAAAAGAAGAAGGGCATAATAAAGATTTACATGAAGGTGAAGAAGTTAACTTCGATATAGTTCAAGCTGATAGAGGTCCTTCAGCTATAAATGTTCAAAAACGATAGTATTAAAAATAATAGTTGTACAATTGGTTGCAGGATGAAAATAATAAAGACATGGGAATTTTTACCCATGCCTTTATTATTTTACATATTTATTTAAAAAATTACTTACTGTATTCCAATATAATTTAGGATTAACTAAATCAGCATTAGCGTGCTCAGCACCTGTGATAGTAAGTTTTTCTTTTTCTGAGCTTGTAGCATTATATAACTCATCCATCATATAGTAAGGTACGAAAGTATCTTTATTTCCATGAATATATAATATAGGAGTATTAGATTTTTTTACTTGGTCAATAGCTGAAGCTTCTTTTAATGAATATCTAGCCTTAATTTGAGTAACAATATTAGATAAATTCATTACAGGGAATGATTTTAAATTAAATAATGACCTTAATTGATAAGAGAATTCATCCCATACTGAAGTATAGCCACAATCAGCAACAATAGCCTTAACATTAGATGGTAACCTTTCTCCAGAAACCATTAAGACAGTAGAAGCTCCCATAGATGTACCATGAAGTATTATTTCACTATCGTTATTATTATTTATTATGTAATTTATCCAATCTATTATATCTAATCTATCATGCCATCCCATACCTATATAGTTTCCTTCACTCTCTCCATGAGCTCTAAGATCTGGAACTAAAATATTATATCCCATTTCATATAAATATTTAGCTTTAGCGCTAACAAGCTTACCCTCAGATGTATATCCATGTATAACTATGGCCCACTTATTGCTTTTATTTTCATTTATTACTTGGTATGCATGCAATTTTAAATTATCATAAGATAAAATATATTTATCTTCATAGTTTGAATTTTTCAGTAACCAATCCACATCTTCTTGTACTTCTAATCCTTCATCTTCATCATCTCCAAATATCATATCCTTTGAAGTATTAGGGTCTAATGCTAAATTATAAAAATAATTACCTACATAAGAGCCAATTCCAATTGTTGCAAGTAAAATTAATATTAGTATAATTATAATTATTTTTTTCTTCTTCATACTCAATCTCCTTAAACTTAACATAGATATATATTATCATAAAATCAAATAGTTTAACATAGTTAAATTTTGATAATCATAATATTTTAAAGTGAAAACTAAATTAAGTTTTATATTAAGTTTTGATATATTTGATATAATGTATTTATAAAATATTTTAGGAAGTAGGAAATAAATGAAAGAAATAATAAAATCAATAAATGTAGATTTAAATAAATGCAATGATGCTATAAATACAAATAGTTTAATGGAAATTGCGATAGCTATAGAAGAAATGATAGATAAGTACAGGTATGAAATTAAGGATTTAACTGAATTAGAAAAAAGAAATGTTTGGTCTTATAATAAAAAAGATTTAGAAAAAGTAATTGACTATATAAAAGGGTATGAAGTAAAGTTAAGAAATCAGTATAATCAAACTATCATAAATGAATCTTTTCATAATTCCATAGAAAATATAGAAAGTAGCAATAATTTATCTTGTGAAAGAAAAAAAGAACTTATAGATATTATAAATAAAATAAAAAATATATCTAATGAAGATTGTAATAAGGATGTAAAATGGAGTAAACTAAGGGATTATATAAACTTTATTAGTAATGAAAGCTTTGAAGTTGGATTTGAAATATTAAATCTTTTATACAAAATATGTACATATAGTTTATAAAAAATTATAAAACAAAAACTATAGAGTGTATTAATATAAATAATACACTCTATAGTTTTAATTTTAACTATTATTTAAATTAACTTTAGGAGTTAAATTATATAATAAAGCTAATTTATCAAATGCATGAAGAGAATTTTTTATGGTATCATAAGATACACAATATGAAATTCTAAAATGACCAGGGCATCCAAATGATGAACCTGGGACTAATAATAAATTAAATTTCTTAGCATCTTCACAGAACTTTTTGTCATCTTCAATAGGAGTTCTTGGAAATAAATAGAATGTGCCGTGAGGTTTGACACAAGTAAATCCTAAGTTGACTAAATGATTATATAATAAATCAAAATTTTTCTTATAAATATCAATATTAACCTCAGAATCTAAACACTTAGCAACAACTCTTTGGAATAAAGAAGGTGCATTTACAAATCCTAAAATTCTATTTGCAATATTTAAAGAATCTATAATTTTACCGAATTCATCCATATTATTATTAATAACTACATACCCAATACGTTCTCCAGGAAGAGATAATGACTTGCTATAGGAGTAAGCTATAAATGTATTTTTATAATATTTAAGTAAGCAAGGTACCTTAGCATTATCGTACACGATTTCTCTGTAAGGCTCATCTGAAATTAAGTATATGCTAGTATTAAATTTTTTTTGCTTATTTTTTAGTAAACTACCTAGGTTAGTTAAAAATTCATTTGAATAAATAATTCCAGTTGGATTATTTGGAGTATTTATTATTATGGCTTTAGTTTTATTTGTAATAGCTTTTTCTAGAGCGTCTAAGTTTGGCTCAAAGTTATTTATGTCTGTAGGAACTACAATTAATTTTCCGTCAAAGTTATTGACATAGTTTTTATATTCTCCAAAAAATGGAGCAAAAGTTATAACTTCATCATTTGGATTTAGCAATGTTTTTAAAATTATATTAAGTCCTCCTGCAGCTCCACAAGTCATAACTATATTTTTATAACTAAGATTTAAATCTTTTTTTTTACTTAAGAATAAAGCAATTTCAGCTCGTACATCTTCATACCCTGAATTATTCATATATCCATGAATTAAATTTGGAGACTGAGAATTTAATATTTCATTAATAGCTATTTTTATACTTTCTGGAGGATCTACATTAGGATTACCAATACTAAAGTCATAAACATTTTCTTCACCGTAAATTTTGGATAATTTTTTTCCTTCTTCAAACATTGATCTTACTATAGAGTTGCCTTGAAGAAGGTTTTCCATTTTACTTGATATCATTTTGACAACACCCCTTATATATTATTAAATATATTTTATCATAATTCATATATGATTTATTTGAAAATTTGTATATTTTAAATATTACATACAATTGATAATTGTAAAAAATATAATTAGATAATGAATTAGTTTTAAACTTCCTTAATTATGTAAAAATATGTATAATTATGAAGTTACAAAAAGTAATAAATTTAAGTTTTAAAGCTAAAATGTCCAAATTATGACACAATTCAAGTGATTAATTGTGATACTATAGTGTTAGAACTATTAAATATAGTAGTAAATATAGTAAAGAACATACTTAAATTTTAGAATTAAACTTGTAAATATGGGAGGTATAAAATGAAAAAATTATTACTACTACTAACAACATTATCAATGTTTATATTCTCAGGATGCAGTAGCGAAAGTGATAGAACTGTAACTGATAGAGAGGGTACTGAGGTAAGCATACCTAAAAAAATAGAGAAAGTAATATCAACGGCACCATCTAATACAGAGGTAATAATGGGACTTGGCTTAGGTGATAAATTAGTGGCAATTGATACATACTCAACAGATATAGAAGGTATAAATCAAGAATTACCACAAATAGATTTTTCAAATCCAGATGCTGAAACTATAATTAGTTTAGATCCAGATGTAGTGATTGCATCAGGACATAATAAAACCGGATCTACAGAAGATCCATTTAAGGCAATTAGCGAAGCTGGAATTCCAGTTGTCTACATACCAAGTAGTGAAAGTATTGAAGGTGTTTATGAAGATATAAACTTTATAGCAGATGTACTAAATGAAAAGGAAAAAGGACAAGAAATAGTTAATGGTATGAAAGAAAAAGTAGATGAAATAAAAGCTATAGGTGACAAAATAGAAGATAAGAAAACAGTTTATTTTGAAATATCACCAGCTCCAAGTTTATTTAGTTTTGGAAAAGATACATTTTTAAATGAAATGATAGAAATTGTAGGAGCAAAAAATATATTTGCAGATGAAGAGGGATGGGTATCTCCAACTGAAGAATCTGTAATAGATGCTAATCCAGATGTAATAATAACTAATGCATCTTATATGGAAAATCCAACTGAAGAAATAAAGTCTCGTGAAGCTTGGGATGTAATAAATGCTGTAAAAGATAATGCAGTTTATTTAGTAGATAAAAATGCTTCATCACGTCCATCACAAAATGCAACGAAAGCTTTAGAAGAAATAGCAAAAGCTGTATATCCAGAATACTATGGACAATAAAAAGAAATTAATAATAAGCATATTAATAGCATTTTTAATTATAGGTATTGGAACTTCTGTGGGAAGTTCCAATATTAATTTACTAGAAACTATATCAATATTAATGAATAAATGCTTTAATTTTGCTATTAAAGATGGTATAGACCCTAAAAATATAGGGATAGTATGGAAATTAAGATTACCGAGAGTTTTATTGGCATTTTTAGTTGGAGGATGTTTAGCGACTAGTGGTGCAGTAGTTCAATCTATTTTAAAAAATCAATTAGCATCACCATATACATTAGGAGTATCTTCTGGTGCATCATTAGGAGCAGGTCTTATAATAGTTACAGGAATAGCTGTTCCTGTAATAGGGAACTTTACACTTCCTTTAGTTGGTTTTTTATTTGGTTTAGCTACTGTATTTATAGTTATAACTTTTTCAGTAAAAATAGATAGAACTATGTCAAATAATACCATAATCTTATCGGGTATGGTTTTATCTTTATTTGTAAATGCATTATTAACAACTTTAACAGCATTATTTTCAGAAGATATGAAAAGTATATCACTTTGGCAAATGGGTAGTTTTGCTATGAAGGGATGGAGTTATGTAAGGCTTCTAATTCCATTTGTAATAGTAGGTATGATTGGTATAATTAAATTTACAAAAGAGATGGATATTATAACTTTTGGAGAAGAACAAGCAAAAGCAATGGGAGTAGAAACATCAAAAGTAAAGCGTAAACTCTTTATTTATTCTGCAGTGCTTACAGGAGGTGCAATATCATTAAGTGGCACAATTGGATTTATAGATTTAATTGCACCACATGTTGTAAGAAAGGTATTTGGTTCAAATCATAAGTATGTTATACCGATGTCATTTTTATACGGAGGTTGTTTTATGGTTATAGCAGATATTGTAGCAAGAACTGTTATAGTACCATCAGAACTTCCTGTAGGAGCAGTAACAGCTCTAATTGGAGCTCCATTTTTTGCATATGTATATTTTAAGAAATAAAGGTGATAGTTATGTTAAAAATTAAAAATCTTTATAGTGGTTACAATGATGTAGATGTAATAAAGGATATAACTATAGATGTAAATAAAGGAGAAAGTGTATTTATCATAGGTCCAAATGGTTGTGGAAAGAGTACTTTTTTAAAGTCTATAGCTAATATTATAGAATATCGTGGAAGTATACAAATTGAAAATAAAGAAATATCATCTTTTAAAAGAAAAGATTTAGCTAAAAAAGTTGGGCTAATGAGTCAAATTTCAGAAATATATTTTCCTTATACAATTTATGATACGGTGTCACTTGGAAGGTATCCTTATACTAAGGGGATGTTTGATAAACTATCTAAGGATGATCATAAAATAATTATGGACAGTATTGAAAAGGTTGGTCTAACAGAATATAAAGATAAAATGATAACTGAATTGTCTGGAGGACAACTTCAAAGAGTTTTTTTAGCAAAACTACTTGCTCAGAACCCAGATATAATACTTCTTGACGAGCCAACTAATCATCTTGATTTTAAATATCAAATTGAGTTACTAGAATATGTTAAGAAGTGGTCAATGTCGAATAATAAAATTGTAATAGGAGTGTTACATGATTTAAATTTAGTACATAACTTTGCAGACTCGGTAATTTTATTAAATCAAGGAAGAGTTATATCATCTGGAAAGCCAGTCGAGGTTTTAAATAATGATATAATAAAAGATGTATATGATATAGATATAAAAGGCTTTATGCTAGATGCATTAGAGAAGTGGAAAGATTGTATATAGACTAGAATTAATTGATTACTTCTAATCTAATAAGAAGTTAAAACTTATAAGTACTTATAAGTTATAACTTCTTATTTTTTATAAAATATATGTTATATTATAATTAATTTTAAAATTTCTATTGACTATATACCGTATATTGTATACAATATACTTGTAAGAAAAAAGGAACAAATGGAGATGATTAAAAATGAAAAAAATAGAAAGAATAATAACTACTATAAAAGGTATATCAAAATACATGTTAGTAAATGAAAGAATAAATAGTCAAAGATGTGTAGCTCAAAATATAGATACAACAAAGACTATAATAGAACATAACTAAGCTTATTCCTGATGATTTATATATATATTCTCCAAAAGCTGAACTTGAAAAAGTTCAGCTTTTTTATTTTATAATATAAATTAATTATAAAATTTAAATTTTAGTTACATAATGTGAAGTGAGGTTAGAGGTTATGCTAGAATATGTAATATATATAATATAAATAAAATAAAAAGGGTGATTATATGTCGCATATAAATGCAAAAGAGGCTTATAAAAGTTTGGAAGAGAGATTAAATAGATTTCCTCAAGGTGCACCGCCATCAAAAACATTATACAAAATACTAGAAATGCTATTTACAGAAAAAGAAGCTGCTTTGGTTGCTCAATTACCTATAAAAGCTTTTAGAGTGAAAACTGCAGCTAAAATTTGGAGTGTAAGTGAAAGTGAAGCATTAAAAATATTAGATATGTTAGCTAGTAGAGCAATACTGTTAGATATTGAAGATGGAAAGGGTAAAAAATATATACTACCACCTCCTATGGCTGGGTTTATCGAATTCGCTTTAATGAGAACTAGAGATGATATTGATCAAAAACTTTTAGCAGAACTTTATTATCAGTATTTGAATGTAGAAGAAGATTTTATAAAGGAGTTATTTTACTCATCAGATACAAAGTTAGGGAGGATTTATGTTCAAGAAGAAGTTCTAACTAATGATAATGAAGTGACTATACTTGATTATGAAAGAGCAACTCATATAATAGAAGAAGCAAGTCATATAGCGGTAGGAATGTGCTATTGTAGACATAAGATGCATCATATGGGTAAAGCTTGTGAAGCACCTATGGATATATGTATGACATTCGGTAATACTGCAAATTCATTGATAAAAAATAATTATGCAAGAAGGGTTGATGCATCAGAATGTAAAGAGTTACTACATCAAGCATATGAACATAATTTAGTTCAATGTGGTGAAAATGTAAGAAAGGGAGTAACGTTTATATGCAACTGCTGTGGATGTTGTTGTGAAGCTATGTTAGCAGCGAGGAAGTTTGGTAATTTACACCCAGTAGCAACAAGTAGTTTTATACCAAAGATAAATTATGATAATTGTGTTAACTGTGGAAAGTGTGTTAAAGCATGTCCTATTGGAGCAATTGATAAGATAAAAGAAAATGATAAAACTATAGTTAAAATAGATGAAGATAGATGTTTAGGTTGTGGAGTATGTGTTAGAAATTGCTATAAAAAAAGCATAACTTTATTAAAAAGAAAAGAAAAAATTATAACGCCAGCTAATTCGGTACATAGAGTTGTTTTAATGGCTATAGAAAAAGGTCAATTACAAGAATTAATATTTGATAATAAAGCTTTATCTAGTCATAGAGCAATGGCAGCAATACTTTCTTCAATATTAAAATTACCTACAGCAAAGAGAGTTCTTGCTAATGAGCAATTAAAGTCTGTTTATTTAGATAAACTATTAAGTATGAATCAAAAGTAAATGTTAAAAATATGCAAATATGATACTATAATATAGTAGATATAAATAATGGAGGAGATATAATGGAGAGTATTAAATGGGTAAATCAAAAAAAAATAGAAAGAACTATTAAGGCTTTAGAGAAAAATAATATGAGTGGATATTTTGCTAAAGATGAAAAAGAACTTTTTAATATAATAGAAGGTCTATTAAAAGAAGGAGACTTAGTAGCTTGTGGGGGCTCTATGAGCTTATTTAATACGAAGATAATAGATTATTTAAAAAATGGAAAATACAACTTCTTAGATAGACATAATTCTAATCTTAAGCCAGAAGATGTTAAAGAAATATATAGAAAATCATTTTTTGCAGATGCATACTTTGCAAGTACTAATGCCATAACTGAAAATGGGGAATTATATAATGTAGATGGAAATGGAAATAGAGTAGCTGCAATGCTTTATGGTCCAGATAAAGTGATTTTAATAGTTGGAGTAAACAAAATAGTTAAAGATGTACAAGAGGCTATAAATAGAAATAAATATGTCTGTGCACCAGCTAATGCAAAAAGGTTAGGGACTAGAACACCTTGCCAAGCAACAGGTGTATGTATGGATTGTTCAAGTCCAGAAAGAATATGTTGTGAATATACTTTAATAAAAAAACAAAGAACGGCAGGAAGGATGCATGTAATTTTCATAAATGAAAACATTGGATATTAACATGAGATAAGGAGGCATTATGAAAAAGGTTAAACTTGTGTATAACCCTAATTCTGGAGAGAAATCTATCGTAGGCAAATTAGACACTATAATAGAAGTATATCAAAAATATGGATATGAGGTAGTACCATATAGACTAAATAAAGAAAATCCTACAAAAAATGCATTTAATGGAATGGATGGAAGCTATCATCATGTATTGATTTCGGGTGGAGATGGAACAGTAGATATTGTTTTGAATGCTATGAAAGAATTAGATATAGAAATTCCTATTGGAATTTTACCATCAGGGACGGCAAATGATTTTGCTAATGCCTTAGGTTTACCTTTTGATGTAAGAAATGCTATAGAGAATATAATTGTTTCAAAATCTAAAAAGATAGACATAGGTAAGGTTAATGATAAATATTTTATAAATGTAGCTAGTGCAGGAATGTTTACAGATGTATCTCAAAAAATAAATCCAGATTTTAAAAATTCAATGGGAAGAGTATCATATTATATAAAAGGTATAGAAGAAGCATTACACCTAAGGGAATTTAATATAAGTGTAAATTCAGAAGAAATAACATATAACGGTAAAATGTATTTAATGCTTGTATTTAATGGTAAGACAGCAGGGAATCTTAATTTAGCATATAAATCAGAATTAGATGATGGATACTTAGATGTTATTATATTTAAGGCAACGCCACCACCAAAGTCAATTCCAGTTTTTATAAATATTCTAAAAGGAGAACATCTAGATCATTATAATGAAGATGATTTGCTATATTTTAGAACTAAAAAAGTAACCATAAATTGTAGTGATGACTTAGTAACAGATATAGATGGTGAAAGGGGTCCTGATTTTCCTTTAGAAATTGAATGTATAGAAGATGGTATGGAAATTTTAGGTATTTATTAAAATTTAATAATTTATATAGAAAATGCTAGCTATTAAATTTTTAATAACTAGCATTTTTATTTTATATAAATTATTTTCCTGGTTTGAATGAGCTCTTAAGTGGAACTATTCTATTAAATACTAATTTATCTTCTGTAGTATACTTTGGATCAACACTGTAGAATCCATTTCTAACAAATTGGAATTTATCATAAGGTTTAGCATTTTCTAATTGAGTAGTTTCAGCAAATCCTTGTAATATTTCTATAGAGTTTTCATTTATTTGATCTAAGAAGTGCTTTCCTTCATTTTCTGGAGCATCATCTAATATTAATGGTTCAAATAATCTAAATTCACATGGTTTACAGTTATTAGCATCTACCCAGTGAATAGTTGCCTTAACTTTACGTCCAGTGAAACCTGATCCACTCTTAGTTTCTGGATCGTATGTACAGTGAATTTCAATAACTTCTCCGTTTTCATCTTTTACAACATCTGTACATTTAACGAAGTAAGCACCTTTTAAGCGAACCTCATTTCCTGGGAACAGTCTAAAGTACTTTTTAACTGGTTCCTCCATAAAGTCTTCTTGTTCTATATATAATTCTCTAGAGAATGAAACTTGTCTAGTTCCTTTAGACTCATCTTTAGCGTTATTTTCTATATCTAACATTTCAGATTGACCTTCAGGATAGTTAGTTATAACTAATTTTAAAGGCTTAAGTACACCCATTACAAGAGGAGCTTTAGGCTGTAAGTCTTCTCTTAAGAAGTGATCTAACAATTGACTATCAACCTTAGAATCAGCTCTAGCAACTCCTATTTCAGAGCAGAAGTTACGGATTGATTCTGGAGTATATCCTCTTCTTCTAACACCTGATATAGTAGGCATACGAGGATCATTCCATCCATCAACTACACCTTCATCAACAAGTTGTTTTAATTTTCTTTTACTCATAACTGTATTTGTTAAGTTAAGTCTAGCAAACTCTATTTGTCTTGGGATATTTTCCATTTCACATTCTCTTACAAACCAATCATAAAGTGGTCTTTGATCTTCGAATTCAAGGGTACATATAGAGTGAGTTATTCCTTCTATAGCATCTTCTAGTGGATGAGCAAAGCAATACATTGGATATATACACCACTTATCTCCTGTATTGTGGTGAGTAGAGTGTGCTATTCTATATATTATTGGATCTCTAAAGTTTATATTAGGAGAAGACATATCTATCTTAGCTCTTAAAACTTTTTCACCATCTTTGAATTCACCATTTTTCATTCTTTCGAATAAATCAAGGTTTTCTTCTATAGTTCTATTTCTGTATGGACTATCCTTACCTGGCTCAGTTAATGTACCACGGTATTCTCTCATTTCTTCTGGAGTTAAATCACATACATAAGCTTTTCCTTTTTTTATTAACAGGATAGCTCTTTTATACATTTCATCGAAGTAATCAGATGCAAAGAATAAGTTATTCCACTCAAATCCTAACCACTTAACATCTTCTTTTATAGAGTTTACATATTCAACATCTTCTTTAACTGGATTTGTATCATCAAATCTTAAGTTAACTTTTCCGTTAAATTCTTTTGCAAGCCCGAAGTTTAAGCATATACTTTTTGCATGACCTATATGTAAGTACCCGTTTGGTTCCGGAGGGAAACGAGTTATTATGCTGTCATGTTTACCTGTATCTAAATCATTTATAATTATATTTCTTATAAAGTTAGATGAATTAGTTTCATTTGACATATTTTGTACCTCTCAATTTAAATAAATTTCTATATAGTAAAAAGATACTATAATTCCATATTATTAATTTTAATCCAATCTGGCAAAAAAATAAAGATATAAATAACAAATAAAGATGAAATAATTTAATTTACGACAGATAGGAATTAAATATTATATTTAAGAGTATGAAACAAAATTAAATATTTTATGATAGTATTAGAAAGTTTTTTCTTGTAAATTATAATCATATAAAGTTAATTAAATCATTGTTATTTAAATATAAGTTTAATTATAAACTAAAAGGATGTGATCATTATAAAAGGAAAAAATATAATTATAGTAATAGTTGTAATAATAGCGATACTTATAGCAGGAATTTACTATATATTAACACCGGATAAAAAAGTAAGCATAAATACTCAATCCAATAGCATAACAATTGAAGAATTACTAAAAGGCGATTTTTTGGATTCATTTGAGATATTAAAAAATCCAATAAGACTAGAAGGGCGTTTATTATTATCAGAAAGTGAATTTAGAGATATAGTTTATACGGTAATGAATAATTATAATATTGAAGAATTCAAATATAGCAATATAAGTCTTCAGGAAAAGTACATAAAAGTAATATCACCATATAAATTCTTAAACTTAATTGATACACAATATGAAGTGAATATATATCCTACTATAGTTGATAATAATTTATATCTAACATTAAAGAATTTTAGAATAGGAAAATTGAAAATTAGTGATAGTATAGTACAGTCAGTTTTAAAATCAAAAGCAAATGCTTTACCTTTTGAAATTAATAAAAATGTAATTATAGTTGATAAGAGCTATATGCAACCTATTAATATAAAAACTATTGATATTAAAGATGATGAAGTTATTGTATATGTGTTGGTGACTACGACAGATATTATTCAATTTATAGGTGATTATAATACAAAATAATATGACAGCAAAGTAGGTGGAATAAGTGGAGCAATTATTATACTCAGTTTCTGAATATAAATTTTTAGCTGCAATTGTGGCTTTTTTATTAACTGCAATAGAGAGTTTTATACCTGTTTTACCACTAGTTGCTATAATACTGTTCAATGTATTTGTATTTGGATTATGGTTAGGCTTTTTTATATCATGGGCAGGTTCATGTATAGCAGCAGTACTACTATATTTACTAGCAAATAAGTTTTCAAAGTTAAAAATATTTGATAAGTATAAACATAAGTTTAATGATAAAAGAATTTCTAGCTATATAAAAAAACGAGGATTCAGCATAATTTTTATAACTTATGTTTGTCCATTTATTTCAGACTTTCTTATTAATATAATGAGTGGATTTATTGACTTAGATTTAAAAACTTTTATAAGTGGAATGGTTAGTGGGAAGTTTGTAATGTTTCTTTTTATAAGTTATGTAGGTGAAGATGTGACAGTTTTTTTTCATAGCCCGATTAAGGTTTTATTATTTTCGATATTTATTTTAATATCATGGATAATTGGACGAAATATGAATAATAAAATGCATTTAAATGAAGATTAGATTTGAAATCTTATGATATATGTGCTAAAATATATAAAGTTGATAAAACGTAAAATTAATTTAGGGGGAAAAAATGAAAAAGATATATATAGTAACAACTTATACAGGAACCGTATTATCTTATCTAATAAGAAAAATAAGTAAAACCCCGTATGCACATGTATCATTAGCATTAAATCAAGAATTAAGGCCAATGTACTCATTTGGAAGACTTAATCCCAAAACACCAATATTTGCAGGATTCGTTGAAGAAAATATAGATGAAGGTCTATATGCAATTAGAAAAAATACTATGTGTAGGGTGTACTCATTAGAAGTTACAGACGCACAATATTATCGTATATATAACAATATAATGTTTGTAAGTGAAAATAGAAAGAAATATGATTATGATGTAATGGCTCTTATATATTTAACTCTAAATAGACCAAGACAAGCAGATTATAAGTATGTGTGTTCTCATTTTGTTGCAGATATGTTAATTAAAAGTGATGTTGGTTTATTTGAAGGACCGTCATGTGGAATAAGACCAGATTCTTTTTATAATAATGAAAAGCTTAATTTAGAATATGAGGGACTTTTATCTCAATATGGTAAAGAGCAAAGAAGTTATGTACCTTATGTTGCAAAAATATAATAAACTACAATAAATACTCCTTATTTTATAAGGGGTATTTATTTTTTTGAAATAAATGGCTATAATGGTAATAACAACCATTTTGAAAGGAGTATTTATGAAAAAAATTATAAGATCATATGGTATAGCGCTAATTTTAGTTGCAATTTATGCATTTATAAAGCTTCCTGTACTTAGATTAGATTTTACCTCTGGTTTTTCAATGTTAATAGTATTCTTTATTATTGCTGGGGTATTAGATATGATGTTCGACAAAGGAGAGAGAACATCAAAAGCTGCAAAATACAATTTCTTTATAGCAATAGCTATGATAATATTTGTATCAGTAGTGCCATTTATTACTTCTTCCCCAATAATTCATGCAAAAGCATATAGAAATCTTATAGGAAACGTTGAAGAAAGTGATTTTGATAAAGATGTAAGTCCTGTAAGTGTAAATGATATTCGTATAGTAGATGAAGAAATGGCTATGAAGCTTGGAGATAAAAAGTTAGGAGAAATACCAGCTGTAGGGAGTGTATCGAAGCTTGGAGATTTCCATATACAAAATGTAAATGGTGAACTATACTGGGTTGCACCGCTTGTACATAGAGATATTGTTAAATGGATAACTAATTTAGACGGAACAAATGGATATGTAATGGTGTCTGCAAGTAATCCTCAAGATGTTAGGCTTGTACAAGAAATTGATGGTAAGCCAATAAAGATAGTGTATCAGCCTCAAGCGTATTTCCTTCAAGATTTACATAGACATATGTATATAAATGGAATTGTAAATTCTGGAATGACAGAGTTTTCATTAGAAATAAATGATGAAGGTAGACCATATTGGGTAACAAGCTTATATGAACATAAGATAGGTTTTAGTGGATCAGATGCTACAGGAGTGGCGGTAGTTGATGCTCAAACCGGTGAAGTTAAAAAATATTCTATAGAAGATGCACCAGAATGGATAGATAGAATTCAGCCAGAGCAATTTGTAGTAAATCAAATTAATGACTGGGGATTATACATAAAAGGTTTCTTAAATTCCGTAATCTCTGAAGAAGGAGTTTTGGTTGCTACTGAGGGAACGTCTTTAGTATATGGAGATGATGATAAATCATATTGGTATACAGGAATAACTTCTGCTGGTGCAGATGAGTCTACTATTGGATTTATTTTAGTAGATACTCGTACAAAAGAAGCTAAGTTATATAAGCAACCGGGAGCAACGGAAACTGCAGCAATGAGTTCTGCAGAAGGAAAGGTACAAGAGAAAAACTATGAAGCTACATTCCCTGTAATGTATAATATATTAGGAACACCTACATATGTTTCTGCACTTAAAGATAAAGCAGGTCTTGTTAAGATGGTGGCATTTGTATCAGTTGAAGATTTTGCAATTTTAGGACTTGGAGAAACAAAAGATGAAGCTTTAATAAATTATAGAGAAGCATTATCTAGCGAAGGTAACAATATAAGTATTGAAAATGATACAAGCAAAGCTAGTATAGAAGGTAAGGTTACTAGAATTAGTCCAGATGTAAAAAGTGGAAACACTAATTATTATTTAACATTAGATACAAATGAAAATATAATATTTACAGCAACATCAAAAGTATCTACAGAATTACCTTTAACAGCAGTTTCAGATCAAGTTAAGATTGATTATCAAGAAGGAAAGTCTGGAGTAGTTGAGATAATTTCATTTGATAACTTAAACATAGGTTCAAGTAAAGAAGAAGAGAAAGTAAAAAGTGACTCATCAACTAAAACTATAGAAGAAAATCAATAAAAATATATAAATAGTTATTAAGTTTTTAATTAAAAATAAAAAGAACATATCTTAGTATTTTATATACTAAGATATGTTCTTTTTTGTTATTCATAAAATGTGAATTATTATTTTTAGAAAAATATAGAAAAACAATCAATTTTTATAGGGACAATTAATATAATATTATTACAACTTGGTAAATTAATGACTCGAGGAGATATG
Source organism: Desulfovibrio sp. Marseille-P6017 (assembly GCA_900604495.1). Next base: position 33,685 of record UWOR01000012.1, on the reverse strand, counting down.
CATTATGATGGGGTTAGAAAAAGATATACTGCTTTTAATTAGTAGGGTTAGATGTATGACAGAAACTCAGGTTGGTAAAGTTTTTTCAAGTAAAAAAAGACGTGGAAGAAAACCATTTAAGAAAACTTTAAGAAAAATGTGTAATGAATATACACTTAAAAAATATCCTTGCAATATAAACTATAGTGGATATAGAGATAATTCGTATGTATATTATTTAAATGGGAGTAAACAGTATAAGGGCAAGGAATTAGCTAAAACAGTAATAGGTTCTGAATTAGCAATTAGATTTAATTTAGGTGGATATGAGGTAAAAAGATTTTATAGAAATGTTAGAATAGATAACAAAAAATTTGATATATTTATAGAATATACAGACCACTATAATGAACTAAATCAACTTTTAGTAGATATAGATTTAGATCAAAAAATTGACAAGTCTAAATACTATAACCTAGAGAATAAAATTAAAAACTCGACGATTCCTTTTTTTGAAGTACCAAGAGTTTTAATAATAACATCAGAAATGAGAAATTTAGGAGACTTTGATTTTGATTCTGATGTTTGTGTTGTTGATTTAAGCTTAAATAAACTATTTAAGTATATATAGGCCTATTTTTTATATATAGGTCTATTTAATCATCAACATAAAAAGATATAGATTAATAAAATTTTACATAAATAAAAAAATAAAATAGTTGTAAAATTAAGAATAGTGTGATAAAAATTAATTATAAAATAAAACTTAATATATGAAATTTACCTAGGGTAGAGGTGCTGTAATTAATAGTAGTTTATAGAAGCTGGCAAGTGTTGATTATAAATGAAAGGAAGTGCAGCCGAAGAAAAATTATTGGCAAATAATTTTTCTGGTACTATACATAATATGTATAATACTGTCACTTAGTAATAAGTGGTGAGCTACAAGGTTACTTTGTGTATAAAAAAAACACCCAAAGTATACCTTTGGGTGTTTTTTATTTTACAACTTTCTAGGAGGGGGATATGAGTAGTATTATAGTTCAAAAGTATGGTGGGAGCTCTGTAGAAACTACAGAGAAAATTAAAAGAATAGCAGAAAATATAATTGATAGAAAAAAAACTAATGAAAAAATAGTTGTAGTAGTTTCAGCCATGGGAGGTACTACTGATAATTATATAAAACTTGCAAAAAAATATAAGTAAAAATCCTAATAAAAGAGAATTAGATGCACTTATGTCAACAGGTGAAATTATATCAGCGTAATTACTTGCTATGTGCCTATCATCATTAGGATGCCAATCAATAAGTTATAATGCGTATCAACTTAATATACATACTAGTGGAGATCATGGAAAATCTCAAATAGATGATATAAATGTATCTAAGATAGAAGAAAGTTTAGATCATGGAAAGGTAGTAATAGTGACAGGATTTCAGGGATTAAATGATGAGGGTGATATTACAACTTTAGGAAGAGGAGGTTCTGATACATCAGCGGTAGCTTTAGCAGTTAAACTAAATGCTAAATGTGAAATTTATACAGATGTAGATGGAATTTACTTTACCGACCCTAGAAAGTATAGTAAGGCTAAAAAACTTAAAGAAATAGAATACGAAGAAATGCTAGAATTAGCTAGTTTAGGTGCACAAGTAATGCACTCAAGAAGTATAGAACTAGCACAAAAATATAATACAGAAATATATGTAGGTCTTTCATGTGGAGAGCGAAATGGAACATATATAAAGGGAGAAAATAAAATGAGATTAGAGGAAAAAGTCATAACAGGACTTGCAACTAGCGATGATGATGTTGCTATAACTATAAAAGATTTTAATTTAGATAAGGTTTTTAGTTTATTTGAAGATATTGCAAGTAAAAAAATAAGTATAGATATGATCAGTCAAACAGCACCAATAAATGAAATTATAAATGTATCTTTTACTATACCTAAAGAAGATCTAGATGAATGTAAAGAGATAGCTAAAAAATATTCAGATAGCAAAAATATTGTTATTGATGATCATATAACAAAGTTTTCATTAGTAGGGTCTGGAATGAAAAACACAGCAGGTGTTATATCAAAAGTATTTAAAATATTCAAGGAAAATAATATTAATGTTAAGCTTATAACTACATCAGAAATAAGAATAACTTGTGCTATAAACTCTTTTGATAAAGATGTTGCAATAAATGAAGTGGCAAGAGAATTTAATGTATAAAATTTAGGAGGCTATTATGAAACTACATGGAAATATGTCTATTAGAAATAACACGCTATATATTGGAGGCGTTAGTTGTACAGAATTAGTTAATAAGTACTCTACACCACTTTATGTATTTGATGAAGGTTTAATTAGAGAGAATTGCAGAAAATATAATAAGTATTTTAAAGTAGAGGAAAATAAAAATAAAGTTGCTTATGCAGGTAAGGCATTTTTAACTTTATATATGTGTAAAATCATAAAAGAAGAAAACTTATCCCTAGATGTAGTTTCAGGAGGAGAATTATATACTGCTCATAAAGCAGGTTTTCCAATGGAAAATGTATTATTTCATGGAAATAACAAAACTATAGATGAAATTAATATGGGCATAGAATTAGGAGTAGGTAGATTTGTTGTAGATAACTTTTATGAACTTGATATAATTGAAGATATTTGCAAAAAGAGAAATAAAGTACAAGAGATATACTTTAGAATAACTCCTGGAATAGAAGCTCATACTCATGATTATATAAAAACAGGTCAAATAGATTCTAAATTTGGATTTGTATTAATAAATGGAGACTTATATGAAGCTATAGAAAAACTATATAAGTATAAAAATATAAAGTTAGTTGGTTTACATGCACATATAGGTTCACAGATTTTTGATATAGAGCCATACATGGACGAAGTTGATATAATGATGGATTTAGTTAAAGAAATAAAAATAAAGTATAACATAGATTTAAAAGAAATAGACTTAGGAGGAGGTATAGGAGTATATTATATCAAAGAGGATAATCCTAAAAGTATACAAGATTTTTGTGAAGCTATAATAAAAAGGGCAGAGCAAAAATGTAAAAAATTGGAATAAAAGCACCAAAGCTCATTATAGAGCCGGGAAGATCAATAAGTGCAAATGCAGGCAGTACACTGTATACAATAGGATCTATTAAAGATATAAAAGATGTAAGGACATATGTTAGTGTAGATGGAGGTATGACTGATAATATTAGACCTTCATTATATAAAGCGGGATATGAATGTAGTGTTGTAAATAAAATGAAATATGAAAAAGTAAATAAAGTGACTGTAGCTGGAAAGTGCTGTGAAAGTGGAGATATATTGATAACTCATGCTAATGTAATGGATATAGAAAGTGGAGATATATTAATAACGACTTCAACTGGAGCTTATGGTTACTCAATGGCATCTAATTATAATAAAATACCTAAACCAGCAGTAGTAATGGTATCTAATGGAAATCATAGGCTTATATGCAAAAGACAAAATTATGAAGAGGTAATAAACTTGGAGTTAATATAAAAAAAAACCTTGAAAGCAAATTATTCTTTCAAGGTTTTTTTTTATATTAAAGTTAAAAATTCTCAAATAATAAGCTTAGTAATTTGTAAGAATATAAGAATAAGATTAAATATAATTCTTTGAGAGTATAAGTATAAATTAGGACGGAAAATGCGATTTTAAATAATATTAACCTAAAATATGACAAAATATGTTGAATTATGGTAAAATTAAGTTAAGGTAATAAGGAGGTAACAAATGAAGATAAAAATAGTTTTAATCGTAGCTTTATTATCAATACTTATGGTAGGATGTACTAAAGGTGAATCTGAAAGTACATTTGTTGAAGATGGAAAAGTAGCTTTAGAATCACAAAAATATGGTGAAGCAATGAAATTACTTTCAAGTGCGTTAGAAGAAGATAATGCTGATGAATATGCAAGAGCAATGTATATGCAAGCAATGAAAATGTTAAGTGTAGAAGAGTATAAAGGACAAGGAAATTATAAAAAAGCTATAGAAGAACTTGAGGCTATAACTAACATCAAAAACGGATCTAGTAAAATAAAAAGTACAGCATCAAGTGAATTAAGTGAAATGAAAAAATTATATGAAGAACAACAAGAAGCTGAAGCTAAAAGAAAAAAAGATGCTAAGTTGGCTGCAAGTAAAGGAGCAAGCAAAGCTAGTTGGGAATTGAAAAAATATGAGGAAGAGTCTAAAAAAGAAGATGAGGAAATAATAGAAGAAGGTAGTAACCAAGAAAATAGTAATGAAGGAGAGCAACAAACTCCTAATATTCAAAATCCAACAAATCAAATACCTTCTAATGGATCAAATCAACCACTTCAAAATAATAATATAACGACAAATACTCCAAATAACATTACTCAGGAGCCTATAATACAATAAAAGTTGTCCATAAATTTGGACAACTTTTTTATTTAATATATTTTATTTTGAATCATTTATATATAATCTTTTTTCTACATATTTATCAATAGAAGATTTTATAATAGCTGCAACAGGAACAGATAAGAAAACGCCTATTAATCCGAATAGACTTGAACCTATCAATACTGCAGAAATTATCCAAAGTGGACTGAGTCCTACTTGATCTCCCATTACCTTAGGTCCTATAAAGTTTCCATCTACTTGTTGTAGAATTAGTATAAATATAGCAACCCAAAGTGCCTTTACAGGACTATATACTAATGTCATAAGTATAGGTGGAACTGCACCTATAAATGGACCAAAGTAAGGTATTATATTTGTTACAAAAACTATAAATGATAAGAATAGTGAATTCTCTATCTTTATAACAAATTGGAATACAACAAATGCAATTAAACCAACAATAAGTGAGTCAATAATTTTACCTATCATATAGTTATAAAATATCTCATGAGACATTTTAAAAAATGAAACAGTTTCATCAGCTTTAATCTTATTAACTGAAGCATAAAGAATCTTTTTACAACCTAAACCTATTTTCTCTTTATCAAATATCATATATATAGAAAGTATTAATCCCATTATTATATCAAACAATAAAGATGTAATACTTGATATATGAATTAAAAGGTTTGAAGAAAATGCAGTAAGAATATTTACTACATTAGTTAATATACTATTTAAGTTATCTTGTATATGAGGGGCTATTGTATTGAAAAACTCAGCTTTAGTCATATACTTTCCTAAAATTTCATTGAACATATCAACATACGTTGGAATCTCTTTTATTAATGTATTTAAAGTATCAACTATTGAAGGAATAAGTAGCTTAAATCCTAAGAAAATAAGTATAAATACTAATATATAAGATATAAGTATGTTCAATAGTCTATGAAGATTAAACCTCTTTTCAAAAAACATTACCAATGGATTAATTAATAATGCAATTAATATCCCTATTAAGAATGGACTGAAAAAGCTTGCAATTCCGCCTATTCCAGATATAACCTGCATAGGATTATTGATAAATTTATAAAGCAATATAGTTATAAAAGCCAAGAATATGTAATGCTTTATATCTTGTTTTGAAACCATGTGACCTCCTACTTGTTAAATATTTTAAAATAAGTATATACTATAATTAATAGAAGTTAAAGGTATATTATAATTAAATATTTAATATTAAGAAATTTGTAATAAAAACTTTGATTTTACATTGTATGTATTATATTATAATAAGGAAATAAAAATAGTATTTAATAAAATTTACAAGAAAAGGTGAACATATGAGAATTAATAAATATATAGCTTCTTGTGGGATAGCATCAAGAAGAAAAGCAGAAGAAATAATATTAGATAGAAGAGTAAAAGTTAATGGAGAATTAGTTACTGAATTATCTTTTAATATAGAGGAAGCTAAAGATATAGTTGAAGTTGATGGAAAGGTAATATCATTAAGTGAAAATTTAGTATACATAGTATTAAATAAACCAGAAGGATATATTACAACTGTAAAGGATCAATTTGATAGGCCAAGTGTATTAGATTTAGTAAGCGATATAAAAGAAAGAGTTTATCCAATTGGTAGACTTGATTATGAAACAAGTGGGCTTTTAATACTTACGAATGATGGAGATTTAACATATAAATTAACACATCCAAAGCATGAGGTAGATAAAACATATGTAGCTTTAATAAAAGGAGAACCTACATATGAAGAACTTAAAAACTTTAGAGAAGGATTAGAAATAGAAGATTATAAAACCGCTCCAGCAAAAATAAGAATAGTAGATAAAAATGAAGAAAAGAATTACTGTAAATGTGAAATAAAAATACATGAAGGTAGAAATAGACAAGTTAGAAAAATGTGTAGGGCAATAAATCATCCCGTACTTAGACTTAGAAGAGTTGCTATGGGAGACATAAAGCTTAGAGGAATTAAGGTTGGAGAGTATAGACATTTAACTAAAGAAGAAGTGGAGTACTTAAAAGGTATAAAATAGAGGTGTAGTAAATGATAAAGGCAAAATTTTTAACTAAGATTACAGAAATAAATAAATTATTTATAGAAGATGTAATAAGTGATGGAGATGTAGTAATAGATGCTACTATGGGTAATGGATATGACACAAAATATCTAGCAGAAAAAGTAGGACAAAATGGATTTGTATATAGTTTTGATATACAAGAAGAAGCTATTAAGTCAACTAAAAAAAGATTAGAAAAAGCTGACTTACTTGATCGTGTGCAATTAATACTTGATGGTCATGAAAATCTAGAAAACTATGTAGATAAAGAAGTATCATGTGTATTGTTTAACTTAGGGTATTTACCAAGGGCTGATCATAATGTAATAACTAAACCAGATACAACACTAAGAGCAATAGAATCATCTTTAAAACTTCTAAAACCTCACGGTATAGTTAGTTTAGCAATATATACAGGTCATGAAGGTGGTATGGAAGAAAGAAATTGCGTTTATGAGTATGTACAAGGTTTAGATCAAAATGAGTTTAATGTACTTGAAAGTAAGTTTATAAATCAAATAAACAATCCACCTCAACTTATATTAATAGAAAAGAAAAAAGAATATTAAAAATCTAAATTGTGCATAATTAAATTTTTTAGAATCACTATTTAAAAAATATATACAAAAGTGATATAATAATTTTAGAAACTCTAAAGGTTTAAAAGAACAGTGTTTATACTGCTTAAAAGGAGAAATTTATGGACAATAGTGAAAGAATAGATATGAAAGATGGTAAACGTCTTATTTCAAATATACAAACTCAATATGCTAGGCTTAGTAAAGGTCAAAAGCTTATTGCACAATATATATTAAATAACTATGATAAAGTAGCATTTATGACAGCATGTAAATTAGGTGAGACTGTAGGTGTAAGTGAATCAACTGTAGTTAGATTTGCAAATGCTTTAGGATACTCAGGTTACCCAAAATTACAAGAAGCATTACAAGAACTTATAAAAAATAAATTGACTACAGTTCAAAGAGTTGAAATGACTCATAGTGAATATACAGATGATACAACTATACTTAATAAAGTATTAAAAAGTGATATAGAGAACATAAGAGATACTTTAGAAGGTATAGATGAAAATGCCTTTAAAGGTGCAGCAGATAAAATACTAAAGGCAAGAAAAATATATATACTAGGTATGAGAAGCTCATTTACAATAGCTCAATACTTAGGATTCTACCTAGATATAATACTTGATAATGTTCATATAATAAGAATGGATATGGGGGATGCTTTTGAACAAGTTGTTAGAGTTAATGAAGAAGATGTACTTATAACAATAAGCTTCCCAAGATATTCAAGAAAATCCTATCAAGTAGCTAAATATGCTAAAAGTAAAGGTGCTCATATAATATCAATAACTGACAGTATGTTTGCTCCAGTAGCATCTATTTCAGATAATAAATTACTTGTAAAGAGTAATATGGCTTCTTTTGTTGATTCATTAGTACCAGCACTTAGTGTTGCTAATGCACTAGTAATATCAGTTGGAATGAAAGAAAAAGAAGACATAAAAGAGTATTTTAATGATTTAGAGAATATATGGAAAGAATATTCGGTGTATGAATAAAAATATATAACCCAAATAAGACATGTTAGAGAGAATAATAATATTGTTTCTAATATGTCTTTTTTTATTAAAAATAAAGTGATATTATAAATTTAGCAATAAAATTACATAAAAATGGGTGAATTCATGAGTATAAATATGAACAATAGAGAATTAAAAATAGTCAAAATATTAAGAAATTCTGTAGAGCCAATGAGTAGCATTGCTTTAAGCGAGGAAATTGGTTGTTCTACAAAAACTATACAAAGTGATATAAAAAGTATAAATAAAGCTTTACATAAAAGCAAGATAGTATCTATAAGAGGTATTGGATATAAACTAGAAGGAAGCCTTGAAGAGTTAGACGTACAAACTAATTTGTATGATGATATAGACAGAGTAAGCTTTATTTTAAAAAAGTTGATAAATATAAGTAAAGAAAAAGAAAATTTTATTAGAATAGAAGATTTAGCTGACTTAATGTATGTTAGTTCTTCCACAGTAAAAAATGATTTAAAGGAAGTAAAAAGGATATTAAGTCAAAATGATTTAAAAATAATTACTAAGCATAAACAAGGTATTTGTATAGATGGTGATGAAGAACAAGTAGCAAAACAAATAGTTAATTTATGTAATAATAAAAATAATAAATTAGGTTTAAGTGACTTTTTAAGTGATGAAGTAAGTAACAGTATGTTTGATATAAAAAATAGAGTCTTAAATGTATTAGAAAGTGAAGAACTTTTAGTTACTGATTTGGAATTTAAAAATATAGTTGATTATATATTAATATTTTTAAGTAGGAGCACAGAAAATGAAGATTTAATTATCAATGAATATTTAAGATATTATAAAGTAAAAAGAAATGAAATTATAAACAATGATGTTTATAAGGAGAAAATAATAAATTCTATAAGAACTTTTTGTATGGAACTAAAAATAGTTACCAATATAGATATTACTAAGGATACAATATTTGAAGAGTGTTTATACAGTCATATAAGTAATTTGTATAAAAAGATAGAGCTAGGAATAAATGATTCTTATTATATAAGTTCAAATGAAATAAAATTAAAGTATGCTTTTGCTTTTGAACTTGCAAAAATTGCAAAAAAGGTTATAGAAGGTAACTTAAATATAATAATAGATGAAGATGAAACAGCAAATATAGCAATACATATAGGAGGAGCTATAGAAAGAAGTAATAATTATAATAGGAAAAAAGTTTATAAAGCAGTTATTGTATGTACTTCTGGTATTGGTACATCAATGCTTATAAAATCAAAATTGGAAAACTTATTTGCTGGAAAAATAGAAATAATTAAGGTAATACCAGCATATTTAACGGATTATTTAAAAGTAATAGATACGGACTTTGTAATTTCAACTGTACCTATAGAGTTAGATAATACACCTTTAATAAAAATATCACCTTTATTAACAGAAAAAGAAATTAAAATTATAGAAAAGTATATAGAAACTGAAAAAATATATAAAGATATAAAAGTGGAAGAACTTCTAGATAAAGATCTATTTCATAAAAATTTAGATTTCTCTACAAAGGAAGAGGTTATAGAATATATGTCTAATTTTCTATTAGAAAAAAATTATATAGATATAGATATGAAAAATTCTTATTTTGAAAGAGAAAAAATTGCAACAACAGAAATAGGCAATATGCTAGCAATGCCACATAGCTCAAAAGGTAAAGTTTTTAAAAATAAGATAAGCATAGGCATTTTAAAAAATCCTATATACTGGGAAGTAGGAGAAGTAAGATTAGTTATAATGCTAGCCATAGATAAAGATCATATATTAGATTATGAAGAATTATTTTCTAATATTTATAAAAGAGTAGACTCAATAGCAAAAGTAATAAGTATATGTGAGAATAAAAATTATGAAAAGTTTAAAAATATGTTTAAGTAAATTTCTCTTTTGACTAAGAGAAATTTTCTAACTTTCAGAGAAAATGTTTTCTATGTAATATAAAGATATAAAAAAAGATAGAGGTGAAGTCATGATATATACAGTAACATTAAATCCTGCAATTGACTATTTAATAAAACTAGATAGCCTAAACTTAGGTAGTGTAAACAGGGTTGAAGATGAAAAAGTTTATGCTGGAGGAAAAGGTATAAACGTATCAAATATGCTACAACAGCTAGACTGTCAGAGTACAGCTTTAGGTTTTGTAAGTGGATTCACTGGAGATTTTATAATAAAAAGCTTAGAAGAAAAAGGAATTGAAAATAAATTTATAAAATTAAAAAATGGATTTACAAGAATTAATGTAAAGATTAAAGGGAACGAAGAAACAGAGATAAACGGTCAAGGTCCACTTATAAATGAAAATGAACTAAACGAGCTTTATAAAATAATAGATGAATTAAATAGTGAGGATATATTAGTTTTAGCAGGGAGTATACCATCAACACTTAGTGATAAATTATATGAGAATATAATGGAAAGAATAAAAAATAAGGAAATAAAGGTAGTAGTTGATGCAACCAAAAGTTTATTATTAAATGTATTAAAATATAAGCCATTTTTAATAAAACCAAATAATCATGAATTAGAAGAAATTTTTAATGTAAAGTTAAGTTCAAATAAGGACATAATAAAATATGCTAATAAATTAAAAGAAATGGGTGCAAGAAATGTATTAGTATCTATGGGAAAAGAGGGAGCATTATTAGTTACTGAAAATGGTGATATTTATACAAGTAATGTAGCTAAGGGTGAAGTTAAAAATTCTGTAGGAGCAGGAGATTCTATGGTTGCAGGTTTTTTAAGTGGATATGTAATGACAAATAAATTTGATGAAGCTCTAAAGCAAGGTGCTGCATGTGGCGGAGCAACAGCATTTTCTTATGATATAGCAACAAGAGAATTTATAGATGAAGTTAAAAAGCAGATTATAGTAGAAAAAATATAAGGAGTGATATATTATGAAAATTACAGATTTAATAGATAAAAAATCTATTAATTTAAATTTAAAGTCAAGTAATAAGCCTGATGTAATAGATGAATTAGTTGAATTAATGGATGATAGCGGAAATTTAAATAATAAAGATGAGTATAAAAAGGCAATACTTTCTCGTGAAGAATTAAGTACAACAGGAATAGGAGAAGGAATAGCAATTCCCCATGCTAAAACTAAAGCAGTAAATAAAGCATATCTTGCAACTGGTGTGAGTAAAGAAGGAATAGACTATGAAGCCTTTGACGGAAGCTTAGCACATCTTTTCTTTATGATAGCGGCCCCAGATGGAGCAAATGATACACACCTTCAAGTACTAGCAAGACTTTCAACAATACTTATGGATGAAGAGTTTAGGAAAAAGCTTATAAATGCATCTTCTAAAGATGAGTTTATAGAATTAATAAATGAAAAAGAGAAAGAAAAATTCCCAGAAGAATATGAAGCGGATGAATTAGAAAAAGATGCAAAGGAAATAAAAGAAGATATATTAGATGAGAAATATCCTAAAGTATTAGCTGTAACTGCTTGTCCAACAGGAATTGCACATACTTTTATGGCAGCAGAAAGTTTAAATAAAACAGCTAATCAAAAAGGGATTTCAATAAAAGTAGAAACAAATGGTTCTTCAGGAGCTAAAAATGTATTAACTAAAGAAGAAATAGCTAATGCAACCTGTATAATAGTTGCAGCTGATAAAAATGTTGAAATGGCAAGATTTGATGGTAAGAAAGTTATAATAACTAAGGTTGCTAATGGTATACACAAAGCAGATGAGCTTATAGATAGAGCTAAAAATGGAGATGCGCCAATATATCATCATAGTGGAGAAAATTCAGGATTAAATGATGGTTCTAGTGAAGACGAAAGTGCTTTAAGAAAAGTATATAAAAATCTAATGAATGGTGTTTCAAATATGTTACCATTTGTTGTTGCAGGAGGTATATTAATAGCTTTATCATTCTTATTTGATAACTACTCAATAGATCCTTCAAATTTTGGTAATAATACGCCATTAGCTTCATACTTAAATACAATAGGTAACTATGCATTTGGATTTATGTTACCAGTACTTGCAGGTTATATAGCATTCTCTATAGCAGATAGACCAGCAATGGTAGTTGGTTTTGTTGGAGGATTAATGGCAAAAGAAGGTGGAGCTGGCTTTTTAGGAGCATTAATAGCTGGTTTCTTAGCAGGATATATAGTAGTTGGACTTAAAAAGTTATTTAGTTTCCTTCCACAATCTTTAGACGGAATAAAACCAGTGCTTTTATTTCCACTGTTTGGAACATTATTGATAGCGATATTAATGACTTACATAGTAATGCCTCCAGTAGTTGTGATAAATGAAGCGATGAATAGTTTCTTAATGGGACTTGGAGGAAGTTCAAAAATTATACTTGGTATAGTTGTAGGAGCAATGATGGCTGTTGACATGGGTGGACCAATAAATAAAGCAGCATATGTATTTGGGATAGCAGCTTTAGATGCAGGTCAGTATGAAGTAATGGCAGCAGTAATGGCAGGTGGAATGGTTCCTCCTCTTGCAATAGCACTTGCTACAACATTCTTTAAAAATAGATTTACAGAAGATCAAAGAAAATCTGGTATAGTTAACTATGTAATGGGACTATCATTTATAACTGAAGGTGCAATACCTTTTGCAGCAGCAGATCCACTTCATGTAATACCTGCATGTGTAGCTGGTTCAGCAGTGGCTGGAGCATTAAGTATGGTATTTGGAGCACAACTTAGAGCTCCTCATGGAGGAATATTTGTTTTACCAGTTATATCTAATCCATTAGGATATGCTATAGCAATAGTTGTAGGTTCACTAGTAGGAATGTTATTATTATCAATACTTAAAAAACCAATAGAAAAATAAATAAAATATCTGCTTAAGTTAAGTTTTACTTAGGGGCAGACATAAAATAAAAATTCTAGTTATATAGCTGAAATAATGCTACAAATAGCTAGAATTTTTATTTTGTGCTTTGTGACCTAGAAAAACTTACAAATAAGCAGTTTTTTTATTTTATAGAAGAAGATTAAGAATATCTTGTGTAAAAAGTCATAAGATAATTGAATAAGACGTTTGACTATAGGATAGTTAGGAGGATGAGTAATGAAGATTTCTATATTTTTAGGAGCAGGTGCGTCTGCTGCTGAGCATTTACCTATTCAAAACGAATTATTTAGTGAGTACTTTAGAGATCTTAAGCCTAGTGATTATAACAAGGAAATGAATAAGGAGCTACATAGATTTTTTAAACAAATGTTTAATATAGATTTGAAGAAAGATGATATAGATAAAGTTAATTTTCCTACTTTTGAAGAAGTTCTTGGACTTTTAGATTTAGCAGAGCAAAGAAGAGAATTTTTTAAAAATTTTGCTCTTGAGCTAGTTAATAAAGAAAGTGATAGTATAAGATTTATTAGACAATATCTAATTCTTTTAATGGCTTATTCTGTTAATAAGAAAAATACTAATAAATATCATAAAATGCTCATTGATAATTTACTTAAATCAAACTTACTTTTAAATACTACTTTTATTAGTGCAAATTACGACATTATTATAGATAATACTATTGCAAAACTATATGATAAAGAAAAATTACCTATTATGCTGGATTATGGTATAAATTTTGCAAATTTTAATAAAGATGGAAATTGGGTAAAACCACTTGATCCTATGATTAAGTTGTATAAGATACATGGATCATTAAATTGGATGTATTGTCCTATTTGTAGTAGCTTGACTTTAACTCCTTATGAAGGAGGAGTAATGAGAATATTAGAAGATTCAGAAGGAGCTAAATGTCTAAATTGTGGAGAAAGTACAGTTCCCATAATAGTGCCTCCTACTTATTTTAAAGATATATCGAATGTATTTTTGAGTAATGTATGGAATGAAAGTGAAAAAGCTTTAAGAGATAGTGATATATTAATATTTTGTGGTTATTCATTTCCAGATGCAGATATACATATAAAGTATATGATAAAAAGAGTACAAATAAGTAGAAAGAAACCTCCCCTTAAAATATTAGTATTCAACAATCATCAAAATAAGCCAAGAAGTTCTTTAAAAAAAGAAGAAGATAGATATAAAAGATTTTTAGGTGAATATGTTATTTTTACAAATAAATCTTTTCAAGATTTTGCTAAAAACCCTACTGAATATATAAATTTAGTATTTAGAGAATAAAAGTTAATTGAGAATATTCATATAGTAATATAGACTAATAAGTAAAATAAATTAATTGGGGGAGCATATGATGCTAGGAACAATAGTAAATACATTAGCTGTAATATGTGGATGTGTAGTAGGATTATTAGTAAAAGGTGGTATACCTGAAAAAGTAAGTAATACTGTTATGAATGGAATTGCTTTATGTGTCATATATATAGGTATATCAGGCTCATTAGAAGGTGGTAATATTTTAATTACTATTATGTCTATGGCAATTGGATCAGTAATAGGAGAGCTAATAGATTTAGACAAACATCTTAATCAATTGGGGAGATATTTAGAAATGAAATTTTCTAAGAAATCTGACATAGATATATCAATAGCACAAGGTTTTATATCAGCAAGTTTATTATTTTGTGTTGGAGCAATGGCAGTAGTTGTCTCGTTAGAAAGTGGATTAAGAGGTAATCATTCAATATTATTTGCAAAATCAATATTAGATGGAATTTCATCTATAATATTTACGGCATCTATGGGAATTGGTGTAATATTTTCATCTATAGCAGTATTTTTGTACCAAGGTATAATAACTATAGGAGCATCATATTTATCAGCTATACTAAGTAATGATGTAGTAAGCTCAATGACCGCAGTAGGCAGTTTATTAATTATGGCATTAGGGCTTAATATGATAAAAGCATGTAATATTAAAGTTGCAAATTTGCTACCAACTATGTTTATTCCTGTAATTTTGGCGATTTTCGGCATAGTTTAAAAAAACTTTAGACAAATTCCTCATTTAGAAGGAATATTGATAAAATAATCAAATTAATTATATATTAATTTATTTAATTTAATAAAAAGGAGGCAAATGATATATGATTACATTTGATATAAATGGGGCTATTGTAGAATTTGATGATAGTATGGATAACTATAACAGTATAAGGAAGTTATTTCAAACTTGTGCTTTTGATACATCTAATACGTTTGAAGAAGATTGTTTAAATAATACCCATACTATGAAGCAAATTGCAGATAAAGCACTTATATTAGGAGAAGAATTAATTGATAATGTCATAAAAAAAGGAGTAGAGACAATAGTTACTTATAGAGTAATAACTATAGACTTTAATATTTTTAAAGAGCAATACTGTAAAAAATATTTAGATTTTAGAAGGCTATTTAATAATCTTATAAAAGAACATACAAATTCACATGGTAGAGGTAAAAAGAATAATAACGTAACTAAGTTTTATGAAATAAAACCAGTAATTAAAAAACTCGCAGAATATGTATATAATGATTGTTTTAATATCCATTATGCAGTTATAGATGCATTATTAGATAATAATGTAAATAAGGTACATAGATACATAGATAATAAAGCCATAAGACAAGCAAATGCACTATTTAATAACTATAAGGATGGATTCATAGGAAAACCTGATGAATGTAAGGTAGTAAAGCAAATAATATCATTAAATCCATATAGATTAGATATATATGAGTATTTTATAAAAGAAGATGGAGATTTTTCAGGGGAAATAGAAAGACTAACTAACTATTTAGGGTATGACATAAAAGAATATAAAGGAAGATTAATGGATATGTATATAAAAACATTAATGGAAAATGATAATGGACTAGATATAGAAGTATCAAAAGAAAAAGTAAAGAAATATGCAAAGTATATAGGGTGTGAAGATGATTTAATTTATATTACTAGACTTGATGCAATATATACTTTTGAAAATGCTTAATTAAGAATTTAAAAGTAAAAAGCTTCTACTGCTAATAAAGTAGAAGCTTTAATCTATTATTCAATATAGTCATAATCATCCATATCATAGTAAAAATCAATTTGGCTCTTATTATCCAAAGGAAAATCATAAAAATCATTATCGTAATAAATATCTTGGTCTAAAAATAATGTATCATCGTAGTCATCGTAACTTAAGTTTTCGTCAGATAAAATATTACCTTTAAATATAGAAGTACTATTTTTTTTATTATAGCGTTTTCTAAACAAACTAAATTTCTTGATCATAGACCACACCTCTTAAATAATTTATCACAACTTAATTATATGCTTATAAATATAGTTTTGACAATTATGAAATAAAAATAATTTAAAAATTCCCGTAGTTAGTAAAAATGTATTATACTTAAAATATGAAAACGTTTTTTGAGAAGGCAACTCAATAAACATAGAATAATATAATACTAAAATAAATAGGTTATTAAGAAGTTATTTTCTTAAGGGGGTTATAAAAATGAATAATGTAGGATATTTAACTGAATCAGGTAAGTATTTTACCAAAGAAGAGGCTATATCAGAAGCTAAAAGATGTTTATTATGTGAAGCATCTTATTGTAGCAAAAACTGCCCAATCGAAATAGATCCTAAATATATTATAAGCTTAGTTGCAGAAGAAAGAATAGATGAAGCTGTAAAAGTTATAAGAGAAAGAAACCCATTAGCTGCAATATGCTCTAGAGTTTGCCCTTATGAAACATACTGTGTAGGAGGATGCAAAAATACAGAACTAAAAGAACCAATAATGATACCGTATATTGAAAAATTCTTAACTGAATATGAAAAAGAAAGTAATTGGAAGATTAGTGATAAAAAAATACAATCAAATTCTAATGGTAAGAAGGTAGCTATAATAGGATCAGGTCCATCAGGATTAGCAGCTTCTGCTATATTAGCAAGGATAGGTTATGACGTAACAGTTATTGAAGCTAGAGAAGGCATAGGTGGATGGTTAACATATGGGATACCACCACATAGGTTACCTAAGCATGCTATAAATCAAGATGTAGAATATATAAAGAGTCTTGGTGTTAAATTTAGAACTAATACACTTGTAGGAAAGGATGTTACGTTAGATGCATTGAGGGAAGAAGGATTTGATGCATTTTTATTATCAAGTGGTCTAAATAAAGGTAGAGTATTAAAAATAAAAGGATCTGATTTAGATGGAGTTTTAAGTGCAGTTAATTTTTTAGCTGAAGCAAAAAGTAAAGACGGTCATATAAATGTAGGCAAAAGTGCAGTAATAATAGGTGGTGGAGACGTTGCTATGGATTGTGGAACCACTGCAAAATTAACTGGATATGAAAAAGTTAGAGTTGTAGTAAGAACAGGAATAGAAGAGATGAATGCTAGCCAAAAGGAATTAAATTATTTGAAGTTTGTAAACGTACCTATATTTGATCACTTTGATTCAGTAGAAATTCTAGGGGATGAAAATAATAAAGTTAGAGCAATAGAGTTTAAGGGGACAGATGACAGTTCAGACTTAATCTTAGAAGCAGATACAATAATATTTGCAGTTGGTCAAATGTCAGATGGAATTCAATCAATTGCACCAGTAGAATTAGATCAAAGAGGTACTGTAATAACTAATGATTTCCAAACTAGTATAGAGGATGTTTTTGCAACTGGAGATATAATACAAGGTCAAAAAACTGCTTGTTTTGCAACTTCATTAGGTAAAAAGGTTGCAGAAGCTATTGATGCTTATTTAAGAAATAAGTAAGCTTTATAAAGAATTAAAATAGTGATTAAAAATGATTTATTTTATTTTTTAATCACTATTTTTTATTAACTACAAAAAACTATCTACTTGAGATAGAAACTTTCATTGTTGTAGTTTATTTATATAGTGAATTATTAAGGAGATTATTTAATAAATGATATAATTTTACTGCTAATAGGTAGAAAAACTAATGGTAAGAATATATTTACAAATAAAGGAGATGTTAATGGAAAAACTAAATTTAATAGTGGTGTTTTTAGAAGGGATGTTGTCCTTCCTATCCCCATGTATATTACCTATACTACCAATATATTTGAGTAAATTATCTAATACTAGTATAGATAATTTAAAAACTGGAAAATTTACAAAAGTGATTTATTTAAAAATACATTTTTCTTTATAATTGGTATATCGACAACATTCTTTATACTAGGATCATCAGTAAGTGTACTAAGTTCATTCTTAAAGACAAACAAAGACTTAATAATGACTTTAGGTGGACTAATAATAGTATTTATGGGTCTATTTTATATGGGAATTATAAAATCTAAATTATTAAACTCTGAAAAGAGATTTAATATGAATACTAAAGAAATAAATATAGTAACAGCATTTTTATTAGGATTTACATTTAGCTTTGGATGGACTCCATGTATAGGACCAATACTTGCATCGGTACTTATAATCTCATCAAGTTCCAATAGCTTTTTAGTATCAAACTTATTGGTATTAGTTTATACAATAGGATTTGTATTTCCATTTATACTTGTGGCATTATTTTATAATAAATTATTTAATACAATAAATTCTATAAAAAAGTATATGGGTAAAATTAAAATAATAGGTGGAATAATAATTATATTATCTGGTCTGGCAATGTTTTCAAGTGGACTTGAAAGAGCTATAAATAACTTTAATTTACAAACAAAAAGTCAAGCTCAAAGGAATGAAAATATAGAGAATGAAGAAAATCAAAGTAGTAAGAAAATAAAAGCTTTAGACTTTGAATTATATGACCAATATGGAGAAATACATAAGTTAAGTGATTATAAAGGAAAAATAATATTTTTTAATATATGGGCTACATGGTGTCCTCAATGTAGAGAAGAAATGCCTTATATAGAAGAGCTTTATAAAGAATATAACGAAAATAAAGAAGATATAATAATACTTGAATTAGCATCACCTAATATTGGAAGGGAAGGAGATGTAGAACATATAAAAGATTTTTTAAAAGAAGAAGGATATACTTTCCCTGTTGTATTAGATGAAAGTGGAAGTCAAATATATCAATATGGAATAAATTCATTTCCATCAACACTTATAATAGATGAATACGGATATATTACTAAATATGTTCCAGGTGCAATGAATAAAGAAACTATGAAGTATATTATAGAAAGTTGTAAGTAGTGATATTTTATTGAAAACAAATTTAATAAAAATGATTCCTAAAAATTATAGGAATCATTTTTATTAAACTATTTATTATTATCTATAGCTTGTTGTGCAAAGTCAGTATTTACAATCTTATCATAAGGAGGTCTTTCACTAAGTTCGCCAGCAGATTCCATTACTGTCATTAAATTATTTAAGCTCTCTTCTTCTAAAACTGGTTCAGAACACCAAGCATCTATTTCTCTATATTTTTGAGCAACTATAATTAAATCGTCTAAGTCGTTATCTTCAAAGAATGGTTGCATAGCTTTAGCTACTTCTTCATCAGATGCAGTCTGACACCATTGTTGAGCTTTATATAAAGCATTAGTAAATCGTTGAATTAATTCAGGATTTTTTTCTAAGTAAGATTTAGTTGCAGAATAAGCTGTATAAGGAATATCTCCAGAATCTCCACCAATTGATGCTACTACATATCCAGAACCATCTTTTTCAAGTTGAGTAGCAGTTGGTTCAAAAGCTGTTGTATAATCAGCTTCACCAGCAGCAAAAGCACCAGCCATAGCACTAAATTGTACATCAGTTCTTACATTAATATCAGCACTTGGATCATTTTCACCAATATTTAAACCATGTTGTTTTAAAACATACTCTAAAGTCATTAAAGGAACTCCACCTTTTCTACCACCAAGGATTTCACTACCCTTTAAATCGTCATAGTTAAAGTTATCATTTTTTTCTCTAGAAACTAAGAAACTACCATCTCTTTGAGTAAGTTGAGCAAAGTTTACAGCGTAGTCTTCACTACCTTGATTATAAACGTAAATAGAAGCTTCAGGTCCCATAAGTCCTATATCAGCTTCACCTGATACTAATGCAGACATAGTTTTATCGGCACCTTGAGTATTAAGGAGCTCTACATCAATACCTTCTTCTTCAAAAAAACCTTTAGAAATAGCAACATATTGAGGTGCATAAAAAACTGAATGAGCAACCTCTGCTATAGTTATTTTATCTAATTTTTCTGAGCTATCTTGAATACCTGAGTTGCTAGATGAATCTTGGTTGCTACAACCTGTAAAGCACACCAATCCAATAGCGAATGAGCTAATAACAGATACTAGCTTTTTAAACATAAGTTATCCTCCTTTAAAAATTATTACATAATATAAGTTATTATTAAGAGCTAGTACATGTTCCTTAAATATAGACGTATGGCTTATACTATTTTTAAAGAAAAACAGACTGTAGAAAAACTACAGTCTAGTTAAATTTAGTGTTTATTTTTGTTATAAAGTTTTTCCACTATATTAAGTATTTCATACATGATCCATGCACAAAATGCAAGAATAAATACACCCATCATTACTAAATCAAGTTTAAATACTTGGCTACCATAAACTATTAGATAACCGATTCCATATCTAGAAACTAAGAATTCACCAACTATAACACCTACCCAAGCAAGACCAATGTTAATTTTTGTTAAATTAATTAAATTACCTATATTTGCAGGTAATATAAGTTTAGTTAAAATTTGAGATTTAGAAGCTCCAAAACTTTTTAACATTTTTACTTTTTCTTCATCAACACTAATAAAGTAATTATATGCTGAAAGTATTGTTACGACTATGGAAATAGTAATGGCAGTTACTATTATTCCTTTAACACCAGCGCCAACCCAAACTATTATAATAGGTGCAAGTGCTGTTTTAGGAAGTGCATTAAGTACAACTAAGAATGGGTCTAGTATTCTAGATAATCTTTTAGACCACCAAAGCATTATAGCAACTATAATGCCCAAGATTGTACCAACAAAAAGTCCTACACAAGTTTCATATACAGATACTTTAATATGTGTCATTAATTGTCCGCTTTCAAGGTATTTTACAAACAATTTATATATAGCACTAGGTTGACTAAATAAAAATGTTTTTATTATACCTTGATCAGCAAGGTATTCCCAAAGTAAAAGTAAGCCAATAAATAGAACTATTTGGCAAATAAAAATTTTATATTTTTCAACTTTAAGGTCTTTAAGGTAATTTTTATAACCTAAGGAGTACTGTTTAGAATCATTTTTCATATGCGTCTAGCTCCTTCCATAGAATATCGAAGTAATTTTGAAATGCTGGAGCTTTACGTGCTTTGAGAGGTGTTTTTTCTTCAGAAGGTATTCCTAAGTCTATGTCGTACACTCCTTTTATTGTAGCTGGTCTTCTAGAAAGCATAGCAACTTGGTCTGACATACTAATAGCTTCTGCTATCTAAACAAAAAGACAAACTAGAACACCCTTTAGTTGTAGAATTATAACTATCCACTAATTGCTTCAAACCCAGTATATAAACCCTAGCCTTATTTTGATCTGGAATCCATTCTATATAATCAACTATATTAGAAATTAGTGATCTTCTTTTATTCAAATCTGCTGAATCAAACTCATTGTTAAATCTATTTAAATTATCACAGATTAGTTCAATATTCAAATCCATAGTATTGAATTCATTAGAGACAGAATTTATTGTATTTAGTTCATCTTTTAAATTTTCTATTTCTTTATTTAATTCTTCTATTTTATTTATTATATAGACTGAAGCGGTGCTATCAGTATTTCTACCTAGCTGTATTATTAGAGTATCTATTATATTTTGCTTCTCTTTTATATTAGAATTAATTTTATTTATCTGAACTTGGACTTCTTTACTATTTTTATTATTCTCGAGCTTAGTTTTTTTATATTGTTCCATTATATATTCTGCTTTAGTATTTTTTATTTCTTCAATTACTTTTTCCTCAACTATATCAGCCTTTATATTTTGGCAACTACAGGCAGAAGCACCTAGTGATTTTTTAGTTCCACATATATAATAATAAACAGTATTACCTGAAGAGGTCTTACTATAGGAATGTCTCATGTTAGCTCCACACTTAGAACATTTTAACAATCCAGATAATAATCCTTTTCCAGTTCCAGATCTAGGAGCTTTATCTCTATTTTTATATAATAAGCTTTGAACTTGAAGCCATTTATCTGAATCGATAACCCCTTTATGTCTAGCTATAGCGCCGATAGGAGAGGCGGTATTCTTAGCATATGTTAAGATACCATGTTCATTATCAGGAGAACCAACAACTTCTATATTATTATTTCGTAAATAGTTTATTACGTTTTCATCTGCTTTCACATAAGCAGGATTTCTCAAGATTACAGATACTGATCCTGGAGAAAATCTACCATCTCTGGATCCTCTTATACCTGAATTATATAAATACTTGTATAATTTAGTAAGTGATTTTAATTCTAAATATTTATCAAAAATTAGCTTTACTGTATCTAAAGATTCTGGATCTTCCTCTAATTGATACATTTTCCTTTGAGCCATATTTTCATCAAAGTAAGTAATTTGAGTAGAGGAGAAGCCTAGGGGAGTAGTACCACCTAGCCATCTACCGGTACGTGCGAGCTCATACATATTATCTTTTATACGTTCGGCTATAGTTTCCCTTTCTAATTGTGCAAATACGCTGGAGATGTACATCATAGCTCTTCCCATTGGAGTAGAAGTATCAAATTGTTCCTTTATAGATATAAATGATATATCTAATTTATTTAATTCTTCAATTAGAGTAGAGAAGTCAGAAACATTTCTACTAATTCTATCTAGTCGGTAACAAATTAAGTAGCTAAACTTTTTCTTTTTAGCATCTTGAAGCATTTCTTGAAATCTTGGTCTATTTGTAGAACCACCACTAAAACCTTCATCTTCATATATTATAAAATCTGTTATACCCATATTTTTAGCATAATTCATGCATAGTTGAATTTGATTTTCTATTGATTCACCTTTACCGGTGAATTTACTTTTTCTTGAGTAAATTGCAGCTATCAAAGAATCTCCTCCTTTTAATAAGTATTAATTTTACATAAAGTTATGATAATCCTTTATTAAAGATAAAGAACATAAGTTCGGTATAAAGAATAGCATTCATTTAAAATAGTTGTCAATGAAAATATAAAAAGTTAGATTTGCTTTATTAAACGTAGAATTGTAGTAGTGGGTATTAGGAAATATATGATTGACTTATAATGAATATTAAAGGAATTGATTTATATTTGAAATAGAAAAGAGCAGTATGAACTGCTCTATATTATTTGCTTTAAGTTATCAGGGATATCAATATTATCACTGTACACCATTATTTCTTTTCCAGTGTATTTTTTACCTGCAGTATATCTTATGCCATAAGAAGTTATTCTAAATTGATTATACATTTCTACAATTTCATCAACATTATCATAAGTAACAATCCAATGTGAATTTTCTAAATTACTTATTACATTGGATAACTCAACATGGTCATCATGTGTATAATAATTTACATATAAACTAGAGCCTTTATGATAATATGGAGGATCAAAAAAAATAAATTTTGTATTGTTTATAGTAGGTATTATATTTTCAATTAGGTAAAGTGTATCGTGGTTATATAAAGTAATATGGTCTTTGTACTCTGCAATTTTTCTAATTTTAGATATTATATCTTCTTTTTTGAATCTACAGTCTAATTTATAATTACCATCTTGCTTAAGACCACCAATAACACCAGCTTTAATTATTCCAGATCTATTCGTTCTATTAAGAAATAATGTAGAAAAACCTAAACGCAATAAATCTTCCGTATCTTTATTTTGTTGTATTTTTCTTTGTATATGCCAATTTTCTATAGTTATAGAGGTATTTTCAATTAATTCACATAATTCATTTGTATGGTTTAAAATAGAATACCAAAAGGCATAAATGGATTTATCTAAATCATTTATTATTATATCATTAACAAACCCATCAAACAATAATTTTAATGCTACAGCACCACCACCAGTATAAGGTTCTATATAAGTGCAACCATTCAAATTATTTGATTGTATTAAATTAATAACATACTTTGAAAGTATATTTTTCCCACCTGGATATCTAAGGGGAGAATAAGTTTTTAATCCTGACATAGCTACCACCTTTGTATAAAGTTATAATTAATATAATAACAAAATTATATTAATTTGGCCAGAGATTATTAATACAAATAATTCTGTAATAATAATTACATATAACTACTATTATTACATAAATTTAATAGTATGAAACTAAGTAATTATTGGATAATAGGAGAGAAAGTTCTTTTGGCAATATTATTATAAGTATTTGTAAAATTGCTTAAAAATTTATTATAGTCTTCGGAGTTATGTTCTTTCCAACAGTCAAAAACTTTTAAGATCTCAAAATGATTAAGATTGTCATTAAACCATTGTTTAAATCTTTCTCTATCCTTTCCTTGATAATGGTTAGAATGTGGACCATATTCCATTAGAGATTCTTTGTTAAACCCAAAAGAAAATGCTTTTGTCCAAAATTGGTCATAAGGGTCTAAATTTATTAGAAAGTCATAAATCAATTCTTCTGGTCTTACTTTACCAGGAAGCTTTATTATATTACCAAATTTATTATTCTCTTTGATTTTTTTATCTTCTACATCTCCATCTAAAACAAACATTATATTTGAAAAATATGCAGGATCAGCCTTGTTCAAACGAAGTAAATCTTCGCATCCCAATTGAATATTAACTGGATTAATGTATATATTATAGTTTCCAATTAAATTTTTAAATAACCATCTGCATTCTGAATCTTCAGAGTAAACATTTATTTGTTTACTTGAATCTAAAATTGATGAAATGTTTAAATCATTTTTCATAATGAAGTATGATGGATTTTGAAGTATATTCAAAGGACCATTACTTTTTGTAATATAAACAATTTCATAGTTATTAACAATATCTGGTTTATTATATAAAGTCTTAGTAGATATATATTTTAACAAAGTCGTGCTATGTGTTGTAAATACAACTTGGATATTTAAACTTTTACATTCAGAATATAAATAGTCAACTAATTTAATTTGTGAATGAGGATGTAAAGTTGCATCTAATTCATCAATTAAAAGTATTCCACCATTCCAATCGTAAGTCTTACTTTTATATAAACGTTTAAATGATAATACAGATAATATTATTTGACCTATATTATCTTGACCTGCTGAGTTTGTTATAGAAGAATAAGTAGAAGTCGTTATACCAACAGATTTCTTTCTCTTCGTCTCACCTAAATTTATAAAGTCAACATCACATTCTTCACCGAAGTTTAAATTTAATATTTTTCTGTAATGTTCCATGAAATAAATCTTTTCATCTTCACTAAGTTTGACAGACTCAACCTTCATGCCATCGTCATTAGCTTCTCCAACTGGAAATAGTCTTGATAACCCAAGATATAAAGAAGGAGATTCTTTCTTACGACTATTACCGTTCTCTCCTTTTGTTTCAGGTATAACTCTGAATCTATCTTTTTGCCACGTTACACGGCAGATTTTACTTTCTGTAATTTTATTTATATCGGATAAGTTACTAAAATTAATTTTACATTTATTGGAACCGCTTTTATCAAATTCTTTTGAGGCTTTAAAAATTTCGCTAAATTCCGTTCTAAAAGCTGTATTAAATATCGTTTTTCCAAATTGAGATTTTAGTTCACAAGAATTACCTAATAGAGCTAATATTGTTGATTTACCAATTCCATTCTTTCCAGCTATAGCTGTGATATGTTTTCCTAATTTAATATGTGAATTTTTAAATATTCTAAAATCATT
Source organism: Desulfovibrio sp. Marseille-P6017 (assembly GCA_900604495.1). The sequence goes on along the minus strand of UWOR01000012.1, from coordinate 7,822 downwards.
TATTTCTAAACTGTTTATCATATATAAGTCTCCCCTTGATGTAATTTAATTTAATTTATATATTTATACATAACAAGTTCTACAGGAACTCTAAAATGTTTACTCATTTGTTCTATAGTTATATAATCATAACCTTTAGAAAAGCTATTTAAAGCATCATCAGTAATTAACAGATGTGCAGCAAACTCATTTGCTTCATTTTCGAGTTTATTTGTATTAGAGTATGTATAATTTTTTAAGAAGCAAATATTTGTACTTTTGTGTAAAAGAGCATGACCCAACTCATGCGCAAGTACGACAGGTTCTTCCCATTCTTCTAAATCTATATTTAAAGTTATAAAGTAGTCTCCAGATATATTTAAGAAGTAACCTTTAGTACTTCCTAAAGGATCTCTTTTTATATTTATATTTAAGTAGTCACATAGTTCATATATATTAGATGTTTTATATTTATCTATTAAACTATTTACCTGTTGTTTTATTTTACTCAAAATAATCCCTCATTACTTTTTGTTTTTCATATTCTTAGCCATTTCAATTGTACTCCTTATGGAATTTCTAAGTAATATCATATCTTGTTCACTCATTGGTTCTCCACAAAGCATAAGTCCTTGTTGTTGCATTAACTCATCAATCATTTTTTCTATATCTTTATCTTCTTTTTTATTTTCAATTGATTGTTTTTTTTCATTAAATGAATCATCTAACTTAGATAATATTAAAGGTTCCTTATTATCTAAAGAGTGTAAGTTTGAAGTACTTTTTATATAAACTTTTAAATTATCGTCCTTTAATTCAACGTCCTCAATTAATTCACTTAATATATTTAAATAATCTTCTTTTGTAAGCTTATATTCCTTATTATAAGGAAGTCCTAATTCTTTTATAATTGTATTTAACTGTTCTAGTTCCTGTTCTATATCAGGTAGTAAATTTTTAATTAATTCACTGTAATATAAGTTTAGAAGTTCTGACTTCTCAGTTCCATTTTTTTCTTTTGTTCTTCCTAATAGATAGTCTACTGAAACTCCAAAGTATTCAGCGATTTTATTAAGCATTTCTTTATCAGGTGACCTTCTGTTAGTTTCCCAATTAGATATAGAACCTTTATGCACTTTTAAGGCCTCGGCTAATTCTTTGCCCGAGATATTTTTTTCTTTTCTTAACGTTTTTAAAATGTCTCCAAATGTATTCAAATTGAAAACCTCCTTATAATTATATTATAGATATTTTAATAAAAATTAAAATGATTATCGTCATAATGAATATTTATTTAATAAAAATTAAATAAATATATTGACGACGTCGATATGACGAGATATAATTAAAGTATATCAGACGTCAGTATGACGTTGAAAGGGAGAGTGAAAGATGAAGGATAAAATTACTGGGTATCTCAGATTAATTGGCAAGGATCAAAAGTACTTAGCTAGTTATTTGGATATAAGTGAGACGACCTTATCATTCAAAATCAATGGTAAGACTGAATTTAATAGGCATGAAATGATATCGATAGTTAGACTTATAAAAGAGAAAATACCAACAGTGTCAATGGACGAAATTTTTTTTGAATAAAAGTCGTCATAATGAATACAAAATATATTTTATAAAAGAGAGGAAAATAATATGCAATTAAGATTAGTAGATAAAACAGAAGTTAAAGATGTAGTAAATATAAAAAATTTAAATGGAAACTTATTAGTAAGTAGCAGAGATATAGCTAATAACTTTGAAAAAAGACATAATCATGTAGTTGAGTCAATAGAAAGATTAACTACCGAAAATATGGTAGTTAAAGAGATGTTTATAGAAAATACTTTTGAACATAAAGGGAACTTTTATAAAGAATATTTAATGAATAGAGATGGATTTAGCTTATTGGTTATGGGATTCACTGGATCTAAAGCACTTACATGGAAACTTAAATACATAGAAGCATTTAACAAAATGGAAGAACAACTTAAAAATCCATTTTCAAATATGAGTAAAGAGCTACAAGCAATACTTATGGTGGATAAGAAACAACAAGAGCAAGAAAAGCGAATATCTGATATAGAAAATAAAATGACAGTTAATTATGAATTGGCTGAAAACCTTAGAAGTTCAATCAATAGCAGAGCAATAGAGATTTTAGGTGGTAAAGATGCACCAGCATATAAAAAATTAAACAAAAAATTGTTTTCAGCATTTTATAGAGATATAAGAAGAACTTTTAATGTAAATAGTTACAAGAATCTTTCAGTTAAAAATTATGAAAATGCTATAAATTACATAAGAAGTTGGGAGGCTGATGAATTGATGAAGTATGCAATACAAGGTATAAATAGCCAATTAGTATTTGAAGTACACAATCAATTGTAACAGGACAAAATACACAAATCATAATATACAGCAAAGGGGGAGATTCACATGGCAAGAAGAAAACAAGAAATAACTGTAGAAGTTGTATGGCCAAAAGATCCAGAAGCAATTTTAGAAATAGAAAGAAGAAAAGCTCAATGGGTATTTGAAAGGCAAAGGGAAAGATATGGTGATGAAACACTATCAATAGTATATCCAATATTTATAAGAGCTAAAGAGTTAGAGGCGACAGGTCTAACTTTTGAAGAAGCTAAAAAGATAGCTATAAAAGAGTATAAAGAAAAACAGAGGGCCTAAGTCCCTTTGATTAATAAAAATGTACAAGTTAATAAGCAGGAGGTAACAAAATGGCTTTTAAAGATATTCTAAATATCACAGTAGAAGAAGCTACACAAATATATGAACAAATGAACATATCTTTCATATGTAGAGATGGAAAACTTAAAGGATTTAAGAAGGAGGGAAAATAAGTGATAAAAACAGATGCAATAGAAGTTATAGACAATGCTTTTAGAGGAATTATAGCTGATGATAAATATAAGCTTGTAAAAGCAAATTTAAATAAAGGTAGATATGTTGAAGCTACATACAAATATAAAAATAAAGATACAAATAGAGAAATTGAACTTAACTTTTTAATACCAAGGTTTTATATAGGGGACAATGATCCTATAGCTGATATTGGAACTTTGTCTAGTGTATGTAGAGGGTTAAAACTACATGATAACTATTATATGGATAATCTAAGAATATCAAAAGAAAAGATAGATGTTGAATTTTATAATAAGCTTGATTTTACAAGAATATCAGTTAGAACATTAAGAGATAGCTTATTAGAAGTTTAGGAGATGGAGAAAATATGGCAATTGTAAGAGTTATAAAAGATAAGAGTAATCCTTATGTAATGTTAAATAAAGCATGTTTAAATGATGATAGGGTATCTTGGAAGGCTAAAGGACTACATACATATTTATTAAGCTTACCAGATGATTGGCAAATATATGTTAAAGATTTAAAGAATAGAAGTAAGGATGGGAGAGATTCAACAGCAACAGCAATGAATGAACTTATAGAATTAGGATATGTAAAAAGAAATCCTAGAAAAGATGATGGATCAGGAAAATTTACTGGTGGATTTGATTATGAAGTATATGAAATACCAATAAAAGTAACTGAAAGCCGAGATATGGAAAATCCGGAATCCGGAAAAACCGGCAGTCGGGAAAACCGACAATCGGAAAATCCGAAACTACTAAATAATAAATATAAACTAAATAATAAATATAACAAATTAATAATAGGCTACTACCAAAAACATATTGGAGTTATAACTCCTAATCTTTCTTTGAAGCTTTTAAGTTTTTTAGATGATGGTATGGAAGCAGATGTAATTATAAGAGCTATAGATGAAACTGTAGGAGCAGGTATAAGAAATTTTAATTATCTTCTAAAGATATTAAATAATTGGTTAGAAGAAGGCATAAAAGAAGGTGCTCAGTTAACTGAACACCAAAACAAATATAAAAATAAAAAAACACACAATAATAGTATAAATGAAAATAAAGAAAAAAATAAGCGTTTTGGGGGAAATAGTTATGGAAAGTATTCAACATACAATGACAATAAGCGAGGAGTGGATTCAAGCTCAAAAGTCGAAGTGGATGTCAAAGAACTTGCAGAGCAATATGGAATTGACATTGAAGAAATATAATTGTCCTAAATGTGAGGATAAGGAATATATATTTACAGTAGAAGGTGAAGTGTATTGGTGCGATTGTAGGAGTATTAGACTTGCTAAGGAAAGAATTGAAAAAAGTGGACTGAGTAATAGATTTGATAAAAATAAGTTTAATAATTATAAGGCTAATAATGAACAGAGACAAAAAGCTATTGAAACTTGTCTAAAGTACATAAAGAATTTTGATAGAACTAAAAATTTATTATTAACTGGACAAGTTGGAAGCGGTAAAACTCATTTAGCAATTGCTACATCAAGAGTATTGTTAAAGACAGTTGGAGTTAAATATGCTGATTTTGTAAATGAAATATCCAGAATGAAGTTTAATCAGTTGGACCAAGAAGATTTTACAAAATCATTAGATTCATATAGAAATGCATCAGTACTTTTTATAGATGATCTATATAAGGGAGATACATCTCCAGCAACACAAAGAATTGTACAGGATATAGTTAATTACAGATATAACAATAATAAAGCAATGATAATAACTACAGAGCTTGATAAAATTGGGCTTTTGGATATCAATGAAGCTACAGCAAGTAGGATAATTGAAATGTGTAGCTATGAAGAAGATAACGACTGGGGTGAGTATATTATTGAATTTAAAGGAAGAGAACTTAATTACAGACTCTTTAAAAAATAAGTCTAAGCATGTTTTAAAGAGGTTTGAGTGTAATAAGTGTAATCAAATATATATTTACATAGTCAAAGAAGATACAGATGAAGTTAGATGTAATATATGTGACATAAATATGAATATTAAGGGTGAGATTTAAATGTCAATTTTAGAGATTATGACAATTAGAGAAGCTGCAGAGCATCTTAGAGATATATCAATAAAAATAGCAAATGAAAAAGGGATAACAAAAGAAGAGGCATGGGATTTGCTAATGGAGGAATTAAAAATACAACTAGGGGGATAAGCATGTTAGAGGATAAGCAGCTTGAAAGTGTAAAACAAATACTAGGAGATCTATATATAAAGCATGGTTTAACAGAAGAAGTTGTAAGATTAAGCCAATGGGTGGATGAAGTAGTAGTAAAAATACAAAAAGAAAAATATATGACAATGGAGGATAAGCAACATGTTAATTCTAAAAAGTAAACATGAAGAAGTAGTTAAATTAGAGAAAATAGGATCTTTTGAAGAGGGATACCGAACAGGATACGACTTAGCGAGGTTTGATAAAGATAAAGAAATTAAATCTCTAATAGATACTATAAAGACAAAGGAGAAGATTATAGAAGATATGCAACTAGAGAATGAAATAAATAGTAAAAAGGTCGAAATATTGAGATTCTTCTTAGCTTGTAATTATAGAAAAGATGTAGCAAGATATGAAGCTATAGCTAAGAAAACTAAGAAATATAGAATCCGAAAAAAAGCAGAAGCTAAAATAATTAAATTAAAGGAGCTACAATTAGCTTTTGAATAATTATAATTTGAATTTATTGGTGATTGTGATACTGACTTTAGTAGTTGGTATCACAGTTGAATTAAATAGCATTAGGAAAAAATGACATTAGTTTAGGGTGGAGAATATGAAGCTTACAGAAGATTTTATAGTACCAGTAAATTTAAAGTTAGGTTGTTGGGATAATGAGGCTAAGAGTTTAAAGCATAAGTATAAGAGTGAATATGATAATGAGGTTAAGATTTATAAGTTGAGCAAAAAACAATTAGAAAAATATTTAGATGGAATTGATAATAGGCCAGTTCCGAGGAGGAAGAGTAATGATTAATAATGTTGTATTAGTTGGTAGATTAACTAAAGATCCAGAGTTAAGGTATATACCAGGAACAGGTACTGCAGTTGCTAATTTCAATTTGGCAATTGATAGAGATTATACTAAAAAAGATGGAACAAAGGATACTGACTTTATACCAGTTGAAGTAATAGGTAAAGGTGCTGAGTTTTGTGCAAATTATCTTCAAAAGGGAAGATTAGTTGGAATACAAGGTAGTATAAGGGTTGATAATTATAAGACGCAACAAGGTGAAAATAGAACATTTACAAAAGTTCATACAATGAAAGTAAATGCATTGGATAGTAAGAAAGAAAATCATGAAAATGATAGGTTTGAGCCTGCAGGATTAGATCCACAAGGTTTTCAGGCTATAGAAGATGATGATTTACCATTCTAGGGATATAAAATAGGATAGAGAATTTAAAGAGGTTATTAGGGGGATGCACTAAAAATTATATTATGAGGTGCATCAAATATGAATATTAGAGAAGAGTATATCATTAAGACTAGAAATTACTTAAAAGCATTATCATCTAGATTAGATAGTATCAAAATGATTGAATTAGAAATAGATGAATTAAAAAGTAAAGATAATAGCTATAAAGATATTAGGTTTGATAATTTAGGTATAAAATCAAAAGGATCTACAAAAGGCATAGATGATATGATTATAAGTGCTAAAGATATGATTTATATAAAAGAAGCAGAAATTGATTTTATAAGAAAAAAATATAAGTTTATAAAATCAATTATAGAAAATATGGAAAAATGCGACCAGTATATAATCGAATACAGATATTTTAAAAGAAATAAGTTAAATGAGCATTATAAAATATCTGAGATAGCTAATGAGATTAATTATTCTAAAGCTACAGTGAAGAGAAGAGAATTAAAGATTATAAAGCATATAGCATATAGCATATATGGGAATAGTTCACTTAAAGAAGAATGTGAAAGTGAGCCGATAATGAGCCACACATTAGCTGTATAATGTGGTAATATGTTAATATAGCAAAAAAGACACAATATCAATAAAAATGACATAAAAAGATTAACATCATAGGATAATACCATCTCATATTGAGGTGGTATTTTTTATGTGAAATTTTTATAAAAGCAAGAAAGGGGAAAGAGGATGTTTTAAAAATGAAGAAAGTAAAAAGACCTTCAAAACCAATAAAAGACATAAGAAAGGTTTATGATATCCAAGACTATTTAAAATATAGGAGTGAAAGAAACTATATACTTTTTTTACTTGGAATTACTACTGGATATCGTGCAGGAGATTTAGTAGAGCTTAAAGTTAGAGATGTAAGAGAGGCTTTAAGAAGAGGTAGGTTTGAAATTTTAGAAGGTAAAAAGAAAAATAGTAAAAATATTAGAGAAAAAAATAGGAAACCAAGAGAAGCAGAAATACTTCCAGAGGTAGAAACTGTATTAAAAAGATACATAAGAGATAAGAAAGATTATGAGTATATGTTTCCATCTAGAAAAGGGAAAAGTCATATTAAAGTTGATAGAGTTACAGCAATATTAAAAGAAGCAGCAGAGTATTTTGATATGGATGATATAACAGCTCATAGTATGAGAAAGACTTATGCATATACAGTTTATATGGAGAATGACTGTGATATTATAGCAGTTAAAGAAATGTTAGGTCATAGTTCAATCGAAGAAACAAAAGCTTACTTAGGTTTAGATAAGGAAAAGTATCATCAATACAGCCAAGTTTTGAGAAGGCTTATTAGATGATTTTTTTATTTTTCTATTTTTGAATGTCTTATAATTTGGTGATTATTTATTCAAGGTTACAAAATGAAGATATATATAAGAAGAAAAATTATAAAATGAATATGGTATTCCCTAAGAAAACCATTGATTCAAAAGGTACAAACACAGACGATAACTGGATTACAAATAATAATATTCGTATAAATATTAGGCTTTTTTAGTACAGTTTTAAAACACTAA
>UWOR01000024.1 GCA_900604495.1 Desulfovibrio sp. Marseille-P6017 | reverse complement strand
ATCTTTTCTGCTATCTGAATTATCATTAATTGCTAATACGTTTCCTATAAAGTTTTTTCTTATCTCTTCCATCTGCATCTCTTTTGTGTTAATTCCAAGAACATCTTCTACATGTGCTTGTAATGCTCTTTTACAATAAACCGCCATACTTCGTTCATCTAACTTTGCTAAGTTTTTGATATCTTGAGCAAGAGATATTGGTACTGGAATCTGTAGAGTTACTGTTTTTTTCTCCGACATTTTTTCACCTCTTTTTTAATGTAATTTTAATGTAAAATTAATGTAAAATTAACTTATTTATATAGTAATCTATAATGTATTTTAAGTCAATACTTATTTTAAAATTACATTAAAATTAATGTAATTTTAATGTAATTTAATTTATATTTACATTAAAACTACATTTAATATGCATTAAAAGTACAATTAAACTACATTTAATTTGCAATTATTTAACATTTTTTTAAATTAAAATAACTGTATTTTCTTTATATATCAGTTGAATACTATGTTTTTATAATTTTACATTTCAAAAATACAAATAAAAAAGCATCTCTATTTACAGAGATACTTTTTATTTATAACTATTATTATTTCTTTTTCTTTTTATTATATTGTTTAACAAGATTTTGATCTGCTTCTATATTTTTAGTAAGTCCTTCAATACTTTGTTCTATCATTTTACTTATAGCTACCTTTGTTTGTTCAGATATAGTTTTTAATTTATCCATTACATCTTCATCAAAGTATACAGAAACTGCTTCTCTTTTCGAACTTTTTCTAACTGTAATAAAATCCATTATATCTGCATCTGCACCTGGTAGAAGTCCATTTCCTAATTTTTCTTCATTAGTTGTTTTAGCAACTCTACTTTGTCCAGTAGTTGTTTCATCTGGTAGTTGTAAGTTATTTAATTTTCCCATATCAATACTCCTTTATAATATTTCTTTTTGTTTTAATTCTTCTATAAAAGATTCAAACTGTTGCTCTACTTTTTTATTACGGTATCTCTTATCTATATTTCTAAGATCTTCTTGTTCTAGTAATGCTCTTTTTATAACATCACTTTCATTTATAACTGTATCTAATAAAGAGTCTTCTAAGAATGCTCCTATATTTAGTGATTTATATATTTCTAATTGTTCATTAAAGTAATTAATAATACTTCTATTACCAGTTTTAAAACTATTTATTAAAGTTGCTTTTTTAGTACTATCTTCAATTTCAAGTTCATTTAAATCTTTCATGTATTCTTTATTGAACTTTTGTATACCTCTTAGCGAAGAAACGTCTCCATGTTCAATTAAAAAGATAATTGAGTCCATTAAGTATAGGAAGTTTCTATTAATCAATTCCATAGATGGTGATAAATCAACTATTATATAATCATATTGATTTAGTATATTTATATTTGATTTCATCCACCTAGCAACAACCATTTCCCTCGCCCTGAAGTTTGATATATCTTCAGACAATGTGCATATATCGATAGTTGAAGGTATAAGGTCAATATTTGGGTGTTTTTCATTTGCACCTTTTAATATTACATTTTCTGCTGGCTCTTGTTTTAATAATGCATCTGCAATAGTCTTATCCTTATGATTAACATCAAAGAAATATTCAGTTAAATTTGATTGAGAATCTGCATCTATAAAAAGAATTTTATTACCTTCTTGTGCAAGTCTAATACCTGTTAGAATATTTAATGCAGTTTTTCCAACGCCTCCCTTGATGTTGAAGTTCGCAATTAGTTTCATATAGTCCTCCAATTTCTAATTTATTTTTAATGTAAAATTAATGTAAAAACAAATTAGAAAGATTTATTTTTAATGTATTTTTATTATATACACAATTTAAAAATAAATCAAATTCAACATTTTCAATCTATTACATACTTTCACTCTTATACTTATCCATTATACTTTTAAATAACTTCTTATCACGTTCTGCAAGTATTGCGAAAACTTCAACTAGTTGAGATACCGAAACCTCATGTTGTATCGCTTTTACTTTAAGTGTTTTAATTAGTTTATCTTCTACACTAAGTGTTAGTTTACGTTTATTTGAACTAGACATTGTATATCTCTCCTTTTACCTATTTTATTAAGTTAATATACTTGATGTATTAGTTCTATACTTATAATTTAAATCCTTTATATTGCTTATATAATCCATTTAATTTATATAGTTTATTTATACGTATAGTTAAAGTAGTTTAATTCAACCATCTAATCCACCTGGTAGTAGTATATAAAAAGACCTCCTTAACTTAGGAGGTCTATATCTTATTTTTTAGTTGTTGCTAATCCAACTAATTCAGTATATTTAGTCATTAAATCTTCATACATTTTTTCAAATTTATCTCTTTCATCTATAGCTGCATTTAATTTACCTTCTGCAGTAGTTAGTTTATCTTGAAGTCCAGGTACTTTTTTCGCTTCTACTTCTAACTTTCCATTCATTTCATTTTTAACTTTAAGGTCTACCTGTAAGTCTGCTATTTGCTTTTTAAGTTCTTCCTGTTCTTCTTTGTGAGATTTTATTAATCCTTCTAAAACCTGTTGTTTTTCATTTTCAGCATCTTTCTTAACTTTATTTATATCAGTTTCATATTTTTTATTGGCAGTTTGTAAGGCATTCTCTTGTTCTTTTATAATACCTTCATTTTTTAGCTTAATATCTTCTAGGTTTTTATTTTTTACTTCAAGATTATTTCTTTCACTTTCAAGCTCACCTATTCTAGTTTCCTGAGTTTTTACTACTTCATCTAACTTAGTTTTTTCTTCTCTAAGATTATTAACCTGTAAACTTAATGAGTTATTTTTAGAGTGTAATTCTTCTATTTTTGCATCTTTTTCTTTTCTAAGCCCTTCCATTAATAATTGGTTATTATTAATTTGTTCATTAAATTGCACTTGATATTCTTTTAGTTGTTGATCCTTTTCAGCTATTCTTGTTTTATAGCTCTCTTCTTTTAAAGAAATTTCGTATGCTTTTTGGTCACTCTCAACTCTTTTAGCTTGTTCATCATTTAATTGATTAACTAATTTATCAACTTCTGTTTTATGAGATAGTAATAAATCATTTAACTTATTAGTCACTGTCGTAAGTTCTTCTTGTTTTTTTGATAACTCTGCTTCTATAGTTTCAAGCTTTGTTGTTATATCTTCATTCATTTCTTCAAGAGTATTTTTCTCATCTATAACTTTATTATGTCTACCATGTAGTTCTTCATATCTTCTTTTTATTTCTTCATTTATAAGTTTAACCTGTTCTAATTCATCTTCAATTATAACTAATTCTATTAACTTTTCTTCTAAAATCTTCACTTTTTCTTCTTGTTTTTCTACAGCTGTATCAACATAGAAGTATGTATAGTTCTCTATATGATCTATTGTCGTACATATACTATCAACGTACTGTTTTAATTGTCCTTTATACTTCTGTATTTCTGTCTTTTTAAATTGTTCATCTACCATTCGCTCTAGCTCATTTTTTCTTCCCATTATATCTGCATATAATTTATGGTAAACAACTTCACCATTTCCATTTTGAAGCATCTGTCTTACTTGAGCAACAGTTAACTTAACAGGTATTAATTCATTATCAGGCTTACCTTCTAGTGCTTTTAATTTATTTTCTAATTTAATATTTTCAGTCATATTATCCTCCTTGGATTAAGTAACTTAAAGTTACTTTTTATTTTTTTGTATTTTTCAATGTTTTTTTAAACTTTTTATTAGGTAACTTTTAGTTACCATAGTTAAATGTGTATTTTTCAACGTTTTTATTAGGTAACTTAAAGTTACCTATATTTTACTACTTTTATTTTATACTGTCAACTTTATTTATTTTCAATAAAAAACTCATAGAAATATATAAATCATTAGTTAATTTATACTTTTCTATGAGTTTTTCTTTTTTATAGTATTTTTACATCATTTTCAATGTAGCTGTTGTTAAAGTCTGCATCCTCATCTCAGGTTTTAACCTTTCCGCCTGTTCTACAATAACCGCATTGTCTTTATCTACCGCTATTATTCCACATTGTTTGAACTTAGTTTCTCTAGCATAATCAACTAATTCTAAAGGTATAGCCAACCAAATAAAATCAACAAATTCAGCATATTCACTGTATTTTTTATCATTAATAAGATCGGACTTTGAAACTTTAATCTCAACGCCATGTATATTAACTTCATGTTTTTGGAACTGATCCTTTGTTAGATTTTCAATCGTAAGTAAATCTATTCTTCTACTCTTTCTGCTTGTACCTGTAAAAACTCTAAACTCCGTAAAGACTTTTGACTTTTCATTTATTCTTGTATCTGCTTCACTTCTATTTCTATATCCTTTAAATCCTGTAGTAGCTGTAGCTGTTTTACCTAACCATTGCAACTGACTTAATGTTGTTATTATGTTTGCAGCTGTAATCTTATCTTGTACTTCATCCAAATCTATTTTATCTTTTGTATTATTTGTTTCATCACTATTAGAAACTGCTCTTTGTATTTGTTCTTTTGTTCTAAAATCAGCCTCCTGGGGTCTAATTGCATTATAAGCTGTAACAAGATCCTTTCTTTTAATTTCATTATTCATAACTTTATCAATTAGATCATCTGCCAATTCAGGTGCGTGTTTATTTATCTTATCTAAAATAACCAAAGAATCTGCAGAAATATTTGTATCCTCTATATTTTTAACCTCGATACCTTCTTCTTTTTTTCTTTTAGCATATGAGTTATATATTTCACCCGCACGAAACCTATTCCAGATTATAGATTCATGAGTTTTTGTTTTTATAGATAAATCTTTTACCCATTGAGTAAATGATTTTTTATCAGCCACTCTCCATAGATCCTTCTCCTTTACTTTCTTTATAAGTAAGTAAAACCTAACCCAGTTTTTCTTGTCTACGTCTACTACGTTTTTAATCTCTTGTTCTATAGCTTGAAGTTCTTCAAGTTCTCTAGTTATAGTAATCTGTTGTTCTTTCATCTTTAGTTCTCCCTTAATAATATAATAAAGTATAAAAGTACTATATAATTTATATAGTACTTTTCAATAAAAATATTGTCAAATTTATTTTTAACTAGAAAATATAAAAAAACTGGATATATTAATTAAGCTTATCCAGTATTTTTATATTCTGTATGGTAGTTTTGTATTATAAGAAGTATAAAAGCCTTCTCTATATGCTTTAAATCGCTTAGAGTTATTATTAAATTATATCTATTTCTATAACTTTACTTCTAAGATTCACCATTATATTTATTCAGGAATATATTGATTATTAACTACTTTAAAGTAAACCCTTTCGTCTTTTGATCTTGTTCCCATCTGATTTGATAGATAATAACCATCCTTGTTTATCAAAAACACTTTATATCCTCTGTATGTTTCTTCTTTTACATTAGATTCAGCATCCAGGAATTTTAGTATCTTTTTTGTTTTCTTATCTACCTCAGCAACCCACGCTTTTCCAGTACCTTTACCAGAATCGTAGTATAATTCAAGCATAACAGGTTCTTTCTTTGTTTTAGTTAGTTCTAATATTCTATCTTCAATATCATCTTTTAATTTTAAAAGTTCTTCCAAACTAAGTTTTTCTAAGTATTCCTTATTCATAAAACCCTCCCTAAATAACTCTAATGTTACATAGGTTAACAACTATATAACTATATGAAAGTATCTCCGTTTTCTTTAAATTTAAACACTAGATCGAGTAAATACAATATAGAATAAAAAAATACTGCATAATGGACCAAGCCTCTATACAGTATCTTTATAACTTATATGGTAGTTTAGTATTATTTAAAGCACAAAAGGCTTCTCTATATGCTTCAAATCGCTTATAGCTATATTATCTGCTCCTTGACATTTCAACTATACGTTCAAAGTCTATGTCTTCATTTATATCTGGAGTATAGTTCCAATGCTTCGTTCTTTCTTGTATGTCTTTTGCTCTTTTATGCTTTTCAGTATATTTATAGTAATCTTCTATAGTTTTTACATTATGCTTTTTCATATCTTTTAATGTAGTTAGTAAGTACTTGTCCTTGATTTTAATATAATCGTTATTTGAAATATTCTCTAATATATACTCAAGAAGTTCTATATCTACTTCACCTTCATATAACTTTAATTCTTTTTTAATAGATGAGTTTAATTTAAACTTTTGTTCACATATATCTATAATTGTATTGCATTTCGTTTCCTTATTTGTATCATCTTCACTTACACATTCATTTATATTTACACATTTATTAGTATCAACATTAGTATTAATGTTAGTAGCATAATTATATCTATATACAGTTTTAGTATTTTTTGATGTACTTTTCTTCTCGATAGTTAATATATTAAGCTTTATGAATTTATCTATTAACCTCTGAGCCTTTGACTTGCTTACATTTAGCAGTTCAGCTATATCACTTAATGCAAGTTCTATTAGACCTTCATTGGACTGTTTGATTATAAAGTACTCTAACTTAACTTCTTCTATCTCTTTATTTAAATTAAACATTAATTGGTCCTCCTAGAGCTGATTTTGAAAGATAGAGGGATGGATAGATAGAATAGTATATAGATAAAGAAGTAATGAATCTAAAAACTAGGAGAGAATATATATTTCATATATATTCCCATATATACGTGCCATTTCGTGAGACCTTATACTTGAAAAAGGAATTAAATATAATGTTAACTCCATTATAAAAAATTGCGAAGAGAATATATACTTCGTATATATTCCCATATATACGTGCTATTTCGTGACACCCTATTTTTTTACTTATCACTCCAGTTTTTCATTACCCAATCTTGTTCCCATGACGCTGCTCTATTCCAATGTCTCTTTACGGTACTCTTACTTAATCCTGATGCTTCAGATACTTTAACTTGTGTAAGTCCTTCAGCTTTTAGTTTTTGGACTTTATCTATATTTTTTTGTGTATCCCGATCCCTCTCAGTTAATCCATTTTCATCACGTCTTTCCTCTTTACGCTTTTCAGCATTCTTTTTATTTCTAACCTTTTCTCTAGCTTTAACAACTTCAGGTATTGCAATAGTTTTTAAATTCCATTGTATATCTTCATGCAAGTCTAGCCACAAAACTATTTTAGGTGTACTAAATTTATAATTTTTCTTAGTTAGTATATTCATCTTAGAACGCATTTGGCGAGGTTTATAAGGCTTTATAAAGCCTTCATTAAACGTTGTTGTTTCTTCATATGCTATATCAAAGAATTCTTTTTTTAAATCCTTTGTTAGCTCTATATCCTCGAATTTTATATCATTTTTAAGTTCAGTATCTATATAGTTATGTATTAACTGCTGTATTGTAAAATTGCAATACAGAAAGCACATTTGTTCTTCATGTCCTTCGCAATGCTCTGAATAGGACTGTTGCAGTTTTATTAAGTCATTCTTTCTATCCTCTAGCATTATATATGTTTTTCTAGCTTGTCCTGCAGTCTTTGCCATACCTAAATGCATTACTTTTTGAGGAGCATTTTTTTCTCTACTATAAGGCTTTATTTTATCAAAAATTACTTGTAATTCTCTAAGTTCTTGTAATTTTTTATCTACTATTAAAAATTTTACTCTATTAAAATTTTTAGAGTTATAAGATTTATTTACTCTTGTACTAGTTGTTAGACTTAGTGTATCTAGTTTTAACTTTTTATTTTTTAACTTTTTATTCCCATTTACAACTAAATACTCTCTTATCTCATTTGCGAAGCAATCTTGCATATTGCTAACTAATTTCCTAGACTTTTCTGTAGCTGGAACGGGGTATTTAAATTTTATAATTAAATGTAGTCCTGCTCCGCTATAAACAACAGCATTTACACGTGGAATTACTTCACCGATTATTTTTTCCTCTTTAAGAAACTCATATACTTCATAAGCTTCCATATTATTAAAAAAACTATTTTGTATGTCTATATCTATCATCATTCCTACAAGTAATTTTATATTATCAGTTGTCATAAGCCTTTTTCTTTTATCGTCTTCTTCTCTTAAATCTCCATATAGATTTAGTGAATGATAAAAATCAATGATATCCGGCTTTTGTGTAACAAACGGATTTGCTCTTTCTCCATGTAAATACCAATCAACTTTTTCTTTCTTTAATAGTTTATCTAGTCTAACCATTTCGCTACTGGTTCCATGACCTAGATACTCGTATTTATTCATCATTTTAACATAGTATTGATTTTTATCAGGAACGTTTCTATATAAAAAATTAAATTGTTCTAAAAAATCATCTGTTGTTATGTATTCAGTTGTATATATTTCGTGTATTATTTGTGATGGATTTTTTGCTAGGTTCATTGTCTCCTCCAATTTTTTATACAAAAAAGACTAATGCTCCATTACCATATCTATATCTATATCTATATCTATATCTATATCTATATCTATATCTATATCGAAATTTGTAGAATTTTGTCGAAACTTTCTTTCTTAAAGTTACTCTATATACTTGCAGATATACATTAATTTTGTTATTATCTTATTATATTTAAAAAAAGTATGTACACAAAAGTAATGAATTTGGTAATCAAGCTTTTGTTAAAGGAACTGGTCGGCAAACTGAGTTCCTTTTTTTTATCTTTTTTTGCATTATTTTATTTTTATTAGTATTTTAATAGTATATTTAATATAATATTAAGTCAATTATAATGTTTTCTTGATTTGAAATTAATTATATTAAAAAAGCCTAAACTCGATACGAGAATAGGCATAAAGTTCATATATGTAAAAATGTCTGTAAAATAGAACATTTTTTACTCTTAACTCTTGCATTAATCATATATTTTTGGTAATATTAATATATAAATTAATTAGAAATTAAGAGCTTTAACATTTACTAACTCTTGCAACTGTTCCCGCAGTTGATAAGTTTAATACTTAGTTGGTTTCCCGACCAATTAAGTAAGTACTTTGTTAAGGCTTTTATTATGTTTTAATAAGTTAATTTTATATCTATAGGTACAAAAAGTCAATATTAAAATATTTTTGTAAAAACAGGTCTAAAATATAACTCTGGGCATTATGTTAGTATTAATACTAACATATTCCCCAGTTTTTAATTATTTATTTTATCTTCATATTCTTTTTTCATTTCATAGAATCTACTTTTCTTTACTCCAAGTATTTTCATTACTTCCGTAGCTTTTAAATCCCCTTTTTGCATTAACTCGTAGTATCCTCCAAATTCTTTTGGTAACGGCTTTTTAGGTCTTCCTACCACCTTACCATTCTTACCTATTAACTTACCTTCAGAATTCTTAGAAAGGGCGTTATATCCTTGCCTTTGTCTTTCTTTTCGCTTCTCTGTTTCCTTTTGAGCAACATAACTTAATGTAGCTATAAATTGATCTCTTATAAGCTTATTAGTAGCTTCATCAGTGGTTTCTATAAGGGGTATATCCATAAATTTAATATTAACTCCATAACTTTCTATCTCCACTATGTTCTTTTTTATTTCATCATAATCTCTACCAAAACGGTCAAGTTCATGTACATATAATACATCTCCTTTCGATCCGTCTAAGTTTCTAGCTTTTAATATTTCTTTTAACTTTATAAAACCAGTTCGATTAAAACTTGTACCGCTTTGCTCATCTATAAATAAATCCTCACCTTCAGTTGTTATTCCTAACTTTCTAGCTTCAACTAACTGGCGACCTAAGTTCTGTGAGCTGGATGAAATTCTTGCGTAGAAAAAGTCCATTTTAATCCCTCCAATAAATTATATATAATTTATTATACCATTTTTTCCACCAAAAGTATATGTAATTCAACGGAATTTTTAATTTATATTTATTATTTAAAATTCTATTTATAAAACATTGAAATCTAAGCATTTATTATATTTTTTATAATCTTCATCATTTTTTACAATTCCATTTATTTTCTTCCACTCCTAGTATACTTTTATGGAATATGTTTGTATAAAAAAAGTTAAGAGAAATTTTATATTTTCTCTTAACTTTTTTTATCAGGTAATGAACTTGATTCTACTACCTTCAAATGATTTCTTATTTCATTTTCTAAATTATCATGTATTAACGCTTCTGGTACATTTATTGTTAATATACCATTTTCTACACTATCTATTTCTAATTTCTTATCATCTGCTGCTATTATTTCTGCTTCATCTGCTGCATTTTTTCCAAAGGCTTTAGTTGTATCAAATAATGCTAGAGCCTTATTTGAATATACAAAATTATACTTAGTATAACCATTCGCTTTTATATATCTTTGAACTTGCATATCATGTATTATTGATATTTTTTTATCTGTAAAGTTACGTCTCTCATATTCTGTATATTCATTTAATAATTTATATTGTTCTAATATCACTTCATCTTTTATTAAACCAAGATTATCTTTATATATTTTTTGTATTATTTTTTTCATTTTTATAGCATCTTTAATTACTTTATATTGATAAACTAATGTTCTCACTGTAGATGCTTTAGATAAAACAATTTCTTTATTCATTATCTTATTTGCAATTTCATCAGTCACAGGAGTATTAAATTTATATCTTTTTGCTTTTTCTTTTAAATACTTTTTCGATTCTTCTAATATCGTATTTCTATCTAAATCGATACCTTCCATATTTAATTTTACTGTTTTCTCTTCTACATTAAATAGGTGATTTTTGATAAACTCTTTTACATCTTCTCTATAAAAAAATATACTTTTTTGATCTAATTTATATATTTCTAGTATATTGAACTTATTGAAATTAAGGATATTTTCTTCTGTTTCAAATTTTTTAATATTTATATGTTCAATTTCTTGTTTAAGTTTTCTAGTTACGTAATCAGTCGTGCTGTCCAGTATTATAGCTATATCTTCAGTTGTGATATCATATCCGTTATGTATTGCAAAATGGACTAGATCATCTTCTTTTTGAGTTATTTCTGCTTCCATTTCTTCTATTGCTTTCAAGTTTAGTAGTCTATCTTTTTCTATTTGTTTTATTTCTTTTATATTATTAGATTTATCTTTCTTTAATTCTTTATATGCTTTATTAAGATCCTCTTCTTTTAACTTTAATTTTATTAAGTTATTTTTAATTTCATCAATTTCTATTTTTTCTAATTTAACTTTATCTTTTATATTCATGTTAACCTCCATTGGTATATGTTAGTATTAATACTAACATATGCACCTGCTTTAGTCAAAAAATATTAAAACTAAAAATTAATTAAAAATGCACATTTAATTAAATAATGTGCATTTTTCTATTTATACTATTATAGTTTTATATAAATTAAGTAAGTTGCTGCTAAATCAAATCTTGCATCATGATAGTTGTTACATTCATTAAATTGACTTATTGCTAATTCTTTAATAGTTGAATCAGATATAGCTAAAAATTCTGTAACCTCTTCTAATTTAGGCCATTTATAGCCATAGTAATGAGGTATTTGAAGTATATCTGTATAGAAATTCATAGTACAGCATCCTCCACTTATATTAGGTACTTTATTTATAGACTTCTCTAATTCATAAAATAAAAATTCTTCATCAAAATCTAAATTGTGACCTACTATATATGAATTTTCAAAATCATTATATATAATATCTGCATAGTCTTTAAATGTATAAAATTGACTTCGTTCAGCTAAAGTAACCTCAGATAAACCATGAACATTAAATGCTGATGAAGATACTTTATCTACGTTAAAAAACATATTTCTTGCAAGTTTTATCCCATCTTTAAGGTTATCTCTATCTAATATAAAATAACTTAGCTGACAAATTTGCCCTGGTGATAAATCTGTAGTTTCAGTATCAAATATAATTATTTTATTTTTTATATCTTCTATAGCCTTGCTTTTTTCTTTTTCAATAGATATAAGATCTTCTCGTATAACTTGTATATCCATTAATGAAATTAATTTTGTAACTTCATCGGTATTCTTACTAAGCTTAGTTAATGGGATAAATGTTATTGATAACTTCATCTTAGACTTTTCATGTGATATTGTTGCTTTCATAGTGTTATATGCTATTAGTTTATAATCCTTATTCCAGCATAAAGTTTTAGATTTGCTTTTAAATATACATTCATTTTTTACCAGATTCATTATAGCATTTTTTAAATCCTCAACGTTATTATGATAATGTATGTATTTATTTGATTTGAATATTTTATTAATTAGTCTATTATTTTTTGATTCTATTTTTGCTATAGATTTATCTAACTTAGATAAATCTCGTTCTTCTTTCTGCTTTATTTTTCTATTCATCATTGCTTTCTCTTTACTTACTTTATCTATTGCTGTAAGAGACTTAACAACGTACTCTGTACCTATCTTACTTAGCACAAATTCTATATCGTACATAGGTACATCAACATAATTTCTTCGCATTTTACATTCAAAGTAATAATTTATAGGAAGCCTATTATGCTTTTGTAATTTTAAACGTTCATATTTGCTTATATTTAATAAATCCTCAACCGTACTTGGACCTATACCAAAGTATTTTTTATGGTCTTTATATAATTCATAGTATATAGTGGTTTTCTTTTTTGATATTTTATTATTAATATGTGCTATTAAATCATCTTTACTGATTTCTGTATTTATATCTATATTTAAACGTTCAAGCGTTTCTAGTATATCTTTCTTGCCTAAAACGAATAATTTATCTTTTATTAAATCTGTTATTTTTTTCTTAATTTCACCTTTAGTTAATTTTTTATTCATCTATGTTATACCTCCTTTTTAAGATAGTATACCAGGATTATTTTTTTTGAAAAGTATTGCCATTTATTAATAAAAAATATATAAATATATTTTTTATTAAATTTTTTTACGCTCTAGATAAGTTGTATTAAACACCCTAATAAAAAAGGTGATAAATATTGATATAATCAGTATCTACCACCTTTTTATTGTTCCTTGTGCAACAGTAAAATTTATAGTTTTAGTAATATATTTTAAACCTTTTATCTTGTTCATCATAAATAAAATATTTATTGGTCTTATTAAATAGCCTTTCATAGTATACATCTAGGTTGCTCCGTTTAGTTGTAATTTCACTTCTATCTGGAAATACTTGATGCTCTATCGAGTAATAATTATTATTAAAAACTCTATACTCATTCAATATTGCCTTTTCAATAGCAGCTACATTTAGACATGTTGTTGAGTATATCTGTAAGATAAACTTCAAATCTATATTATTAGTCTTAAATTTTCTATAATTAAGATCCTTTAATAGTTCAAATGATGCTAATAAAGTATCTATATGGCTTGGAATCTGCTTCGGTGTTGTATCTTTAAATACATAATTTACATAAATTAATGCTGTTGAATTATTCTCTATTTTAATTTTATTTATTATAAATTTATTAAGAAATACTTGAGGGTTATATCCTTTCATTACCAGGTCTGAATACATTAAGTCATAGTATGCTCTATCTTTATTTATCACATTATTATTCTTATCTAGAATACCTTTTGAGAATTTTTTATCTCTTGTTAACCTTACACCAGCAAGTAAATATTTTTTTATATTCTCAGTTTCTTTTAAATCTGATTCTTTTCTTAATTTATATTCAATTGCTCTTAGATTGGCATTATCTAGTTTAGTAGAAGATGCAGATATTTCTCTATTGGTACTACCTAACAAATTAAATGCTCTATTTTTTAATTTTAATAAAGTATTTTGCCCACGAGGTAATTTTTCAATGAGTTCTTTATATATTTCATCTGCTTTACCTGCACTTTTGTATCTATCATCTTCTTTATCTAAAATAGTTATTTTATCATTTATCTTTACAACTCTTCTTTCTAGGTACTCATTTGCAAATCTTCTACTTGTACGCTCTGATAAACCTGTGAAAAATTCTAGTTGCGTGTGATTTATCATATGACACCTTTCCAGTAAATCAAAAACCACTTGATACCTTTTTATAAATTTCATTTGCATTTCTTCTTTTTCTTTATCACTTAGATGTTTTATCTTATTAGAACTCACGATACTCACCTCCGATCACGTATTTAGCATAGTTTTTTTTATTTCTAATTTGATGTTCTCTATAATTATCTGTTACTACTTCATAGCAATATAGTTTATTATCATTATCTCTATATAAAAAATCACAAACTGATATTGATCCTATTTTATTTTTCTCCTTTTTGGTTTGTGCTTTTTCTTTTAATATATCTAACTTTTCCTTTGCATCATCTATCGTTGCTGAGTATAGTTGCTTTTGTTGATTTTCATTTATTATACTATTTAAACTTATATTTTCTTTAGTTACCAATTTATTTAGTAACTGTTCCCCCTTCAACGTATGCTCATAACCATTTAGGTGCTGGCAAAATGCTCCCCATCCACGTTTTGCTGCATAGGCTCTGCCTTCCTTACTCAAACTGAATAAATATTTCTTTTCAACTTTATTTGTTTTTGGATTTTCAACTTCTTCCGTATGAATTTTTATATGTTTTAATTTTTTAAAACGTCTAAATCTCTTTGTAGTATAGCCTTTTTCATCTATCATGAATTGATAAGATATCGCACCGTTCAAATATGCCATGTGGAGAATTTCTTCATCCGCTTCAGTTGGTTCAAGAGTAGTATCAATATTTTGTTTAACAATTTTATCTTTATTTCTAACTCTACTTGTCATAGTATAATCCCCCCCTTTATTAAGAATAGATAGTATTAATTAGTAGTCCCGCCTCCATTAATCCTTTTGCTAAGCTTTTTCTAAAAGCGTAGTTTCCGCCTGGGATCATTTTTTTTGCCAAGCTTTTTTTTCTAAAAAAAGCGTAATTGCCTCCTGTGATCCTGCCTCCCTGGGTCTTGGCTCCCTGGGTCTTGGCTCCCTGGGTCTTGGCTCATTTGGTCTTGGCTCCAAATGTGACGTAAGGTGCATTTGGAGTAAATGATTTTTTATAAATAAAAGTATAAATTTAAAAAATAAATTTCGGATACCTGATAACCCAAAAAACCTTTATATGAAACGATGCAGTTGATTGAATTTTTGATTTAAGATTGCCCCCTTAGAAAATGCACACTAAGTACCGCAGGTACGTGTGTAGCATTTTTTTTGGGGGCAATTTAAATCTAAAATTCTCGATGGCGTAGGGGGCCCCGCGAGGCTAGGAAATGCTAACTTTGTTAATTTTAGTTTGTTTTATATTTTTCCCAAAAATATAAAGTAAACTAAAATTCAAAGTTCAGCATTTACCCGAAGTGGGGGGGTCCCTACGCCACGCCTTGATATAACGCAGTTATATCAAGGCGTCGAATTTTGAAATTGGCTACCTGGGGGGTACTCCCTGACGGCCAAAAAATTCTACTATATAATACATATTTGGTAGTATATTTATAACTATTTATTAAAAAATTTATCAATATATTAGTATTAGATATAAATTAAGTATTAATTTATATCTGGTGCATAGCTATGTCGTTGTTGCTGTCAGCTGTAGCTCCTGTATTTTAACAATAGGCTATGTTTTAAATGAGTGTTGAAAATGATACAATATAATTAACTTCGCAATTGTTATATAATGTGAACTAACTATAAAAATGACTTTCAATATAACTTAACATATTCAATTAAAACTATAATTTTAAAATGAACTTTTTTTAGATTTATGTGTCTTAATAGTATATAGCAAAATAGTAAGTTAAAAAATGGGATGAGGTGTTTATTAGTTTTGGAGGATAAAGAGCTTTTAGATAAAGCGAGGCAGGGAAATAAATATTGTTTAAATTTATTACTGCAAAATAACTATCAAATGCTCTATGGATTTTTAATAAAATTGACAGGAGATAAAGATTTGGCAGAAGATTTAGTGCAAGACACTTTGTTAAAAGCCTCTCTAAATATAACTAAGTTTAGAGGCGATAGCAAATTTTCAAGTTATTTAATTACAATAGGCATAAATACTTATAAGAATTATCTTAGAAAAAATAAGGTAAGAACAGAAAATTATAATTTTGAATTTAAAGTTAGTCATTATGGAGAAGAAGATTTGATAAATCATATTAGGTTCAAAGAAGCATTAAATCATTTAAATAATATGCCTTATGAAAAACGAATATCATTTATTTTGAAACATTATTATGGTTATTCAATAGAAGAAATATCAGAAATACTTAAAGTATCTAGTGGTACTACAAAATCTAGAATTCATAATACTATTAAAAAACTAAGAGAAATATTAAGCTAAAAGGAGGTTATAAATTGGATTATTTAAAAGATGATAATTTAAAAGCAATAGATTATATAAAAGAAATAGATACTTTAGCTATAGTTGAAAAAGCATCTAAAATAAAGGAAAAAAGAAAAAATAAACTACTAGTTATTTGTTTTGCATTAATGATAATTACATCAGTTTTAGGTCAAGGTTTATTTGTGATTTTATTTGGAGCAAATAATTTAGTGAAATTTGGAATGAAAATATATATTTTCGTATTGTTAGTATTATCAGTAGTTTTAATAGAAAAGAGAGAGGGGAATTTATGTTAATAGGTAGTAAGCAAATTATGATTATGTTTATTGTGTTTTTTTTAATAATAGTATTTACAATAGGTCAAGTTGTATGGATATATCTAGATAGTAAAAAAAGAGAAGATAAGTGGGGAATACTATGGGCTATATTAGCACTAACACCAACTTTTTTACCTATATTACTGCCATTACCGTTAATAGCTTATTTATTAGTAACAAGAGCATTTTCATCAAAATGTCCTAACTGCAAAGTTAAAATATACAGTAGTTTTTCTTCTTGCCCAAATTGTGGAGTGAAGTTAAAGGAAAAGTGTAAAACTTGTGGTAGCCCATTGAAAGATGAATGGAAATACTGTCCATACTGTAATGATAAAATAGAGGGAGAGTAATTATGAAAATAATAAAAAATAATAAGAAAGTTTTTGCTTGTATAATTATATTATCGGCTCTAATTGCAATTATACCAACATCATTAATATATATATTCTCTCAAATGTCTATAGGTATTGAAGAACAAGATAGTCCTAAAGTAATTGAGGAAAAGATTGATGTATATTTTAATGATGGAGGATTTGAAAAAGATATAGAAAATGCTCTTAGAAAAAAGCCTACTGGTGATTTTAATATATATAAATATTCATCAGGAAGTGATGAAAGTCTTGAAATAGAGAAACAGATGAATATAATTTGTCCAGAATTAATGGAAATAAGTAGATTGAAATTAGCTAAACCGTATAATATAAAATTATATTCAGATTTTTATGAAGGAGATAAAAAAGTAAGTACAGAAGAACTATTGTCAAAAGATATTTTAGGAACACCTAAGCTACAAATAATTTATGAAGATACTTTTATGGGTGGAGGAAGTAAAAGAGATATGGCAATACATCTTGTTCAAAATAATAAAATCCTAGAAAGTACAAAATATTACTGTCCTACAAATTATAATGAAGCAGCATTTGCTCAAGATATAGATTTAAATGTAAATGAAGACATTCCAATTATTGTATTTACAAGGGGAATAAAAGTAAATGGAAAATATAAAACTTACTCACCAAAGCTTAATAAAAGTAAAGATAAAATCGAAAAATCTATTCAAAAGAATTTAAATAAAAATGAAAAAATGGTTGTCTTAAGATTAGAAATAAAAGAATAAAAAATGGGTAAATTCATAATTTGGATTTACCCATTTTTTATTTAGGCTATGTTAGCCCTCTCCGTTACACCTCCAAAGGAGCACGTTTTACTTTAATTGTTCTAAAGCCTTATATTTTTTAAGCTCTTTCATAAGTTCTTTCTCTATTTCTTTATCTAAATATCTCCTTGGAATTATATGAGCTACAAATCCACTTATATATAAGGATCATATCTTCGTAAACTTTTACATCTTTTATACTTTCTAACGATACTGTTTCTGATATAGAATCCCCTTTTACTACTATTGTCCCATCAATAATTTCTAAAGTCTTACTTCCAAATATTGATGAATTATCTCCTTAACTTATGAGTTTATCAGTTTCTTTAGCTACTAATTTTTTGTATTGCTTAGGATATGTTAAAATCCAAATGACTAAAAAAACTATCGCTACTATAATCCAATATATACTCGGTTGATTAAATATCCCCGTTCCTGTAAAGTAGATTGGTATAGAAAGTATTATGGGTACAGCATATCTAAGTATGTTAAATGTACTTTTCTGTGATTTCGAGTTTTCTAAATGATGTAAATTGAAGCTTATATAGTCATCTTTTGTTATTTTAAAGTCGATTTTCATTTGTGCCGTCCCCTTATTATTAAAAACTTTATTTACATTATATTACAAATTTCAAGCACTTACAATTAAGCATAGTAACATGAAAAAAGGAAGGGTCTTCATCTTCTTCAGACGACCCTTCCTTTACTTTTAGGCTTTGAATGTCTTATATTTAAATCCTACATATAAAAATTTAACTTATCTATTTAAATTTAATCTCTAATTGCGTTTAGTTTATGAAGCAAATACTCTTTTTTATTCAATGGATCATACGTTGTTTTTTTGCGTGCTTTTGAAAATTCAGCTGAAGCTTCCTTATACCCATAAAATTTTGTCACAAACATTCCTCTACCTTCTGTATATGAAGCTATTTTCATTTTATATTCTTTTGAATTTTCTACTGGAATTAATCCCTTTATTGAGAATTCATCCCCTATAACAATAGGATTATCAAAGGTTGCCCTCATAGTTTCTAAATCCCATACCGCTTTGCTTAAAGCATTTTGAGGAATCTTTAACTCAAACTCATGTAATGGCTCTAATAAAACAGTTTGTGCTTTATATAATGCTTCCATGAATACCATAGGTGTCACATTTCTAAAATCTGCTGGAGTGCTGGCTGGACTAAAAAATTCACCACAGCTAAGAGTGACTTTTACATCTGTAACCTCCCATCCAAATAATCCTTGTTTACTTGTCTTAATAACTGCTTCTTCAATTGCATTTTGAAAAGATTTTGGCAATGACCCTACTGAAACATTAGAAATATACCTAAGACCTTCGCCTCTCCCTGCTGGTTCTATTTCTAAGCCTACTGTCGCCCAAAATGGATTTAAGTCTTCCTGCATATGCATTATTGACGCTCCAAAACCTTTAGGTGTTTCCTTATAGATAGTCTCAATATTCGAAAACTCTACTTTTATTCCATATAAATCATCTAACATGGAACTTAGTATTTCCATTTGAACTTCACCGAATAAGTTGACATAAATTTCTTTATCTATGTCATTCATCTCTAATTCTAGTAGTGGATCTTCCTCTGCAAGTAATGTTAATGCTTTAAATAGCTCTGGATTTTTTTCTTTATCAATTGCAGAAATTGTTGTTTTTAATGCTGGTTTAGCTATAGATATATTTTTAATTTTATCATTTGAAATTCCAATAACATCTCCCACTTGGAAACTTGTAAGTCCATATAAAATACCTATATCCCCTGCTTCTATCCTCTGTGCTTCAACAACTCCCCCATTTTCTAACCTATTAATTTTCTTTACTTTTTCTGCTATCTCCTTATTAGGTACTTGAATTTTATCTCTTACAGATATTTTTCCTCCAAATAATCTTACATAAACCTTCTTTTCATTTTTACTTGTTCTTTCGATTTTAAATACTACTCCAGATAAATCACTTTCACAATCATCACCTGCAAATGGAAAATAACTACAAATTCCATCTAATAAGTCTTCAACTCCAAGTCCAATTGCTGCCGCACCACAAAATACTGGATATAGACTTCCTTCACTTGCATATAATGAAAGCTTTTCTTGTATTTCTTCTTTATCAGGTTCTATTCCACCAATATATCTTTCTAAAAATGCTTCGTCTAAGTCTGATAAAACATCAATAGCATCATCATTTATCATGCATGTATCAAATAGTTTTTTTATATAAACAGCTTTGCTTCCTACATCATATACTTCTTGTAATCTAACTACTTTATTGGACATATTCTTCTTTATATCTTCAAATACTTTATTGAAATTTGCCCCAATTCTATCTAGCTTATTTACAAAAATTATTGTTGGAATGTTTAACTCCTTTAATGTCTCAAATAATATTCTTGTTTGTGACTGAATACCCTCTACTCCTGATATAACTAGTATCGCTCCATCTAAAACACTTAATGAACGTTCAACTTCCGAAATAAAATCCACATGTCCTGGAGTATCAACAATATTAACCTTGACATTATTCCAATTAAAAGATATGGTTGATGATTTAATGGTAATCCCTCTCTTACGCTCAAGCTCCATAGAATCCGTCTGTGTATTGCCTAAATCAACTCTTCCAACTGATTTTATAGCTCCACTATAATATAATAAGTTTTCTGTTATAGTTGTTTTTCCTGCATCCACGTGTGCTACGATTCCTATATTAATTATTTTCTTCATAATCAATACCTCCAACTCTATCAACCACCTTTTTATCCATTATCATAGCAACAATATATAACACTAATACCGGTGTTACTAATAACGAAGTACATGCTATACCCATACTCACTGAAATATTTGTAGCTATGATTCCTATAATTGGTCCACCTAAAATTTGACCTAAGGAATTTATTTGTCCATTTATAGAAAGTACAGTAGATCTGGCCTTGTCATCTATATGTCCATTAAGCCATGCACTAAATATAGGTTCATTTATAGTTCTAAAGGTACTTGTCGCTAAATAAGCTATTAGCATTAAGTTAAATCTTTTTGTAATAGCAAATATGAACATAAATGATATATAAAATATATTTATACATAATAACAGCTTTCCATTTTTATTCTTATCATCATCCTTAAGCTTCTTTTCCATAAAATGCATTACTATAGCACTCAATATCATTCCTGCAATTCCAAAAATTCCGAACCAAGTCACTGGTTTAAGGTTTCCAAGTTTAGGAAGCATAGTATCTTGTAAAAAATGCATATTAGAAAGTCTATCATAACCTTCACTGGATAATCCATAAAATAAAGTTACTGAAAGCAAAATTATAATTATAGGTTTATTTTTTATAAATTTAAGACCAGATTTAAAGGTATATCCCATCTTTTTAAAAGTATTTAAATCCTCTGGAGCAGATGATTTAAAATTATTTTCTGGCATATATAACCATAAAAATAATGCAAGAATTATAAATAAGACTCCACTAACTATAATAGGTAGTCTTACAGATAAATTAGCTATTACAGTGCTTAGTACTATTCCAATAACCGAT
Organism: Desulfovibrio sp. Marseille-P6017; assembly: GCA_900604495.1. Next base: position 3,621 of record UWOR01000024.1, on the reverse strand, counting down.
CCTATCTGTCCTGCTTGTGCTCCCTTTATATAAATTTTATCCAAATCTTTATCTTTCTCTTCTTCCGCAATCCAAGCTTCAACAGATCCACTAATAAAAGTAGAACCTAATCCCCATACAATCTGTGCTACAAGTACGAAAACGAAACTAGAAATAGAACCTTCTAAAATAAATCCCACTCCTGTTAAAACTACACCAATAACAATAGATAGTTTACGACTGTACACATCTGCAACTATTCCTGTAGGAATTTCAAATATAAAGCATGCTACTTCTAAAGTAGTTCCAACAAGTATAAGCTGAAGTGGATTTAAATGCACCGTTTCAATGTGATACACTATCATAACTGTAGCTACTAGTGAAAAACACATTGCTGTAATAGCTGAAAATAATAAATAAGTTTTATATGCTGAAAGTTTATTAACCATTAATAATCACCATCCTAGTATTTTTAAAAAAATTTATTTGTTTTTCATAATCTTCATATTTAAATATATAAATCATCAAAATAATCTCCTTAAATAAAAAAAGCTGTAAGTGAACATAATTCACTTACAGCCTCATAATTATATAACCTAAATATAAACATGAAATATACAACTTTAATTTATATAACTTATGATTAAGCTATGCAAATTAAAGTCTTATATCATATCTATAAATATAGTAAAAATAGGCATAAAAATACCGTGTTTAGAACACAGTTTTCCTATTCTTCAAATAAAGATGTAATATGCTCATTATAATACTGATTATTTTTAGAGTACACAAATAGACATGGTAATATCAATATTATTAATAATTGTTTCTACCACAAATAAACCTTGAGTTATCCAAGATTTTTTTCATATACTTTTTAAAATAATCCTTATTCAGTTAGTTTAGTTAAAAACTACCTCTTTGCGCATATTTACATCTCCTTTACATTTATATTTTTCATGTTTATATTTTAGTATAATTACATTATATATAAACTTTTATTTTTTTTCAATACTTTTATATTCATATTTATCCAAATTCAATTGAAACTTTATTACTTCAAATAACTTATATACACAAAAGAATAACTACTAACTTTAACCTAAATCTGAAATGAATATAAAAAATATATTTGTGGAATGTTTTACAATTTCTTTCAATACTATAGATTAGAAAAAACAAATTCTAATTTGCTGAAATAGGTGAAAAACGAAGAACCTATGAATAAAACTACAATAACCTACAAAAATTCAAATTTTAGATTTTTGTGAGTTTCATTGCAGAATTAAAGCAGACCTACCTTTCATTTATATATCCAATTTTGGTAAAGTTCGCACTTACTTGTGATACGGTTCTTCGTGATAAATGTAGCATAAAAATAACCACGCCTTAGACTTTTCAATGCATTGAATTCTAAGATATGGTTACTTCTATAACTTACTATAAATTGTTCACAATATTAATATATTACGAACAATTTATAGTAAGCTATAAAAGTAACCACATCTTAGAATTCAATGTATTGAAAAGTCTAATGTGTGGTTGTTTTTATGTAATATTTATCACGAAGATGGCTAACAGAGCCAAAAATAATCTCGCACCGTACAATAACTAAAAAAGTACTATATAAATTATATAGTACTTTTTTAGTTAAATTATTTCTCTATTTAGGTGTTATTTTTTTCTTTTCAGTGTCTTAACTTTTGATTAATATTTATGTGCTCTACTTATATTGTAAAGCTTAGAAATTCACTTGGATCACGATCTCCAAATTCTGCTAAAGGTATCATAAATTCTAATGCTTTATCTACATCTAGAATTTCATCATATTCTTCTCTAGCTAAAGATATGTCGTTATTTATATAATCTATATCTTTAATATCTTTATATCTTTCATCTTTAAATATATAAGCAATTACATATTTATTTTTCACATCTGAGTATAATAGTAGAAGATAACCCCTTTTAGTAGATATTCTAATATACTCAACCTTTTCATCTATTTCCCAACTTAAATTTTTTTCTATTATCTTTTTTGATAAATCAGCCTTTAATTTTTCCATTATTTTACCTCTATGTTTATAATCTATGTCCTTTGAAATTATAACAATAATACCTTTTTTTTACAATTAAGAATCGGTTATATTGTATCATTTTTAACTCCTATTTAAAATATATCCTAATTTTAAGATATTTTTTCACATAAATACATTCCTAAGAACGTATTTATGTGTTATTATAATTTATAAGATATTTATTTAAAAGAGGAGATTTTACAAGGCGCAACTTTGTAAAATCTTCTCTTTTTTTATTCTTCATCTTCAAGTTGTTCTAAATACCCTTCTGCATTTGCATAGAATCTTTGGTCTTCATTAAGTTCAAATTCATTAGCAACTTTCTTGGATGCATGTATCTTAAATAATTTAGCAGCTCCGCCCACGAACACAATTTGATATTTATCTAATCCTTCATACTTGTTATCAATATTGTTCATTATATTATCTACAGTTGTTTCTATAGAGTTTATATAGTCACTTATTTTATATTCTACATTTCTATATTTGAAAGTTTCTCTTTCTGCTCTTATGCAATCATCTATATCTTCAAAAGATACATTTCCATCTATTTTTTTATTTATGTACTGTCTAAGTTCTTCTATTAGATTTATTGCTCCTTTTTCTACTGTATGAGTTCTAACCGGGTTATGTGTTTCATCATCTATATCATACTTATACGAACAGCAATCTATTGTTCCGCCCCCAACGTCTATAACTAATAAATTATCATCATATTCACCTACATTTATAAGATTATAAAACGCACTATATCCTTCATAATAAGTTTTTACAGACTCTATAACTACTTTTCTATAAGAATCATCAACTCTAAATTCAATTTCTTCACCTATAGGTATTTCATTTAAAAAACTTCTTCTAAAAGATTCATTGTTTAGTTGGGCAGGTGGCAATCCTAATGCTACACTAACTTTTGCAAATTCATCATCTATAAGTTCACTTATCATAACTAAAATTTGATCAAGAATATGTTGTCTAGTGTGCTTTAATATATTGTTGTTTAAATTACCTGTGCCAATATAGTATGTATTACCACCTCTTTGTAATTTACGAGTTTTACTATTTTTTATATCTACTTCAGTAGTTATTTTATTTGATATTTTTTTCTTTATAACCTTTCCAGTTTTTTGGTCTCTTACAACTCCTTTTATATATAGATTACCTAAATCTACTGCTACTCTTCTTAATAATGCCATATTAATAACCTCCTATAATTTTGCTATAATCCTACGACCATTTTCCCAGGTCTTTTTTTATTTTTAGTTTCAGTCTTCTTTATTTCAACTGTATTAACTACATCTGACACCTCATCATCTTTTCTGCTATCTGAATTATCATTAATTGCTAATACGTTTCCTATAAAGTTTTTTCTTATCTCTTCCATCTGCATCTCTTTTGTGTTAATTCCAAGAACATCTTCTACATGTGCTTGTAATGCTCTTTTACAATAAACCGCCATACTTCGTTCATCTAACTTTGCTAAGTTTTTGATATCTTGAGCAAGAGATATTGGTACTGGAATCTGTAGAGTTACTGTTTTTTTCTCCGACATTTTTTCACCTCTTTT
>UWOR01000031.1 GCA_900604495.1 Desulfovibrio sp. Marseille-P6017 | reverse complement strand
GAATATAGAAGATGTAAATCATAAATATATGTTTTTGAAATCTAGAACTATAAGAATAAAGGGGAAATTAGATTATAAGTATATTCATATTCCAATAAACATACTAAAAAAGTTGGATGAAATAAAACCAGATATAATAATAGGAAGTGAGTATAATCCAACTGTATTGTTAGCATATTCATGGAGTAAAGTAAAAAATAAAAAGTTTATAAGTTGGTCAGATGGGACTTTGAATTCAGAAAAAAATATAACTTTAATTCAACAAAAACTGAGAAAGATTATATGTAGCGGATCACATGCTCTTATAGCAAGTAGTACAAAAACAAAAGAAGCTCAATTATATTATGGTGCTAAAAGTAAAATATTTTTAAGCTATCTTACTATAGACATAAATAAATATATCTGTGAAAATGAATATAATAAAAATAATAACATAATATTTGTTGGTACATTAAGTCAGAGAAAGGGTATAGACTTATTATTTGAAGCACTAAAGGATGTAAATATAAACTATAAACTTAAATTGATTGGATCAGGAGAAGATGAGAATAAGTTAAGAAATTTATCTATTAAATTGGGAATTGATAAAAAAGTTGAGTTTTTAGGCTTTAAACAAAGAGAGGAGTTAGTTAATTTATATAAAAACTCTAACTTATTCGTACTACCATCTAGACAAGATTGCTTTGGATTAGTCATAAATGAAGCTATGTGTGCAGGATTACCTGTGATTGTTTCAAAGTATGCAGATGGTTCATATGACTTAATTGACCAAGGAAAAGGTGGATACATAATTGATCCTTTAGATACAGAACAATTTAAAAAAACGATAGAATATATGTTAACTAATCATAATAAAATTAAAACAATGGGAATGTATAATAAAAATAAGATATTATTATTTGATATAGAAAATGTAGCTAAAGAATATTTAAATGCTATAGATTATGTTTAACAAATGAATAAGGAGAAAATTATGAAAGTCGTTTATTTAGCATTTACACCATATCATATAAAACTATGTAATTATATTAGCAAACATAAATTCTTGAATGATAAAAATACTATTATACTATCGTCTTTTACAGGAATAGAGGAAGATAAATTAAAAGAACATATAGATATAAAAAACTATACATCTACAGAATATTTTAAGTTGAATTGTAATTATAAAGAGTTACTTAAATCATTTAAACAAACATTAAAAAAAAATAGAAATGAATTATAT